>JACCWM010000167.1 GCA_013697635.1 Lujinxingiaceae bacterium | reverse complement strand
GACGAACAGGAGCACTCCCACCACTCCCATGTTAGCCATGAAGGCACCGGGAGCGGGCATCATCTCGGGAATGAGCGCATGAATCAGCGGAATCATCACCATGGCGATGCCGGCGATGACGATGTGAACGACCGAGAAGACGAGACCGGTGGTCCATCCCGCGCGATGCGTGACGCGTTCGAAGCCCCAGGCGTACGCCAGCGCGATGAGCCCCGAGAGCATGAGATGCATGACCAGTCCCAGCAGCCAGGTGCCGGTGGCCATCGGGTCGAGGCCGAACATGCTGCCCAGCATCGCCTCGACGTTGACCGGTATGCCCGTGAGGCGAACGATGGCCATGAAGATCGTCATGGCCAGGCCGCCCAGGACACCGGCGGCGAATGCGCGAGATACATTGATGCTCGTAGTGCTGTTCATGATGTTCTCCGAATAACAGAGGAAGTTTTCGCCAACCGCAGCAGATTGCTGCCTCGACGCTTGCCGATGTTTCGTGTGAGCTGCTCGGGCAGCAACTGCAGCTTGGCGAGCTTGCGCCCAGTGACAAGCAGGCTGGCTGAGGCCAGGGCGGCGAACAGCAAGGCGCGGACGGGATGGAAGCGGGTCCAGCGGCTGATGCGGTCAGCTGTCGTCAGGGCGCCGCCCGTGATCGAGGCGCTCTCGGCGGTGAGCATAGGCGCGTCGATGTTGTCGCGCCCATGCGTCGGCTCGGGCTCGTGGGTCATCTGCATGCGCTCGCCAAAGCGTGAGAGGACCCGGCTGATCAGGCCCGAGGCGACATAGCCGAGCGGGATGAAGAGCTTCGACTGCGGGTCGGGCTTGATCGTCGCCCGTGGCCGCTTCGCGCAGCGCACGAGCTTCTTCGAGACGCGGCGGGGGTGGAACACAGGCACGACGGCCTTGGGCACGCGCCCGGTCTTACTGCGTGCGTGAACGGGTTGCAGGGGCGTGGCCATCGAGCCGGGCAGCACCAGGCAGACGTTGATGCCCGAGCCACGAAGCTCCATCTGTAGGGTCTGGGTAAAGCCGACGACGCCGTGCTTGGCTGAGGTATACGCCCCCTGCAGGGGGACCGCGCCCTTTCCGAGGGCCGAAGCGACGTTGATCAACGTACCGTAGCCCTGGCGGCGAAAGACGGGCAGGATCGCCTTGGCCGCCCGCACGTAGCCGATGAGCAAGACGTCGATCATGCGCTCGAACTCCTCGAGCGTGGTCTGCTCGATCGGGGCATAGATCGCAAGGCCTGGCATGACCATCAAGGTGTCGATGCGGCCGAACTGCTCGATCGTCGAGGAGACGAGGGTCTCGACCTCGTTGGTCTTCGAGATGTCCATCGGGTGTGCCACGGCGCGACGCGCACCGCGCGCCTCGAGCTCGGTCGCGAGCTCTTCGAGGGCGGGCGCGTTTCGCGAGGCGACGACGACGCTTGCCCCCTCGTCGGCGAGGTCGAGCGCGGTCTGGCGTCCGAGCCCTGAGGAGGCTCCGATGATGACGATCACCTGTTCTTCGATACGACGTGGCATAGGTTGGACTCCCGTTCGTGAAAGGTAGACTGTTCAGTGTCGAGGCAGAAGGCTCGAGAAGGCGTCGACGAGCCGCCCGCCCGGCGTCGCCGTCAGTGACCAGGGGCTCGCCTGGCGCAAGACGTGAAGGGGGCCTTCGAGCGCTTCGACGCGGTAGTCGCTCGTGCCATCAGCGCGCCGAAAAAAGCGGATCGTCGTGCGTGCCCGGCCCACCTTCAGGTTCTCGAACGTGAGCTCGGGTAGCCACTCGGGCAGGTGCGGGTCGACGACGAGCATCTCCAGAGGTGCGTAGGGATAGATCCCGCACATCGCCTGCACGAAGCAGAAGATCGCCGAAGCCGACCACGCCTGCGGGGAGTTCGCCCCGGGGTAGAAGGCCGGGAAGGGATGATCGGCATCGCGGCCGTGCCCGCTGAAGACCTCGGGCAGCCGATGGGACTCGAAGAGCTGCGCGGCCTCGAACATCGCGCGGCTGAGCCGGGCGACGTGGCCGTGCAGCCCGTAGCGCATGAAGCCCAGGGCGAAGGTCGCGTTCTCGACCGGCCAGACCGAGCCGCGATGGTAGCTGTAGGGGTTGTAAGCCGGGTGCTCGCTCGAGAGCGTGCGCACGCCCCAGCCGCTGAACATGTCGTCGGAGAGCAGGCGACCGGCGATCGGGCCCGCCATCGAGCGGTCGATGATGCCGGTCGCCAGGCAGTGGCCGGCGTTCGAGCCGATCGAGCGCAGCGGGCGTTTGTCCGAGTCGAGCGCCATGGCGAGGTAGCCCGCGTCGGGCATCCAAAACGCATCGACAAAGCGGCGCTTGAGCTCGCCGGCCTCACGCGACAGCCGCGCCGCGAGCTCGCGCTCGCCGAGCCACCACAGCAGCTCGGCCATCATGAACTTTGCCATGTAGGCAAAGCCTTGCTCCTCGCTGGCGGCGATCGGCGGCTGGGCCTGCGTGCCGTCCTCGTAGACCATCGCCGAATCGGAGTCCTTCCACGCCTGGTGTTTTGTGCCCTGCGAGGAGCGCGTCTTGTACTCGTAGAACCCGTCGCCCTCGAAGTCGGCCCACTCGTCGAGCCACCGCAGGGCCTCGAGCGCCGGCTTGACGAAGGGGCGAACGAGCTCGGCGTCGCCGCTCCAGTGCCACAGCTCGCACAGCGCCACGGGAAAGAAGGCCGAGGTCGTGATCGAGCCGTAGTAGCGCGCGCGCGGGTTGTACCCGAGCACCTCGAGCGGCCCGGTGTGGGCCTCGTGCAACAGTCGCCCCGGCTGCTCGTCGCGCCAGTCGTCGACCTCGCGGCCCTGGCGCTCGGCCAGGCGAGTGAGCGTACCCTTCAGCATGCCGGTATCGACAATCGCGGCCTGCCAGGCTGCGGTCAGCGTATCGCGTCCAAACAGCGCGACGTACAGCGGCAGCCCGGCGGCCATCGTCCAGCTCGTCTCGTCGACGTCGAGATCGTGCAGCCGCAGGGTTGCCAGATCCTCGACAGCCTGGCCGAACGCGCCTTCAACCACGCGAATCAGCGGCACGGCGTTGGTCGTTCGGATCGACGACGCGCGCCCCAGAAAGCCCAGACGTCGCTCGTCCATCGGGTTCGTCGTCGGTTCGAACGAGCGGCACTGGTAGTGCGACGGCTCCCAGCCCAGGGTCAACGCCTCCTCGACGCGCGGGATGTAGTCCAGGCACGCGTGCCAGCGCTGCTGGGGCTCGAGGCCCACGTCGAAGATCAGCCGGCCCCTCTCCCAGCGCGGCGCAGAGTCGACGCGATGAACGAGCAGCCGAAGTCCGCGATCGAGCCGCGCGTCGCCGTGGCTCGCCCTATAATCGAAGCGTAGCTCCCAGCTCTGCTCATCGAGCTGCTGAAATCGGCGATCGAGCGTACCGAATTGCTGTCGCGGGCGCGCCGTCTCGACGAGATCCGCGAAGTCTGCGTCGAGTTCGACCGCGAGCTCGAAGTTGACCACGCCCGACGAGTAATTTGTCAGGTCGAGGTCTTCGTGCATGTTCGAGCCGACGTAGCGTGAGATGCGCGCCTCGAGAGTCTGCTCGCTGGCCTCGTCCATCAAGCCAGCACCCATGTCCTTGGAATCGCTCCCCGCGCCCGGCGCCCGCGTGATGTAGTAGCCAAGCCAGGCGTGCTCCGCGACCTTGGAGAGCGCGACGGGTTTCAACGGCTCGCCATCGACGAGCACCTGGTGCCGAGAGAGCATGCGCGTCTCGTGCACGAAAAGACCGAGCTCGGCCTCGGGCTCGATCGAGCCGTCGACGCTTGTCGCTATGACGATGCGCCCCTGGCTGATATAGATCTGCTCGCTTCGCGGGCGTAGCCGAATGAAGGCATGTGACATCACGTGCTCAAACTTCGAGGAGACTTCAGGCTGCCCTGGAGGTATCCCAAGGCGTTGAAATAAGCAATGTAAACAGAATTCACACATCTACCAGCGCTCGGTGCGCCGGGAGAAACGGACTCCATGTTCAAGGTGCTCGCCAACCGAACCTACCGCCATCTCTTCCTCGCTCAAGTCATCGCCCTCGTCGGTACGGGACTCGCCACGGTCGCCCTCGGGTTGTTGGCTTATGACCTGGCCGGGGCGAACGCCGGGGCCGTGCTGGGCACCGCTCTTGCGATTAAGATGATCGCTTACGTCGGTGTCGCCCCCATTGCCTCCGCGTTTGCCCAGCATCTTCCCCGCCGCACCGTGCTCGTTAGTCTCGACATCGTGCGTGCGGCCGTCGTGGTTTTTTTACCTTTTGTGTCCGAAATTTGGCAGGTCTACGTCCTGGTCTTCCTGCTTCAGTCCGCCTCGGCGGCGTTTACCCCAACCTTCCAGGCGACGATTCCCGACATCCTGCCCGACGAGATGGACTATACCCAGGCCCTGTCCCTCTCGCGCCTGGCCTACGATCTCGAGAACCTTCTGAGCCCGGCGCTGGCGGCGGTTTTGCTAACGGTGATGAGCTTCCACAACCTCTTTTCAGGCACGGTCATCGGCTTCATCGTCTCAGCATTTCTCGTGCTTTCCGTCGCGCTACCAAGCCCGAAACCTTCCGAGAGAGGGCCGATTTATGAAGCCGTGACCCACGGCATCCGCATCTACCTCGCCACCCCTCGACTACGCGGACTCCTTGCCCTCAACCTTGCCGTCGCCGCCGCCGGCGCGATGGTCATCGTCAACACCGTCGTCCTGGTTCAGGGCCACTATGGCCTCAGCGAGCAGGCCATGGCACTCGCCCTGGCCGCCTTTGGCGCGGGCTCGATGCTTGCCGCCTTCGCCCTGGCGCCGCTGCTCGAGAAAACCAACGACCGCAGCCTGATGTGCGCCTGTGCGACGCTGCTGCCCCTGGGCCTAACCTTCGGGATGTTCATGCCCGGCTACGCCTTCATGCTGCCCCTTTGGTTCGCCATGGGCTTCGCCTATAGCTTGACCCAGACCCCCTCGGGCCGCCTGCTGCGCCGCTCGTGCCACGCACAAGATCGACCGGCCCTGTTCGCGGCCCAATTTGCCCTCTCCCACGCCTGCTGGCTGATCACCTATCCCATTGCAGGCTGGCTTGGCGCCAAGCTCGGCATGAACACGACCTTCGCTTTGCTCGCAGGGATGGCCGCCATTTCAGTAGTGCTGGCGATTCGTCTATGGCCCGCGGGCGATTTTCAGGAGGTCGAACATTGCCATCCCGGGCTCTCCCTGGAACATCCCCATCTGAAGGGGGAGGGGCGGCGCCATAGTCATGTGTTCGTCATCGACCGCGACCATCCGGTCTGGCCGAGGCACGGTTAAGCTGACGGGCAAGCGTCAGTATCCCGGGCATCCCTGCCTGTCGATATTACATAAGTCGTCGCTTCGAAGCGGCCCGTCACAGGTTCACGTTCACGTGAACGTGAACCTGAACCTGAACCTGAACCTGAACCTGAACGTCTGACGGGGGGCGCGGATCCCCAATGTGGGGTCACGCTGCTTGCTTGAGCATCTGTCGGGTTCGCTCGCGCCAGACTCCGTTGAAGAGGTCCGCGCGCAGCGGCGCCATCTCTTCAGCCCCTTCGCGCGACCAGCGCATTCCCTGTTGTTTCATGCGGGCCCCGGTCACATGGTAGTTCGCGCTCTCGACGCAGGCCGATGAGATGCGCAAGTTCTGGGAGCGATAACTCTGGTAGTCCATTCGGTCCACATTGTTCTCGAAATAAGTCAGCAGTTCGTCGAGCCTCTTGAGCTCACGTGTGTCCAGCAGCCGGCGCAGCGTGGCAATTACCACCTCTACCTGCCCGGCCTCGAGCCGCTCGTTTTGGCGATGTGCCCACTTCTTCGACTGCGCCGTGCCCTCGCCCCATAGGGCCGAGGGCGCCTCCTAGATGCGATGTTTGGCGTGGAAGAGGTCGAGGATGAGCGCCAAGGCCGGCCCCTCAGAGCACCCGACCTTGGCTGCCCGCCGACGTTTTCGCGACTCTCGGCGACATCTCGCTTCCAACTCAGCGCTGTGAATTGTCCAGTGGCCTTGGTGACAAGAATACGGTCGCGAATTTTTGGCTGCTAGCCGCAACTCGACCTACTCATCGAAGTAGGTAACGGATGCGAAGATGAGGCGATCGATCTGCATCGCGGACTTTGTGCGCTGGCGCGCTGGGGCGAGCGCTCCGGTCGACGAAAAAATGATTTGGAGCAAAAATTCTATTACTCGTGGCGGCAAGGGGGGGTGTTGGGGCGTCGTGCTTTTAATCGAGGGCGGCAAACAGGTGCTTGGGTGCGGATTCGTTTTTAATCGGGGTCAGAAAAAAGTGCCTTGCAGGGCATTTCCTTTTAGTCGATCGCGAAAAAAAATGGGTGAGAGCCGATTCTGATTTAGTCGAGGCGGCGGCCATGGCGCGTGCGGGCAATTTTTCGTTTAGTCGTGGCGTTCGGGAGGTAGGTTGGGACGTCGCGTGTTGGGGGGGGCCATGCGGAAAAACCGCCCGCGGGAAAAACCGCCCGGAAAAACCGCCCGGGAAAAACCGCCCGAGAGATGAACATCAGCTAGATTCTATGCTTATGAGCGGCCACTCGTCTTGTAAGCCGAGTCCCCGACGTGGCCACGCAGGGAACAGAGCATATCCCCTCTGCTCTTCACCATCGCGACATCCCCACTCGTCGAGCAATACGTGAGCGGCGTAGTTTGCCTAACGGCCCCATGAACAAAGGACTTTGCGCATCTCTCGGGCGGTTTTCTCGGGTGGTTGATGGACGTGGTGAGGCGATGGCCGGGTGGTTGATGGACGTCCACACCCTGGTTAAAACCAGGGGCTGCGCATAGTGGGGCTGCGCTGAGGCTAAAGCCTCGCTCCGCCGTGGTGTGCGGAGGTGGGGTCGGTGGTTGGCGTATAATCAATGAATCCCCACGGATCTTCTGCCATAGGTAAACGCCGGTCGCTGGCACCGATGAGGAGTTGGCCACTCAAGCGGGGAACATAGAGGAGTCCGGGGAGGTCGAGGGCGCCGGAGACGACGATGTCGCCAGATTGGAGCCGCTCGGCGGTCTGCATCGTCGTCGCGCAGCCCCACCACAGGGGCGAAAGCGAGAGGCAAAAGGCCAGCATCAAAGCGTGTCGCTGCTTGTGAGGTGGTTGGTGAGGTGGCCGGCGATGAGGTTGAGCAGGTCCTGAGGATAGAAGGGTTTGGCGATGAAGTCGGTGAAGCCGTGGTCCAGATAGAATTGGCGATCTTCGCGCATGTGATGAGCCGTCATGGCCACCATCGGCGTCTTTTGGAGGGCGCCGTTTTGGCGCAGTATCTGAACCAGGGCGACGCCGTCGATCTCGTCTCGCAGCGCGATATCGACGAGGAAGAGATCGATGCGCTGTCGCCCCACCTCGATCAAGGCCTCAGCGGCGCTCTCCGCCTCCACGATCTCGTAGATCTCGCCCAGCGCCATCACCAAGAACGTGCGCGTCTCGAGATCGTCCTCGACGATGAGCAAGCGCCGCGTCCTGGACTGTGGTGTTTCGTCGGTTTTCTGTGACTGCATGGTTAATTTCTCCTTGTTTGATGTTCCCCTCAATTCTGGCCTCTCGGGGCTTCATCAATTTGGTGCTGGGGGATCGATACGACGAAGGTGGTTCCCTCGTTCTTGGCGCTTTGAATCACAATGGTTCCTCCGAGGATATCGACAAGGTGCTTGACGAGGGCCAGGCCCAGGCCGGAGCCGTCGTAGCGTCGCTGGTTGCCCACGCTGGCCTGCTTGAACTTTTCGAAGATATGGGGAAGAAACTTCTCGTCGATGCCGATGCCGGTGTCCCTGACGGTTACGCGCAAGGCGTCGCCCTCGAGTGCCTCGAGTTTGACCTCGACCTCGCCAGCGTCGGTAAACTTGATGGCGTTTTGGATGAGGTTGTTGACGATGCGGTGGATGAAGCCGACGTCGGTGTGAAAGATCAGGCCCTCGTCGAGCTTGTGGTGAAATCGCAGCGCGATACCCTTGCGTTTGGCCAGGGGGCGAAGCACCTCGATATCTTCGACGATCTCTTTGACAATCTGCGTGGCTCCATAGCGTGGCTCCATCTCGCCCGCTTCGATGCGTGAGATGTCCAAAACCGAGTCCAGCGTCTGATGCAGTCGCCTGCCGCTGGTCTGGATCAAGCCCACCATGGTCTGCTCCTTCTCCGAGAGATCACACTCGCCCAGGAGCTGGGAGACGCCGATGATGCTTGTCAAAGGGGTGCGGATCTCGTGGCTCATATTGGCCAGAAAGGTGGCACGCATCTCGGCGAGCCTGTCGGACTCCAATTTGGCCGCGAGCAGGCCGTCTTCGTAAGCCTGTTGGGCGGCGATATTGCGCGCGACGACGACGACTTTGGAATTGCCCGCTATCTCCAGCTTACGGGCAGTTAGCTCGACCTCATGCGAACGCGCGTCGTTAGCGATGAACTTCATCTGGGAGCTTGCCACGCCCTCCTGGCGTAGAGTCGCCAAGAAGGCGTCCAGCTCCACGGACGTGGGATCGATGAAGTCCTCGAGGGTGCGCTCCATGAGCTCGGACGCCGAATATCCGAGCTGTCGAGAGGCGCCGGCGTTCACGTTCTCCAACGCCGTAAACAGGCCGTCCTGTCCTGTGGCGAAGACAAAGACGGCGTCGCTGGCGCTCTCGAAGACCGTGCGAAACAAGAGCTCGCTCTCGCGCAGCTTGTTCTGGGCTATCCGGCGTTCGGTCGTCTCGAAGAAGGTCAACACCACCCCGTCGACCTCTTCTTGGATGGTCTTGTAGGGGGCGGCGCGCGCGATGAACCAGCGGCCGTCTCGTGACGTGATCTCACGCTCAATAGGCACGCGAGTCTCGAGGATATTACGGGCATCGTCGATGAGTTCGCTGTAATCCAGATTGTGGGTGATATGCTCCAGCGGTCGCCCGATATCGGAGTCGAGGATGTTGAAAACGTCGGTCACCGGTGCGGTAAATCGCTTGATTCGCAGGGGAGGGTCGAGAAATATCGTGCCAATGTTTGTCGACGATAAGAGGTTCCTCAGATCGCTGTTCACCGAGTTCAACTCGTTGACCTTATGGTGGAGCTCCAGGTTTACCGTCGTGAGTTCCTCATTGGTCGACTGGAGTTCCTCCTGGCTCGTCTCGAGCTCCTCGGTGGTCGACTGCAGCTCCTCATTAATCGTGAGGAGCTCCTCGTTGGCGGTGGTGAGCTTCTCGGTGATTATCTCCTGGCCATCGATGCGCGCCTCGAGCTCTCGTCGCACGGTCTCGAGCTCATCTTCGAGCCTATCGAGGTCGGTCTGGTTCGAGGTGTCGACGGGGTTGGAGGCCCACTTCGTCGAGGACACGGGCTCGTTGTCCCAGGTCTCAAAGGATATCAGGGCGATCCCTTCCTCGCCGTAGGCCCCGGCCTCAATGGAGCGCACGACCACGCGGACCGTGCGGCTTTGTCCCTCGTCGTCGAAGGTCAAAGGCCCCGTCGTCGTCGTGGCATTCTGGCCGAAGGCCACTGTCAGGGCCGTGCGCAGCTTCACGCGCAGGCCGGGGTGTACCGAGTTGATCACGTTGGTCGTCGGCTTGCCCTCCGGGACGAGCAGGTAAGGACGAACGTCACCCATGACGTGGAGAATCGAGCTCTGTCGGTTGACGAGCAGGCTGGGAGGCGCGTAGTCGCGCGAGAGCGCAGCATGGTGCACGGGGCCCCACTCGAAAGACTCCCTGCCACCGTGGCCCAGGGTGAAATCAAGCGGCTTTCGGCTCTCGCGCTGTACGCCGCCGCTGAGCCAGGTGGAACGAGCGGAGATGCGCTTGGTGGTGTGTCGCGATTGATAGATTCGGTGCAACTCGTCACCAGGCGCGAAGAGGTCTCGCGCCATTCCCACGAACTCCGACTGGCCAATGAAGAGCGTTCCGCCGTGCTTCAAGGCGTAGTGAAGCACCTCGAAGGCACGCCGCTGGGCGTTCGGGTCGAGGTAGATCAGCACGTTGCGACAGCTCACCAGGTTGACGCTGGCAAAAGGCGGATCCCTTAAGATGTCGTGGACGGCGAAGAGGATCCGATCACGAATTAAGGGTCGAATGCGATAGCCTTCGTCCTTGGTGAAGAAGCGTTGTAGACGCTCGGAGCTCAAACTCGCGCAGTCCTGGGCGCTAAACACCCCGCGTCTGGCGGTCTCGATCGCGCGCTTGTCCAGGTCCGTGGCGAAGATCTTGAAGTCACAAAGAACATTTCGGCGCGTGAACTCTTCGTGAAGAAGTATCGCGATACTATAAGCCTCCTGGCCCGTCGCACATCCCGCCACCCAGACTCGGATCGGGGTCTGAGCGTTGCAGGTGTCGACGAGCTTTGGGATGAAATTCTTCTCGAGGCTCGCGAAGGCGTCGGGGTCGCGAAAGAACTCGGTAACCTTGATCAGCAAGTCCTCGACGAGGCACTCGGCCTCCTCGGGGTGATCGCTCAGGTAGGCTTCGTAGGCATCGAGACTCTCGAGATGATTGGCATCGATTCGACGTTTCAGCCGCCTGAGCATCGTCGGCCGCTTGTAGTGGGAGAAGTCCGTGCCGGTCAATTCGTGCAGCTTCTCGGTGATCGCCCCATAGTCAAACTCTTGCTCAGAGTCAGACTCTTGCTTGTCGCGCTCTTCGGACCCCTGGCTTGAGAGTCCATCTTGCAGTCTGGATTGCTGGGAATGACGTTGCCCTTCGACGAGGCAGCTCGCCAACTCCCCGGCCGTCAGGACCATATCCACTCGCCCCGTTTCGATGGCGAGCTTGGGCATCGAGGAAAACTCCGCCTCCTCTGGATCCTGAGCCATCGTAAACCCTCCTCGCTTATGCACCTCGACGAGCCCCTGTGCTCCGTCGCTTCCGCTGCCGGAGAGCACGATCGCCACCGCATAGGATTGGCAATCGAGCGCCAGCGAGCGAAAGAGGGTGTCGATCGAGGCGGGAGGTTGGCGCTCCGTCGACCGAGGGTGCAGGTGCAATCGCCCCTGCTTCACCTCGAGACCCTTATTCGGTGGGATCACATAGACCTGATTCGGCTCGAGCTGCACGGTCTCTGTGACCTGAGTGACGCTCAAGGTCGTGAGTCGCTGTAAGATCTCCGCTAGACTACTCGCTTGATCGGGCGCGAGATGCTGCACCAGAACGAAGGCCATTCCGGTATCGGTGGGCAAAGCACGGAAGAATTCTTCGAACGCTTTCAGGCCGCCTGCCGACGCCCCCAGTGCCACGACCGGGAAGCGGCCAGGCGATGTATCGGGCGCATCCATACTGCGATCATCTACATCCACAAAATGCTCCGTGGGCTTAAGGTATGACGTAGCAGGCTATGCCCTGCCCTACCCGGTGTCAAAGTAAATCATGTGTTTTTGCGGCGCTCCAAGGGCCCGTTGTCGCAGGTCCTGGCAGTCCATGTCACGGTCAGAACGACCAGGGCGACTGGCTTGTTGCGCGCAGTCCGCGAAAGGCGAATAACGCAAATATGGCCTCGTCGCTCGATCTGTCGCCGCCCGCCGAACGCCAAAAGGTCTTCGTGCAGGGAGCCCCGGTCCTCGATCAAAGGACAAGCTTCGATCGCGATCAGCGCCGTTCTTCTCGCTCAAGATTTCGCTCCTCCTGAGTATCATGGCTCGGAGGGCAAATCATCGCTGTCGAAATAGTCGGGGCATCCAAAATTCTGATAATGGGTCTGCCCATCGACGGTCCAGCTCACTTTTTCGGGCTGGCCATTACCGTGGTATGTGACGGTCAGCGAGCGCCCCTGTGAATCGATCGTCTCCATTAGCTGACCTTCGAGGCCGTACTCGAAAGTTGTACGAGCTACCTCTTCGCTATTCGCCGGGTCCTCGAGCAGAATCGAGCTCAGCCCAAAGTGATTATAGGCCAGTCGGGTGACGCGCCTCGGAGTTCGTTTTTCGACGACTCGGCCCCTGGTGTCATAGCTTATATCGGTGGGGAACCCATCGCGAACTACCCTCATGGTGCGGCCGTGATCATCGTAGGTGTAATCGGAGGTGACGCCGTCGACCAACCTGACGATACGCTCTGAGGAGCTCACGCCGTCCGCGCGTACGCGTATGTAGTAGGTAGACTCATTTTGCTTTTGCAGCGCTCCGCGCTCGTCTCGATACTCGATGATGGTCGAGTATCGTTGGCCGTCGCCGGGGAGCTTTTCCTCAGGAGGGTAGTGGTAGATCTGCACGTTGCCATCGCTGGTCCGTTCGCTATGCGTGTAGGAGGTGTACGGCTCATATCGCATCTCACGCGTGGTGCCGTCTTCGTAACCAACGGCGACGAGATTGTGGAGCGTGTCATAGGTGTAGTGGAAGACATTGTCGCCTGCGTCATGTGACTTGATGAGCCAACCATCGGGGCCATAGGTGTAAGTTGCGCGGTGGCCCTCGGAATTCTCGACCCTGATGATGCGACCCTCGGCGTTGAGGGTAAACCTTAGCTCACGGCCAAGACTGTCGCGTACGGAGCTCAGGCGGTCGCTGGCATCATGGTTGAATTCAATCTGATAGCCGTCGGCGTGGGCGATGCGCACGAGCTTTCCAGAGTCGTCGAAGAATTCAATCTTGCCGCTCCCTGAGTAGCGGGCGTAGCCGGCGGCCAACCGCAGAACATATTGGTCATAATGATCAAAAGAAGAGCTCAGCCGCGCGCCAATCGGAAGCGCCCGCGGCGCGAGCTCTCCAAGGTTCACCAGTTTGGTCCATTGGGCGTTGCGAAAGTCCGCATCCCGTCCAAGTCGAGCACGGTACTGGCCGGGATCTTTCAAGTAATCCGGCATCGACGCGGCACGGGCAGCCAGCAGTAACGTCGCCACGGCTGCGTCGAACCCCTCTGGATCGAGGGTCGGTGGATCGAAGCCCGTCGTGGAGCCACCGCCATTTTCGTAGATGAGAAGCCTGCCATCGGGAAACACCTGCAGAAAAGTCTCGAATTGCGTGTTCCAGCCAGGGCCGAAGAGTCCCACGAACACGGACGTACTGTTGTACGTGCGATCGATGGAGAGAAAAGGCTCTCCCGATGACCTCATGTCTAGATACGAGGTATAGAAATTGCCGTTCTTGATGTTGACCCCCGCGCTTGCAGCCGGCGCTACGAGCGAGAGTCCCAGCCAGGTGGCGATGAAGATGACGTGTCGTGTAGAGTTCATATCCGAGCGCTCATAAGTTGACCTGGGCATTGGCCAGGGCCTCTTCGACCTGCTTGCCGAGGGCTTCATCGCCGGGGTCTTCGCGATTCAAGGGTTTATCGAAGTGCCGGGTATTATCGGGCGACTTGATGACAAGTCGCACGGCGCCTTCGCTCAGGTGCAGCTCGATAAGAAGGGCGGGGCTCTCCTTGTCGATGCGAAGCCCAGAGATGTTCTTTGTCAGGAGGCTCTCCCAATGGGCGAGAGCCTGTGGCGAGTTGTAGTCGACGACGTTCTGGGCATTGACCTCGATGACGACAAGGGAGACGGTGTAGCGGGCGCGGGTGACGTGGGCGAGGGAGAAATCCATCGCCGCATCGACGATCGGAGTATAGGGCTCCTGAACAATGCGATTGTCCCTGGCGAGCTTACGCACGCGTCGGGCGACGAAATCGCTCAGCTCCTGGAAGCTAACGCGGCCGTCCGCCGGCGATATGTCGGCGCCTCCAACGAGGCCGTGTTTGAGGGCATGGGTGAGCAGGCCGTTTCCAATTTTCCCCAGCTCGTAGGCGTAAGCGTCGGCGGCGCTCGCCGAGAGGATGTAGAGCCCGCGGTGGCGATAGGCTTGCTCGACGATGCGCTCTTTTTCGCGTCCGTCCCGGCCAAGGGCACCGGAGTGGCAACTGTCCAGGATGAGCAGGCGCTTGCCGAGCACTGGCGCGGCCGTGATCCAGGACTCGAGCAGGAGCCAGCTAATCATGGTGTTGTCGTGGTCGAGATCTCCATCGGTGGGCACGAAATGGTAGGTGTGGCCGCGCTTTGTGCCGTGGCCGCTGACGAAGAGCGTGGCGTAATCGCCCTGATTCATCTGTGAGAAGAACGCTGGTACCTCACGGCGAAGCACGCCGTGGTGTGCACGGGCATCGCATGCGTCGGCATCGCACCACTGGCGCACTTTGACCTCGTCGAAGAGCTTGCCCTCTTGAGCGCTGAAGGCGGCGAGTATGGTCTGAGCATCGCTTGCCGTAAATTCTAGCGGCTTGAGGCGAGTGTCGTCGTAGTCACCGGCGGCGACGATGCCGAGCCACAGAGTGCGCGCCGCCGGTTGCGCAGGCTCATAGCGCACGTGAGCGCTGCGCGTGTGGGTCAGGCCTGCGGCGTCGACGACGCTGATCTCGATATGGTTGTCCCCTTCGAGGAGCGCTATGGAGAGGGTTTTTGAAAGGGTGTTCAAGCTGTCCATGCCGCGCTGCCTTTGGGGCGCAGGGGAGGCCGAGCGTGCTTGTCCTGCGCCCAAGACGTGAGCCGCGAAGCTCTCGTCACTCAAGCCCTGGCCCGTGGCGCTCACGCGAATGTCGACCCGCGGAGAGGTGACGCTCATTTTGACTCTACCGATGATCTCGAGTTGGGGCGGTCGAAGCGTTGCCAGGGCCAACTCGCCGGGGCCGGCAAGCTCGCGGGCCTCGCTGATGCGGCTCTGGTCGCTTTCGGTGAGCGTGAAGAAGCTGCCCGGCACCAGGCCAAGGCGCTCTTCGAGGCGATCTGGGCGAAAGAGATAGGCGGCGAGTTGGCGAAAGGTATAGATGTCGCTGCCGCGGCGAAAGGAGAGCGTGTCGAGGCTGTGGCCAGGGCGTGCGTCATAAAAGTAGCCCCGATCGTCGTAATAGATCTCGGCGCCGGAGCTGTCCGTGTGGAGCATGATGAAGCGTGTCGGGTCGTCGTAGCGATGCACGCGGATCGTGCCGTCGGGCAGCGTATTATGGATAAATCGGATCTCTTCGACGAGGTTCCCGCCTTTGGCGATCTCGTGGGTGCTCACCTCCACGCTGCCACGGCTAAAGGACGTGGCCCTGCGTCGTCCCTCGACTTCGTAGACGAGGAGTAGGCCCGAGGCGCCCGGTGCGTAGACATCGAAACTATCCGGAAAAGCATCGGGGGCGCGGTAGGCCTGGCCCGTGGTAGCTTGCGTGCCCCGATGAAACCAGACCTTGGGAAGTGGGGCCGTTCGGCTGGAGACGCCGTCGGTCACGTGGACAGCGTCCTCGATCACGACCTGATTATTGGACGCCTGGGTGTATGAAAACCCTGGCCAGCTCGGGCTAGAGGTATGGCCGAGGTGCTTGCTCAGGCCGTCTTCGTCGAGCGCAAACCATTGCCAGAGACCACTGCCTGCGGACTTGCGGGCTTGCACGCCGAGCAGGCCCTCGTCGAGGGCGATGCGAAGGTCCTGTACCGTGTCTGGAATTTTGGGGAACCGCGTGATCGCCGGCTGCCATGTGTTTTTATCGCCGCGCAACCACAAGTTCCAAACGCCTTCGCCGTCGTCGCCCAATGTGCGGATGGCGAGCACACGCCCGTGAAGATCGCCGCGAACATCGAGGAGCCCAGGCGTTGGTGTGGGGAGCGTAATCGGAGCCCACGCCGCCTGTGGCGCCGGGCGGCGAAAGAGCCGCCAGCCGCCCGTCGGGCCCAGGCGTACGGCCAGGCCGTTGGTGCCAAAGAAGTCATGGACCTTGTCGATGGCCTCGCCTTGCTCGGAGAGGCCCGGGAGCAAAGTGTCGAGGGGCCTCCATGCCCCGCCCGTATCGCGCATGTAGTAGTGCCAGAGGTGGTCGACTTGCCTCTCGTCAAGCCGGCGTTCTTCCTGGACGGCTAGCCCCTGGCCTTGCAGAAAGCTCGCAAGCCGATAAATGAGGGGCCCCACAGAGGGCAGGGCCTGAGCGAGTGGCGTCCAGGCCCCGGTGGGGTCACGCACGAGGTACGCCCACTGATTTCTTATGCCGTCGTCATTGCTGTCGTCCTCTTCCTGTAGCCCAATGACCTGGTCGCCGGGGAGACTGTAGACGGAGGCGATGCGTGGATATGTTTGCGGCAGCACCTCATCGAGCGCGACCCAGCCACGGGACTCGTCCCGGTAAAAGTAGTGCCAGACGGAGAGCGACTGGTCGGCGGGCTGTCGTCGAAGGGCGAGGCCGCGATCGCCGAGAAAGGTATAAGCATCGCGCAGCGTGTCGGACTCACCGGACACACCCTCGTCGACGCTGACCCACTGGCCGTTGGCGAGGCGGCGGTAGCGCTGCGGTGCGTGGCCATCGACATGGGCCGTAAGCACGTCACCGGCTTCACTCAGCCTGACCGAGCCTGCAGGCAGCTGTGGCAACGCGAAGCTGGCGCTTTGCCAGGCATCGCCCGCGCCGCGCACCAGGTAGGCGGCGGCTCCGGGCCCGGGCGCGGCCTCCGATCCCCTTCGCTGCGTGACGCTGAACCACCGATCGCCGCCGGGCGTCACGCTCCAAAGAACCGCAAATACGTGGGCTCTGTGAACAGCCGGCGCGGCGGCGCGGCCTGCCACGAGCGTGTCCTGGAGCGGATGCCAGCGCTTGTTGGTGTCTTGCATGTACCAGAAGCGTTGATCGTCATCGACGCCAATGCCGATGAGACCATGGGCGATCGTGGCGCCAGGCCAGTAATCGACCTGTCGAATGTACCTTGGAACTCGGACGTCGTCTCCAAGCGCTTCCCTGAGCAGGACGTAACCCTGGCCGAGATCGATCCACCATTGTTCCACAGGATCCGTATCCTGAACTTTCCTTTTGATTTTGAGGACTTCAGCCGAAGACGCACGCAGATCGGCGATCTCCGATGCCGGGATAGGCAGCCGATCCTCGAGAGGCACCCAGCGTTTCTGATCGTGAACAAACCAACGCGTGCCGTAGCCGTTCTCCGCTTCACCTTCGGAGCCGAGTTCTTGAACGCCAAGCAAACGATCTTCGCCCTCCGTGCGCACCGTCCAAATGCGCGGCGGGACATTAGGAAGCACGGCGTGCAGTGGCATCAGGCGATCGGCCTCATCGAAGAGGTAGTAGCGCCAGTTCGATTGGTTTTGAGCGGGCAGGTCGAAGAGCCCAGCCTGCACGGCGATGCCCTTCGTGCCCGCGATGCTTATGACATCGCGGATCGTAGCCGGGGGATCGGGCAAAATGTCGGCGACGAGTTGCCAGCCGCGATCGGCATCATGAAGATAAAAGTGCACGTCGAGAGGGCCGTCCGGGCCCGTAACCTTCCAGAGCCTGTTCGTGGCTTGAGCTTCGATGTCCGAGATCTCGGGCACGCCAGGCAAGAGGCTGGCGATGTCGGTCCATTCGCCCGCCACGTCACGGTACCACCATTGAGCCGTGGGCTGGGGTTGGCCCGGCGTGGCCGCCGGCTCAATCACTATGGTCGGTGACCAATCGACGATGCGAAACGAATTGTAAAGGCCGGCAAAATTGGCGCAGGGCTTCCAGCTAAGGTCAGCGCCAAGCTCAAAGAGCCTCCAGGCCGCCGGCGTCGTTTCGGTCGGGGGCAAGAGCACGGCGAAACGGCCGTCATAGAGGTCTTTGAAGTCGAGTAAGTTCGTTGGTGTGTCGGGCAACTCGAGCAGAGCCCAGGACTCGCCATCGGGACTAAAAAATATTCGATATGAGTCGCGATATCCAATGCCGTCGGCATCTCCATCTTCCTGAACAGCCATGGCGCGCCAGGCTTGGTTGGTGTCCGATGGCGCAATGTAGCCTACCCATTTGATGTTCTCACGGAGACCGTCAGCCCGCGTAAGCAGCGGATTTGCCCAATCCCCAAAACGGTACAATTCGGCGACGTGAGCCGTGTTCATCACGACGTACTCGCGGGGGTCAATACCCAGAGTCCAGGTCACCTTACGCCCCTGCCAGATACGCCGCACGCTCCAGTCCAGCGGGTCGTCGATCGGCGCCCGCCAGGCACGGGCATCACCTGCGGTCAACGTCATGACGTGCAGATAATGCTCATCGCTCCAGGTGTTGACGTGGTATGGCGAATGGGCGTGGCCCTGTTGGACGAGGAGCTCGATGCCCTCGTTCTGTGGCACGCTGGTCGTCTTACAGCCGCTCATCGCGAGCAGGCTTATCGCGAGCACGGTCAATGGAGCGATCAGGGCCCGACAAACTTTATTCACTGAGGGCTCATTGCATTTTGCGGTTTGAGAGGCTTGAAGACGCCTCTTTATAGCCTGCAATCGGTATGGCAACAAGCGCTCCGGCGAACCATTTGGGCCTCACCCCCTACTTTCGCCAGCAACCGAGCGGATTTCCCGACATGCAAGCCCGGCTGCCCGGTCGCCGGCTGCCCGGTCGCCCGGCTGTCCTCCTAATCGATCGAGGTGCCATGAACTCGGGCCGGTTGACGCCACGGAATCTCCACAAAATCGGGGCATGACCACTGTTTAAACAAGCAACAATGCGGACATCCTGGCATGGAAGCCCGGCTGCCCGAGCGATTCGAGATCGCGGTGATGGGCATGACGTCGGGGTCCCTGCCCCCTCGACGGCCACACCCGCATTTGCAAAACCGCCTCCCTCAGGTTAGCCTGTGGCCATGGTCTGACCGGTCCACTTCTCGACTAAAAACAGAGCCTCACATGGCATCGATCGCACAGCAGTTGGCTGTCCTGGCGACCATATCGAGCATCGCGCTGTTCGAGGGCGGCTACTGCAACGAATTTGTCAGCAAGTGCAACGTCGCGTTCTAAGCCGGGGAGCAATTCAAGAGCATGGGTATTCGAAGAAAAGTGATCGCCGGCGCCACTGCGCTTTTGTTATCGAGCGCCGCGCTTGCAGCGGCCCATCCTGGCGTCGAACACGCCGTCGAAGCGCTGAGCAGCAAGCTCGACGCGGCACCGACTGACGTCGATCTGCTCTTGCTGCGAAGTGAGCTGCAGCGGCGCGAGGGCCGCTTCGCGCTCGCCATGGCCGACATCGACCGCGCTGCAAAGCTCGCCCCCAAAGACGCGCGCCTCGATCTGTGGCGCGGTCTGACCTACTTCGAGATGGCCGAGCTTGCGCGCGCCGACAAACACTTGTCGCACTATCTGGCCCACAACACCGGCCAGCCCATGGTCTTGTGGACGCGGGCCCGAGTGCGCGAGGCACGCGGTCGTTACAAGGCGGCTTTGCTCGACTACGATGCCGCCCTCGCGGGCGGCGAGCACGCCGTGGAGTTGTTCGTCAGCCGCGGGGCGCTGCTCGAGCGCCTCGGTCGAGAGCAAGAGGCCGAGGCCAATTACCGACTGGGGTTGCAACGCGCGAGCGGAGCGGTGGTTTTGGCGATCATGCTCATCGATCTCGAGATGCGCCGCGGCCGCTTTGACAGCGCGATCGGCGCCATCGACCAGGCCATGGGCCAGGCGCGCGTCAAGACCAACTGGTATCTGCGCCGGGCGGCGGCCCAGGAAGCAGCAGGTCGCGCCGTGCTCGCTCGCGCGGATCGCGAGCGGGCGCTTGGCGAGGCCGATCGGTTGATCACCATCCGCCGCTCGAGCCTCGCGCTCTTTGGCCGCGCTCAGGCGCTCGAGGCGCTGGGTCGCTACGATGAAGCGATCGTCGATCTGGGCGAGGCGATCGCACGCACGCCCAAAAATCACCAGGCCCACCAACTGCTCGCGGCGATCGCGCGCAAGAGGAGCGCACAATGAAGATTTGTTCGCGCCCACCCTGCCTGCTCGCCGCCTTGTTCGTCGCCCTTTGCACCGTGCTCGTCGCTTCGAGCGCCGCAGCCCAGCAACTCACCCGCGGCCCCTATCTGCAAGTCGGCACGCCGAGCTCGATGACCGTGGTCTGGCGCACCGATGTGAGCAGCGCTGGCGTCGTGCGCTACGGAACGGCTGCCGACGCGCTCAACTCGACGGCGAACGCCACCGCAGTCGGCACCCAACACGAGGTGCGCATCACAGGGCTCGCGCCCTCGACGCGCTACTTTTACAGCGTGGGCACGGCCACGACACGGTTGGCCGGCGCCGACGCCGATCACTATTTTGTGACCGCGCCGACCACCGGCTCGCGCACGCGCTTTCGGGCCTGGGTCGTCGGCGACTCCGGAAACGGCAGCTCCGCCCAGCGCAGAGTGCGCGACGCGATGCTAGCCGAGGTCGGCCAAGATCTGCCGGATATCTACCTGCACATGGGCGACATGGCCTACACCGACGGCACCGACCAGCAGTTTCAGCTCTATTTTTTCGATATCTATCAACAGGTCCTTCGCAACACCGTGAGCTGGGCAACGCTTGGCAACCACGAAGGTCATAGCTCGAGCTCGTCGACCCAATCCGGCCCCTATTACGACGCCTACGTGCTTCCCAAGAGCGCCGAAGCCGGCGGCATGTCGTCGGGCACCGAGGCCTATTACTCCTTTGATTACGCCAACGTACACTTTGTCGTGCTCGACTCCTACGATTCACCGCGCGGCGTGGGCGGCGCGATGCTCAACTGGCTGCAGGCCGATCTTGGCGCCACCGACCAGGAGTGGATCATCGCCTTTTGGCATCACCCGCCCTACACCAAGGGCTCGCACAACTCGGACACCGAGAGCGCGCTTCGCCAGATGCGCGAGAACGCCTTGCCGATCCTCGAGGCGGCCGGCGTCGACATGGTGCTTGCCGGCCACTCCCACATCTACGAGCGCTCATTTTTGGTGCATGGCGCCTACGCCACCCCGACCGTCGCTGCCGGCCACATCGTCGACGACGGCGACGGCAAACCCGAGGGCGCCGGCGCCTACCAGAAGCAAAGTGGCGCCCAGGACGGCGCGGTCTATGTGGTTGCGGGCCACGGCGGCGCGGGGCTCTCCGGCACGGCTGACCACCCTCTGATGTATTTTAGCGAGAAGATCCACGGCTCGTGCATGCTCGAGATCAACGGCTCGACGCTCACCTTGAAGAACATCCGCCACGACGGCGTGATCTCCGACAACTTCACCCTGATCAAGGGCGACGGCGTCGTGCTCACCTACGTGCGCGGCGGCGAGGAGCTCTTGGTCGGCAGTGAGGTCGAGCTGCGCTGGATCTCCAGCGGGGCGACCAACGCCGTGCGCCTGGATTACTCCTCCGACGACGGCACGAGCTGGCGCCCGATCGCCGAGCTCTCCGACGTCAACCGCTACCGCTGGCTTGTGCCCTCGCGCCCGGTCGCCAAGGCGCGCATCCGTGTCGTCGACATCGACACGCCGACGAACTTCGACGTCAGCGGCGCCTTTGCGATCACCACCAACACCTCGCGCACGGTCATCCCCTTTGGCGACGTGTGGAAATACAGCGATCGCGACGTCGACCACGCTGCGGCCTGGCGCGATTTGGCCTACGACGATGCCGCCTGGCCCGAGGGCCCAGCTCAACTAGGCTACGGCGATGGCGACGAGGCGACCGTCATCCACAGCCAGAACCCCAACATCGCCTCGGTGTACTTTCGCAAGGGCTTCTGGCTCGAGGGCGAGGTCAATCAGGCCGAGCTCGACATGCTCTTCGACGACGCCATCGCCGTCTGGATCAACGGCACCGAGATCACGGCGCACAACATGGGCAACGGCTACGCCCACGCAAGTTTTGCCAGCAGCGCGTCGGCCGACAACGAGCGCGCCCGCCACGTGCTCGATCTCTCGGTGAACAATCCCTTCGTGGCCGGGCCAAACGTGGTCACGGCGCTGGTCAAGCAGGCCAACGCGAGCTCGAGCGACCTGTCCTTCGATCTGCAACTGCGCCTTCGCATCGAAGTCGAGCTGCCACCGCTGGGCGACGACGTCGGCAACCCGCCCGACGCAGGCACGGCCAATACCGACGCCACCACACCCACCGACGACACCGGCCCTCCCCCGACGATCGGCGATGCCGCCACCCTCGCTGATCTCGGCCAAAGCCACGACACCGAACGCCCCGACGACCTCCAGACCATACCGAGCGCGATCGACGTCCAGGGCACCGACGGCTGCCAGTGCCGCGTCGCCAGCGGCCAGATCGCACCCACAGGCTTGCTCGCCGTGCTGTTCGCCGCGCTGCTCATCTGGCGGCGCAGGCGAACCTAAGCTTGTAGCCCGACGACGAAGTTGACCTTTCCCGGTGGTTACTTCTTGAACAAAAGCAGCGCCAGACCGGCCACTGCAGCGGCTCCACCGCCGATCAAGAACCACATCGTTTCATCACTGTAGCGGCCCGTTAAGGTCTCACGCACACCTTCGCTGATGCTTTCCGTGGCTTGCCAGCCAAAGAAGAGCAACGCCAAACCCACCACCAACAACACCAACCCTGCGATTTTTGCGACGCTCATGATGCCATTACCTTGGCCAGCATTTCGTTTGATTTCCTACCAGGCACCTCGACGCTATTACGCCTTGTGCATGTGCATGACAACAACGCATGGCGTGACCACAATATGCACTAATTTTCGCGGCTGACGGCCTAGCAGCCGGCCTAGCAGCCGGGCTTCCAACCCGGGAAACCCGCGTCGAAACTAGCCGATCGGGTCGTTCACCCCCGGCTTTTGTGGCCTAGCAGCCGGGCTTCCAACCCGAGCAGCCGGGCTTCCAACCCGGGAAACCCGCGTCGAAACTAGCCGATCGGGTCGTTCACCCCCGGCTTTTGTGGGGAGCGTCGTTCTTTTGGGCCTCGGACCTTACCTTTGAGCAGTGACGACGGCCTCCGCCTCAATGGGAGCGCTGCTTTTGAACGACAGCGATGTCGGGGCAGACTGAAAGTCCAGACGAGTTTGGTGGTCTGGTTTTTGGGCCTCCTCGATCAACTGGCCAAGATCGACGAGGCGCTCGATCATCGTGGTCAGACGCGCCTGGTTGGTCTCGATGCCGAGAGTCTGGCAGCGAATCCTACCCGGCTCGATATGGAGCTCGCTGAAGTTATCCAGCAGCTCCATCAGATGTGTCGTCATCTCGTCGCGCTCCAAGACCTCTTTGAGTGCCGGGCTGATCTGGCCGGCGTATTCAAATCGCTGGCGCAGCGCCCCGCTCGCTGGCAACGCCTGGTCCTCGTCGCCGACGGCCTTGAGCAGCGAGAATCCCCGGTCGCCGAGATGAAATGCGCGGATCATCGCGGCATAAGTTCCTCGCCGCCGCAAGATCCCGTTCGAGCGAATTTCGCCGGTCCTGAGCTCCACGTTGGTAAAGGCGCGACCCTCCGCGTTTCGAGACAGGTGCGACGTCTCCAATGAAATCCAAACCTTGAGCGGCCCTCCACGGTGCGTTCCGACCAGACACGGGTACTCCGAGAGTTCTGCGTCGTTCACCTCCTCGAGCGCCAGCTTTTCCTGCACAGGCGCCCAGGCCGAGATCTCGTTTGGACCACGAAATCGCTCCTTGAGCGAAAGGATGTGTATGATTAAAAATAGCATCATAACAATCGGGGCGCCCATACCAATGATTTCTGTTAAAGCCATCAGATTCCTCTCCGTTACAGGCTCGCTCCGGCACGGCTTTTCCCCGAAACTCATCGCTCAAATAATCGCTCCGCTCAATATCTTTGGTCGGTAGAAGGATACTGTAGCGAGGCCACCCCGGGAGTCAACCCTTTGCATTGTTCGCCGAGCTACGGTCCATAATAGGTCGGCGCGCCCGGCCCGACCGGCAGTCCGAAGCCGAACACCCAGACAAAGAAGAGCAGCATCCAGCCCGCCAAAAACGCGATGCTGTAGGGCAGCATCGTGCTCACGATCGTGCCCACTCCGATGCGCCGATCAAAGCGCGCGGCGAACGCCAAGATCAGACCAAAATAGCTCATCATCGGGGTGATGATGTTCGTCGTCGAGTCGCCGATGCGATAGGCGGCCTGAATCACCTCCGGGGCGTAGCCGAGCAGCATGAGCATCGGCACAAAAATCGGCGCGGTCACCGCCCACTGGGCCGAGGCGCTGCCGAGCATCAGGTTGACGAAGCAGCACATCAGGATGAAGGGCACAAAGACCAGCGGGCCGGTCAGCCCGATGGCCTTGAGTGCGCCGGCACCCGTGACGGCCGTGATCGCGCCGAGGTTCGTCCAGCCAAAAAATGCCACGAATTGAGCGGCAAAGAATACGAGCACGATGTAGAGCCCCAGCGAACTCATCGCCCGGCTCATGCCCTCGATCACGTCGCGATCGCTTCGGATCGTGCCGACGATGCGCCCGTAAACGATGCCTGGCACCAGAAAGAAGATGAAGATCAGCGCGACCATGCCCTTGAAAAACGGCGAGTTGAGTATGCTACCGGTCACCGGATCGCGCAGCACGCCGCCCTCGGGGACGATACTCAGCGCAAAGAGCGCGCTCACCGCCAAAATGCTCATGGCCGCCCAAAACAGGCCGCGCCGCTCGGACTCGGAGAGCGGCGCGAGCGTGCGCTCGTCTTGTACACCCTCGGCGGCAAACGCCGGATCGTAGGTGCCCAGGCGAGGCTCGACGATGCGGGTGGTCACGAGCGTGCCGACGACGGTGATCAGCAAAGTGCTCACGGCCATGAAATACCAGTTCACGGCCGGGTGCACCGTGTAGGCCGGATCGATCAGCCGCGCTGCCTCCTCGGTGATGCCGGCGAGCAGCGGATCGATCGTGCCGATGAACAAATTGGCGCTGTAGCCGCCCGAAACCCCGGCAAAGGCAGCCGCCATGCCCGCCAGCGGGTGGCGTCCCAGCGCCAGAAAGACCACCCCGGCAAGCGGCACCAGCACCACATAGCCCGCCTCGGAGGCCGTGTTCGAGATGACGCCGGCAAAGACCAGCGCGACCGTGATCAGGCCCGCTGGCGCCTTGAGCACCACGGCGCGAATCGCCGCGCTGATCACGCCCGAATACTCAGCCACTCCCACACCGAGCAGAGCAACGAGCACCGTGCCCAGCGGCACGAAGTTCACGAAATTGGTGACCAGACTCGTGATGATCCGGCGCAGACCTTCACCGTTCATCAAGCTGACGGCCTCGATCGTACCCGTCGGGCTTCGCCCGCTCGCCCCTTGCGGGCGCGGATCGAGCACGCTCCACTCCAGCCAGCCCGCCAGCCCGCTGAGCAACACCACGCCCAGCGCAAAGAGCGCAAACAGCGTCACCGGATGCGGCAACAAATTGCCGAGCCACTCGATCGCGTTAAGAAAGCGGGCGAAGAAAGTGCGGTCCAGCGATTCGGGCTCACGGTTCTCGTTTCGATCAGTCATGGGGACGTCTATCGCTCAAATCTTCACAGGGGCTGAGAGCGCCAATCGCTCGGCGACGACGTTACGAGCGACGGTTGAAGATCACAACCGCAAGCGACCCTGGCGCACATGGCGCGCAATTTAATTGTTTCGCAGATCCGCATCAAACATGGCCGATTCGGGCGTGGGGCAATTTTCTTGAACTTTGCAGGCAACAAATCCGGATTTTCTCCGAAAACAGTATCAGTGGCGTACAGGGGGCTGGCCCCAAACGCCGCGTTGATGTTTTCACTCACACCGTGTTCGATACTGATATTGGAGATTCATCATGACTAGCTTCTTTCAGATTGCCGTCTTCTCGATCATCCTGGCTGCCGCTTCGACGGGCTGCGCCGAGCCGATGCCCATGCGTGCGAGCTATGTGCCGGTCAACGCGGTCTGCGCAGATCCCGAGCCGGCGCGCTATACGACCGACGGCATGGATTTTGAGGCGCCGCCCACGGTCCTGGACTTTGGCGGCCTTCTCGACGATCTCGATGCGCCCGTCGAGGACGCCTTCACAACCTTCGATCCCTCGCTCACCGGCTCGGCGCTCTACATCTCGGGCGGCACCCACAACACATCGCCGCTGCTGCTGACCAAGTTCAGCGACGACGAAGAGGAGGCCACACCCAAAAAGGCGCGCAAGGCAAAGGCCAAAAAAGAGCGCGGGGAGCTTCGCGGGGTGGTCAACATCAACATGGCAAGTGCCGAGCAGCTCAGCTTGCTTCCGGGCGTGGGGCCGTCGCTTGCCAAGCGCATCGTCGACTACCGCGACCAACGCAAGTTCGGCCAGGCCCTGCACCTTCGCCGGGTCAAGGGCATCGGTCGCGCCAAGTTCGAGAGCATCAAGGAGCATATCGTCGTTGACGGCGAATCGACGCTCAGTCGCTGACGTACAAGTCTAAACCAGACCATCGAGCGGCCACTGCC
>JACCWM010000154.1 GCA_013697635.1 Lujinxingiaceae bacterium | reverse complement strand
GTGGAGGCGACCGCCAAGACCGTCGTCACCCAGCGAATGAAGCGCACGGGAAGCCGCTGGAAGATGCACGGCGGCCAGACGATCATTCGCCTGCGCACCCTGGCCACCTCCGATCGATGGGACGCTGCGTGTGATTGGCACGTGAGCCACCTCGAAGCTACACAGCCCGGAATTCAAGATGCGGCGTGATCAGCAGCTGAACCACACCCCTCCCCAACGGATCAACCGCGCTTGTAATCGCACCGTTTGGGCCTGCGACCCACGGTTCGTGGCGCACCACGAACATTGCGATGTGGAGGAGATTAATCTATGAGAGAACGCTTTCTCAATCGGGTGTTGGTGTGCTGGCAGGTCAAGACAAGTGAGAGCCTTCGAGAACCCGATGGGGCGCCATCGACGCAGTAAACCGCGCTCACCTGGCGAGCGCTTGTTCAGGGCGGCGTTGTTGCAACTTCTGGTGTTTGCCGGTGGCACGAGCGGATATTACCTGCTCACCGACGAGTCCAGCCTGCTCGATTGCGCCTTCATGACCGCGATCACCATTACGACCGTGGGCTACGGTGAGTCAATTCCGGTCAGCCACGATCCGGTGCTGCAGGTCTTTACGATCTTCTTGCTGATCATCGGGATGGGGGCCGTGCTCTACTTTGTATCGGCGCTGGCTGCATTGATGATCGAGGGTCAGCTGCGCGATATTTTTCAAAGGTGGCAGATGGAACGCAGAGTCGCGGGTTTCGAGAACCATTTCATCATCGCCGGACTGGGGCGAACGGGTCGAAACATCGCCGAAGAGGTGCTGCGCGGGGACAACGACTGCGTGCTGATCGACAACGACGAGCAGCGGCTCGACGAATTTGTCGCGGCGATGAAAAAGTCGGTCAATTTCGTCGTCGGTGACGCGACCGATGACGACATTCTGCGGCGCGCGGGCATCGAGCGCGCCCCAGGGCGTGGCTTTTTGCCTGGGCAATGACAAGGAGAACCTCTTCGCGACGATCTCGGCCCACCGCATCAACGAGCGCGCGCGGATTATCACGCGCGGCGACGATCCGCGCTCGGAGGAGAAGTTCTTGATGGCCGGGGCGATCCGGGTGGTCTACATCAACAACCTGGGCGGCCGCCAGATGGCCGCCGAGCTGGTGCGGCCCCAGATCACCAGCTTTCTCTCGCTGCTCTTCGGCCATCCCGAGCGCGACCACGACATTGACAAGATCACCGTGCCAGCGGACAGCCCGCTGGTCGGCATGCGCCTGGGGGAGATCGATCTGCGCCGCCACACCAATGCGTTGGTCATCGCAATCGTCAACCCAAGGGCCAGACCCAGTTCAGCCCTGGGCCGGAAAAGGTCATCGAGCCGGAATCCCAACTTATTGTGCTCGCGCGCGATTCGGAGTTTTCGGTGCTCAATCAATTCGCTCGAGACGGCCGCTGGCCTGAGGGATTGGAGAGCATGACCCTGGAAACACCATGAACCCGTCGAATCCCAGGACGAAGGTCCAACACTTGATCGTTGCCGCCGCCTGCAGCTCCGCAGTGGTGGTCCTGAGGTGATGCATACAATCCTTCTCACCCTGGCCGTGGCCGCCTTTTTTCCTTTCATCCTCATCGCCGCCGGCCTGGCCATCTTCCTTATCGCCGTGCTCTGCATGGCCTTGCCCGCCCTATTCCTCGGCGAGCCCCCTGCACTTTGAGGTCGTCGGGGCCTGGAAGCTTCGGCGCTGGACGGTGCGCTCCCCGGGCGCCGACGGCGAACTCGGAACCCCCTATGACATGTGCATTGCCGGAGGCAGCGAGCTCAGCGAACGAGCCCAACAGATCGCCGCCGGACTTCAAAAGCTGGGGATCGGTCAAGCGCCGTCCACCCGCGACCGCCTGGCCGCGGTTGCCAATAGCCGTTGTTCGTAAGCCGCTAAAATTGAGCGAGCTTCGCGACATCTGCCCGAGAATCACGGCAAAGCAAGGCGGCTTGTGAAATTCAGCCGTCAACGGTTTCCACGGAGATTGTTCTTCATCGCCCGAATCCGCTTTTGCACGGCTCGCTTCACCCGCTCCAGCGCCGCCGAGTATTCGACTACTTCGCCAAGTCGCGACTCGGCACGCTCGAATTTGGCCTCGGCCTCGTCGAGAAGGCGCTCGAGCTCGCGATCGATCAGACGAGGACGAACGGCAAGTTGGCGCGCAAATAGATGCCATTGTTCGCGGCCGAGCCTGTCGGCGTTGTGTTCGCCGCCGATCGAGAAGGCCAGCCTCGAATCGAGGTGCTCGAAGGCGCGCGTGCAAACCAGATCGTAGAATGGGGCAAGGCCGGGGCCCTGATCGCCATAGAGGATCGACAAATTCTTCGCGTGGCCGTCGGCATTGCCTGCGAGTACACAGAAAATCGCCCACCGAACCAGGGCGAGTGCATCAAGCGCCGGAGCCCTTGATGTCGCTCGCAAGCACTCGCCGACCTCACGCAGGGTCGGCCCGCCGTCCAGCTCGTATTTGCGCGATGGCAGCACGCCCAGCGCCTGACAAAAGTCCTCCTGATGCAAGCGCCGAGTAACACCCGGGGCGCCTTGAGCGCGGTCGTAGCGCTCGATCACGAGAAACGGCGGCGTCGTTCGCGTATCGAGGCGTACCCGGGCAACCGCAAGCCCGAGCTGTTCGGCAAAGGCCATGGTGAGAAACTCATTGGCCGTCAGATGTGGAAAACGGTGAGCGTCGAACTTCAAGATATGCGTGCTGGGCTCGCCCGTGGCCGGGATGGCATAGCCATCGCTCGTTTCGATCACGGCGATCTTGTGCTGAGCCCCGGCCAATGAGAGCCGCGGAAGGTAATCAGGATTCGAAGCCAGCGCCGGCTCGCCCTGGGCCCAGCGCTCGAGGTCTGACGCCGCCACGAGCTGACGCTCTCGGGGTTCGCGCGCCGGCGAGCCTGGCGTGGCACTAACGAAGCGAAAAGCGCCCGCCGTATCATCGCCCAGTGCCTGGAGAAGCGCGGCGTCATTGTCCGTGCTAATGCCCAGCCGGTTGCAAACCGTCTCGCGTGCGATCCCTTCCGGCAGCAGATTGGCGAAAAACGGATGCGCCTCGCCTGCCGACCAAGACTCCTGGCGGCGCGGCAAGCGAGCGCTGAGCGCGAAAGCATTCGCCTGCTCGAGCCATGCTCGGTCGTAGCGAAACGAAAACCGGTCGTCCTGCTCCGCCACGGCCGCTCCGACGAGGCGCCCCTCAAACTCGACGAGCAGCGTTCTCACGGCTCATTGTCCTCGGGTTCAGGGCCTCGCTTGGTCACCGTTGGCCCACGATGATCACGTCGGCGCAAGACGAGCTCGAATCCGGAGCCACGCAGCACCTGAAACACCAGCCCGATCTCGGCCGTCGGCTTTCCCCGCTCGAGCTCCGAGAGGAATCGCACGCCGACACCGACAATATCCGCAAAATCTTGTTGCGTAAGCCCCTGCTCTTTTCGCGCCTGACGCAGGGCTTCTCCCAGAGACGCAACATCGAGCACCGAAATCGAATCGTCCATGACATTCACTTTTACCGTGCGGGATGATTCCAACAAGATTCGGGCAATTTACCTGCAAAACTTACCGTACGGTACAAATATCGACAAACCCCTCGCATTGCCAGCGTGATTTTACCGTTCGGTAAAAAAGCCCGCTCAACAACCGCAGCTACAGCGTTCTTGAACTCCCCGAAGGCGGCGAGCCGATATGCACTCGTTCGATGGAGGGAGGTTGATGCGCGGAATGGCATTTGGGTTACGCGGGACCTTCCAACTTCTCGCGCAACATCTCACAGACCTTTTGTGGATCAGTGTCGGTCAACCAGGTGTTGGAGGGCTGGTGGCAGACGATCGGGCCGTGCTTGCAAAAGCCCAGGCAGCGGGTGCGCACGATCTGGGTTGCCTTGTTGCAGCCGAGCTGGCGAGTGCACTGCTTGGCGGCGCAGTAGATGTCGCGGGCGCCGCCGCGTTTGCAGTCGGAGCCGTGACAGACCATCACGACATGCTCGATTCGCTCGATTTTTTTGCTCAAGACAACACCTTGGGGTCCGACAAATGTAGCTCACTGATGTGAAAGCATGCAGGCTTGGCGACCATTCCCAGCAACGCCTCGTTGGTGCCTACCACGGTTGACATTGCGAAGCCTCGTCCAGTAGTTTACCACGTCTTTCGGGCAACATTGTCCGATGCTCATGGAAATAAGCCGTAAACTCTACATCTTCCTATGTCATGCGGCCCCCTGCCCTTCGTTGGTTCAAGGTGGCCCGATTGGGTTGACCCTTATTGGGAGCGACACCTCGATGCCCAGAACATTCCAAGCGACCATTGCCCTGATCGTCACGCTCAACGTGCTGGCGGTCTTGACGATCATCAACGTCTGGCAGACCAATTCGGCGGAGAAGAACGTCATTGCGCTTCGCGCTCGCGTCGACCAGGTCCAGCAGTCCAACTCCCAGATCCTGGCGCAACTGGCGAGCGGTGTGGCGGTCAACGTTCAGGCCGGCGGCCAGGGTGCCGGTGCAGGCAGCGGCGACGCTTACGCCGCGGCGCTCAACGAGCCGGGCAACCTGCTCGTCGCTGCGACCGACCAGCTGATTTTTCCGGATGCCAAGCAAGGCGGCACGCTTCGGCGGATCATGGGCAGCGATCCCAAGGGGTTCAACTGGGTCACCGAGAGCTCGGTCGATGTCAGCGAGCTTCAGGGCTACGTGCACAACACCTTTGCGCGCGCCGACTTCAACAACCCGGACGCCTACGTGCCCGAGCTCGCCTACAAGATCACGGCGAACGAGGACTACACCGAGTACGTCATCCACCTTCGCAAGGGTATCTACTGGCACGTGCCCAACGTCGACTTCTCCAAGGGTCACTTCGACTGGCTGCGCGAGCCGCGTGAGCTCAAGGCCGAGGACGCCGTCTTCTTTTTCGAGTTGATGAAGAACTCGCAGGTCGAGGCTGGCTCGATCAAGAGCTACTACGACGATCTCAAGGGTGCCGAGGTGATCGACGACTACACCTTCCGCGTCACGTGGAAGCGCAGCGTGGCTCAATCCAAGATCTTCACGATCGGGCTCTACCCGATGCCCAAGTGGCTGTTCAGCCGCGACGAGCACGGCGAGGAGTTGCCCGCCGAAACGCTCGGCCTGGCCTTCAACAACCACTGGTCGGCGGCCACGCCGATCGGCACCGGCCCCTACAAGTTCGAGCGCTACGAGGCCGGTGTTCGCCTCGTGCTGCAGCGAAACGACAAGTATTTTGGCGAGCGCCCCCCGATCGACCGCCTCGAGTACCAGATCGTGCGCGATCCGGAGACCCAGTTCATCCGTCTTCGGGCCAACGAGGTCGACTTCATGGGCAACATCCCGGCGCCGCGCTACAAGAGCGACATCGTCGACGGCACAGCCGCGAGTCCCTTCAAAAATGGTCAGCTCAAGCACGAGGTGATCGACGTCTTTGCTTACTACTACCTGGGTTGGAACGCGGACAAGCCGATGTTTGCCGATAAGCGCGTGCGCTGGGCGATGACCCATGCGCTCAACCGCCAGGGCATCATCGACAACGTCTACCACGGCCTGGGCGAGATTCAGACCGGCCCCTATTACTACCAACATCCGGCGATCGATCCGTCGATCGAGGCGATTCCCTTCGATCTGGCCAAGGCCGCTAAGCTGCTCGACGAGGCCGGCTGGATCGACACCAACGGCGACGGCATCCGCGACAAGATGATCGACGGCCAGCGCGTCGACTTCAAGTTCACGCTCACCGCCTACAACCGCCCGGAAGTGCGCAGCCAGCTCTCGATTTACCGCGAGGATTTGCGCAAGATCGGCATCATGATGCAGCCCGACCCGGTCGAGTGGCCGCTGATGCAGCGTCGCATGGACGAAAAAGAGTTTGATGCCTTCACGGGCGGCTGGGGCCTGTCCTGGTTCAACGATCCCTACCAGCTCTGGCACTCCAGCCAGGCCGACGTGCCCAAGGGCTCCAACCGCGTAGGCTTTAGAAACACCGAGGCCGACAAGATCATCGAAGATCTGCGCACGACCTTCGACGCCGAGGAGCGCATCACCAAGCTGCGTGCGCTGCATCGGATCATCCACGCCGACCAGCCCTACACCTTCTTCTATGCCCCCAAGGCCGTGGTTGCCTGGCAGCCGAAGATGCAGAACATGGTCTTTCAGAAGACCCGGCCGCAGACGTATTCGCTGCCGTGGTACATCGACGAGTCCGCCGCACGCTGATCGTGCACGTTCCTCGGCCTTCGGGCGTCGTTTTTTGCCCCGTTTGACATCAGCCGGCGTTCGCCGGCTGATGTTTCGGACTCGAGCAAGGTCCACCGATTATGACAAGCTACATCATCAAGCGTCTGATATTGATGATCCCCACCTTCGCGGTGATCTCTTTGATCATCTTCGTGGTGCTCAACTTCGCGCCCGGCTCACCGGCCGGCGCGACGGTGGGCGGCGACGGCATGGAGAACGTCTCGGCCGACGCGCGCGAGTCCTACCGCATCTTCAAGGAGCAGTTCGGCCTTGATAAGCCGGTGATGTTCAACACGCGCTACGCGCTCACGGCCGAAGAGGTCACCGCCGAGCTGGCCGTGGTCGGCGACTTCTACCGTCCGGTGTGTCCGGCCGAGGGCGAGGCGCCGCCCAACTGCATAACGCTTGCCGAGCGGCCCACCTCGGCGCGGATCATCGCCGCCCAGGAGCAGATCGAGGACTGGGGCGACTATATCGTGCCCCATCTCTTTGCGATCGCGAGCACCCATGAGCGCGTCGACGTGCGCCGCCAGGCGGCCAACCGGCTCTCGCAAAATGCGCAGCGCCGCTTGATCAACGAATATGGCCGCACCCAGACGCCCGAGGAGCGCGCCCACAACCAGTCCGTCTCCGCCGAGAACAATCGCATGCGCTCCTGGACCCTGCCGGCCTCGGCCGGCGCCGAGGAGGTCGACCAGCTGCTCGCTGAGCACTGGGGGCCCTGGTTCGAGCAGCACGGCGCGCGCTTTGATTACTCCCTGGGCAACAAGATCGGTATTTTCTTTACCGACACGCGCTTTGCCCGCTACTGGGCCAATTTGTTGCGCTTCGACTTTGGCGTGAGCACCGTCGACAAGAAGCCGGTGATGGCCACGATCATCAAGAAACTCGGCTACACGATTACGCTGAGCTTTTTCTCGCTGTTCTTTGCCTACATCATCAGCGTGCCGCTGGGCGTGTGGAGCGCCTACAACCGGGGCACCAAGACCGATGACGGCGTCACGCTGACCTTGTTCTTGCTCTACAGCTTGCCCAGCTTCTTTGCCGCCGTCTTGCTGTTGCGCTTTTTTGCCATGGGCGATCCGGTCAAGTGGTTTCCGGCCGGCGGCTTCGTGGGCAACAACGCCGAGTTGATGTCCACGCTGCAGTACATGCAAAGCGTGGGCTGGCATCTGTTGTTGCCGGTGATTTGTCTGACTTACGGCGCGCTCGCCAGCCTGAGCCGCTACGCGAGAACCGGTCTGCTCGACGTGATTCGCGCCGACTACATTCGCACCGCGCGTGCCAAGGGCTTGTCCGAGTCGATGGTGGTGATCAAGCACGCCGTTCGAAACGGCATGATCCCGATTCTCACCCTGCTCGGCGCGCTCTTGCCGTCCTTGATCAGCGGCTCGGTGGTGATCGAGTTCATCTTCAATATCCCGGGCCTTGGGCTGTACCTCTTTGAGAGCATTACGATGCGCGACTACAACGCGATCATGGGCTGTTTGCTCATGTCGACGGTGTTGACGCTGTTTGGAATGCTCGTCTCGGACGTCAGCTACGCGGTCGTCGACCCGCGCATCAGCTTCGATTGACCTTAAAGTGGTTGGTATTCATACGATGACACAAACGTCCACAACACCCCGACCTCCACGGCCTGAGTACAAGTCGTACTGGGAGATCGTCTGGGGTCAGTTCAAAAAGTATCCCCTGAGCTATTACAGCGTCTGGGCGATCTTCTTTTTGTTTGTGCTGGCCCTGATCTCGCCGCTGATCGCGATGAACGTGCCCTTCTACATCCACGTGCCCGTGGGCGTGGGTCCAGAGAGCGCGCAGGGAACGCACTTCCCGCTGTTTCGGGCGATGTTCGACATCAACTTTTTCGACAGCGGCGTCGATCAGTTCTTCAACTTTTTGCTCGTCGGCCTGCCGCTTGTGGTCGCGCTCTGGCTGGTCTTCAAGCGCGTGGCCAAGTTTGCCAGCGTCGAAGACTTTCGCGCGGCGCGCGTAAAGTTCGTCGGCGCGAGCGCGCTGATCTTGGCCGCCGGCTTCGTGATCGTCTACTTCATGAAGTTTCGCCAACCCTATGTCGACTACGTCAGCCTGGCGGCGCTCGAGGGGGTCGACGCGATCTTCCCCTTCATCAAGTACAGCTACCGCGACGTCGATCTGATGTCCGTAGGCCGCGGTATCAGCTGGGAGCACTGGCTTGGCACCGACCGCGAGGGCCGCGACGTCTTCACGCGCCTCTTGTACGGAACGCGCATCTCGCTGACGATTGGCGTAGTAGCCGTGGGCATCTACACGGCGATCGGCCTGATTTTGGGCAGCCTCGGTGGCTATTTTGGCGGCAAGGTCGACCTGGTTGTGCTTCGTTTGATCGAGGTGATGATCTGCTTTCCGACCTTCTTCTTGATTCTGACGCTGCGCGGCTTCATCCAAGATCCGAGCATCTTTCACATCATGGTGATCATCGGCGTCACCGGCTGGACGGGCGTGGCGCGCCTGGTGCGAGCGGAGTTTTTGCGCCTCAAGAACCAGGACTTTGTGCAGGCCGCGATCGCGCTGGGCCTGCCGCGAACACGCATCATTTTTCGCCACGTGTTGCCCAACGCTCTGGGCCCGGTGTTCGTCGCCGCGACCTTCGGCGTGGCCGGCGCGATCTTGATCGAGGCCTCGCTGAGCTTTCTCGGCCTGGGCCCGCCCACGGCGCCGAGCTGGGGCCAGATCTTGACCACCGGGCGCGAAACCGGCCAGATGACGCTGATTCTCGCGCCGGGCTTTGCCATCTTTTTGACCGTCAGCTTGCTCAACCTGGTGGGCGAAGGATTTCGCGACGCCACCGACCCGAAGCTCAGGAAGTAGCCCTCGATGGATAAGACCAAGAACGCAACTACAGACGAGCCGGAGGTCGTGCTCGAGGTCGACGATCTCAAGACCTACTTCTTCACCGACGACGGCGTGCTGCCGTCGGTCGATGGGGTCAGCTTTACGATTCGTCGTGGGCAGACGCTGGGGCTGGTCGGTGAGTCGGGCTCGGGCAAGTCGGTGACCTCGCTGAGCATCTTGCGCTTGATCCCCTCGCCGCCGGGCAAGATCGTCGGCGGGGCGATTCGCTTTGGCGGTCAAGATCTGACCAAGCTCGACGAAAAAGGCCTGCGCAAAATTCGCGGCAACGAGATCTCGATGATCTTTCAGGAGCCGATGACCAGCCTCAACCCGGTCTACACGGTGGGAAACCAGATCGTCGAGGCGATCATGCTCCACCAGGATGTCGACTACAAAGAGGCGCGCAGCATCGCGATCGACATGCTCGAAAAGGTCGGCATTCCGGCGCCCAACCAACGCATCGACGAGTATCCGCACCAGTTGTCGGGCGGCATGAAGCAGCGCGTGATGATCGCCATGTCGCTTGCCTGCAAGCCCAAGCTGCTGATCGCCGACGAGCCCACCACCGCGCTCGATGTGACGATCCAGGCCCAGATCCTCGATTTGCTCAAGGAGCTGCAAAAGGACGCGGGCATGTCGATTCTGTTCATCACCCATGATCTGGGCGTCGTGGCCGAGACGTGCGACCATGTCGCGGTGATGTACGCCGGGCGCGTGGTCGAGTATGCCGATGTCTTCTCGCTCTTTGAGAAGCCGGCCCATCCCTACACGATCGGGCTCTTCAGCAGCTTGCCGACCATTGAGACCGAAGAGCAAAGCGAGAGCAATCGCCTCTACGTCATCCCCGGAATGGTGCCTCGGCCCCAGGAGTTTCCCACGGGCTGTCGCTTTCGCACGCGTTGCGAGTTTGCCACCGAGAAGTGCAGCGAGCTGCCGCCCACGGTCGAGCTCGAGGCGGGCCACTTCTCGGCCTGCTGGTACTCCGAGCAGGTACGCGCCGGGACCAAAGCCAAGACCGGACTGGGCGCAAGCACCACGCCAGATGTCGACGTGGCCAAGCCCCAGGCCGTCGCAGTCGTTGAGCCCGACCTCGCTGAGCCCGACCTCGCTGAGTAAGCCGTCTACCCCAGGAATCGCGACATGAGCGCAGCACCTACGATCACCAAAGCGGCCGCCTCGGCGGCTAAGACCAACCAGAAACCCTTGTTGCAGGTCAAAAACCTCAAGAAGTACTTTCCGGTCATGCGCGGCATCCTCAACCGCCAGGTCGGCTCGGTCAAAGCGGTCGACGACGTCAGCTTCGAGCTCTATCCCAACGAGACGCTGGGCATGGTCGGCGAGTCGGGCTGCGGCAAGACCACGGCCGGGCGCACCTTACTGCGCCTGCTCGAGCCTACCGCCGGCGAGGTGTGGTTTCACGGCCAGAACATCGTGGGTATGCCCCAGGCCCAGATGCGTGCGCTTCGGCGCAAGATGCAGATCATCTTTCAGGACCCGTATTCGAGCCTCAATCCGCGCATGACCGTCGAGTCGATCATCGGCGAGGCGATCGAGCTGCACGGGATCGCCTCAGGCAACGCGCGCCGCGAGATGGTCGAGGGCCTGCTCGAGCGCGTCGGCCTTCAGCCGGCCTACATCACGCGCTATCCCCACGAGTTCTCCGGCGGCCAGCGCCAGCGTCTGGGCATCGCGCGCGCGCTCGCGCTCAGCCCCGATTTCATCGTCTGCGACGAGGCCGTCAGCGCGCTCGACGTCTCCGTGCAGGCCCAGGTGATCAACCTCTTGATGGACCTGCAAGAGGAGTTCAACCTGAGCTATCTCTTCATCGCCCATGACCTGTCGGTGGTGCGCCACATCTCCGATCGCATTGCGGTGATGTATCTGGGCCAGATCGTCGAGTTGACCAGCCGCGAGGAGTTGTTCAGCAATTCGTTGCACCCCTACACCCAGGCGCTTTTGTCGGCCATTCCCCACCCCAATCCACGCCGCCACACGCACCGCGTGATTTTGAAAGGTGATGTGCCCTCCCCGCTCAATCCGCCCAACGGCTGTCGTTTTCACACGCGTTGTCCGGCCTGCTACGCGCCTTGCGACAAGGTCGTGCCCAAGGTCTTGGAGGTCGCAACCGGCCACGTCGTGCGCTGCCATCTCTACGATCCGGAGTTTGCACCGACCGACCCGACGATCTTCGCGCGCTTGCCGCGTCCGCCGGTGCCCGTCGAGCCGGTGGCCGCCGAGCCGGTGGTTGCCGCACCCGTGGTCGCCCTCGAAGAGCCAGCCGCGCCAAAGCCCGCAGCAGCCGAGCCCACGCCAGCCGAGCCCGTTGAGTCCGAGACAAACAAAGCCCAACCGGAGGTCGCCATTGATGGCGAGGAGCCGCGCGATTGATCGTCCCAGACTTCAAGCTCAGTGTGGTTGACAGTTTTCGATGCCTCTGCGACCATCGTCGGCTGGATAAGCGGTTCAAATTTGAGGCACTTGTCTGGGAGTTTTCTTGACCTTGCCGGGCTCTGCCGTAAAGCTCGATTCTACCGAACCGGTCGTTGGCCACTGCAATTGGCAGTGGTTGGCAATGCGTGCCCCTTGGCCGGGTTTTTCCCCTCGGTTCACAGTACCCGTTGAGGCAGATCATCGACGATCTGCAACGACCCTAGTCTGGAGGTCCTGCCACTCATGTTCACCGTAACGATCAGTGAAAAGGGCGGGCAGCAATCGAAGTACGACTTCAACAAGACCGAGATTACGATCGGTCGTATGAAGGGTAACGACATCGTACTTCCCAAGGGTAATGTTTCCAAACAACATACCCGCATCTTCCTGCGTGAGACGAGCTTCTTCATCGTCGATCTGGGCAGCACCAATGGCACCTACGTGAACGGTCGCAAAGTGGCCGTCGAGCAGGCGTTGAGCGAAGCTGACAAGATCTACATCGGCGACTTCATCTTGCAGGTCGAAGCGCCGGCCAAGGCCGCTCCGCCTCCTCCCAAGGCGCCACCGCAGCCGCCGCGCAATCCGACCTTTCCGCCCCAACAGGCGCCCAGTGGACGTCCGAGCGCGAGCATTCCGATGAATGCGCCGGCGCCCATGCCGATGGGCAAGCCAAACCAGCCCGAGCGCACCTTCCCGGTCAGCGACGTGCCCAACCTCGATCCGATGCGTGTCGGAACGCCGTTGCCGATGTCGGTTGAGTCACCGCGCCTGGACTTCGACGATCTGGGCATCGACATGGCGCCCGTGCCCGTGGACAACAATCGCACACCAACGCCCGAGCCGCGCCGCCCGTTCAACAACGAGCCGTCGAGCCCGTCGAACAGCAATTTGCAAACGGGTGCGCCCGCAGCGCGCTCCGGGCAACGCAACGAGCCGTCTCGCTCGCAGCAGCCCCAGCAGCCCCAGCAGCCCCAGCAAGCGCAGCAGAACCTTCGCTCCGAGCGCTCGCCCAACAAAGGCGTCGGCGCGCCGCGCGCCAAGGCGGCGCTGGTCAGCGAGTTCGACACCGATTTTCACGCCGCCCAGCATGACGTGGCGCGCATTCTCTTTGAGAGCCTCGCACCCGAAGATCTGTCGCTCTATTATCCGCCCGATCCGGCGGACCGCTCAAAGTACGAGAAGTCCGCTCGCGCGGCGCTCTCCAAGGTTAACCCGCGCGTCGATCGCGACGCCCTGCTTGAGTTGATGACGACCGAGTGCGTGGGCCTGGGACCGATCGAGCAGTATCTCGACGATCCGCGCGTTCGCGACATTTACGTCAACCGCTACGACCGCATCCTGATTCGACGCGACGGCCAGCTGATCGTCGCGCCACGCGCCTTCAGCCATCCCGAGTTCTTGACGATCGCCGCCCACCGACTGCTCGGCGCGCGCGACGTGCCCGTGGGCGTCGATGAGGTGCGCTTTAGCGATGGAACACGCGTGCACATCGTGATGCCGCCGGTGGCCGCCGACGGCCCTGTGCTCACGGTACGAAAGCCCAACACTTACCATCCCTCGCTTGACGATCTTGTCCAGGAGGGGGCGCTCTCGCACAACATGGCCGAGTTTTTGTTGCAGGCCGTCGAAGCCGGCCGCTCGATCCTTATCGCCGGGCCGACCAGCGCCGGCAAGACCACGCTGCTCTCGGCGATTGGTCGCACCATCGATGCCTCCTCGCGCACGATCACGATCGAGGAGAGCAGCAGCCTGATGCTTCCCCAGGAAAGCGTCGTGCGTCTCGAAGCCAGCGCGGGCACCAACTATGACATGCGCTATCTGATTCGCAGCGCCGCAGCCATGCACCCGCAGCGCATCATCGTCGACGAGTGTCGTGGCGGTGAAGCCTATGACTGGGTGACTTCGGCGGCCAGCGGCACCGAGGGCAGCATGATCACCGTCCACGCAACGAGCGCGCCCGACGCGCTTGGGCGCATGGAGAGTTTGTGCCTGCTCGGCAGCAACGATGTCAGCCCGCGTGGTCTGCGCGAGCAGATTGCTCGTGCGGTCAACCTGGTCGTGGTCGTCAACAGCGCCCCAAGCCAGGGCTTTCGTGTCCAGCAGATCACTGAGGTCCAGGGCGTCGATCTCGACGCGTTTCGCCTCAGCGACGTTTTCTACTACCGCGTCGAGGGCACCGAAGGTGCGTTTCATCCGACGGGCTACATTCCATTGTTTTTCGAGGACTTGCGCCACGCCGGCGTGGATGTCGACTTCACCATTTTTCGCGAGTAGCCCGCTGCTCACGGACCGATAGATGTCATCGCGACTATGTTTACCCTTACCATCGAAGACAGCAACGGCCAGCTGGCCAATCAGTTCTCCTTTGACCATGGCTCCTACGTCATCGGTCGGCTCGAGGACAGCGACATCGTCTTGCCCTCATCCAGTGTCAGTCGACAGCATGCGCGCGTCTTCGTCGAAAACGGCCGCTGCTACATCGAAGATCTGGGTAGCGCCAACGGTGTGATCGTCGACGGCCAGCGCGTCGTCAGCCAGCGCGATCTGGGCACGGCCAGCCAGATCCGCGTGGGCGACTTCTATCTCTACCTCGAGTACAAGCGCGCCGCCCAGCAGCTCTCCAATCAGAACGTGATGAGCACGCTTTTTATCTCCTCGGGCACCGATCACGACAAGTTGGTGCGCATCGGCGATTCCTTTGCTGGCGAAGAGTTCAGCCTCTCCGAGCTGTCCAATACGATTGGGCGCACTGATGAGAACTTCATCTTGCTCTCGGATGCCTCGATCAGCCGAGAACACGCGATCATTCAACGCATTGGCGACGACTATACGGTGGTCGACAACGGCAGCTCCAACGGCACCAAGCTCAACAAAAAGCCCCTTCGCGGCACGCAGCCGCTTCGGCGCGGTGACATCGTCCAATTTGGCAATTTGCAGTTTGTCTTCGTCAATGGAGACGCCAAAGTCGATCCGCGCGACTATGCTGGCTCGTCCAAGAAGAGCTCCACGAACGTGACGCTCTACGTCAGCCTGGCAATTTTGGGCCTGGTCGGTATTGCGGTCGGGGCGATGGCCGTGCTCGGGATGTTCTCACTCAAGGAGTCCAAGAAGGGCGCTCCCGAGGCGCAGATTGCCTCCCCTGCCGAGCTGCTCGAGGCCAAGATCGAGGCCTTGCTCGATGCGACCGACAAGCAAATGCAACAGCGCAACTGGGACGGCGCCATCGCCACGATCGATGAGCTGCTAGCCCTAGCACCGTCGCATGCGCCGGCCCAGGACTTCAAGGAGCGCGCGCGCTTTGAAAAGGCTGGCGCTGAGTTGCTCGACCGTGCCGAGCAACTCAGCGAGCAGGGCCGCCACCTCGACGCTCAGCGCATTCTGGTACAGATTCCCGCTGACACCGTCGCCTACGAATCAGCACAGTCGACGCTTGGCCACGTCAACAAGACGCTCGCCTACAACCTCAAGAGCGAGGCCACACGTCTGTTCAATGACCGTCGGACACGAGACCACAGCGAAGCCCACAAGAAGGTCGTCGAGGCGCTGGTGCTCGTACCTGACGACGGTGAAGCGCTCGAACTGGTCGCCAAGATCGAGGCCGACCTCACCAAAAAGAAGGTCGTCTTCGAGCCCTACGCTCGTCGCTAACGCCACCCTTCCCGCTTCCCCGACGCCCGCGGTTCACCTGCGCCGTGAGGAGGGTCAAACTCATTTCTTCTTTGTGGGCTTGGCGGGCTTCTCAAGCTCGACGAGGCGCTCTTTCATCAAGTCGATAAGGCCGCTCCAGCCATCTTGCTCGATGATCGGGGTGTAACCCTCGCGGTAGGTCTCCTCGAGGCTGACGTCGTCGATGACGATGTCGTAGACGACCCAGGCGTCCTTTTTCTGGGTGAGGCGATAGACGACCGGGTGCTTCTTCTTATTGTAGGTGACGTTGGTGCGAACGACGGCGCGGCCGTCGCGAATGCGCTCTTCACCAAAATCGATGTTGTAATCCTTGCCCAGGCGACGGCCCTCGATCTGGTTCGAGTAGTTGGCCTGGAGCAGGCGCTGGAGCAGGTCGAGAAACTCCTGGCGCTCGACGTCGGTGCGCTTGACCCAATGCTCGCCAAGTGCGCGGCTGGCAAGCTCGCTGAAATCGACGGTGCGGTGCACCGCGCCCGTCAGGCGCTCAGTGCGCTTGGGGGAGTCGGGCTCGGCCAAAACGGCGGAGATTTCATTGGCACGAGACTGGATGAAGTCTTTTGGTGACTGCACCTGCGCGAAGGCCGAGGAGCTGAAGGTGATCAGAAGCACCACCGCAAGAGCGGCGTGTAGGATGAGGCGAACTGAGCGTTTTGCAGCCATTTTAAGGACCTCCAAGGGTGTTACATCTGGTGCAAGCCATGAGGCGCGAACTCTAACAGGTGGTTAAACGGACCACCTCGATGTTTCATTCAAACGCCGGCGCCATGGTTCTAGGGCGCAGGCGCTGGCGCGTCTTCGAGCGCCTGCAGGCCAACGGCCCGAGCCAATGCGGCGCGGGCGACGAGATAATTATGGTGGGCTTCGAGGTAGAGCGCGCGGGCCTCGTAGTAGGCGCGCAGCGGGTCGATTGCGTCGCTGATATTGGCGCCGGTGCCGACTTTGAGCGTCGCACCAAACTGGTTTCGCCAGCGGCGCGCTGCGTCAAGGCGGCGGCCCTGGATTTCAATACGGCGCCTGGCATCGAGCGCCTCACGGTGCTGGCGCGTGACCTCGAGGCGAATCGCGCCCAGGGCACGCTCGCGCTGGGCGATGGTCTCGTCGCGCTGGGCATTGACCTCCTGGAGCTGACCGTAGAGCCCGAAGACGTCGAACTGCCAGTTCATGCCTAGCGCGATGCCAAAGGTCAACGTTCGAAAAGGATTGGCATAGGGGCGAGCGAAGAGATCCTCGGCGTTGATACAGGGGCCGCCGGGCTCGACACGCCGACAAACCGGCTGCAAGGCCACGTCTTCGGTCGACCAGCCAAAGCCGAAGTCGGCGGCAACGAAGATGTTTGGATAGAAGTTTCGCCGCTCGAGGCGCTGCTGGAGCTCACGCGCCTGCACGGCGCGCTCGAGTTGTACGACTTCCGGGCGATGAATCAGGGCCAAGGCGATGTAGCGCTCGAGCGCTTCGATCTCGGCAATTGGCGCGCCCTCGTCGAGCGTGATCACGCGCGCCTCGCCCTCGATGCCCGCCAGATAATTGATCGCGGCGGCCGTCAGATCGCCCAGCCGGTTGTTGTCCAGAATGCGGGTATCGAGATCGGCGTTGAAGATCTGCAAGCGGCGCAAGTCGGCCGTCTCAAAGTCCGCCTCACCGAAATCGCGCGCCTCCTCCATGCGCGCGAGGTTCTCCTTGACGAGCTCGTCGCCCTCGCGAAGCAGCACGGCGAACGCCTGGGAGAGCTGGCGGCCATAGTAGGCCTGCTTGAGCTGGAAAAAATGGTCGAGGCGAGCCTGCTCGGCTTGCAAGAGTGCAACATCGACGCCGAGCTCGGCCAGCTCCTGAGCCGTCGAAATGCGCCCAAACGTGTACACTGGAACGACCACGCGAAGCGTCTGGCGAACATAGGGACCGATGTTGAGCAAGAGGATCTCGTCGATGTTCTCGTCAAAGCGCGTCGGATCAGCATTGGCGGGCACCGGGGCAAGCAGCGTCGTGCTCTCAAGGCGCGGGCCCCAGGCGCGATTGGCGCGATACTGGCGCCACTCGGCGCGGCGAATGCGCGCCTTGTGCTCTTCGATCACAGCGGCATTGCTGTTGGCCAGGCGCAATAGCTCCTCGAGCGAATAGACTCGAACAGCGCCGGCGGCGGGCACTGCCGTGGCTTTTGCCGGTTTGTCGGCTGGTGGCTCGCCGGGTTGCTGGGCCCACGTGCTGGCTGCCAAAAGCAGCGCCGGAGCGAAAACGAGCGCGAACAAGGCGCGCTGGGTGTTTGCATTCATGAGGCGCTCAGTCAAACGAACTCATTGAGGACCGACGTAAAGATATTGCAGTCGGGGGCTGGTGCGGCTTTGGACTTGGTTAAATGTCGTATTGACGCTGGCACGCAACATCTCGGACAAAAAGCCCATGCGCTCCTTGGGCGGATAGACCACCTTGGGATCGCCTTCGATTCCCGCCCTTGCGGCCACGTGGGCGATGGCGTCATCGATCGTGCCTATCTCGTCGACGAGCTTGTTGACCTTGGCCTGGCGCCCGGTGAAGACGCGGCCGTCAGCCAATTTGCGCACCTCGCCCAACTCCAGGCTTCGCGCCTGGGCGACGTCTTCGATGAACTGCAGGTAGATGTCGTCAATGAGCTCGTGGAAGTAGTTCTCGTCATCGACGCTGAACTCTTTGAAGGGCGAGCCGGAGTCTTTGAAAGGCCCGGTCGTGACCGTGTGCACCTTGACATCGATCTTGTCCATGATCGACTCGACATTGAACAACTGCGTGATCACGCCGATCGAGCCGGTGATGCTGCCCGGGTTGGCAAAGATCACGTCCGAGCCGATGGCGATGTAGTAGCCGCCGCTTGCCGCCGTCGAGCCCATCGAGACGGCTACCGGCTTCTTGACCTTGAGCTTCTTGACCGCCTCGAAGATCTCCTGGCTGGGCGCAACGGCGCCGCCAGGGCTGTCGACGCGAATGACCACGCCGTGGATAAGCTCGTTCTCGGAGAAGGCCTTGATGTCCTCGAGCGCCTTCTTGCTATCCATGATGGGTCCTGCGATCTCGACCACGCCGATGCTTGGCTTGCCAAAACCCAGGCCATCGGGACTGAAGGCGCTGATCAGCACGGCAACAAAGATCATCAAGGCGATGAACAAGCCTGCAAAGATCAGCACGATCGTAAGAATTCCTCGCTTCTTCATCGATGAACCTGGGTGATGGAGGTCGCACACCTGGTGGCAGGCGCATGCTATGGCAATTAGCGGATATCAGCCCGGCTGTAAAGGACGAGGGGCGAGCCGGAGGTCTTAGCTGGCCAGCCACAGCGCCACAAACACCAAGACGCCCAGCAGCACGACCCAAAAGCCGCCGCTGGTCCAGTTGGTCAACATGGCCTCGAGCCGATTGACGATCTGGGCATAGGCGCCGGGCCCTTGTAAGAGACGCGCGCTGCGATCGACGAGGGTCTGCCATTTTCGAAAGACCACGGCGCGAAAGGCCTGCGAGCTTCGAAGTAGGAGCGACAAGAGCCCGACCACGGGCACGACCAGATCGCCCGCTGGCGGATTGAACGCGAGGCGATAGGGCGAGGCCAGACGCCAGTGGTAGAAGGCATAGGCGAGGGCTGCAGCCAGCGCCACCGGCCACAGGCTTGACCAAACGAGGCTGGCCTGTGATGCGGCCAGCGCCGCATGGCGAAGCTCAGGCCAGGGCGTCAACCAGGGCACGAGCACGACGCTGACCACGACCAGCGCCCAGGGCACCCACAGAGCGGGCTCGACGCTTGCGCTCGCGCGAAAATGACGTGGCCAAAGCACATAGAGAAAGCGTGCCATCAACAGGGAGGTGCCCACCGCACCAAAGGAGATAAGCCAGATGAGCCAGTCGCCTTGAAGCGCTTCGGTTTCGTAGAGCGCCTGCTTGAGCGCGCCCTTGGCGATCGCACCGCTGGTCCAGGGCGCGCCGGCCAGCGCCAGCGCCGGGATGATCAGCCCGAGCCCCAAGAGCACGCGCTGCCAACGCTGGGCCATGCCCTCGAGGGAGACGCCAACGCTCAAGAAGAGCGCGCCCTTGGCCAGCGCGTGGTGCATCGCATAGATCAGCAGCGCCGTAAGCGCCAGTGGCCACGTCGCCGGAGAGGCCATGCCCATTCCCAAGATCAACGTCAAAAAGCCCATCTGGCTGATGCTCGAATAAGCCAAGATCGCCTTGGGGTTCTTCTGCGGCAGTCCAAAGAGCACTCCATAGAAGGCGGCGATGAGCCCCAGGATCACACACCAGAGCCCCCAGGTCGGCAGACCCACCTTGCCCACGGGCAAGAACCTCAGCCAGCCCAGAAAGCCGGCCTTGATCATCGCCGCGCTCAAAACAGCGCTCGCTGGCGTGGGCGCTGCGGGATGGGCAAGGGGCAGCCAGATGTGCAGGGGCACCAGGCCGGCCTTGATACCAAAGCCAACAAAGAAGAGCAGCATCACCAGATCGCGCTGCGCTGCGCCGGTCAGGGCGTCGGTCATGGCAGCGAGCGTGATCGTGCCCGTGACGTGGTAGGCCAACACGGCACCCGCAAAGAGCACCATCTCACCGAGGATGACCAGCGTGATGTAGACACGCGCCGCCCGGATCGCCTCGGCGTTTTGGCGGTGCACAATCAACGCATACGAGGCCAGGCTCATCATCGAGAAGAAGAGCAGGAAGGTCACGATGTCCTGGGCGATGATCACGCCCAGGTTGCCGCTCAAGGCGACCAGATAGAAGAGAAAGAAGCGATGGCGCAAGAGGCCTTTGACATAGCGGCGCGCAAAGAAGCCCGCGGCCAGCCACACCCAGGCCGAAAAGAACATGAAGACGCGCGCGACCAGATCGATGCCCACGTCCGTGCCCAGCAACAGCCACGATACGTGCAACGTGAAGTCCTCGCGCACGCTCAACGACAGCACCAGGGCTGGCAAGGCCGTGTAGGGCGTCAGGCGCACGGCCAGGGGTCGAAGCCTGGCAAAGGGCATCAACAAGAGCACGAGCAGCGGGGTAAAGACCACTGCAAATAGGCCAAAGTGGGTCATGGCGACTTGGGCGATAATGCTTCTCATCGTGTATTTCTTTTAAGGCAGATACAGTCGATTGGCGATCAACTTGACCCAGTCGAGCGGGCTAAAGGGCATATTGGCGAGCACACCCGCGAGCACCACCGCACAGGCCGTGATTACGGGCGGCCAGAGCAAGGTCGGCATCGTCTCCAGACGCCCGCGGCGAACGTCTTTGGGCCAGGGTCCATCGGGCGGGTTGAACCAGGCCGCGTTGATGATCGGAAGAAAGTAAGCAGCGTTGAGCAAGCTGCTCGCCACGAGCACGGCGATCACCCAATTCTCGCCGACCTCGAGCGCGCCGACGCCCAGATACCACTTGGAGACAAAGCCGGCCAACGGCGGTATGCCGATCATGGCCAACGCGGCGATCGTAAAAGCCGCCATGGTCAGCGGCATGCGCCGGCCCACGCCATTCATGGCGCTGATGCGGTGCACGCCGATCGTTTCGCCGAGGTTTCCCGCGCAAAAAAAGAGCGTGATCTTCATCAAACCCTGGTGAACCAGGTGGACGATGCCGCCGATGGTCGCCAGCGGCCCGGCGATCGCCACACCCAGCACGATGTAGGAGACCTGGCTGACCGTCGAATACGCGAGGCGGCGCTTCAGGTTGTCTTGGTGCAGCGCGAGCACCGAGCCGTACAAGATCGTCAGCGCCGCAAGCCCGGCCAAAATTTCGTCGAGGCCCAGCACTTCGACGACGCGCACGCCGTAGACGTCGTAGACCACGCGCACGATACCAAAGGCGCCGGCCTTGACCACAGCGACGGCATGGAGCAGCGCACTGACCGGGGCCGGAGCGACCATGGCCAAGGGTAACCAGCCGTGCAAAGGAACCAACGACGCTTTGACGCCGAGACCGGCGATCAGCAAAAAGAAGATCACCGTGAGCAATTGGGCGTGCTCGGCCTGGTAAGGCGCGAGCGCGCCGCCCTCGACGAAGTCAAAGGGGCCAACGAGGCTGTGCAACCAGATCACGCCGAGCATGAGCATCGCGCCACCAGCCAGCGTATAGGCCAGGTAGACGCGACCGGCCTTCAAGGACTCGGGCGTGCCGCGGTGAACGACCAGCGGATAGGTCGCAAGCGTGAGCAACTCATAGAAGACGACGAAGCTAAAGAGGTTGCCCGCCAGCGCAATGCCGGTCGTCGCGCTGACGCAGATGCTGAAGAAGCCAAAGAAGCGGCTCTTGTTCTGCCCGCCTTCGAGATAGCCAATGGCGTAGATCGTCGTCAACAGCCAGAGCAGCCCGGAGAGCACCACAAAGAACATCGCCAAAGCCGAGGCGTGCATCACCAGATCGAAGCCCGGCAGCAGCGTGATGCGCGTCTCATAGCCCCGATCATAGTAGACGCCCCAGAGCATTACGGCGATCAGCGCAAGTTTCAGAAGCGCGCCTCCCAGGTTGAGCAGCGTGCGCGTGACCGCGCGCTCTTCGGGCAGCAAGAAGATGAGCAGGCCCGGGATCATCGAGCTCATCACGACCATCAGCGGCAGCCAAAACCCCCAATTCATGGCTGCCCTTGTGCTGGGGTGGCCAGCGCAAATGGGTCGCCAATCTCCATGAGCATCAGAGGATAAGGCGCCGCCAGGCCCAACAAGATGGCGATCACGGCCAAAACAAAAGGCGCAAGTTCCATGGCGCGAGGGACCTCGCCCTGGGCCGGCGAAACGCATGGCAGCGAGGAGAAAGCGTGCTGCAGAACGCGAAACACATAGGCCGCAGCAAGCAGGCCGCCGGCATGGATCACCACCATGAACACCCACTGCTCGGTCTCAATCGCCGCCGAGAGCAGCATCCACTTGGCGATGTATCCACCGCTTGGCGGCAAGCCCATCAGGCTGATGCCAGCCAGCCCGAAGGCGAAGATCACCACCGGATGGCGCTTGCCCACACCGTGAAACATGTCGATGCGGTCGTGACCCAACGCACGGGCGATCGTCCCCGCGCACAAAAACATCGCGGCCTTGGCAAAGGCATGTGAGACCACGAAGTAGATGCCGCCCGGCCAGGCGCTCGGTGCCCCCATCGCTACGAGCGGAAAGACGACAAAGAGATAGCCTATCTGGGCGACCGTCGAGTAGGCCACGAGCAATTTGAGACGCACCTGGCGAAGCGCTTGAATGCTGCCCCAGATGATCGCCACCGAGCCGAGCATGCCCAAGAGCCTGGCCCACTCGAGCGCATCGAGTGGGCCAAAGACGACGAGCCACAGTCTCACGAGCAAAAAGAACGAGGCCTTGACGACCAGCGCCGAGAGCAAGGCGCTGACCGGCGCCGGCGCGTTGGCGTGGGCCGAGGGCAGCCAGAAGTGCAGCGGAAAGAGCGCCGTCTTGAGCAGCAAGCCCACCGTCATCAAGGCAAACGCCGCCCAGACCACCGGCCCGGCTTCGACGCGTGCGCCCAGCAAGTCGAGATCGAGCACGCCAAAGGCCGAGTACAGCAGCGCAACGCCGAGCAAGTAAAAGAGCGAACCGGTCAGGGTGACGAACAAGTAGCGCATGCCTGCCGTCAGCGCGACACCACCGGCCAACGAGACCAGCGCAACCGAGGAGATGCCGAGTATCTCCAGCGTGACGTAGATGTTGAACAGGTCGTTGGACAAGAAGAGTGCGTGCATCGATGCCCACATCAGCAGCCAAAGTGGCCAGAAATACTGGCGGCGATGGGCCAGATCGTCGGCATCACCATGGCGCGTAAGCCCGTGGGCCGGCTGAAAATAGCTGTGTGCATAGAAGCTGACGATCAACACGATGGCCGAGGTCATGGCGATCATCAAGGCGCTCAGACCGTCCGCCCGAAGAGCGATGCCAAGCGGCGCCCCCCAGCCGCCCAGCTCATAGCGCTGAGGGCCGTGCTCGATGACTTGCCACACGAGCATCGAGCTCACGCCGGCCACCAGCGGGGCCGACAGCCAGCCCGCCAACGGACCCCAGCGCTTGCCGAGCACGAAGCACGCCGCAGCGAGCAGCAGCGGCGCCATGATGCACCACACGGCCCAGGGAAGCTGAGTGAGTGTCATGCTTAGATTGTGAGCCATTGAACCAGACATAACATCAAATCGAATCCGAGGGACTGTCCTCGGGTAAACGGGTGTGACCACTCAAAGCGTGAATGTGGCGCGCAAGCGCCAGAGCGACGGCGGTGGCGCTGACGGCGACGACCACCCCGGTCAGGACCATCGCCTGGGGCACGGGATCCGTAGGTGCATCGGGCTGGCGAGCGCCAAACGCGATCAAGACCAAGAAGACGCCGCTGCCCATGATGTTGAAGGCCATGATTCGGCGCACCAGCTCCGGGCCGATGATCAGCGTGTAAAGGGCCCCGACAAAGAGCAGGACACCGGCCAGCGCGTAGAGAACCGACGGGGTCATGGTAGCCTCTGCTCAGAGCGCATGGTCTGCGCGTCGGTGGGTGGGCGCCCGGCAAACAGGGCAAGCAAAATCAAGCCAATCGAGAGCGCCGAGGCAATCTCGATGAGCAGGATGAAGAGGTGAGCATGCTGCGCTGGGTACTCGAGAAACGCGGCGTCGAAGAGCATCGGCCAAAGCCCCAGTGTGGCAAAGACGGCCAGCCCCAGGACAACACCGATACGAAACGGCCCTGCGCGCGCGCGCTGCGCCAGCGGCAAACCGCTCAAGAGCACCAGCACGCCGGCTGCCCCGAGCACGGCACCGGCCTGAAACGCACCGCCGGGCTCATAGGAGCCCACCCACGCCAGATAGCCGGCGACGAGCACCATCACCGGCGCAAGATGGCGCACCAGCGCGAGCAACACCGGGCCGGGCTCGAGGGTGATCGGCGTGGCCTGATGAACGCGAAGTGACCAGCTCGCCATCATGGCGAGCAGCAGAACTGCGATCTCGAGCAACGTGTCGTAGGCGCGAAAATTGAGCAGTGTCGCCGTGACCTCGCTTCGGGTGCCAGACTCATCCAGGCGCGAGGCGACCAGTGGGCCCAACCCGCCCTCTTGCGCCGGCATACTGAACACAGCCCAGGCCAGCCCGGTGGCGATCATGGCGAGCAGAGCGATGAGAAAGAGGCGCGCGGCTCTATTCATGGGCGTCGCCCTCCCCTTTCTCAACGCTTTGACTGACCTGCTCCGCCTCGATGCGAGCGAGTGTGTCGAGAAAGAGCGCGCCGGTCAGCCCGGCGCCGATTGCGACCTCTACGAGCGCCAGGTCGGGTGCGCCCAGGCGTACCCAACAAAGCGCCATGACCACACCAAAAGTGATGAAGAGCACGGTGGCCTTGAACAAATCGGCCGTCGCCAACAGTCGCCAGGACAAGGCCACCAGAGAAAGGGCCAAGAATACATCGAAGATGGGCACCTCGAGGCTGCTCATGGATTTCTCCACGGTCGAAGGCCACGGGCCAGCGCATCGCGCGCGACCAGATGGCTGGCCGAAGTGCTCGAGACGAGCACGAGCAGCCAGATCAAGACCAGCTTGGCGATCACCCAAAACGAAGACGCCTGCAGCGCTAGGCCGACGATCAGCAAGCCCAGCCCCAGGTTATCGGCCTTGGTCATGGCGTGCAGGCGCATAAACACGTCGGGAAAACGCAGCATCCCGGCGCTTCCGGCCACAAAAAAGATTGTCGCTGCTCCAATCGCGACCATCGACACCAGATCAATCAGCACCACCACCTCCTGCGCCTTGCTCGGGCTCACCCACGGGTCGATGGCCAAATCGCTGCACAAAGGCGACCACGGCGACCGTGGCCAGCAGGGCTAAAACCAGCGCCACGTCGAGCAGCGCCGCGACTTCCATCGCGCGCGCGAGCAACAACAAGATCGCCACACCGGTTGTGCCAAAGAGTTGGGCAGCCATCATCCGATCGGAGCGCGTCGGGCCACGAATGATGCGCACCGCACCGGCGGCAAAGCTGAGCAAGAGCACAATCGCAACGCCCATCAAGAAAGTCGTCACTCTGGGCCCCCGAGCTCCTCGCGTGCGCTGATCTCGACGCCAAACATGGCCGCGACGTGCTCCTCGAGCTCGGCCAGACCCTCGAAGACGCCAGCCTCGTCATCAACCACGTGAATGTGCAGATTCGCCGCCTCGAGGCTTGCGCAAAGCGTACCGGGCAAGAGGCTGATCGCGTTGATGAAGAAGATCGCCGGCGCGCTCGACGGGGCCAGGCGCGGCCGGTAGCGCACCATCGCCGGCGCGATCGGCATCGAGGGCAACAGGGCGCGCCGGGCGACATCGATGCTGCCAACGACGCTGCGAGCCAGGAAAAAAGGCACGAAACGCGCAATCCCACGTGGGCTGAGACGTGTCCCTGGCGCCACCAGACTCAAGCTCCAGGCCGTGGCCACCAGCACGATCGGTACTCCGATCCGCCAGGAGGAGGCCTGAGCCCCGGTCAAGATCATCCACAAAAGGGCGAAAACCATCAGCCGAGGCAGTGATCGAACCAGGCTTCCCCACCAGACATCAACAGGTCGACCTTCATGCTCGCTCATGTTCCCAACCCTGTAATTAAGGTGCTGCTGGCGCCGATCAAACTAGACGCCAAACCAGCCCGTTCAAGAATTGGTCCGGGCCAGCGCGCTTAGAGGCGAGCGCACTGCTGTCCTAATCCTGGGACCACGCGCTCGACGCCTCTGAGAAGTCCATCACGATGGTCGGCTCAGCGAACTCCGCTTGCCTCTCACTGTGCTCGACGCCCGGTAGAACGACCCGCATGCGTGTGCCGCGCCCGAGCTCGCTATCGACGTCGATATGGCCTCGCATCGAGCTGACGATCGCCTTGCAGATATAGAGCCCGAGCCCGGTCCCCTGGCCCACGGGCCGTGTCGTATAGAAGGGATCGAACATTGCGCCGATCACCGCCGACGCCATGCCGACGCCGTTATCCTCGACCTCGAGCACGATCTGACCATTGTCGCGAGCGAAGAGGCGCACGTATACCCGGTTTTTCGCCTCATCGCTTGTGGGCATCGCCTGCAAAGCGTTGCCCACCAGGTTGGCGATCACCTGCTCGAGGAGAACTTGGCCGCCGCGCACCATCGCATCGGTGGCGATCTCGAGGTGCAGGCGCGTGTGGCCGCGCGCCGCACCGTAGAAGGGGCGCACGACCGACTCGACCAACTGACCAAGATCAATGGGCTGCTCGAGCGGCGCCTCGGGGCTTGCGAACACTTGCAAGCCTCGAACGATCGTGCTGATGCGCTGCGCACCGTCACGCACGTCACGCAAGGCCTCCTCGAGGTGGCCAAGGTCGATGCCCGCAAGCGCTGCTGGCTCGCGTAGCGCACCGAGCGAGCTCTCCACATAGCCCAGATTGCTCAACAAGAATGCCAGCGGATTGTTGATCTCGTGGGCGATGCCTGCCGACAACGTGCCAAGTGAGCTCATCTCCACGCCGGGCTGTGATACCTTGCTGCTCTTGGCTATGCGTGCACCCACGCTGATACAAACGGCGAGCTCATCGGCGGTGGCGACACAATCGGCGCCGGCTGAAAGCAAATCGAGCGCACGAACGCGATCCTCTTCGGCGACGACAACGATCACATAGCAGTAATAGGGCAGCCTTGTTCGCCGGGCCTTCTCGACCAGAGTGACCGGCTCAAGTCCTGCGACCAGTGTGTTGATCACGACCAGCACCGGCTCATTGTCGTCGACGATCGGATCGAGCACGGCCTTCTCGGGCTCCAAGACTTCGATCTGTAGGCCGGCCCCGCGTAGCTTACCGGCGATCTCCCCAGGCGCACCCAGCGCGCTCTCGACAACATGGATCTTCATCGCGGAAATCTTTTGGTGAGCTGCTCGTCCACATTGCACCTTTCGTTTTGTGCCTAAGGGCGAATTGCAGAAGTCTCATTTAACCACCAGTATTGTCAATACGACCGTTGCAGCGTTGCAGCGAGTGGTGTCATGAATAAAGAGACGGCGTTGACGTCTCAGGTTGCCGAGCGCGGCCAATTACGCGACAAATGTCGACACGTCGTACGCAGCACGATCACTTTGACCTGCGGAGTATGCAATGCTTTGGAATCTGTCTGGCACCAAGACGAGCCTGACGCTCTTGATCACGCTGACGTTGAGCCTGACGCTGGTGGCTTGTGGCGGTGATAATCGCCGCTCCAAGAGTACCAACACCACGCCCGCTACCAGCGGTGATCCGGTCGAGAGTAAATTCGACATCGAGGTTCAGGGCGGCAGCGATGGGCCCACCAAGCTCGAAGGCGTTCAGGAGAATGGCAGCGCGTCGAGCAGCACCTGGGGCGCGACGATCGCCGGTGACTTGCTCGTATTGACACTGATCACCGAGGGCGCCACCCTCTCGGCCGTCGTGGCGACCAGCGAAGCGAGCCCAGCACCGGGCAGCTTTGCGCTCAGTGGTGGCACCTACATCACGATGAGCGATGCCACCGCCGGGGAGGTCTTCGAGAGCGCCAACCAGGGCAGCATCAAGCTGAACAACTGCCCCAAGAAGGTCGGCGACAAGGCCGTGGGCTCCTTTGAGAACGTTGTGCTCAAGGCCCAGATTGGCCAAGGGACACGCAGTCTCTCGGGCAGCTTCGACATCGTCATCTACTCCAAGGCCGGCGATCTCAATTGCAAGTCCACCGCACCGCCCAAGCCGGCAAACAACACCACACCGACAAACAATGCCAATAGCTGTGACGCCGACAATTGCGAGAACGGCGGCCTTTGCTGCCCCTACATGGAGTGCCTGAGCGCCTGTGCCACGGAGTGCATCTTCTCCGAGGCGTGCGGCCTTGGCGAGAACGCAGCCTACTGCGAGAGCTGCGTGGAAGGATGCTTTCCCCAGTGCGGCGTTCCCCAGAGCTGTCGTGACGCCATGGTCGCCGTGCAAAGTTGTGACGAACGCCACGGCTGCTCGCTGATCGAGCGTGAGGATTGGGACGAAGAAGACGCGGCCCAGGACCAATGCGTGGCTGCCAATTGCTGTGCTGAGCTCAAAGCCGCCTATTGATTCAATGGCGAGGTGGGGTGCGCGAATCTCTCGTCGAACCACTGAATGAACGCGTCGCTGGCCGCCTGCGAGTAAAGGATTGGGTGGCCGCCGAGCGCGCGTATTTGCTCAGCCTCATGGCCTTCGAATACATGGACCATGACCGGCGTGCGCCCAAGCTGGCCAATCAAGACCTCGGCCAGCTGGACGCGGCCCGTGGTGACAATCACGACGCGCGCCTGCGCGGCGTGGGCTGAGGCCAGCACGTCGAGGTCGCTTCCCTCTCCCCAAACGCACGAGATGCCCTCACTCTCCAGATGACCCACCGTCGCCGGGTCATGATCGATGACGATGACCGGCACACCGCGAGCGCGCAAGAGATCGAGCAAGACACGCCCGCCGGTGCCACAGCCGATCAGCACAACATGATCGTCGCTGGGCGCGAGAAGTTTGTTTTTGCGAATCGGCGAGGGCTGAAAGCGCATCAGCCGGATCGCGACGCGGTTGGTGGCCAGAATCGGCGTCAGGATCATCGTCACCACCGTGACCAGGGCGATGATCGAGAAGACTTCCTGGGTGATCTGGCCAAGAATCAGGCCTTGCAGCCCGACGATCAGTGAGAACTCGCTGGTCTGGGCGATCAGCAGGCCGCCCTCAATGGCGTTTCGCGCCGTCAGACCGCTGCGCTCGGCCACGATCGTTACAAGCACGGGGGTCAAGATCACGACCAACGCCACGAGAGCGAGCGCGCGCAACAGATCGGGCACGCCCGGGATGGTGATGAGCGCGCCCAGAGAGGTGAAAAACAGCGCCAAGAAAAAGTCCGACAACGAGCTCAGCAGCCCGCGCACCACCCCACTCGTCGGAAAAGACGAGAAGGCAACGCCGGCCAAAAAGGCACCGGTAAACAGTGGCAACTCCAGCGCGCTGGCCACACCGATGAACCCAAAGAGCACCGCGAGGATCGAGAGCAGCAAGATCTCCTCCTCGTCGCCAAAGCGCCGGATGAGCCAGGGCAGCAAAAAGCGCATGCAAAATGCCGCAAGCACAACCAGCACGAGCAGGCTTCCCATGCCGATGGCGACCGCCTCGGCGCCGTCCCAAAACTTCGCCAACGCGATGATCAACAAGATGATCAGCAAATCTTGAAAGAGCAGAACCCCGATGACCAGCCGCCCAAAAGGCTCAAAGATCTGCTGGCGCGTGCGCAAAAGGCGCACGACGACCAAAGTCGAGCTGGCCGTGGCAGCTAGCCCGATATAGAGCGCCGTCGTCGCATCAAATCCCATCGCCAACGAGAGGCCGGCTGCGGTCACCCCGAGGGTGACGAACTGCAGCGAGCCTACGAGCACGGCCGCGCGCTTTTGAGGTCCGACACGCTTGGGATCCATCTCGATGCCGGCCACAAAAACCAAGAAGGTCAGACCCATCTCGAGGATGTGCTCGACGATCGCGCGCTCGGGCAGTGCGCCAAAGCCCGTCAGGGCAAAGCCGCCGATGATCAATGCCGGAATCAAGGGCAGCTGGAACCAGCGTGCGATGCCAAAGGCGATGGCCGAAGACAGCAAGATGAGTGCGAGCTCGATCATGGCTCAATGACTCCCAAGCGGCGAAGCTCGTCGATTTGCACCGAGACTCCCGTTTCTTTGGGCGTGATCAGATAATCGACCCCGATCTCGTGCAATTCGGCGTGGACCGAGCGATCGAAGGCATGAATGCTCACCGGCACGCCATGGGCGCGGCTGCGATAGGCCAACATCTTGTTGGTGTCCTCGATCTGCAAGGCCGAGATCACCAGCTTGGCGCGCACAAGGCCTGCATCGTCGAGCACCGAGAGGTAGTCGACGCTGCCAAGCATCGTTTGGCAAGGAAGCCCCTCGAGCTTGGAGACGTCGGTATCGATGGCCAAGACCAACTCACCGCGACCACTCAACTTTTTCACAAGCTCGCGACCAAGCGAATTCATGCCAACGACGATGACATGGTCCGACAGCCCCTCCTCGAGTTCGGGCTCAGGCTGCGTGGAGGCGCCAAAGATGCGCAGCAGACCGGCTCGGTGCATGAAGCGGTAAATCGCTTCGCTGTAGAGGATCATGTACGAGGAGATCGCGATCGTCACCAGACCAACCACGGCCACAATCGACAAGATGTGCTCGCCAATCAACCCGGTCGTAATGCCCATGGTCGCAAAGATGAACGAAAATTCGCTGATCTGGGCGACCGTCACGCTGGTAAAAAACGAGGTCTTCTCGCTGTAGCCCTGGCGCGCGATGATGAACATAAAGATCAACGGATTGCCGATCAAAACGAAGAGCGACAGCGCCGCAGCCGATCCAATATGATCGAGCGCGGCGCCAAGTTCCATCTGCAAGCCCAACGAGACAAAGAAAATAGCGATGAAGAAGTTCATCAGCGGGTGAACACGTCGGCGCAAATCCTCGTTGTAGGGAAGCTGGGCCAGGCTGATTCCAGCCAGAAACGAGCCAATCTCAAGCGAGAGGTTCATCGCCTCCGAGGCCAGCACGAAGAGAAAGCACCAGCACAAACTCCAGATGAACAAGGTCTCCGGAGAGCGCGCCGACCAGGCAAAAGGCCTGGGCAAAAGATAGCGCGAGGCGAGCAAGGCCACGGCCAACAACAAGGCCGTGCCCCCGAAGGCCAGCCCCAGGTTGACCGCGAGCTCCGCCAGGTCGAATTCTTCCGATCCGGCGCCGAGCGCCGCCAAAAAGGTCAACGCAAAGATGACCACCAGATCCTGGACGAGAAAGATCCCCACCGCGATGCGCCCATAAAGGCTGTCGAGCTCGCCCTTTTGGTCGAGCAATTTGACGACGACCACGGTGCTGCTGAACGTGAGCGCGACGGCCAAAAAAATCGCCTCGACCGCACCAAATCCAAGCAACATGGCCAGCACAAAGCCGCCAGCTGCGGTAAAGACCACCTGCCCCAGGCCAGCGACGATCGCCACGCGTCCCACGTCGCGCACCTTGTCCAGGCTTAGCTCCAGGCCGACGATGAACAACAAAAGCGCGATACCTACGTGCGAAATCAGGTTGATGACGTCGCTGACCGCGAGCAATCCCGTGATAGGGCCGAGCACCAGGCCCGCCACCAGATAGGAGACGATCGAGGGCACATTGAGGCGCGAGGCGAGGATCGTAAAGATCGCCGCGGCAACGATGATGAGGCCGATGCCTCGAAGTATGGATTCGTCGATCACGGAGGCTAAGTTGGCGGGTGGGCAGGATAAGAGAGCGTGCGATCGGTGAAAGCGGCGCGAAGATAGGAGATCGAGCACGAAAAGACAATGCCGTCAGCCCATCAGCCCCGTGGCCTGGCGGCTGGTGATGACATGCAACATGAACAGCCCGGGCAGCGCAGCCACTGCGGTAAATACAAAGTAGGTCGGCCAACCCATGCTCACGGCCAAAACCCCCGAGACCCCGGAGAGCAGCGTTGTGGCCAAGCCAGCGAGCGCGGTGAACAGCGCGTACTGGGTAGCCGTGTAGTGTCGATCACAGAGCGCGCTCAAGTAGGCCACGAAGGCCGCCGTGCCGATGCCTCCCGTCAGGTTTTCAACACCGATGGTCGCCGTCAGCGCCCACAAATCGTAGCCGGCATGGGCCTGGTAAACAAACACCAGATTGGAGGCCATCTGCAAGACGCCACCGAGCCACAGCCCCCAGATCACGCCGACGCCGCGCACGATCGCGCCACCGACGAGAAAACCGACGATGCTCGCCACCAGGCCGTAGGTCTTGGCGATGTTGGCAATCTCGACCTTTGAGAACGACAACTCCACGAGAAATGGATTGAGCATCGCCGCTGCCAACGCCTCGCCGACCTTGAAGAGCGCGACAAAGACCAGGACCTGCAGCCAGCCCGTGCGCGCCGTGAGATTGCGAAATGGGCCGAGCACGGCGTCGTCGAAGCTCTGCACGAGCGTGGACGGCGCGCGAGGCGGCCGCTTCGGCTCGGCGCAAAGCAAGGTGGTCATCAGCCCGACGGCCATCAGCGCGGCCATCAGCAAATAGGTCTGGTGCCAGTCACCGCTCCATGTGGCGAAGTAGAGCGCACCGGCGCCTGCGGCCAGCATCGCGATGCGGTATCCAAAGACGGCGCTTGCTGCGCCGGCACCCTGCTCCTGGGGTTCGAGCAGTTCGACGCGGTAGGCATCGACGACGACGTCCTGGCTGGCCGAAAAAAACGCCACCAGGATCGCGAGCAGAGCCGTGTGCACAGGCTGGGCCGCCGGATCGCTCATCGCAAGGGCTGCGATCGCGCCGACCAATCCGAGCTGGGTGACGAGCATCCAGCTGCGGCGCTGACCAAGCCACGCCGACAGCAACCCCAGGCGCAGCCTGTCGAGCACCGGCGCCCAGACGAACTTCACGCTGTAGGGCGTTGACGTCGCGGCAAAAAGGCCAACGGCCGCGATCGAGAGCCCCTCGTCGAGAAGCCAGAAGGTAAGCGTTCCGTAAACCAGCAAGCGGGGAAGCCCGCTCGAGAATCCCAGCAAGAAGAGCACCACCATGCGCCAATCGGCGTAAACCCAGAGTGCAAAGCGCGAGCGGTTCATCGATCACGACCTTGTTCGAGAGCCCCATGAGACGAGCCCCAGCATAGCGCTTTGGCGTCTCGACCGCGCGATCTTTTTTGACCGCTCGACGCCCTGCATACGCGTCGACAACGCCCTTATTATGTACTAGGCTCATGGGCGCAAAGTGACCCAGGTCGGGCCGAGGCCCGCAAACATATCGTCCCAAGAGGCTTAACATGAAATTGTATAAGAGTACGTTTGTCTTGCTCCTGGCCGCCGCAGCCTTGTGGTCGGCCTGCGCCCCCCAATTTACCGATACCGCCTGTGAGCAAGACCAAGACTGCTTTGCTTTTGAGGTTTGCCGGGCCAACGTCTGTGTCAGCGCCGCCGTCGTGGACGACGTCGGCCACGACGCCGCAGACAATGGCGATTGGCTGCCCAACGCCTGTGGCGGAACGCTCGATCTCTTCTACGCCCCGGACGAGCCGTGTGGCCCCTGCGATCTCGATGAATATGTCTGCGATGGCGTTGACGCCGTGGTCTGCGACGGCGCCACGCAGTGTCCCGCGCTCGATATCGTCACCACGCTTGCCAGCGCCATCACCGCCACCAGCGCCACGCTCAACGCGCGTGTCCAAGAGCTCAGCGACGATCTGCCCACGGATCACGGGCTTTGCTGGTCGACCGAGGCCGATCCGGCCGGCGACGATTGCTACTCGCTGGGTGGCGTGAGCGCGGAAGGTGCTTTTAGCCACGATGTCCAAAACCTCACCCAGGGCACGGAGTATTTTGTTCGCGCCTTCCACGTCGATACCAGTGGCACGGTCTACGCCAACACGACGACCTTCACAACGCTTGCCCCGGTGCCGGCCAACTTGACCGCTACCCAGGCCACCCACGGCGCGCACGTCGCGCTGAGCTGGGATCTGGCCGAGGGGGCGAGCAGCTATGTCATCTACCGCGACGACGCGCTCGTCGAGAGTGTCACGCTCACCAGCTTTGAGGACACCGAGGCCGCCGCCGGCTCGCTCCCCGCACCGATGAACGCCGCTGCAAGCGAGGGTGACTTTGACGAATTTGTTCGCGTCACGTGGAGCGCGGCCGCGGGCCTCGATGGAACGGCCCACGACTACACGGTGGTCGCCGTCTATCCGAGCACCGAAAGTGCGGCATCGGCGGTGGCCGTCGGCTACCGAAGCGGCCCAACGCCGACCCACTACGAGATCTCGATCGACAGTGATGAGTGGATCGATGTCGGACTGGTCACAAGCTACGATGACATCGACGCGCCGCTTGGCTTTGTGACGGCCGGCACGGCCACGGCCAGCGCCGGCACGCACAGCACCCACGTGGCGCTGGCGGTCAGCGACACCTCGGTCTTGGCTGGCGACAGCGTCGAATACCGCATCCGCACCGCCGGCCAGGGTTTGCTCAGCGCCTCGAGCTCCGCCACCGGCCACCGCATGGTCGGCGAGGTGAGTTTTCAATGGGAGCGCGCCACGGTCGACCTCGACGCCAGCTACAGCGCGCTTGCTGGAGCGACCAGCGCCACATTTGACGACACCACGGCCCCCGAAGACGGTGGCACGCGCTACTATCGCGTGGTCGTGAGCGCCGATGGTGCCGAGTCCGCCACCTCGGGCGCTGTTGCCGGCCATCGCGCCAGCGCCTCCGGCGTAACGACCCTGGCCCAGAGCGCGGTCACCACGAACACGGCCACGCTCAATGCCAGCCTCTCGCAGCTTGGAAATCCGGCAGCCACCAATCATGGTTTTTGCTGGAGCCAGCTGCCCGAGCCGGCGCTTCCGGGCGATGCGACAACGAGCTGCCACTCTCTGGGCGCACCGACGGCAACGGGCTCCTTCTCGCACAACATCACCTCGCTTTTGGCTGGCACGGTTTATAACGTGCGCGCCTTTGCCACCAACTCCGAAGGTACCGCCTACGGCAGTCAGGTCAGCTTTGTGACCGTGGCCTCGGCACCGACCGGCGTCAGCGCGACCAGCGACTCGGCGACGAGCGTAACCGTGAGTTGGTCGGCCAGCCTGGGAGCCGCGAGCTACAATGTGTTGCGTGGAACCGAGGTGATCGCCGCGGGCGTCACCGCGACCACCCATGCGGATGACGCCGCCACGCCCGGCAGCACTTTGCCAGCGCCCACGCTCAGCGCCTCCAAGGGCACCTCGACGGCACACGTCGCGCTGAGCTGGACTGCACCGACCGCGAGCGCCGGCGCCGAGCACACCTACTATGTGCAAGCGGTCAACGCCTCGGGCACGAGCGCCTCGAGCGGCCCGGCCACAGGCCGGCGCGCCGCAGCCCCGGTTACGGCCTACAAGCTCAAGATTGGTGCGGCCGACTGGATCACCCTTGGCAACGTGACTGCCCATGACGACACCGCCGCGCCCAAGCGCGTGATCACGCCAGGCAGCGCGCAGGCCTCACAGGGCACGAGCACGGCCTTTGTCACGCTCTCCTTGAGCGGTGTGGCTGGCGCAACGCATGTCGACACCAGCTATCAAGTGCTCGCAGTCAACACCGCCGGCGACGGCACGGCGTCCGAAATCGCCACGGGCTACCGGGCGATCGGCGCTCTCGAGTACCAGTGGCAGCGCTCAGCCACCGAGACCAACGACACCTTTAGCGACATCGCCGGTGGCATTACAAGCCCGTATGAGGACGTCGCTGCGCCGGCCAATGGCGACGAGCGCTTCTACCGCGCCGTGATCAGCGCGGCCGGCGCCGACGATGCCACTTCGACGCCGGCCGCCGGCTACCGCGCCGTGCTGCCCGTCGTCACAACCTGGTACGTCGATGACATCACGCCCGACGCGGCCAAGCTCGTGGGCGATTTCGTCGACCTTGGAAAACCCGAGGCCACCGCATTCGGTTTCTGCGTGAGCAAGAGCACCTTGCCATCGTTGACCGAGGCGACGCCCAACTGCCAGACGGCCGGCTCCCCTGCGCTCGGTGAATTTGAGCTATTCTTTTCGAACCTCGATGAAGAAACGCTCTATTATGCGCGCGCCTATGCAACCAACGATCACGGCACCAGTTATGGCGATTCGATTTCCTTCGACACAGATTCGGGGCCCTAAGCCGGCCCGAGTGGTCCAAGTAAGTCTCTTCGTCGTGAGCACGTTGCACGACCCAGGGCCCACCCATCCTTACCCAAGGATCGGTGGGCCTTGAAACTCTGGGATCGCGGCGCAAATTTAGGGGAACTACCCACGATTGGCCCGTGGACCGCCGTGCGGGACGCAGAGAAGCCGTTGTGAGTCGTAGGCAAGGTCACGCACCGACACGAGGACGGCCATGATGAGAGAGAAGCTTCGCATCGCGCAGGTCGCACCGCTGGCCGAGAGTGTGCCGCCCAAACTCTACGG
>JACCWM010000064.1 GCA_013697635.1 Lujinxingiaceae bacterium | reverse complement strand
AACTTGGGCTCATCACCCGCATACCTGGAAAGGCCCGCACCATCCGTCTCCTCATCGATCCGGCCGCATTACCGACCTTAGAATGATGCTGATTCAACCGATCAAAACCCCTGTGGCCGAGTACTAGATCTTGCCCACGAAAAGCGACATGGACGAACTTCGCAAGGCTTGTGAGCCTGGCGTCAATTCTTGCTCTTTCCGGTTGCATCTTTGGCTCCGACCTCGACGAGCCCCGCCCTCCGAGCAACAACAACACCAACAACAGCAACAACACCAACAACAGCAACAACAACAACACCAACAACACCGACCCCAACATGATGGCCGTCTACACCCTGAAACCGCCTGTGCTCACCAACGACCCGATCGCGCGCTTCGAGTTTCATTGCCTCCCCGAAGGCTGCACGCTCGAGTGTAAACGCTACGAAGTCAGCGATCTCTTTGTACCCTGCACCTCGCCACAGGAGTTCGAGGTTGGCGAGGGCAGCCAGAAATTCTCGATCAAGACCGTGCTGGGCGACGCGCGCGGCCCGGATAATTGGTACATCTGGGAGGTTGATCTCAGTGCTCCGACCGTCATGATTGAGGAGATGCCAGATCTGCGAAGTTCGGACCCTGCGCCCTTTTTTAGTTTTACCTGCAGCGGTGACAACGCGCCCTGCACCTTTGCCTGCCGCCTGCAAAAAACCGGCAGCGCAGGCGCAGAAGCGCCGTGCAACCAGGGATCGATTGCCTACTCCGGCCTTGATGACGGCGATTACACCTTCCACGTCACAGCGATCGACAGCACCGGCCGCCGCAGCGCGCCGGCGCAACACGACTTTGAGGTCGACACCGTCGGACCTGAGGTCAGCGTCACCATGGAAGCTGGCCGCGCGGACTATCACCGCACGCAAACCTTCAACTTCGACTGTGGCGAGCAGTGCAAATTCTTGTGCGCTGTCAGCCAAAACGACGATACCCCAACACTCGGCGTTTGTAATCCGGTCGAGACCTTCACCGTTTTGCGCGCCAGCGAGACCACTCTATTGCGCCATTACGTCAACGTTCAGGCCTTCGACAACCTGGAAAACTCAGGCCCGATCACCAAGCATCTCTGGCACGTCGAACACCCGAGCATTGATCAGCTCGCCGCCGGCGGGGAGTCTACCTGTGCTGTGATGAAGGATGAAACGCTGTGGTGCTGGGGATCAAACGAGTCTGGACAACTCGGAAATGGGACCAAGGACTCAAGCGCCACGATGGTCGCCGTGGCGCCCGCCCATCGATGGAAGAGCGTCTCCGTTGGTGATTCTCATGCCTGTGCAATTCGCAAAGACGACTCACTGTGGTGCTGGGGCCGAAACCATCGCGGCCAGCTCGGCACTTTGACCGCAGATTTTCCGGACGAAACCGAACCCATCGAGGTCACCCCAGGCGCCCAGAGGGGTTGGAGTTCTGTGAGCGCAGGCAAAGACCATAGCTGCGCCATTCTCACCAACGGCGAGCTGTGGTGCTGGGGAAGCAATGATCTTGGCCAGGTGGGCACACTGAACCGCGTTGTGCATCAGCCCACGCAAATTGGCGAGTCCGATAAATGGACTGAAATCAGCGCGGGCGCCAATCACAGTTGCGGAATCAATGTCACCAGCGGTGCCAAGGCCCTCTTTTGCTGGGGTAGCAACAACGATGGCCAATTGGGCGTGATCGACGCCGCCGCTGAATCACCACTGCTGCGCATCTCTGGAGAGTGGCATTCGGTGGCAGCCGGCGAAAACCACACCTGCGCCATTGAGATCAGCAACAGTCACACCAACGAATCCGCCTATTGCTGGGGCTCAAACGCCAACCGCCAGCTCGGAACGCTTAGTCCGTCGGCCAGCCCCGTGCCAGCCCTCGTGAGCGGCAGCTACAAGTGGGTGGCCATCTTCACAGGACGCAACCACACGTGCGGAATTCGTGGCGACACGAAACTCTATTGTTGGGGCTACAACAACCGCAGACAAGCGGCCGATAACGCTACAGCCAACGTCAGTGACCCGGCCCTAATCAATGGGCAGAACTGGAAACATGTCGGCGCCGGGTGGTTTCACACCTGCGGCGTGCGCGAAAACGGGCTGGGTTTTTGTTGGGGGGAGCAGGACAAAGGCCGCCTCGGTAACAACAAGGCCGAAAGTGAGGCGGTTGGGGCGCCGGTCAGGCTCCTGGGCCCCTGAGCCTCAGGCACGCGCTCGGCTCAACCACACCAGATGCTCGCCCAAAAACCAATTTGCATTATGGAGATGTTCGGTGCCCAAAATCTGCCAAAGAACGACGACATCGCTCAAATTCGTCTGCGCGCTTGGCCTGACCGCCTCACTGGCTGTTTCAGGCTGCATCTTCGGTTCGGACCTCGAGGAGCCCACGCCTTCTGAGAGTGCCATCACGGTTCGGTTCACCGGCACGCCTTTCAACCCTACCAAGGACAGACAAGCCTCGTTTGACTTTGAGTGCGAACAGGAAAATTGCACGTTTCAGTGCGCGTTCTCCGGGGGGCCCTTTGAGGACTGCGAATCGGGCCACACGGTGACTGTTGGCTCGGGTACGCACACCATGGAAATCAAAGGCGTGGTCGACGGCGAGCTTGGTGCTGCGGTCGCCTACACATGGACGGTCGACCCGACCATGCCCACGGTAAACATCTATCAATTTCCCGACCCTCACCAAGAGCCCTATATCAAGTTTCGATGCGAAGGACTCAACCTGCCTTGCACCTTTGAGTGCCAGCTGCAAGCGTCTGAGACCGTGCTCTCACAAGGGGCATGCAACGAGGGCTGGATCCGCTACAACAACGAAAACCTCGGCTCGCCCTTGCAAGGAGGTGACTACACCTTCCAAGTCAGAGCTACCAACGTACTCAACGTTCAGAGCACACCGGCCACGCACCGATGGACGCTCAGCCGCTAACCGTGATCGTCGAGGCCGACGCCGCCCGCTTCAACCACACCAGATGCTCGACGTTGCCCGCCGGGCCGTGCACCGGGCAGTCGATCGCATCGACGGGCTCGAGGCCCAGCCCTCGGGCAAACTCGACCACCGCGGCGATCGCCGCCAGGCGCTGGCGGGCATCGCGCACCACGCCTCCTTTTGCCACGTGCTCGGCGGCCACCTCGAACTGAGGTTTGACCAGCGCGATCACGTCGGCGCCAGGCTTTAGAAAGGTCAGCGTGTTGGGCAGCACCTGGTCAAGCGAAATAAACGAGCAGTCGATCACGGCCAGATCGCAGCGCTCCTCGATCGCATCGGGCGCCATCGTTCGGATATTCGTGCGCTCCATGCACACCACCCGCTCGTCTTGTCGCAGCTTCCAGGCCAACTGACCGTAGCCGACGTCGACGGCATAGACGCGGCGTGCGCCGCGGCTGAGCACGCAGTCGGTAAAGCCTCCGGTCGAGGCGCCCACGTCGATCACGATCTTGTCGCAACAGTCGTAGCCAAAGGCATCGAGCGCAGCCTCGAGCTTGAGGCCACCGCGCGAGACAAAGGCCAACTGCTCGCCCTTGAGCTCGACCTCGGCCTCGATCGCGACCATCGTGCCGGCCTTGTCGATGCGCTGGCCGTTGACGAAGACCTCGCCAGCCATCACGCGCGCTCCCGCCAGAGCGCGGCTCTCGACCAGATCACGCTCGACGAGGAGCTCGTCCAGACGTCGTTTCTTGGCCGCCACGAAGCGCCTTAGCTGGGATTGGAGTCGTAACTGTAAACGTCGGCCAAAAAGTTGGCCCGGCCCGCGTCGTCGACGCGCACCGTATAATACTCGAGGAAGACCGGCACCTGGCGGTCCAAGAATACTGGCAGGTAGTCGCCGCTTTTGAGCGTGGTCGGCACCTTGGCCGCTTCCCACTTTCCGTCATTGCGAAGCAACCACTCGGCGACTCCCAGCGGATCGGCCATACGGATACAGCCGTGGCTGAAGGCGCGCACCGGACGGCTAAACAGCGCCTTGGCCGGGGTATCGTGCAAGTAGACGTCGCTGTAGTTGGGGAAAATGATCTTCACCAACCCCAGCGCGTTATCCGGGCCGGGGATCATGCGCACATACTCCCAGGTGCGCCCCGGAAAGGCCACTTCGTAGCGGTTCTCGGCATACCACTTGGGGATGTGGTTGGGATCCGTGGTGCTGACGTCGACCTCGCCGGTCTCCGGGTTGAGGTAGGGAAACATCTGGCGCAGCTGCTCGGTGCTCAGCTCGCCGTCTGCCGCCCCGCTGGCGGCGTCTTTTTTGACGTTGCGCACCGCCTGCATGTTGAAGCGAAGGCCATCGGTGGTCGCGCCGCTGGTAAAGACCGGCTCGTCGTCAACAGCCGACGCGCCACCCTCCTCGCCCTCGCGCGCAACCGCACGCACGGGCGAGGAGCGCTTGCGAAGGGTCTTGAGCTTGGCCGCGTACTCCTTTTGCACCGACTCCTTGACCTTGGGCAAGATGTCTTCGGCGCGAAGGCGCGGCGTCACGTTCCAATACGGATTGTAGATCACGCGGTCGATGTAGGCTGCCAGCGGCGTCGGCGTGCGATTCGAGTGGGCCTTCTCCTCGGTGAGCGGATTGACGGCCAGCTCGTTGTTGCCAACGACCACGCCCACGCGCATCTTGCGCTCCTGGCCCTTCCAAAGCTCGACATGAAAATCCATGATGTTCACAAAGGCGTAGGTTTCCAGGTCGTGGCGAACATTACTCTTTCGCCAGCGCTTGATGTTGATCGCGATCTGCTCGGCGCGCCGATCCGCGGCCACATTGACACTTCGCCAGAAGATCGCGTGCGGCTTGCCCGTGACCTCCATCTGATGGGTCTCCTGGTAGGCCGTAATCGCCTTGCTCAGCGCATCGTCATAGCGGTTGTCGAGCGCCGCGTCGGCCGGATAATAGCCCTCGGCGAGCAGACGCTTCTTGAGCTCGACGACCACCTCGGCGCGGTCGCCAGGATTGAGGCTGCGCGGCACCGTGACATTTTGCCAACCGCCCGCCTCCACAATCTTCTTGTAGCGCGCGTACTCCTTGACCAGGCCCATGTACTGCGGCTGGTCGGGTATCAGCGCAGCCAGCGCGCGCTCTGTATCGGCGGTGAGCGCATCGCGCAGCGTCTCGCGCATCCGCGTGTGCAAGATCTTGGGCTTGTCCGCCATCGACTCGGCGATCGCTGCAGCACGTCGCCAGATCACGCCCGCCTCATAGGGGCCCTTGGCCTCGTCCGGGCGTCGGCTGCGAATCTCTTGCTCGTTGTAGAAGTCGTCGTTTCGCGGGTGGATGAAGATCTCCTTGAGGCGATGGTGCTTCATCTCACGCGAATAACGCACCAGACCCTGAGCCAGAAGTTGCTCGATTTCAACCTCCATGCCCGCCTTGCGTGTGCTCATCGCCTCGTACTCACCGAGCGCCAGGCGCAGGCGCTGGCCTTTGGGCGAATCCATGAGCATGGTCGTGAGCTGAGCGTGATTGGCGGCGACGAGCTCGAACTCGGAGACATGCTTCTTGGTCAGGTGCTCGGTGATGTAGGTGAGCTCTTCGCCCGTGGGCGCAAGGCCGTCAAAGCTCTTGAAGCTCTGGCGCTTCTTGTCGAGCTCTTCGAGCTTCTCGCGGATCGGCTCGAGCGGATACTTCTTCGTGTCGAGCAGGTGGCTGTCGACCGCTTGGAGCGTGGCCCAGACCTGCTCACCGCGCGCGGTGAGCTTGCCGGAGTCGACCAGCGCGGGCTGGTATTCGAGCGCTTTGTAGACCTCGTCGATGAACACGTCAAAGGGCGGATCGTCACGCGTGACCTTGGCCTTATCTGCCGCCGCGCTCGCAACCAGACGCTCCTTGAGCGCCTTGGCCGTCGCCGCCCGAGAGGCTTGCTCGAGCAGCACCGGCTCGACCGTTTGCGACCAGTCAGCAACAAAGGGACCGGCTTCCTCGGCGCTGATCAGGGGCTCCTGACAGGCCGCCATGCCAAACAGGCACAACGCCAAGACGCAGGTCCTGGTCGAAGCCGATCGGAAGGCGATAGAGGTGGGCTCGAAAATCATGGGCACCCAAACATAAAGCTCGAAGATCGCTACACAAAACAGCTGCGACCCTCCGCGTGATTGAATTGATCGATGATGCCAGTAAACCGGGGCAAAAATGGAATTCGCCCCGGTTAATAATTATACAAATTGCTTCTTAGTCAAGGATTTACGTCCGATGGGTACAACCGCCAGCGCGCGCGCGGCATTCCAATCGTTCAACGCACCTGACTCCACTCGCCACGCGGAATGTCGCGCGAGGTGGGCGGCGGCGAGTCGCCCAGGATGTAGAGTGCACGCCGGTTGCGCTCCTCGGGCGTCTCATCGGGCGTGGGAACCGCGAGCACCGATTCACCAAAACCTTGCGAGTAGACCGGGATCTTCAAACCCTTCTTTCGAAACCACTGCCCGATCGCGCGCGCCCGATCACCGCTGAGCTTGTTGTTGCTTTCGGCGCCACCGACCGTGTCGGTGTAGCCGGCGATGTAGAGGCGCATATCGAGCCCCTTGTGAGCGTGCTCCTCGATCGCTTTGCGGATGTCTTGGAGCGTTGCCTCGAGCTTGGGCTCCTCGCTCTTGTTCCAGCTCGACTTGCCCGAGTCAAACACCACGGTCTGGTGAGGAATCAACACCGAGAAGGGCTCAAGGATCATGCCCGTCCAAAAACCGTCCACGTCGTGCACGGTCAGCCGGATACCACCGACCTCAGCGATCGCGTCCCACTTCGCCTCGAGGCTGCCGCTCTGGCCATTGAAGCTTTGCGTGCGCTCGAGGATCTTGTTGCTCTTGGTGTCGAAAACCTCGATCTCCACACGATCGACGGGACGATTGCTCACAAAAGGCACACGGCCCTGGCCCAGATCGACCGTATCGCGGTCGATCTTCAGCGCGATCGCATCGACATAGGCGACATCGAAGTTAAAACCCATCGAGATTGTGTCGTTGTCGATGTCCTTGCCCTCAACCGTCGCCACGTAGGTGAACTTACCCTTGGGCTGCTTGAGCGGTATGGTGCGCGTCTCGCCCAGGCGCAGATCGCCCAACTTGATCGTCTGCTTGTTACCATCGGAGCGCTCTAAAGTGACCTTGGCCGCCTTGACGCTTCGTGGCGAACTCAGCTCGATCGAGGGCTGCCCGCTGCCAACTTGCACGCGGCCGTTGACCCGGTATTCAAACTCCTGCGCCGATAAATTGGGCGCCCACAGCGTCAAAACCATCAACACCAGGGCCCAAAAGCCCCCTTTACCTATTAAATTACGCATATTTAGGCCCTCGTTGCCAAAGAATGTCTGCAAAGCATCTTTATATAAACGAAGCGCATCGGGCAAGATTCATCGGCGCGACGACTCGGAGCTCGCGCCCGCTCGCGACTTCCCAGATCCTGACCGTCTGATCATCGCTCGTCCCATCCCAGGTGATCGCGAGGTGGTGGTGGCCATCGCAAGCAACAACGAAACGTGTCGCATGATACGGCTGCGCTCACTCACGGCGCAACAGACGCATCAGCGGTGCCAGGCGCAGCTTTCGCCCCTTGCCACTGCCCACGACGTGCCAGCCAAGCGCCCACCAAAACAAGGTCGACGCCGAGATCGCCGCCATGATTCCCAAAATCAACATCAACGAGACGCCGAAGATCGAAACATCGTGGGTGCGAATCAACAGCGCCGCCACCACCGCCATGCCCGAGGCGATCACGCCCAAAAAGAGTCGTGTACCCAGCGTATTGAGGTGGGTTCCCATCTGATCGAGCGACTCGTTTCTCACCGTGATCGTCAGGTTGCCGCTCTCCAGGTCCATGAGCACCTGATCGAGCTGCTGGGGCACCTGGGTGACAAAGCCCGAAAAACCCACGGCCGTGTTGACCGCGCTCTGCACGAGCTTTTTGGCCGAGAACCGGCGCATCGCGAGCTCGCGTGCGTAGGGCATCCCGAGCGCCATGATGTCCATGTCCGGATAGAGCGTGCGCATGATCCCCTCGATGGTCATCGCGGACTTGGTCAACACGGCGTAATTGGGGTTGAGACGGATGCGATGCGATTGCGCCGCGTCCATGACCTCTTGGACGAAGCGGCTCACGTTGATGTCGCTCAAGCTCGCCAGCAAGTAGGTGTCGCGGATGCGCTCGACGTCGGCGCGAAACGCACGCAAATTGACCCGGCCGACCGGGTGGCCCATGCGCAAGATCGTGCGTGAGATCGCGTCGACATCGCCGGCGATCACGTTGAGGATCAGGCTGATCAGCTCGTCTTGCTGGGCTGCCGAGAGCCGGCCAACGAGCCCGAAATCGATGAAGACCAGCCGCCCATCGTCGTGCACCAGGATGTTGCCCGGATGCGGATCGCCATGGAAAAAGCCGTCATAGAGCACCATCTTGACCATGGCGTCGAGCAGGTGCTTGAGCACCAGGCGCGCCTCGTCGGTGCCGCCCTCGATCTGGGAGAGCTTTCGCGCCTCGATGAACTCCATGGTCAAGATCTCGGAGTTCGACAGCTCCTCGAACACCGCCGGCACGCTGACCTCGGCCACCTCGGAAAAATTGCGGCCGAATTCGGCGATGTTTCGTGCCTCACCGCGAAAGTCCAACTCGCCCAAGATCGCGCCCTCGAACTCCTTGACGATCGCTGTGGGCGTATAGAGCTCGAACTCCTTGATCGTCGCTTCCAGAAAGCGCGCCAGATAGTAGAGCAGGTCAAGATCACTGCGGATCTGCTCGCGAATGCCCAGCCGCTGCACCTTGACCACGCATTGCTGCCCTTCATGGGTCGTCGCCCGGTGCACCTGTCCGATGCTCGCTGCCGCCAGCGGCTTCTCCTCGAAGCTCGCAAAGCAATCCTCGACCGACTTGCCAAGGCTCTCATTGATCTGAGCCTTCACATCCTCGAGCGGCATCGGGTTGACGCGATCTTGGAGCTGCTTGAGTTCCTCGATAAACTCCGAGGGAATCAAGTCCGGGCGCGTCGACAAGATTTGCCCCAACTTGACGAAGGTCGGCCCCAGGTCCTCGAGCACTTGGCGAAAGCGCACCGCCGTATCACTGCGATCTTCGCCGAACAGATCCGTGGCCTGTTCGAAATCCCCGTCGTCCTCGCGCTCACTGACGAAGCGGCCCAGGCCGGCCTTGGTCGCCACAGCCGAGAAGCCGTGGCGCGTCAACACGCTGGCAATATCGCGCAAACGCCGAATGTCCTGGACCGCTGTCTTTACCGGAGATGCCATTGCTAAAGCCCCTGCCTGCTACAAGCCCACCACCGCTCCACCCCTTTCACCGGGCGCAACGCCGTACTTGTAACAGACGACACCCACAACGTCATTCATTTAGCAGGGATCAATACGTGCCCCGCACACCGACGACAAACTGGCGAAACATTCCGGGCTGAATGCCCTGCGGCGCGCGCGAGGCGATGTAGCGCTCGTCGGTGAGGTTCTTGCCACTGACAAACGCCGTTAGGCCGAGCGGCTCATAGGTGTAGGCCACCCGAGCATCGAGCAGGAGGCGAGGATCGATGGCACCGATCAGCCCGTCGGTCGATGGCTCGACGGTGTTGGCTTTGTCCGTGAATTGCTCGGTGATGTAGTGCGCGCCAACTTGCGCTGCGATGCCCGAGGGGTGGACGAAGCGAAGCTGGCCGTAGACGCGATGCTCAGGGGCGTAGGGCAGCCGATTGCCGGCGATGCCGTCGACGCCGTCTTGGTCCTCGAGCCAGCCCTCGCCAAAGCTCGCATCGACCCAGGTGTAGGTGACGCTCAGCGGCAGGCGAAAGCCCAGGCCAGCAAAGGCTGCGATATCGAAGCTCACGCTCGATTCAACGCCGATGTGGCGCGTCTCGCCGGCGTTGATCAAAGCCCGGCCGGCGACCTCCGGTGCCTGAGAGACGGCGCCGCTGGCCTCGGAAGGGGCAATGATCTGGTTGGAGAAGTCCAGCACGAAGCCTGTGAGCTCGGCCGCGAGGTAGTTCTCGATATTGGCGCGCGCGCCCAGCTCGTAGTTGATCGAATACTCGGCGTCGAGCTCGAGCAAGGTGCCGTCGTTGGTCACGGCGTCCTTGGTGCGCGGTGGCGCAAAACCACGGTGCGCGCCACCAAAGAGGGTGAGCTCGTCGAGCAGCGCATATGAGACGCCCAGCCCGGGGATGATCGCCAGGATGTGGTCGCTATTCTTGATCGTCGGACTGAGGTCGGTGGGCGTGCCGTCGACACGCATGCGCAAGATCTCGCGATCATTCCAAAAGCTCTCGACGCGCAAACCCGGCGAGACACGCAGGCGTTCAAAAAAGGTAAAACGGTTCTGCACGTAGCCGGCGACCGCCATGCCATAGCGCACCTCATCTTCGCGCACGGTCGGCTCGATCGTCGGGTCGATGTTGCTGTCGATGCGTTGCTCATTGGTCAACTCGGCATGCAAGCGCGTGCCGACGATAAGCTCGCTCTCAATGGCGCCCAGATTGTAATCGAAGGTCAAGCGAGGCTCGATGCCACCGACGGTGAATTCGCGGTCGCGGCTACCCATGGTGGGACGAAAGAAGATCCTACCGCTGTCGGGCTGACCGGAGCCGGTAGCCTCGTGGCCCTGCCCGTCGATGATTCGATCGTAGCTGCGCGCGGCATCAAAGCTGCGATCGAAGTCCTGACGATTCCAGTTGCGCGTGATGTTGTGGCCATAGAGCACCGTCTGCAACAGCGTCGAGTCGTTCAGCGCCGCCTCGTGGTTGAGCGAGAAAGCATAGCGGCGAACCGGCAACTCGTCGTTGATCGCGTAGTTGCCGCCCGGATCCGCCTCAAACTGCGGCGTCGTCAAGCCCAGATACGTGGCACTAGAGAGCTCGTCATAGAATTGCAACTTGAGCCCAACGCTCGAGGTCGCACCGATCCGGTAGCTGAGCTTGGTGGTCACATCGGTCATGCGCAAATTGAGCGCGCGGTGGCCCTCAAAGCCCTGGTGCATCGCGGTGACCCGGTAGCCCAGGCGGCCGAGCGTGTCGCCCACACTCAAGATGCCCGTGTAGTAGCCGAAATTGCCGCCGCGCGCCTCGGCTGTGGCCGTAAACTGCTCAGGGGCGCCCGGCGTAATGAAGTTGACCACGCCACCGATGGTCTGCGGGCCCCACAAAATCGAGCCGCTGCCCTTGACCACCTCGACGCGCTCCATGCGCTCGATCGCCGGCGCGTAATACAGCTCCGGCTCGCCATAGGGCGCAAGCGCGATGGGCACGCCGTCCTCGAGGATCAGGACGTTACGGCTGCGATCCGGGTTCAAACCGCGGATGCTGATGTTGGGCCGAAGGCCAATGCCGTCTTCTTCGACGATGTGCACGCCCGCCACGTTGCGAAGCGCCTCGTTGACGCTGAGCGGCGTCTGCTGCTCGAGATCGTCGGCCGTGATCACCGCCGCCGAACCCGGCACCGATTCGAGCTGGCCGGGATCTTGGCCGATCACCTCGATCTGCGGCAACCGCACAGCCGATGTGCTCGACGCCTTGGCTGACCCCGACTCGCCATCGACTTCGATCACGATCGTCTCTCCAGACTGCTGAGCGGCGACATAAGCTGGGCTTAGCCCCAAGACCGCAAACCACACAAGACTGCGACGAACACTCATAGCTACCTCAAAAACGGCCAAAGGCATCGAATAACGAAACGACAAACTGCGCCATCCGTGTACTTGATTTTGATAATGAATGTCAATTTCTAATTTTATCATCGGACAAAGCCCCGACAATTGCCGAGTGCCCCTGGGCTCGCTATAAGTATGCCCAGCCGAAGTTCGTCAAAACTCATCCGCCCGCGAGAGCAGCCCCATGAATCGAGTCGGATTACGTCGCGAGGACAAAGATCGCTGGGAGAGGCGCGCACCGCTCGTGCCCCGTGACGTCGTCGATCTGGTCGCCGAGGATATCACCGTCTTCGTACAGCCCTCGCTGATGCGCGCCTTTGGCGACGAGGCCTATGCGACGGCCGGCGCAGCGCTGCGAGAAGATCTAAGCGACTGTGAGGTGATCCTGGGTATCGGAGAGATTCCGCTCGACTACGTCGAGCCGGGCGCGACCTATCTGTTGTTCTCGCACACACCCAAAACCCGCGCGCCCAACAGGGCCCTGGTTAAGCGAATCGTCGAGTGCGGCGCGACGCTCATCGACTACGAGCTGATCACCAGCGAGGACAACAAACGCCTGGTATTTTTGGGCCGCCACGCCGGCTATTCCGGTGCGATTGAGACGCTCGTCGCCCTCGCCCAAAAATACGAGACCGCCGCCATCCGCTCGCCCCTGGCGCGCCTCGAGCCCCTGCACAATTACCGTGATCTCGACGAGGCGCTCTCGGTGCTGGCCGAAATCGGCGAAGAAATTCGACAAGACGGCCTCGACGAGCGCATCGCGCCGCTCGCAGTGGCTGTGCTGGGGTACGGCCATGTCAGCGAGGCCGTGCAGCAAGTCTTGAACGCGCTCGGCGTTGAGTGGATCGACCCCGCGCAGCTCACCCGACTCGAGGCCAACGCCTCGCGCCACGCCATCTACGCCGCGCTCTTCAAAGAAGAGCACATGGTCGCCCCGATCGATTCGATGCGTCCCTTCGCGCTCTCGGAGTTTTACGACCACCCAGAACGTTTTCACTCCGTGGTCGCTACGTACTTGCCGCACACCAGCGCCGTGATCACCACTTACTTCTGGGAGCCAGGCTTTCCTGGCTATGTTCCGGATCAGACGCTGGCCGAGCTGGCCGCAAGCTATTGCATGCCTATGCACGTCATCGGCGATATCACCAGTGACACCGGCGTCTGCGTTGACGCCTCGCGCCACTTCAGCCACGCCCTGCGACCTTTCGTCACCGCCCTGGCCCAGGCGCGCCTCGACGCCTTGAGCCTCGACCAAAGCGGCCTACCCAGGATTTTGCAGCGCGCCTGTATCGTCTGGCGAGGACAATTGAGCGAACGATTCGACTACCTCCAAAGCAGTCTCCTACCCGAGTGAATCCATGAACGACACAGGCATTGGGGCTGTTACCCTTCCAAAGCAAGAAAACGAGCGCGCTCGCCAGGCTGTCCGCGATCTACGCGAAGAACTGGGCATTGACGCCGCGCTCCAAACGTATCGACCCCATCTGTGGTCCACGCTCCACAAGGATTTTCCCGTCTTGCACCTCGAAGACGTCACCGGCATTCCATTCTTGCAAGACATCGCCGGCATCACCCAGTACCAGCACCGCGCCCGCGTGCGCGCAAGCCAAGGCGACCTCTTCGCCGCCAGCAGCGAGCCGGTGATCGGCTATGAAGAGTATTGCCAGCAGCACCTGGGCCTGGGCGCGCCCGAATTCTTGCGCGTCGAACCCGTCGCCAACCCCATGGCGATCGCTCAGGCCTGTGCCCGCGGCACCACCCTTGACACCCTGGCAGCCCGCGCCCGTGCAGCCGGCGGCCTTGTCGTCCACCCCTACATGTCGATCGACGATGTCTGGACGCTTGCCAAAACGATCGCCACAGCCGCCGGCGTGCCCGTCAGCGTCGTCGGCCCCCCGCCGCCGGTGCTCTGGCTGGCCAATGACAAGTCACTGCTCAGCGAGGTCGTCAACCGCGTGCTCGGCCAGGACTGGCTCGTCGAAACCCAGCGCGCCACGAACCCAGAGAGCATTACGGCCCACATCCTGGCCTTCGCCGCGCGCCACCCCTGGGTTGGCCTCAAGCGCACCCGCTGCGCCTCGGCCATGGGCAACATCGTCTTTGAATCCGCCACCCTGCTCGCTCGCCCCAGGAGCGAAGTCGAGGCGCTCGTTCGCGCCTTTTTGCACCGCACCGAGTGGTGCGACGGCGAGGAGGTGCTCGTCGTCGAGTGGGCGATAACCGACCTCTCCCCCTCGACCCAACTCTGGCTGCCCCCGCTTGGCGACGGCCCCCCTCTACTCGAAGGCGTCTACGAGCAGCTGCTCACGGGCCCCGAAAAAATCTTTGTCGGCAGCCGTCCCTCGCTTTTGCCGGCCGCTGTCAACGCTCAACTGGCCCACGGCTCCCTCGAGCTTGCCGCCGCTCTTCAGCAGCTTGGCTACGTCGGGCGCTGCTCCTTTGACTTCATCGTGCTCGGCGACGTCCATGGCGACTTCAGCATTCGCTTCACCGAATGCAACGGCCGCTGGGGCGGAACCAGCACCCCCATGCACCTGGTTGACCGCCTCGTCAAAGGCCCTCGCCCTGCCTACATTGCCAAAGACTTCTTCTTGCCCCAAAGCCACGTGGGCATCAGCTTTGTCGAGTTCATCAAGGCGCTAGGTGACGAGCTCTACGACCCCAAAACCGGCCAGGGCCGCTTTATTTTCTACAACGTCGGCCCGGTCCAAGAGATTGGAAAGCTCGACTTGATCGCGCTTGGCAAAACGCCCCAAGACGCCCAGGAAGGCATCGACGTCGTGCTCGGCCAACGGCTCGGCTACTGATAGGCAGGCGCGCTTTGAACACCGGCGCGCGGCCTACCTGTTGTACTCGACCACGGCCTCATAGAGCGCCTCGCCATCTAACCCGCGCTCGACGCGAAGGCTGCCGGCCAGCTCGATTTGCTCTTCGATCAATGCAGCGAACTCCTCGAACGACGGCGCGCCGACGATCATGATGCCGTTGACGAAGAAGGTGGGCGTTCCCTGGATGCCAAGCGCGTTGGCCAGGGCGACATCGGCCTGAATGGTGGCGGTGACCTCTGGCTCGCGCATGCGGGCAAGCAGGGTTTCGGAGTTGAGGCCAATGCTGGCAGCAAACTGTTTGAGGGCATCGTCGCTGAGGTCGTCCTGATGCTCGAAGAGTTGGTCGTGCATGGGCCAAAACAAGCCGTCTTGAGCGGCGACAACCGACGCGGCCGCAGCGTGGCCCGCGCGAGGATGCATCGGCAGCGGCAGGTGGCGATAAGCAAGACGGATGCTGCCGGCGTAGGTGAGGATGACACGATCGAGGGTCTCCGTGGCACCCGCACAGTAGCCACACTCGAAGTCGGAAAATTCGACGATGGTGACCAACGCCTCGGAGGCATCTGCGCCGCGGACGGGAGCGTCATCGACCGGCACAAATTCAACGCGGCGCTCAGCCTCTTCGGGATCGGGTGTGGCGAGGGCTTCGTCGATCGCGACGGGGTTGTATTGCATGTCGACCAGACGCCAGTAAACCTCATCGGGCGCAACGCCGGCGTCGGTCATCCGGGTGGCGAGTGCGAGCTGGGCCTCGATCAGTGCGCCGAGGTCCTCGGTGGGTACGGCGCCCTCGACGCGTATGCCGTTGACGAAGAAGGTGGGCGTTCCCTGCACGCCAAGGGTGACCGCGAGCTCGACGTCGCGACGAATGGCGAGCACGTGCTCGTCTTGGCCAAAGGCATCGCGAAAGCGCTCGAGGTCGAGCTTGAGCGCCTTCGCGTGGCGCACATAGTCCTGCTCGTCGAGCGCGCCGTCGGTGCTGGAATAGACGGCGTCGACGAACTCCCAGAACCTGCCCTGCTCGCCGGCGGAGAGAGCAGCGAGCGCGGTGGGCACGGCCCGGTCGTGAAAAGGCAGCGGAGCGTGCTTGAATACGACGCGCAGGCGCTCACCGTATTTGGCGCGCAACGCCTCGAGGCTCTCGTGGCCGCGCCGGGCAAAAGGACACTGCAGATCTGCGAAGACGACGATCGTCACCGGCGCGTCGGCCCTTCCTCGCGCCGGCGAGCCCTCCGTGGGCACGGGAAAGAGCGCGGGATCGGCCTCGCCGCCAGCACGTGCCGCACGCGATCGCACCACCTGGCGAGCTTCGTCAGCAGCGCGTGGTGAGGCGCAGTAGGTCAGCGCCGATTGCAGCTCGGACGACGTGCAGTCAGGCGTTGCGCTGGAGCCCGTTGACGCACAGCCGCCAAGGCACAAACACGCTGCCAAAACGAAGAACCAGATTCCCATAGCCGCTCGTGTCATTTGATTTTGCCAGCAATTTGAGAGTCGCCAATACGACTAGAAGATGTTGGGAAATGCCACGAGCACGACGATCGCTATCAGAAAGTAGCCCATGCGCGCATAAACGAGGCGTTTTTTCAGCTCGGTCATGCGGGTGACGAGCGCGCGATCCTCTTGCGAGTCCGGCTCCGGGCGAAACCCCTTGGGCAGGGTGCGCCGTGGCATCAAGAAATAGGCGCCAAGCAACAAGGCGACAACCGGCGTTGGCCCAATCTCTGCGGTGGCGCGCGCGGCGGTGATCGCCCCGGTGATGATGAACGCCGCAAAGAGCGCGGCGCTAAAGAGAATGCGTAACTTCAAATTGCGCAGAAATCTGTCCAAAACAAGCTCCGTTAAGTCCTGGGACAAGGCGCCGGTGACCATAGCGCATCTGGGAAACGAACGGAAACAGGGCGTTGATTCCACGCCCATCGGCGCGAGCTACAAGGCCAAGGCTCTCGATTGACAAACCCGGTGGTCTGTGGTGCCCTCAGCTTGCCTCACCCTGAAAAAAAGCCCTCAAACGGAGATAGGATGAACCGCCGATTGATCGTGATGCGCCACGCCAAGAGTTCGTGGTCTGATGAAAAGCTGGGCGACCACGATCGCCCGCTCAACGAGCGCGGCAAAAAGGAGGCCCCCGAGGTCGCTCGCCGCCTGGTCGAGCTGGGTTGGCTGCCTGAGCGCCTGCTCAGCAGCGACTCCAAGCGAACCCGTGAGACCTGGAAGCGCATGAAGCCCATCTTCGAAGAAGAGGAAGAGGTGCCCAAGGTCGTGTGGATTCCCGATTTCTACCACGGTGGCATGGACGAGGTGAGCGACGCGCTGATCGAGCTCGACGACGAGATCGCCGAGGTCATGGTGCTCGGCCACAACCCCGGCTGGGAGGCGATCGTGGCCTTTTTGAGCGGCGAGCCGGTGACCATGACCACGGCCAACGCCGCCCTGCTCGAAGGCGAGGGCGACACCTGGGAAGAAGCGCTCGAACAAGGCTCTTGGGAGCTCGTCGAGGTCATCCGCCCCAAAGAGCTTTAAGCCAACGCCATGAGTGAACCGACGCCCGGCCCGGCCCACAAGCGCAGCATACTCGAGAGCCTCGGGCTGCATCGTCCCGAGCTTCGGGCCTGGGCGATGTACGACTGGGCGATTACTGGCATGTGGGCGGTGATCGTCGCCACGGTCTTTCCGATCTACTTTGCCAAGGTCGCCGGCGCCGATCTGGCCCCGGGCCTTGCCACACGCTACTTTGGCATCGCCACCACGCTGGGGCTGGCCTTTATCGCGCTGCTCGCGCCGATCATGGGGGCGTTTGCCGACTTTCGCGCCGTCAAAAAGAAGATGATCGGCACCTTTGCAGGCATCGGCATCGCCGCGGTCGCCTGCATGTTCTTCATCCACCAGGGCGATTGGCTGCTTGCGGCCATTCTCTTTGTGCTGGCCAACATCGGCGCCAACGGCTCGATGGTCTTCTACGACGCGATGCTGCCGCACATCGCGCGCGAGGACGAGATCGACCGCGTCTCCACGGCAGGCTTTGCCATCGGTTATGCCGGCGCCGGCATCTTGCTGGCGATCAATTTGACCGTGATCATGAAGCCCGACTGGTTTGGTCTGCCGGATACGACCTTGCCCACGCGCCTGGCATTTTTGTCCGTGGCCTTGTGGTGGTTTTGTTTTGCGATCCCGCTCTTTCGCCGTGTGCCTGAGCCGCCCGTCGCCGTGCTGCCGGCCTCTCAGGCTGGCCGCAATCCCATCGGCGTCGCCTTTGAGCGCCTCGGCCAGACCTTCAAGGAGCTTCGCGGCTACAAGCAGGCGTCGCTGATGCTGCTGGCCTTCTTGGTCTACAACGACGGTATCGGTACGATCATCCGCATGGCCGCGATCTATGGCGAGGAGAAGGGCATCGAGAGCCACGTGCTGATCGGCTCGATTGTCATGGTTCAGTTCGTCGGCATTCCGTGCACATTCTTGTTCGGCGCGCTGGCCGGGCGCATCGGCGCCAAGCCGGCGATCTTTATTGGCCTGGTCGTCTACGCCGGCATCAGCGTGCTGGGCTACTTCATGCAAACCTGGGTGCACTTCGTGATCCTCGCTGCGCTGGTCGGTCTGGTTCAGGGCGGCACGCAGGCCCTCTCACGCTCGCTGTTCGCCAGCATGGTGCCGCGCGAAAAGAGCGGCGAGTTTTTTGGTTTTTTTGCGGTCTTCGAGAAATTCGCGGGTATTTTCGGGCCCCTGATCTTTACGGCGATGATCATCGTCACCGGCGCAAGCCAGTACGCGATCTTGTCGATCATCGCGTTTTTCATCGTCGGCGGCGCAATCCTGATCTTTGTCGACGTCGACGAGGGCCGCCGGGTTGCGCGCGAGGCCAACCGGGCAGCCGATGAGCGGGCACGCACGCCGGAAATGTCCGTCCCATGAGAGGTCTTGAATTGGAGCAGGTGAGACGAACGCTTTTGGGGCGACGCGGGTCAACGAAGGTGCTCACCCTTTGCGCGGCATGTTTCACGCTGCTTTGGGCGCAGAGCGCATGGGCGGCGGGCTTTTATTTGCCGGGGCGCGGGGTACGCCCGATGGGCCGCGCCGGCTCCTTTGTCGCCAGCGGCGCGGGTAACCTCAACAGTCTGTGGTACAACCCGGCAAATCTGGCGGGCTTTGATGGGCTGACCTTGACGATCGACGCCGCCCTGCTCGATTTGAGCTTCGAGCATCAGCGTGCGCCGCGCACGATGGACAACGGTGAGGTGCGCACCTATGCCGGGGTCGCTCACGACGGCGGCCCGCAAGCGATTCCGCAAATTCTTGTGGGTGGACCCACGGGCTTTGAGGGCATCAGCTGGAGCGTGGGCGGCTACACGCCCTATATGAGCCCGGCGCGCTTTCCCGAAGACGGCGCCCAGCGCTACGTGCTGATCGACAATCAGGGCTCGTTCATGGGCCTTTTGCACGCGGCCTTGTCCTGGCAGATCAACGACCGAGCGCGCGTGGGCGCGGGCATTCAAAACTTCATGGCGAACTACCGCGTCGTCAGCCTGGCCTCGGGCTATGTCGGCATGTTCGGAGATCCGGAGGACGAGGATCTCGACCTGCTCGTCGAGGTGACGGTCCAAGATTTGTTTAGCCCTACGGCCAACATGGGTGCATGGTTCTCGATTCTTCCGGGACTCGAGGCCGCCTTTGCCCTGCAACTTCCGGTGACGATCGACGACAACGAAGCGCGCGCACGGGTGCGCATGCCCAGCCATCCGGCCTACGACAACGCGACGCTCACCAACGATACGCTCTCGATTGTCATGAAGATGCCCCTGATCGCACGCTTTGGCCTTCGCCTGGTCAGCGAGCGCTTCGACGTCGAGCTTGCCGCGATGTACGAGGGCTGGTCGACGCTCGACGAGATCGTGGCCACGCCCAACGACACCTACATCGAAGGCGTTCCGGGCATCGGTGCGATTCGCCTCGAGCCGCTCGTCGTACCCCAGCAGATGCGCGACACCTTTACGCTGAGCATCGGCGGTGACTTCCAAGCTGGCGAGCAGCTCAAGCTTCGCGCCGGCTACGCCTTTGACATGGGAGCCGTACCAGACCATCGCATCAGCGTCTTCATCGTCGACGCCGACAAGCACATGTTCGCGCTGGGAGCGAGCTACGCCTTTGAGAGCTTCGAGCTCGACTTTGGCGCGGCCTACTTTCTGATGGCCGATCGCACGATCACCAACTCCGAGGTGCGCCAGATCAATCAAAGCGACGAGGGCGGAGATCTGGCCCTGGTCGTGGGCAACGGCACGTATGTCTCGCGCTACCTGGTCTTTGGCCTGGGCGTCAACTTCTGAGGTTGACCTTTTTGGCCCCCTCGCGCTAACTTCCCAGCCCGAATCGTGCAGCAAAAGTCGACCCTCCACCGCCCGTCGTGCCATGCCTGAGACCACCGCCGAGCTGCCGCGCTACATCGTGATCGAGGGACCGATCGGTGTGGGCAAGACCACGCTGGTCACTCGCCTGGCCGAGCGGCTGCGCGCGCGCACCGTGCTCGAGATCTTCGAGGAGAATCCCTTCCTCGCCAACTTCTACAAGGATCGCAGCCGCTACGCTTTTCAGACCGAGATGTTCTTCTTGCTCAGCCGCTACCGCCAGCAAGAGGAGTTCGCTCAGACCGATCTCTTCTCACGCATCTCGGTGAGCGATTATCTCTTCGTCAAATGCCGGCTCTTTGCCAGCCTCACGCTCTCCGACCATGAGCTCGTGCTCTACGACCGCATGTACTCGATCCTCACGGCCCAGACGCCCACGCCCGATGTGGTCGTGCACCTGCATGCACCGCTCGACAGCCTGTTGAAGCGCATCGCCAGCCGCGGTCGCTCCTACGAGGTCGACATGGATCCGCTGTACATCGACCGGCTGCGCCGCATGTACCACAACTATTTCGGGCACTACGACCAGACGCCACTCGTCGAGATCGATACCCAGGACGTGGACTTCTCACGCGACGAACAAGCGATCGACGAGCTGCTCGATCAGGTCTGCAAGGCCTACACAGCGGCCAAGACGCCCGTTGCAACCGTCACTTTTTGAAGCGCGGCTTGGCCCAGAGCAAAAAAAAGACCACGCCACCTGGTTCATGGGTGCGGGCCTTCTTTTAGGTTTTTGCTGTATGGCAAAGATCGCGAACGATCTTTTCAGGTCTGAATGATGGTAACGCCTCGGTCGCTGCTGGATTCGTCGTCCCCATAGGCGGGGGATTCGAACTCCGACTCAGGCCAGTAGGGAACATAGCGGGGAACCTCGAGTTGAGGCCGATTATCCCGCTCACGTTCAAGGCGCTCGCGTTGTCTCTTCAGCTCATCATAAATGATGTAATCCGGCAGCATGGGAATCCTTTCGGCTTGGGGCAACGACGCGAATCGCTACCCGAGAACTTCTGCCAAACTGCACCGCCCAAACCAATGTTACCGGGGTGCTCTGCTACTTATAAGAACGTGCACGATCCATTCCATATTCACCGTGCACTTATTTTCACGACGAAAAACTCTGCTCGCGTCCTGCACCCGTTTGAGCGTTCAAGCTAAACTATAAGCATTTATGCGGGTCAGTCTATTTTTCCGTTGGGATTGTAGCAGGGAGAGCCTGGGCCGGCGCCGAGTCGGCAAAAAACGCCGGCCAGGCGCCAGAACACGCAAAAATTGTCAGTACGACGATGTGATTCGGACAACAATGTCAGCCCTGGCGATTTTGAAAAGGCGTTGACTTCCAAGAATTCTCCGCTAAAGTGCCCGCCTAACGATCGTTAACCTAACGAGCGTTAACCAGCAACCACCGTTCTCAAGAGCCGTATATGTCTGAGAGTCTTTTAAGCACCGAGCCGCCCAACGGCGACCTGGTACCTGCCTTCATCGAGGCAGGCATCCCGGAGATGGCCGCACGCATCATGCAGGCCGCCCTCGAGCTCTTTGCGCGCAAAGGCTACGCCGCCACCAGCGTGCGCGAGATCGTCCAGGAGGCCAACATCACCAACCCCATGCTCTATTATTACTTCGAGAGCAAAGAGGGCGTGTTCTTAAAGCTCATCGACTTTTTGTTTTCGTCGATGCAGACGCGCATCGAGACGTGCATTGACGGGGCCAAAGACTTGCCCGCCAAGGTGCGCGCGATTGCCTGGGCCCATATCGATGGCGCCCGGCGTGCGCCTTTGACCTTGCAGTTCATTTACTCGGTGATCTTCGGGCCCGAGCAGAGCCGGCCGACCTTCAACATCATCTGCTCTCATGAGGCGATGATGGCGCGCGTCTACAAGATGTTCGATGAGGCGATCGCCAGCGGCGAGTTCGAGCCTCATCCGGGCTTTACGACCTTGTTTTTGACCGAGCAGTTGATGGGGATGATCAACAACCACCTCATGCACGTGCTCAAGCTCGTCGAGTGCGCCGACAGCGAAGAGGCTCAAGCTTATTGCACACAAAATTATTTGAGTGAGGAGGCGCTCGATCGCCTCGTCTATTTCTTTCTCGCAGGCGCGGGAAAGCTCGAGAGTAAGGAGTCTCTATGAGAATACGCTACGCCATGATCGGAGGAGCTATTTTGCTCGCACTCGGCGCAGCCGGCTGTCAAAACGAGGCCAGCGGGTCTCCGACATCCAGGGAGGCCAAGAGCGCTCCTTTGGTGGCGCCGGTGCCTGTGGCCACGCTGGTCATCAAGAGTACGCGCTTTGTCGATACCTTCGAGGTGATCGGGCGAACCGAGCCTCTGGAATCGGTGCGCATCTCGGCTGATACGCCGGGCATGGTCGTCGCCGCGCCCTTTAGCGAAGGCCAGACGATCAAGCGCGGCGCGCTGCTCTACCGCGTGGACGGGCGCATCGATGCTGCACGCATCGAGCTGCTCAAGAGCCAGATCGCCACCTCCAAGCGCGAGCTCGCTCGCCTCGAGCGCCTTCAAAAAGATGGTCTGGCCACGCCGCAGCAGCTCGATCAGGCTGAATCCACTCTCGAGACGGCACAGCTCAACTTGCGCCAGGCCGAGTTGGGCCTTTCCAAGACGACAGTAACCAGCCCGATCAGCGGCTATGTCGCCAAAAAGAACGTCGATCAGGGCGAATACGCGAGCCCTGGCGCGGCGCTGGCCGAGATCGTCGTCTACGACACGATCGTCGTGCAGGCCCAGGTGCCGGAGTCTCAGATCCAGCACATTCGGCGCGATGAGACGCTGACGATCGAGATCCCGGCGCTGGGCCGCTCCTTTGAGGGCAGCGTCAAGCGCGTGGGGATTTTGGCACACAGCCCGTCGTTCACCTACCCCGTCGAGATCCACATCGCCAACGAAGATCTGAGCATCTTGCCCGGTATGCGCACGCGCATGTTCGTGACGCGAAAGGAATTCAACGACGTCATCATGGTCCCGCGCGAAGCGATCCTCGAGGGCTTCAGCTCGCGCGAGGCCATGGTGGTGAGCAACACCGACGAGGGCATTCGCCGCGCCGAGTTGCGAAAGGTCGAGCTGGGCCCTGGCAGCGGGGCGTTGGTGCTCGTTAGCGAGGGCCTGGTCGAGGGCGATCAGCTGATCACCCGTGGGCACCGCGGGCTCGTCGCCGGCAGCCGCATCGAAGTCGTCCAAGAACTCCAGCAGAACTAAGCGCCAAAACCAGGAACCTCATGAAACTGACGCGCTTCGCCATTGAACATTCCATGTCGGTCTACGTGCTGATCGTGACGCTCGTCATCGGCGGGCTGATCAGCTATTTCTCGCTGCCTCGCGAGGCCGCGCCGGACATTGCCATTCCGGTGGTGATCGTGAGCACGCCCTATTTTGGCGTCTCACCGGTCGACATCGAGATGCTCGTGACCCGGCCGCTGGAGAAGAAGTTCAAGAGCCTTCGAAACTTGAAGCGCATGAACAGCACCTCGGCCGAGAGCGTCTCGCTGATCACCCTGGAGTTCGAGCCCGACGTCGACATCGACGAGGCGCTGCAGCGCATCCGCGTTCAGGTCGACAAGGCCAAGCCCGATTTGCCGCCCGACGCCGAGGAGACCGAGATCATCGAGATCAACGCCAGCGACTGGCCGATCTTGATCGCCAACGTCTCCGGAGATCTCGATCTGCTGCGCCTCAAGGATCTGGCCGAGCAGATGCAAGACGAGCTCGAGAGCGTGACCGGCGTGCTGCGCGTGGGCTTGGCCGGTGGCATCGAGCGCGAGATCCAGATCGCCGTCGATCCCGACAAGCTGCGCCACCGCGGCGCCTCGGTCAACGAGGTGATCACGGCCATCCAGACCGAGAACATCAACCTGCCCGGCGGCAGCCTCGACATCGGCTCGATGAAGTACATCGTGCGCGTCGCCGGCGAGTTTCGTGACATGGAGACGATTCGCAACATCGTGGTCAAGGCGCCCGATGGCAACGCCGTCTATCTGCGCGACGTGGCCGATGTGATCGACAGCTTCAAAGAGCCCACTACCTTTAGCCGGCTGACCACCTGGACGACCTATGAGGACGGCCGGCGCGAGCTGACCACCCGACCCAACGTCTCGCTCTCGATCGTCAAGCGCGCCGGCTCGAACATCATCTCGATAGCCCAGGAGGCCAAGCAGGTGATCGCGCGCTACGATCAGGCCGCCGGCGACAGCGTCAACATCACGATCGTCAACGACATGTCGGTCCAGATCCAGGCCCGCGTTCACGAGCTGGAGAACAACATCATCTCGGGCTTGATCCTCGTGCTCGGCGTCTTGTTCTTCTTCATGGGCGGTGCGAGAAACGCGCTCTTTGTCGCCGTGAGCGTGCCGCTCTCGATGCTGATCACCTTCATCGTGCTCTCGATGATGGGCATCACGCTCAACATGGTCGTGCTCTTCTCGCTGGTGCTCGCGCTGGGCATGCTCGTCGACAACGCGATCGTGATTGTCGAGAACATCTACCGCCACGCCAGCGAGGGAAAAGACCGCGTTCAGGCGGCGCTCGACGGCACCACCGAGGTGGGTTGGGCGGTTATCGCCTCGACGGCGACCACGGTGGCAGCCTTTGCACCGATGCTGTTCTGGCCGGGCGTTACCGGCAAGTTCATGGGGTTTTTGCCCAAAACCGTAATCATTACGCTCTTGGCCAGCCTCTTTGTCGCGCTGATCATCAACCCAACGCTGTGCGCGGCCTTCTTGAAGGTGCGCGAAGGCGTCACCTTCTCCGAGGTGGCCGTCCCGGACAACGTCTTGTACCGGGCCTACAAGGCCACGCTGGTCTTTTGCCTCAACCAGCGCGTGCTCGTCGTTTTTCTGGCCGGTGGCGCGCTTGTGATGACCTTCGTGGTCTTCGCCAAGACTTCGCGCGGTGTGGAGTTCTTTCCCCAGACCACCCCCGAGCAGTTCAACATCAGCGTGCAAATGCCCGACGGCAGCAGCCTGGCTGCAACCAGCGAAGTGCTCGAGCGCATGCAGGCGCCGCTCGACAGTGCCCCGGAGCTCGTTACGGCCTGGATCACCGATGGCGGCGTCCAAGGTGGCGGCCAAGCCGGCGGCGGCGGCGAGGCGCCGCACTACGGCCAGATCACCGTTGAGCTCGTCGAGAACGGCAAACAAACCAGCGACCCCTACGCCTTCATGGACAGCCTTCGAGACTTCTTTGCGCCGATCCCGGGCGCGACGATCATCTTGAACCGCCAGAGCATGGGCCCACCCAGCGGCGCGCCGGTCAGCGTCGAGATCGCCGGCCCCGAACTGCGCGAACTCGGCCGCATCGCCCGCGAAGTGCGCGAGAAAATCCGCCCGATCGAGGGCATCATCGATCTCAAGGACGACATCGAGCTCAGCCGCCCGGAGATCCACGTCGTCGTCGATCGACAAAAGGCCGCCACGGCCGGGCTGAGCACACACTCGATCGCTCAGACCGTGCGCACCGCAATCAACGGCACCAAGGCCAGCAACTATCGCGAAGGCGATGACGAGTACGACATCGTCGTGCGCCTTCCCGAGGATCGCCGCCACGAGATCTCCGACATCAACAGCCTGACGATCGTCAACAAGGATAACCTCCATATTCCCCTGATCGAGATCGCCACGGTCGAGATCTTGGGCGGCGCGGGTTCCGTGCGCCGAAAAGACCAGGAGCGCGTGGTCAAGGTCACGGCCAACGCCGCCGACGGCTATTTGCCGGCCAAGTTGCTCGAGGAGGTTCAAAAGAATCTGCTCGATTTGCAGCTGCCCGCAGGCTACGTCATTCGCTACACCGGCGAGAGCGAGGACCAAAACGAGGCCGCGAGCTTCTTGGCCAAGGCACTGCTCACGGCACTGTTCTTGATCCTGTTGATTCTGGTGACCGAGTTCAACTCGATCACCCAGCCGCTGATCATCTTGTGCAGCGTGCTCTTGAGCTTGATCGGCGTGCTCTGGGTATTGATTCTGACCGGAGAGGCCTTTGGCATCATCATGACGGGCATCGCCGTGATCAGTTTGGCGGGCGTCGTGGTGAACAACGCGATCGTTCTGATCGATTATATCAACCGGCTGCGTGCCCGCGGTTATGAGCGCCGCGACGCCGTCATTTTGGCGGGCATGGTGCGCTTTCGCCCGGTCTTGCTCACCGCGATCACCACCGTGCTCGGCCTGGTGCCGCTGGTCATCGGCGTGAGCGTCGACTTCGTCAATCGCCAGATCGTCTACGGTGGCAGCTCAGCGGAGATGTGGGGCCAGATGGCGCGCGTGGTCTCCGGCGGGCTGATCGTCTCGACCGCGCTCACGCTGATCATCGTGCCCGTGCTCTACTCGCTGTTCGACGAGATCTCCTCTGTCAGCCGGCGCATGGTTGTTCGCTTGGTTGGAGCAAGCGCGATCGTCTTCTTGTGCATGGGCCTGCCGATGCTGGCCCAGGCCCAGATCGTGCCCGATGAAGGTGCCAAGGCGCCGCTCGAACAAGAGCAGCCGCTCTTGCCCAAGCCCGGCGATGCGCTGAGCTCGCCTGGAAAAGTACACGTCGAGCTCGGCGCAACGCGCGTGGTCACGCTCGAGCAGGCCCGACAGCTCGTGCGCGAGCAGAGCTATGACGTCCAGTTGGCCGAAACCCAGATCGAGATCGCCGAGGGCGTGATCCGCCAGGCCTGGGGCGCGCTTCACCCCAGCGTGGTGGCCAGCGGCTCGTACACGATCAACCAGGACGAGATCACCTTTGCACCGGCGCCGGGCGCGCCCGAGATCGTCGTGCAGCCGCGCACGGACTATCGCTGGACGATCAGCGCTTCGCTGCGCGCGAACTTTCGCTCCTATCCGCTCATCCAGCAAGCCTACGCCCAGCGGGATCTGGCACGCGTGCAGGTCGATCTGGTGCGCGAGAACCTCGACTCGGCCGTGATCAGCGTCTACTACAATGTCTTGAGCGTGCGCCGGCTCATCGACCTCTCCGTGCAGCAGCTCGAGAGCAACCGCACGATGCTTCGGGCCACCGAGGCCAGGCGCGCGGCCGACACGGCCACCGAATTCGAGCTCACGCGCGCGCGGCTGCGCGTCGTGCAGGCCGAAAAGAGCGTCGAGCGCGCGCGCCTGCAGTTCGTGCAGGTGCGCGCGGCGGCAGCCGAGCTGCTTCAGATCCCCTCGGACTTCGACGTCGTCAGCCCCGAGCCCTTGAAAGCGCCTTCCGATCCCGAGGGGCTTGTAGCCATGGCCGAACAAAACCGCGCCGTCTTGGCGGCCAATGCCGCACAGCGCGACGTGGCACGGCTCGCCCTCGAGGAGGTCTACTGGCGCTACCTGCCGGCATTTACCGCCACGGCCAGCTACTCGGGCTCGCGCGGCTCCCTGCTCAGCCCGGGAGACCCGCGTTGGATGATCATCTTTGGCGCCGAGTGGATACTGTGGGACGGCGGCATGCGCGGCGCCGAGATCGACCAGCGCCGCGCCCAACTGCTGGCCGTCGACATCCGCCGACGCCAGTCGATCCACCAGATCACCTCGGGCATCGAGCAAGCCTGGGCGGAATTTTTAGCCGCCCAGAGCCAGATCGAGTCGGGCCAGTCCGAGATCGAGCTCGCCGCCTTCGCGCTCAACCAGGCCCAGACCGCCTACCGCCACGGCGTCGCCACCCAGCTCGACGTGATCAGCGCCCAGGAGCAACTCGAGCTCGCCCAAATCGCCCAGATTCAAGACCAGCTCATGCTCGAGCTCAGCGTCCAGCGCGTGCGCAATCTGGCCGATCCCCGCTAAGATGCAAATATTTGCAATTGCAGAAAGAAATAAGAAAACAATGACTTACATTCTTTCTATACACCTCCCAGGCAGGTTGCCGGGAACGGATTGCAAATACACAGCGTGTAGGCTTTGACGTCGGTCACACATTTGCCTACACTCTGGCTCGGTCCGATACCCCCGAAAGCTCAACACTGCTCAAGAGAGACGAGCGCCCGCTGCTGCCACAGCTCAAGCGGCCAGTGGGAATAGTAAATGGGGTTCAGGGTTTACTCCGAAGAAACAATCACCACACCTGGATCGGCATCATGATGGAGCAGCACCAATCCTACACAGCGTGGCAAAACTGTGCGCTGAGTCATTGCACGTCGAGTATGGCATGAAGCTGATGGTCCCAAGGTTGAGGAAGAGTCGTTACAGCCTCACCACCTATCTCCTTGCAGATTCGGTGATCGATCAACCGTCCAGCAAGGCTAGTCAAGCTATCAAGCTGGTGGACTTTCTCGTCCAACAGCCCACTCGCCTTTTTCAAGAAGTAGTAGTTTCCCGCCACCTTCGCCAGACATCGTGCGATCTGGGGTCTTACCGACACTCATCTTCTCCAAGGCGATTTCTTCCTCAACCTTGGCACCATCAGCGCAGTACGCAAGCCACGAACCCCGCAGTATCTCGCACCACGATGAAATAACGATCCCAAAGGGATACCATGAAGTGCAGTCCGTCGTTCGTTATCACTCTTTGTTTGTTTTGCTTCATTGCCCTTAGCGCAGCTTGCTCCGATCCCACCCGCGAAGAATACCGCGACGAAATCACCGAAGAAGCCTGCAAGAGCTATGAGAGTTGCGGCGATATCGGTTCAGGAAAGACCTACTCCTCGAAAGAGGACTGCGAGATCAAGGTGCGCAGCAACATCAACGACCTGTGGCCGGCCGATCGTTGCGACGATGGCCGCATCAACCCCGAAAAATTCGACCAATGCCTCGATCGCGCCCGCGTCGTGCCCTGTGGCAACGCCTTTGATTTCTGGAGCTTTGTCGCCGAGTGTAACGCGGACAAGGTCTGCACCGATCCGCGCTCCTGAAAACCCGCCTTCAATCGCCCGGTGGCATGTTTTGCACCGGGCGTGCGGCGCCGCGAACCGTCGGCCCGCTCTTGTGATAGCTCTCTCCGAAGATGCGCTTGATCGCCGTGCGCGTGCGCGATGACAGATAGCAGCTCGTAAAGCTCATCGCTTGGCTCGGGTCGAAGTAGGGGTTTTGCAGCTTGCCTATCTTGACGAGCAACAAGACCTGCTCGGCGACGCTCACCGGGCAGCCCTTGATCTGAATGACGTCGTCCTTTCTAGCCTCCCACATGCGTTTTTCCATGCGCGCCATCTTGGCGTAGATGTCCTCGGTGCGCGCGCTCTTGGGATCGTGGCGCGCCCGGTCGATGTAGCGGCTCTCGATCGAGACGTCGCGCCCGGCGATCTCGCCTTTGTAAGTGGCGCAGTCGCCCATAAAGACCACCTTCTCGCCAGGCTTGGCGTCGATGTCCCCGTCGTAGGCACCAAAAACCACGTGCATGCGCGGCATCTTCTCGTCGGTGGCGGCGTCGAAGACGCGCAAGATCTCGATCGCCTCTTCGAGCGCGCCCGGACAACCACCCCAGCAATATTTTTCCGTGTCGCTGGGCGGCGGGCCAGCGTAAGCGCGGATGTTCGTGTCCTCAAAGTAGTCCTCAACTCGGATCAGCCCCACCTCGAAGTGCTGCGCACGCTCGCGCGCCTCGGCCAGCGAGACATCGCCCAAAATCGTGATGCTGGCCAGGTCGACCGGGCCAAAGCCACGCTCATGGGCCATGCGAATATGGTCGACGCTGAGCGGGTCGACGCCGATGATGTGGCAGCACACCGCGTCAAAAGCCACCTGGTTGTCGCCCATGCACACCAGGTCGAGCCGATAAGGCCGCGGCGTCAGCATGCGCCCCTCGCCGGCGATGATCGCGTCGGTGGCGATGAACTGCGGCTGGGTGATGTATTGCAGGTCGGCGACCTTGGAGTTGAGCGCGTGGTCGTGGTCGATGAGCCGGTGGCGATCGTCTTGAATGCCGATGTAGTTCTTCATGCTAAAGGTCACCGTCGTCCACGGATGAGCCTTGAACTTGGGACAGTTGACGAAGAAATCGGCGCGCGCCACGGGCTCGGGCGTAAAGAACGAATCGCGCAGCCGCTGGGGATGAAACAGCGGTATCTCGACCTGGGGCTCTTCATCGAAGTGGTAGAGCTTGGTGCCCCCGACCCGGTCGATCATCTCGTAGTAGCCCGCCCCCTTGTAGGCAAAGCGCGTGGGCACCGTGATCCCACAGCGCTCACCGACGGCGATCTCGGTCATCCGCTCACCGCGCGACTTGAGCGCGCGCAGCACGCCTTCGACGAACTCCGGGCGCGTGTAAGCGTGGGGAAACAACGGGCCGGAGGCCACGACGTTGGGCTTGACCAGCGTGCGCCCGAAGGGGCGCAAGCCCATCGTGTCAAGTCCTTCGCCGACGATGCGCTCGATGCGCTCGGCGTCATAGTCGGCACAATGTCGCAAGATCACGGTAGGCTTTTTCATGGATTGACCCCGAGTTGAAATGACTCGCCTTTCATACAGCAACTAACCCGAGTCTAGCGCCTCCTATTCCAAACCGCCAACCCCGCGATCATCGCCTGGTTCTTTGCGCAAGGCGCACTGGGCTGCGGCCAGACGGGCGACCGGAACCCGGTAGGCCGAGCAGCTGACGTAGTCAAAGCCAAGCTCGTGGCAAAAATCGATCGAGCGCGGATCGCCGCCATGCTCGCCACAAATACCGACGACGAGATCCGGTCGCACAGCCTTGCCGCGCGTGAGGCCGAGGGCGAGCAGCTCGCCGACGCCGTCGCGATCGATGGTGACGAAGGGATCGAAGGCCAGCAGGCCGCGCTCGAGATAATCGGGCAAAAAACGCCCGGCGTCGTCGCGCGAGAACCCGAAGGTGGCCTGAGTCAAGTCGTTGGTGCCAAAGCTGAAGAAGTCGGCCTCACGGGCAATCTCGCCGGCCAGCAGCGCCGCGCGCGGCAGCTCGATCATCGTGCCGATCGCCACTTTGAGCGTGGCCTTTGCCGCCTCCAAGAGCCCGTCGATGCTCGCCTGGGTCGAGGCGCGAAGGCTTCGCAGCTCGCTTTGGTCGATGACCAAAGGGATCATGATCTCAACATGCGGACTCAAGCCTTCGGCCTGCACCTGCAGGGCGGCCTCGACGATCGCGCGCACCTGCATGTCGTAGATCTCGGGGATAATGATGCCGACCCGACAGCCGCGAAAGCCGAGCATCGGGTTGGTTTCGCGCAAGTTGGCCGCGCGCTGCTTGACGTAGCGCACGCTCTTGCCAAGCGCGCGCGCCATCTCCTCGTAGGCGGCACGCCCGGCGGGCAAGAACTCGTGAAGTGGCGGATCGAGCAGGCGCACGGTAACCGGAAGCGACCCCATGCAGCGAAAAATGTCCGCAAAATCAGCGCGTTGCAGCGGCAGCAGCGTGGAGAGTGCGCGCTCGCGCTCTTCGGTGCTCTCGGCCATGATCACGGCGCGCATCGCCTCGAGGCGCTCATCGGTCGCAAAGAACATGTGTTCGGTGCGACAAAGCCCCACGCCCTGGGCGCCAAAGGCGCGCGCGCGATTGGCGTCGAGCGGCGTGTCGGCGTTTGCCCGCACACCCATGGTGCGATGGCTGTCCGCCAGCGCCATGAAGCGCTCGAACTCGCCACTGAGCTCGGCCTCGACCAGATCGAGCGCGCCGCGGTAAACCATGCCCTGGGTGCCATCGATCGTGATCACCTCGCCGGCCTTGATGAAGGCATCACCGAAGTGAAAGCCGGAGCCATCGGCCTCGATGTGCACCTCGCTTGCCCCGCTGACGCAGGGCTTGCCGATGCTGCGCGCGACGACGGCCGCGTGCGAGGTCAACCCGCCCGTTTGTGTGAGCACCCCCTGGGCGGCGTACAGGCCATGCACGTCATCGGCCGAGGTGGCCTGGCGCACCAGAATGACGCGCTCGCCAGCATCACCGCGGCGAGCAGCCTCGTCCGGTGAAAGCACGACCTCACCGACGGCGGCCCCCGGCGAGGCGGCCAGCCCGCGGCCAAGCGGCTCAGGCCGGGTGAGGTTGGGATCGATCGCCGGATGCAAGAGCTCGGTGATGTGGTGCTCCGGATCGACGCGAAGGATCGCCTCGCGCTCGCTGATCAGCTTCTCGTCGAGCATGTCGAGCGCGATCTTTATCGCCGCACGTCCGGTGCGCTTGCCGGTTCGTGTCTGCAAAATCCACATCTTTTGCTTTTGCACGGTAAACTCGATGTCCTGCATCTCTCGGTAGTGCGACTCGAGCTTGTGAAACACCTCGACCAGCTCGCGGTAGGCCTGAGGCATGCGCTCCTCCATGCTGAGCACGCCGTCTTGGGGCAATTCATAGGCGCGATTGATCGGCGAAGGCGTTCGAATGCCGGCCACGACGTCCTCACCCTGGGCGTTGACCAGATACTCGCCATAGGGTTCGCGCTCGCCGCTGGCCGGATTGCGCGTAAAGGCCACGCCCGAGGCGCTGTGCTCGCCCATGTTGCCAAAGACCATGGCCATGACGTTGACCGCCGTTCCCAGCTCGTTGGAGATGTGATGCAAGCGCCGATAATGCACCGCGCGGCGCGTGTTCCAGCTCGAGAAGACGGCGCGAATGGCCTCCCAGAGCTGCTCGTGCGGGTCTTCGGGCACGGCGCGCCCAAGCTCGGCCATGATCGCGCTGCGAAATCCCTCGATCACTTGACGCCAGTCCTTGGCCCCAAGCTCGACATCGAGTTCAAAGCCGTTGGCCCGCTTGTAGGCCTCGAGCTTTTGCTCGAGCACGTCGCCGTCGAGCCCCATGACGACATGCGAGTACATCTGCAAAAAACGTCGGTGACTGTCCAGGGCAAAGCGCTCGTCGCCGCTCTGGCGAATCAGCCCTTCGACGGTCTGATCGTTGAGCCCGATGTTGAGCACCGTATCCATCATGCCCGGCATGCTCACCGGCGCGCCCGAGCGCACACTGAGCAAGAGCGGCGCCTTGGAATCACCAAAGCGCCCGCCCATGATTTTTTCGACCTGGCCCAGCGCGGCGTCGAGCTGCTCGTTTAGGCCCGATGGGAAGCGGCCCTTTTGGGCGGTGAAGAAGCGGCTAACCTCGGTGGTGATCGTGAAGCCGGCCGGAATGGGGATACCAAGACTCGCCATCTCGGCCAGGTTCGCGCCCTTGCTGCCGAGCAGGTCCTTCATGGCCGTGCGCCCGTCAGCGCGGCCGTCACCGAACGAATAGATGTGTCGAGTCTCTGCTTGCACTGGGGTTCTCCGCGTCTCAAGGGTGATATTCGACTGCCAGGGGCAAAAGAATAGGCACGAGAAACGGCCAAACTACTTTAGGCTCGCAAGACTATTCGTTGAGGCTGTCGGCGATCTTCAACCCGAGCGCCAACGCGACGCGGCGAGCATCGCGTGGGATCTCGGCGACCTCGACGGCTACGGGGTTGTAGTCCATCAGGCCGCGCAGGGCGGCTTCGATGGCGATCAGATCGTCGCCGACGCGCGCGAAGGTCTGCTCGAAGTCGACGGCCTCGGCCAGGCCGCGGATGCGAAGGCGGCGAGCATTGGGCAGATCGGCCAGCGTCGGAAAATGGGTGGCGGCGACGACGCGATCGGCGTTGGCGGCGAGCTGTTGGACCACCTCGCAGGCGATCGAGGCGCCCTCGTCGGGGTGGGTGCCGCGGCCGAGCTCGTCGAGCAGCCACAGCCGAGGGTTGGCAGGGGTTTGCCACCAGTCGACCAGGCGGCGCACCTCGCGGCCAAACGAGGAGAGCCCTTCGGCGGCCTCGGCCGCCAGCGGCTCCTCGCTGCCGACGTAGATGATCGCATTGACCGGAGAGAACACAAAGCGCGCGGCTGGAACGGGCATCGCGTGTTGGGCGCACCACTGGCAAAGCCCGATGAGCTTCAAGAGCAAGGACTTGCCGCCCATGTTGGGTCCAACGATGATCGTGGGCCGCTCGTCGCACAAAATATCGACCGCCTGCACGCGCTCGCCGCGCTTTGCCAGGGTGTGCTCGAGTCGCGGCTCGCAGCCGCGGCGAAGGTCGAGGCCGGGGCGTGTCTGCCAGCTTCCCCAGCAACCATCGAACTCCTGGCGAAGGCGCACCTTGGCCAGGCGTACGTCGAGCTGGGCAAGCGCTGCAGCGATCTCTTCGAACCACCCGAGCTGCCAGCGCAGGTAATCGCTGAGCCGGCGGCGAAGCGCCTCCTCGGCCACCTCGACCGAGTGAGCCACCGCGCGCGCAAGCTCCTCGGCCGCCGCAAGCTCAGGGGTAAACAGACGCCAGCGATCGCCCTCCTTGCGAAGCGCCTGTGAGCCGGTGAATGCATCGGTGGCCGCCGGTGGCAGGTAGTTTCTTTCCATGTCGAAGCTGCCGCCGTAGCTCTCGATCACCTCGCGCTCGAGCGCACGCGCGATCGCCAGAACCACGCGCACGGCCTGGCGCCCCTCAAGGCGAAGGCTGGCAAGCGATGGGCTGAGATCGGAGGAGAGATAAAAGCGCGAGGTCAGCGTGCCTTCGGGGTGAAACTCGCTCATCGTGTCCACGCAGCGCGGCGCCCACTGCGCCGGCCAGCACCACTCTTGAATCAGCAAATCGGCTTTGCGAAGCGCGGCCGCGGCGTGAAACAAGAAGCGCTTGACCTCGAAGAACTCCACGTCGCGCAACACCTCACCGGCCTCGAGCTTTCGAAGCGTGCGCTCCATGAGCGGAATCTCGGCCAGCGTGGTGCGAAGCGCGCTGTGATGCTCGGCGTCGGCCGTAACCCAGGCCTGCGCCTGATCCAAAAAGGCCACCTCGGTGCGCCAGGCGCCTTCGTCGGCGCAGCGGTACGCTCGCATGCTCTGCAGGCTCAGTTGGCCGCGCGCGCTGTCGGGCTTGAGACGCGCGAGCAGCTGGCCGGTGCCAAGCACCGCCTGCGTCGACTCGTCTGTAAAAGTTGTGGTCATCAAATCACCTGCTCGGCTCAAGGTTGCCCGATCACCTTAGCGCTTATCTGTGCTCGCCGCGATAATCTCCTCGATCGTCAAGCTGCAACCGCGCAACTCGGCCTCGGCAGCGCGCCCGAGCAGCAAAAATCCGCCGTCCTCGTCGACAATTCCCATATCGGAGGTCTGCACGGCGCAGACGCTGTCGACGTTGGCCAGATCGATCCAGCGGATCAGGCCGCGCTGTGTGCCGCCCTTAAGAGGGCGAAGCGAGACGGGATCGACGACCTCGACGCGCGCCCACGGCGGCACCCTCAGGCGCACGTTCTCCTGGATGCCGCTGGCCAGGTTGTCACTGTAGGCCTGGCTCGAGAGCTCGGTCATGCTGTACTCGCTTACGCACATCGCGGTCGAGATGCCCAGACGCTGCTCGAAGAGCCCGTAGAGCTCGGCGCGCGTGAGTTCGCGGGTGCGCCCCTTGAAGCCGCCCGTCTCCATCACGCGTGAGCCGGCCGGCAGGCTCCAGCGCCCGGCGTTGTGATCGAAGAACTCGATGAAACCAAAGGCCGTTCCCAGCACCATGGTCACCACGTCGTCTGCCTGAGCACGATCGAGCGCGCGGCCCAGCCCCTCGAAGTCGGGCTCGAACGCGCCGCTTTGACCAGGGCCAAAAAAATAGCCGGACTCGGCGTCACCCCAGCGCGCGACAAGCTCGCCCAACATGAACGAGAGGCTGCTGTCCGCCAGATCGTCCGGCGAGGGTGCGACCACCAACATACGGATCGGGCGCTGCTCGGGCAGACAAAAACGCACGAACGGACCATGCAGCGCGGCCTTGTACACATCGAGCGTGCCAAAATGGTGCTCGCCGCGCGCGTCAGCGCTGGTTCCGCTGGTGCGAAAGGTGCGCACGGGCTGCTCGGCCGCGCTCAAGCGCACGTACTTGAAGGCGTCGGTCGGCACCGCCGGCAAATCGCGCCAGGTGTTCAGGCTCTCGGGGCGCACGCCGCTCGATTCACAGTAGCCCCGATAGGCCGCGTTATGCTTATACTGATGGGCGAACACAGCGCGCGCCAGTTCGTCGAAGAGCTCGTCGGACCAGACGAGCGGGCCGTGCAGAGGATCCCAGCCCTCGATGGCCTCGATCAAGCGGGTTGTGATGGATTCGCGGGCCATGAGCATGCTTGGTCAAGAGAGAGATATGTCACTGGTCGGTCGCAAAATTCGTGTGGAGCTCGGGGGTAAAACAATCCTGCACAACATCGATTTTCGCGCCAACGCGGGCCAGCTGATCGGGATCTTGGGACCATCCGGCTGCGGCAAATCGACGCTCTTGGGCGCGCTTTCGGGTTTTCGGCCTGCCGGCGCAGGCAACGTCAGCTACCAGGGCCAAGATCTATACGCGAACTTCGAAAACTTGAAGCGAAATATCGGCTTTGTGCCTCAAGACGACATCGTTCCGCTGGCGCTGAGAGTCGAGCGCGTGCTCGAGTACACCGCCGAGCTGCGCCTCTTCGACATCGCACCCGAGGTCAGACGCGCCCGCGTGGAGCGCGTGATCACCAAGCTCGGGCTTGCCAAGAGCCGCGCTCAGCGCGTCTCGAGCCTCTCCGGCGGCCAGCGAAAGCGCGTCAGCGTCGGCGTCGAGCTGCTCAGCGAGCCGACGATCTTGTTTGCCGACGAGCCCACCAGCGGCCTGGACCCGGCGCTGGAGCGCTCGCTCACCGAGAGCTTCGCCAAGCTCACCCAGGACGACGCCAGCATCGTCATCGTGACCACGCACATCATGACCTCGCTCGATCTGCTCGACCGCGTCTGTGTGTTGTACGAGGGCCGACTCGTGTATTTTGGTCCGGTCAACGAGCTCAAGGCCTACTTTACGGTCGATGATTATGTCCATATTTACGCGCGCTTGCAGGCAAAGCCCGCCGAACAGTGGCGCAGCGAGTTCATCAAGAGCACGCTGTACGCCACCTATTTGAAGTGACCATGAGCGAACCCACGGCCGTCGATCCGCCCAAGCAAGAAGATGGCTACGTGCCGCCCGCGCGCGGGCGCTTTATCGACTGGTACCAGGGCGGCGTCTTGTCGGACCGCTATCTGGAGACGATCCTGGCCGATTGGAAGAGCACCGGCTTGTTGCTTTTGCAGGCGCCCCTGCTCGCGGGAATGGCCGTGATGGTGTGGGGCAACGTGTCGCGCGCCAACGCGGCCCTGTATTTTGTGATGGTGCTCTCGGTGCTCTGGCTTGGCTGCATGAACGCCTGTCGCGAGATCGTCAAAGAGCGCGCGCTCTTCTTGCGCGAGAAGATGGTCAACCTCGACGTGGGCGCCTACCTCTACAGCAAAGTGCGCGTGCTCTCGCTGATCGGCATCGTGCAGGTCGTGCTCTACAGCCTGATCGTCTATCGCTGGGTCGACGTCAGGGTGGCCATTGGATGGCTGATCATCGCGCTCTTGTTCACCGTGCTCTGTGGCACCTGCCTGGGACTGTTGATCTCGGCCCTGGTCAAGCGCAGTGACTACGCGGTGGGCATGGTGCCGCTTGTGATCTTGCCCCAGATCTTGTTCAGCGAGTTTGCGATCAGCAAAGATCAGTTCAAGGGCGTCAGCGAGACCATCTACAAGTTGATGCCTTCGCGATGGGGCTACGAGAGCCTGGCCGAGTTCGCCAAAACCTCGCCGGAGTTCGTCTCAGCCTTTGGTTATTTGCTGCCGCTGCTCTTGTTTTCGTGCTTGTTCGTGGGCATTGCGTATCCTGTCCTGAAGTGGCAGAAGTACTGATTGGGTCGGCCCGGGTTTTTCGGGCGTTCACAAGGCGTTAGGCGTGTCCAAGAGCATCGACAAGACAAAGGCCAGGATGTTGAGCACGGGGCTGTTTGCCGTCTCGGCCATCGCCTTTTTCTTGGCCTGGGTGCCCGCGCTGTATTGCGACTGGGCAATGAGCCAGGATCCGACGACCTTGCCCCAGTTCAGCGCTGCTCTTTGCAAGTCCCAGCCGGCGATGGACTCGACCTTGGCCTGGCTGGCCTTCTCGGTTGCGCTCATTGGCGCGGTGATCGTGCGCACGCTCTCGGGCGCAAAGAAGCCGCCCCCCCCGGCACCCACGCGCATCGCGCGCCCAACGCATCGCACCGCGCCGACCTTTCACGACGTGGCGGCGCCGGTCGGATCCTCGGCCAAAGATCCGGTTGTGGCGATCGATATCGACGAAGAGCTCGATTTGGGCCCGCCGGTCGACCTCGGCGCCGTGCGCTCGGAGGTCGAAGAGGACCCTGATTCGCTGATGGCCTTCGTGCAAGCCCGCGTGGTTCGCTCCGAGAGCGAGCCGGACGCGCTGGTTGAACACGAGTCGACGCTCGACGGCTTTTATTGCCCACCCGGCATGGCCCGCAGCCCGATCCTCTACGTCGATCTCAGCTACGAAGAGAGTCAAAATGCGCTCGACGACGATCAGCGCGTCGACAACCCCGAGCATCCCTTCAAGAGCGTCGAGCGCGCCTTGCTCGCGGCCCAAAAGTTGTGTCTCAAGCCCGACCAGCGCGTTCAAGTGCGCTTGATGCCCGGCGTCTACCAGACGGCGTTGCAGATCCCCGATCGCGTCGTGCTCGTCAACCACCGCATGCCGGCCGAGGGCAACAAGCGCCAGCGCGAGGCGTGGCTTGCCGACCAGAGCGACATCGACCACCCTGAGCGCGTCACGATCCTGGCACCGGCCAACAGCGATGCCACGATCACCTTCTTGCCCGGCAGGCTGCAGGGCCTCTTTGGCTGCCAGATCGTCGGCCGCGAAGGCGTCGCGCAGTTGGGAATCCGCGCAGCCGGCTGCATGGCGCTGGTCTTGTTGCACTGCGCCGTCGAGGGCTTCTCTCAGGGCGGCATCGAGATCACCGACTGTGGCGAGGATCTGCCCGGTCGCCAGACGACCATGATGGGCTGCAGGCTCAGCGCCAACACCAGCGCCAAGGGCGGCGGCGCGCTGCACGTGCTGCGAAGCGCGCTGCGCCTGGAGGACTGCGTCTTCGAGAGCAATACGGCGCCTATCGGCGGCGCAATCCTGGCGCGAAATCTCAAATCCCCCCTGCTGCTCCAAGGCTGTACCTTGAGCCGAAACCGCGCTCTGACACGCCAGCTACCCGAAGGCCCGCTCTTGCAGCTCAAGCTCGCTGAGTGGAAACAATCCAAGGGGCTTGGCGGCGCCGTGGCCCTGGTGAGCTCGCTGCTCAAAGTGATCGACAGCCGCTTTGAGGGCAACGACGCAAGTGTGGGCGGCGGCGCGGTCGTCGCGCTGGCCAGCCGCGTGGTCTTGCAAAGCGGCGATCAAGAGGCCTTCGTCGAGAACCGCGCGCTGGCCGGCGGCGCGATCTTGGCGATCGGCTGGGCGGACGCCCAGAGCGTGATCAAGTCGCACGGCGCAAACTTCAAGGGCTGTCTGGCCAAGCATTTCGGCGGCGCGATCGCGCTCATCGGCCTGAGCGCCGCGCAGTTCGAAGAGGGCGACTTCGAGGCCAACCGCTGCACCGATCCCGAGAGCGTCGGCGCGGCGATCTTTTGTCACAAGGGCGCCTCCCTGCAAGGCCGAACGCTCACCCTGCAAAACAACCGTGCCCAGGGCAACGGCGGGGCAATCGGGGCGATCAACGCCTCGATCCGCCTCACCGAGGGATGCATCCTGCAGCGCAACAGCGCCGAGCTTGGCGAAGGCGGCGCGATCTACTGCGTCACCAGCCGCGACACCGACGTCGAACAGCTCGTCAGCGCCGCCGACTTCTCCCTGCCCTTCACCCTCTCGCTTGCCGATGTCACCATCCAGTACAACCGCGCCCACGGCCTGGGCGCCGGGCTTCGCGCCGGCAACAGCGACGCCTACTCGACCTTCTCGCTCGATGTCGAGCTGGAGAAGCCCGAGACGATCTGGAACAACCGCAGCGCCCTGCCCGACGGGCGCGATGTCCACGACGTCTGGATCACCTGGGCCGGCAACCCGCGCGTCACCTCGCGCGAGAAACTACCGGTCAAGATGCTCCTGAGCTAGCGACCAAACGCAACGACGGCTCAGTCCCCCAATATTTGGCAGGCTGAGCCGTCGAATTCTACACGAAGCCAGGTGTCTTACTTGGTCGCGGCCCAGCTGCGAATCTCCGTGCGGAAATACTCGTCGGCCGCGTCGGTCCACTTGTAGTTCTTGCGCACGTACTTGACCGTCGCCTTCTCGATATCGGTATATGTGTTGCCATCCTTGACGGCCCCAAGCAGCGAGTCGGCGTCGGCCTTGGAGAGGCGTCCGTCGCCCTGGCCCTCAATCAGCTTGTCAGCGAGCTCGAGGATTTCACGATCGTACTTCTGACCGTCGATCTCTTTGTAGTAGGTCATAGCTTGTCTCCAAATACAGTGTGGTATTCGTCGAATCTCCAACAGGATGAATCTGGGTGCCATTGGACCAGGATCAATAACCCAAGGCGCAGGGTTACGCCTATTGTCGACGATAAGCCAGCGCTCAGTTGTAAAGGCATGTAGGGGAGGCGAAGGTCCGCCTGGGGGAACAAGCCCCCAGGC
>JACCWM010000072.1 GCA_013697635.1 Lujinxingiaceae bacterium | reverse complement strand
GCGGCCCCGCTTTTTTGTGCGTGTGAGGAGCCTGAAGTCGGCCCCTCATCCCAGACGACTCTGGGTTCAGCGCCAGGTTCAGCGCCAGGTTCAGCGCCAGGTTCAGTGGCAGGTGAGCAGGCGGCCTTCGTTGTAGGCGACCAGGATCTTTTCGAGCTCGAGGGCGCGGTCGCGATCGGGCGTGGGCGGCGGCACCAGCGGTACGCACTTGGCCAGCAGATCGGCCGCCTCGGTAAGCGTTGCACTGAGCTGCTGTGAGCTCGGAGCATGGGCAGCGATGTTGAGGCGTGCGGCAATGTACTGGTGGGCCAGGATGTACCAGGCGTCACCGCCGGCTGGCGTCGTATGCAGAATCTGCAGCCAACTCTGGCCACAGAGTGTGCTCAACTCGTCGATCGGCCAGGCGATGTTTTGTGATCGATTGGATGCAAAACGGTGATGCGTGCCCCAATAGCCCTGCGTGCGAGGGCAAGCGGTGTTGTCGACCACGTCCTGATCGATCACGTCTTGATCACCGGCATCTTCGTAAGGCTTATTGGTGTCGTCTTCGACTTCGACGTCTTCAAACCCGACGTCCTCGTGGGGATCTTTGGTGTACGGGCAACTCACGTAGAGCGGGAACTTCAGTGTAGCGCGCGATTTGACCTCGCCATAGCCGTTGACCTTGAACCAGTCTTCGGCACGCACCTTCTCGCCAGGGCTGAGGTGGAAGAGATCGTAGACGTTGAGCTTGAAGACATGGTCGGCGCTCTCGCGGGGCAATTCGATCTTGACGCACTGGGTCACCTTACCATCCTTTTTGACCTCGGTGGTCACCGTCGGACCGTAGAGCGGATCGGGGCCCGAGACCTGTTTCCACTCGAACTCGAGCGGGTCATTGTCCGGGTCGTAGGCCGTGGCGCACAAGATGACCTCGGCCGGGCACTGCAGAAACTTCGACGGATGGTACTTGAGGCTCTTGATCACGGGCGGGTGGTTGATCGCGGCGATCACGTCGAGCGCACCAACCTCGGGGCCCTTGCACTGGCTGACGAGCAATATCTCGGTGGTGATCTTGTCGTACACATAAACATTCTTGGCCTCGGCCTTGGCACAGTCCTTGGACGGTTCGCCGCTCTTGGTGATCGGCACGACCTTGACATCGTAGCAGCCCGCCGCAAGAACCATGAAGTGGTCGGCAAAGAGGTGGCTGGAGTGCGCATCAAAAGGCTTGTTGACGAACTGCGGGATCATGCCGGGGAGCTGCAGATCTTCGAGCGCTTTGTCTTTTTGCAGCACATCTTTGCCATCGCAGCCCTTGATGAGGTAGCGCATGCCTGCCACATCGGTGTTACCCTTGATGTCCATCGACAGCGCCAGACCGGTTGAACCGTAAGCGCTCGCGCTGTTGGTCGGGTCGCTATCCTCGGGTCCGGCGCTGGTGCAGCCGACGGCGGCAAGCGCTGTTGCCAGTCCCAGCAAAGCTAATAGTTTTGTAGCCATGATTTTTCCTCGAAATCAAAGAGTGAGCAAAAGCACTATCAATCATCAAAACATCAGAACGTCTTGCGACCAGACCACGCGCTTGGCACCGGCGCCTGTTTGGGCAAACGGCAACCCGGCCCTTCAAAGGCCGTCGGTGGCCGATTACACTGCCCTCAAAGCCAAAGCTGTGAGAGCAGTCCCTGCTGATTCGCGGTGAATTGTACAGAGACCAATCTTAATCAAGAATTTCGGCATATCAAAATAAGTCACACTATTAACACTACGGAGCGTGAGCGATGACACGCAGGTTGAGTCACTGGGGTTGGGGCTATGCCGATCGTTTTACCGATCGGGAGGGGCGCGCGCAGTTCGCCCAGATGGTCGAGCAGATGCTGGGCTTTGCGGCGCTGAGCCCCGAGGAGCCTGTCTCACTCGAGGCGGCAACGCTTGCTCAGAGTCGGCTGGCCATAGCGCCGGCGCTCAGCGCCATTTTGAGCGATGCACGCGAGGAGCGCATCACACACACCTATGGCAAGGCCTACCGCGACCTGGTGCGCGGCTTCTACGGCGACTTTGGCTCGGCCCCCGATCTGGTCGCTCGCCCGCGCAATGAGACCGAGGTGGTCGATCTACTCGACTGGGCATCGGCCGAGCGCGTGGCGGTGATCCCTTTTGGTGGCGGCACCAGCGTGGTCGGTGGCGTCGAGCCGGCCGTTGAGGGCGACTTTAGCGGCACGCTCTCGTTGGACATGCGCGCGATGGGCCGGGTGCTTGAGGTCGACCCCATCTCACGCGCTGCGCGCATCGAGGCCGGTGCCACCGGCCCCGAGCTCGAGCGCCAGCTCGAGGTCTATGGGCTCTCGCTTCGCCACTATCCGCAGTCCTTCGAATTCTCCACGTTGGGCGGCTGGTTGGCCACGCGCGCCGGCGGCCATTTTGCCACGGTCTATACGCACATCGACGATTTTGTCGAATCGATGCGCATCATCACTCCAAGTGGGTTGGTTCAGACCCCGAGGCTGCCCGCATCCGGCGCTGGCCCCAGCCCGGACAGGCTCTGGTTGGGCTCGGAAGGCGCGCTGGGGATCATCACCGAGGCCTGGATGCGCATTCGACCGCGCCCGCTCTTTCGCGCGCGGGCCAACGTCTTGTTCAGCGACTATGCGCGCGCCGTCGAGGCCACGCGGCGCATCGCCCAGGCCTACTTGCACCCTTCGAATTGCCGTCTGCTCGACAAACGCGAAGCCATGCTCAACGCCGTGGTCTTCGACGGCAGTCACGTGCTCCTGTTGGGCTTCGAGTCGGCCGAGTACCCTCAGGATCAGAGCATGACCCACGCCCTCGAGCTTTGCCTCGAACTGGGCGGGCGCTGCCCGGACGGGGCGATCTTCGAGGATCACTCGAGCACGCCCACAGCCACGCGAGACGCCGGCTCGCGCTGGCGCCAGGCCTTCTTCGATGCACCGTATTTGCAGAATAACATGGTCAGTCTCGGTGTTATTGCCGATACATTCGAGACGGCCTGCACCTGGGATCGTTTCGAGGCCATGCACGCACACATCATCGGCTCACTCAAAGAGGCGATGAAGCGCGTGTGCAAAGCGGGCATGATCACCTGCCGGTTCACCCACGTCTATCCGGACGGTCCGGCCCCCTACTACACCTTCGTTGCGCCGGCCGTGCGTGGCAGTGAGTTGTCGCAGTGGGCCGAGCTCAAGGCGGCCGCGTGCGAGGCCCTGCAGGCCGAAGGTGGCACGATCACCCATCACCACGCCGTAGGGCGCCTGCACCGGCCCTGGTACGAAAACGAGCGCCCCGAGCTCTTTGCCAGCGCCCTTGGCGCCGTCAAGCGCGAGCTCGATCCGGCAGGCATTCTCAATCCCGGTGTCTTGCTGGCTGAGAGGCGCTGAGCCAGGCGCTCAAAACAAAAGCGTGCTTTGCATTGGATCGACATGTCGCTTACTATCAGCGAGCAGAATACTTCAGGCTCCAGACCTCACGAGGCGCTCACGCGATGACTGACCGAGAATTTGCCGTCCTGGCCCTTTTCTATGAAGAACGCGTCGAGGAGCTCACGCCCGCATTTCTCGCGTATCGCTTGCACATCGGCTCGCACGAGACCGCGGAGCTGCTCGACGAGTTGGTCCGAAGCGGCACGCTAGACATTCAGTTCGATTCCGAGGGCAACATCAGCTACGCCTTGCCCGCAAGCGAGCGCGAGCGCCTCAAACGCCAGGGGCCAAGCGCTGCAGTGCGACCGCCGCCCGGCGCGCCGTCTGGGCCTCAGCAGCACGGGCATTACTCGCATGCGCCTTCGCACCCACATCAGCCTCACCCGGTGGGCCCCCCACACCATTACGCCCCACAACAGGGCCATGGCTATGTGCCCCGGCCTTCGCAATACGGCCAGGCGCCGCCCGTCCAAGACGCCTCGGGCTACGATGGCAGCGTCGACCAGCAGGGCCGCTATGCGCCCCATCACGCACCACAGAACCAGTATCAACAACCGTACCACCCGTCCCAATACCAGCACCAACAACACCCCCCGTATCCGCCCGGAGCCTATCCGGGAGCCAACCCGTATCCGGGCCAACCTCCCTATGGCGGCGCCCAGACCCAGACCCAAAACCCCTACTATGGCCCGCAGCAGGGCCAGAGCTGGGCGCCGGGCACCCAGCCCCAGCACGGCCCGATGGTGCCCTACAACCACCGCCAGGGTCAGCTCAAAGAAGTGCGCCATGAGGCCAATCCGGGCGTGGCAGCGCTGCTCAGCTTCCTCGTCGTCGGCGGCGGCCAGTGGTACAACGGCGAGTTTGGCAAGGGCATGGGCATGTTCATCGGCTGCATTGTGAGCTGGATATTCTTGCTGGGATGGATCGTGAGCATCTGGTCGATCGTCGATGCTTACAAGGTCGCCCAGGAGCGCCGCTCGCTTCCTCACTGAAGCTTTTCTACCTGCATGTGCGCAGGCCTTGTTGACCACTTACGCTATTGTCTTGATGGAGCGTCATGACAGTCCTGTACAGGATATTGCGTCAGACGTTGCGCTACGGGCTGGAGCTGTATTTTGTGGACATCCAGGCCATGGGCCAGGAGACCATCCCCCAAGACGCACCGGTTATCTTCGCGGCAAACCATCCCAACTCGATCATGGACACCGTGATTTTGGGCGCGCAGACTCGCCGACAAATCCACTACATGGCCAAGAGCCAGCTCTTCGAAAACCCGCTGGTGGCTACGCTCTTCAATCAGTGCGGCGTGATCCCGGTCTACCAGGCCAAGGAGAGCGAAGCCGACAGCCCGCGCAACGAGGACAGCTTTCGGCGCGCCTACGAAGTGCTCGAGGAAGACGGCTGCATCGGCATCTTTCCCGAGGGACAGAACTCGCTCGAGCGGCGCGTGCGCGACATCAAGACCGGCACCGCGCGCATCGCACTTGCCGCCGAGGCCAAAAATGACTTCCAGCTCGGCCTGCAGATCATCCCGGTTGGCCTCAACTTCGAGAACCGCGATCGCTTCTTGTCGAGCGTGCTCGTGCGCTTTGGCCGCGCCATCAATGTCAGCGATTACGCCGACGCTCACCGCGCCGACCCGCGCGCGGCCGTGCGCGCGCTCACCGACGCCGTCCAGGAGGACATCCGTCAGCTCGCCACCCACATCGACGACGACCGCCATCACCAGCTCGTGCGCGACATCAACCAGATCTACGGCCAGGAGCTGCTCAGCGAACTCATTGGCGATATCCGCCTGGACACGCGCGGCATGCGTGACCGCCTCTTTGATGAAGTACGCGCCACGCCCGGCGTCAAACCCGACCTCGACGACCGCTTCGTCATCGAGCAGTACATCGCCGACGCCGTCTCCTACTACCAACAACACGACCCGGCCATGGTCGCCCGCGTGCGCATGGACATTCGCCGCTACAAGGACCACATGCGCCAGGTGCGCCTGCACCAGGACTTTCTCAACCGCCCACCCGAGACGCTCTCCCGGCGCAAGGACTCACTCAAGTTCACCTACTACGCCCTGGTCTTCGGCCCGCTGGCCGTCTGGGGCCTGATCAACAATTTTTTGCCCTTCAAGATCACCCGGTCGCTCACGATGCGCGCGCCCGACGAGGCGATGCGCGCGATCACCGGCTTTGTCACCGGCATGTTTGCCTACCCGCTCTTTTATGCCGCCCAGGGCTGGGCCATCTGGCATCTGAGCGCCTCCTGGATCGTGACCCTGCTCTACGTCTTGTCGCTCTCACCGGCGGGCTTCTTTTTTCTTCGCTACCGCCGCCAGATCATGCGCTACCGCGATCGCATCCTGGCGCGCACCATGTTTCGCACGCGCCGAAACCTCATCCGCCAGCTCATGCGCGAGCGCGACACACTGATCGCCACCTTCGACACGCTCAAGGACAACTACATGCGGGCAAATTTGCCGGGCGCCGCCGCCGTCGAGCCCGTCGTCGAGCCGGTCGCGGTCAAATAGCGTCGCCTGGCCAAGGCGACCCCAAAATACGCGCTCACTTCACGACCACTCGCAACCCGTAGTGATCCGAAAGGTGCAACGCCTGCTGCTCACCCTCGACCACGATCGGCGCCGTCTCGTCCATGATCCGCACAGCCTCGAGCACTTCGACGGCCCGCGGGCCCCGGATCAACACATGATCGATCACCTTCTCGGCCTTGCCCGGCTTGTTTAGTGTATTCTCACTGCTGTAGGTCGCTCGTGGCGACGCCTGGGGGTCGACATAGGGGTTGAAGAAGCCCGCCTCGACGAGCCGGTTGTAGTTGGACTCGAGCTCCCCGACGATGTCGCCCTTGCTCGGACCGCAGTTGAGATCGCCCATGATTACGGCAAAACCACTGCCCACGCGCTGATCGATGTAGGCCAACAAGTGCTCGACCTGAGCGGCGTGCTCCTGCTCAAAGCTCGCAAATTCGCCCCCCGGATAGGCGATCTTGTAGCTCAAATCGGCGGCCAGATGGGTCGCAAACACGTCGACCTCGCCAAGCGCCTCGAGCACCACGCGCGCGTGCAAGACCACGCGTTTGACCAGCGCGCCGGGTAGCTCCAGGTGACCGAGCGCGCTAAAGGGCGTTCGCGAGAGCAACAAGACGCCGTTGTGGCCATGGGCGGTAAAACCGCTGCTCTTATCCTTGCAAATGGCCGCGATCTGCTCGATCGGCTTGCCCAAATTAGCCGCGATGCAGGCCTGACAGCCCGATGAGAGCGCCAAAAACTGCTGGTGGCAGTGTTGTGCGGCCAACTCGGCCAGTGACTCGGCGCTGGCATCGGCGCAGTTCTTCTCGATGCAGGCCAACAGTTCGTCGAGTTCACCGGGCTCACAGCAGGTGCTGGCATCGCCGGCCTCGGTGATCACCACGTGGTGGTGGGCAAAACGGGCACGGGCGGTGTCGACGACAAGCTCGATGTCGTCGGCAACCCAGCGGCCCGTGGCGTCTTCGAACAGCCACACCTCTTGCAGACAGACGATGTCCGCCGCAAGGCATGCCACGGCCTCGGCCACGGCCTCGCGGCGCGCGCCGGCATAGGGAACGAAGCCGCGCAAAAGGCCGACGTTCCAGGTGACGAAGGTTGCCGCTGGTCCATTTTTCTGCAATGGATGATGCGTGCTCATGATCGCCTCTGGCGCCGAATACGGCGCGCTCATTGGATGTTCTCTTCCCAGCGCCGGTCTGCCCGGCCCGACCAACTCATCACACGTGAAAGGATACTAGCCATGGCTCAAAAGGTGTACGTCGTTGGCGTCGGAATGACGAAATTCGAAAAACCGGGCACCCGCGACTGGGACTATCCCGACATGGTGCGCGAGGCCGGCACGCAGGCCCTCGAGGACGCCGGCGTCAGCTACGATCTCATCGAACAGGTATTTGCCGGCTATGTCTACGGTGACTCGACCTGCGGCCAGCGCGCCGTCTACGAGCTCGGCCTGAGCGGCGTGCCGATCTATAACGTGAACAACAATTGCTCGACGGGATCCTCGGCGCTGTTGCTGGCCAAACAGATGATCGAGGGCGGCATCAACCAGTGCGTGCTGGCCGTGGGCTTTGAAAAAATGCAAAAAGGCTCGCTCTCCAACGCTTTTGGCGAGAGCACCAACCCGCTCGGTCGCCACTTCGAGAAGATGACCGAGCTTCGCGGCTGGGAGAAGGCCCCGCCGGCGGCGCAAATCTTTGGCAACGCCGGGCGCGAGCACATGGAGCGCTTTGGCACGACCAAGGAGCATTTTGCCAAGATCGCCCACAAGAACCATCTGCACTCGGTCAAGAACCCGCGCTCGCAGTTTCGAGACGAGTACACGCTCGAGGAGATCCTGGCCTCGCGCCCGATCCACGACCCGCTCACCATGCTGCAGTGCTGCCCGACCTCGGACGGCGCCGCCGCCGCGCTCGTGGTCAGCGAAGCCTTCGTTCGCGCCCACGGCCTCGAAGAGCGCGCCGTCGAGATCATCGGCATGGCCATGGCCACCGATTTGCCAAGCTCCTTTGAAAAAAGCTCGATCAAGCTGATCGGCTCGGACATGACCCAAAAAGCCGCCCAGATAGTCTACGAGCAGTCCGGCCTTGGCCCCGAGGATGTCGACGTGATCGAGCTGCACGACTGCTTCTCGGCCAACGAGCTCGTCACCTACGAGGCGCTCGGGCTTTGCGCCGAGGGCGGCGCGGGGGCGCTGATCGACGCCGGCGCGCTGACCTATGGCGGCCAATGGGTGGTCAATCCCTCCGGCGGCCTGATCTCCAAGGGCCATCCGCTGGGAGCCACCGGTCTTGCCCAGTGCGCCGAGCTCAACTGGCAGCTTCGCAACATGGCCGACGAGCGCCAGGTCAGCGGCGCGCGTGTCGCCCTTCAGCACAACCTCGGCCTGGGCGGCGCGGCCGTGGTCACCATGTACCGCCCGATGGGTAGCTAAACTATGCCACGCAAGATCGAACAGAGAAGTGACGGCGTTTTGCGCGCAATGACCGAAGATGGCAGCTTTCGCATCATCACCATTTGCGCCACCAACACGGCCCAGGGCGTGCTCGATGCCCAGGGCGTCGGCGACGAAGATGACCGGCGCTTGGTGGCCAACCTGGTGGTCGGCGCCGTACTGCTGCGTGAAGCCATGGCGCCCGATTACCGCCTGCAAGCCGTGCTCAAGCATCCGATCTTTGGCAGCGTGACGGCCGACTCCTTTCCCGAAGGCCAGACACGCGGGCTGGTTCAACTGCCGCTCGATACGCCGCTCGAGCTCGGTGATGCGACCCATTTGACCGTGATCCGCGCCGTCCACGGCGGCGCGCTCCACCAGGGCGTGGTCGAGACCACGGCCGAGGGCGGCGTCTCCCAGGCGCTGATGACCTATCTGGCAAGCTCGGAGCAGGTGCACTCGGTGATCGCCGTGGGTAGCATTTTCGACGAAACCGGGCGCGTCGTGCACGCCGGCGGATACCTCGTGCAGCTTTTGCCCGGCGCCGACGCCGAGATGTTGGCCGTGGTCATCGCGCGCCTCGAGCGCGCAAGTGCCATCGAATTGCTGCTCGAGCGCACGCTGGGCGCACCCGAGGTGCTCCTACACCAGCTCTTTGGCAACATCCCCCACACGATCCTGGCTGAGAACGAGGTGTACTACGGCTGCAATTGCAGCGAAGAGCGCGTCGCAACGGCGCTGGCCACCTTGAGCGACGACGATCTCGAAGAACTCTTTGCTGGCGACGACGAGGTCTCGATCGACTGCGACTACTGCGGCAAGGTCTACGACATCGATCGCGAGGCGATCGATGTCCAAAAAAACTCGTAGCTATTCGGGCTCCTCAAAGAGCACGACGGCACCGGACTCGTGGCCGTAGAGCATCGTCACGGCCGCCCACGGGATCTCGCAAAAGTAAGGCTTGCCGTCAAAGGAGAGCGAGGCACGGATCGACATCACGTCGTATTCAAAGTCTTTGATGCCAAAGAGGTGCGAGAAGTTCAGGCGCAGCTCACTCATCGAGCGAAACTGGGCGGGGATGGTCACATTGCGTGAGCGCGCATCAATCGTGACCATAACCATGCCGTTCTCGATGAGCTCGGAGAAGGCCTTGAGCTTGTCTTTGTCCCGAGGATCCGCAAACTCGATCACCTCGGAGGCGGGTGTGGGCGGGTTGCCGCGGTTCTTGCCGCGTTTGAAATCGATGTGAACGACATTGTCGGGCTTCTGCGCCTCGTCGGCGTCACCGACAGCGTTGCGATCGGCGTCGTTGCTGTCGTTTTCGTTGTTCACGCGTGCTCCGGTTCATGGAGTAGAGCTGGTTGATGCCATTCATGCGCAAGTCATGGCCAGAAACGATAGTCACTTCCACTACCTGTTTCCAGTCGCCCAGCGCAGATTGGCCTCGGTTTCGCAGACCAAACGCCGCTCAGTCACTGACCTCGTCGAGGCCGTCCGTGGCGCCGGGCTCGAGGCTCTCCAAGCGCGTCGCGAAGCGATCGAGGGTTTGTTGGAACAAGGTGACCTTTTGCTCGCTACGATCGTTTCCCTGGGCGGGCGTCTGGCCGCTGGGCTCTTTTTTGCCGCGCTGCTCGAGGCGTTGGCGCTTTGCCAGATCGCGAAACTTGTCACGGGCGCGCCGGGTGCGCGCGATGTTCTCGCGCAGCTCGGACAGGCTCAGGCCTTCGAGTGGCTTGCCAAAGCTGGCCTCGTACAAAACATACTCGTCGTCGGTGCAAAGGGCGCGGGCTTGCTCTCTTAAGATCGTCATCGCTTCACCTTGGGGTAGGGGTAGAGGGGGGCGTGTTCATCGGGCCAATTTAGACACCTTCTTGGGCAGGTGGCAACCGGCAAAATCGCTCAACGCTCGCGCGCCGGCCGCAGCACGACCTCACAGCGCGTGCCCCGGCCTCGGGTGCTCTCGATGGTCAGCGTTCCGCCGAGCTGCTCGATGATGTTGCGGCTGATCGACAGCCCCAGACCGGTGCCCACGCCCGCCGGTTTGGTCGTAAAAAACGCCTCGAAGATGCGCTCAAGGTTTTGGGCGTCGATGCCCTCACCGCTGTCTTCAACCGTGACGATGACGCGATCGTCTTTTTCGCGCGTCGAAACCCAAATCGTGTTCTGCCCGGGGTGGCCCTCGGCGATCGCTTGGACGGCGTTGATGAACAAATTGAGAAACACCTGACCCAAACGCGTCTCGTCGCCGAGCACGAGGATCCCCGATCCATAGTCGCGCTCGAGCGCGTCGGGACCACCAAGCTCGTGTTCCAGGCGCTCGGCAAAGATTACGAACTCGTCCCACACCACATAAAGACGCGGGTCCTTCAAGTCTTTGAGATCAAAGCTCAGTCCCTCGACGAGCTTATGCTCATCGATGTTTGCCGCAGCGACCACGACCATGAGCGGATCGAATGCGCGGGAGGGAACGTCATTTCGCACGGCTGCTTGCTTTGGCAATCGGTCATGGCAGCGCGTTGGATGCCCGACCTCTCACCCTAAAAAACACATCTTTCACGGAGTTTCAAGGAGACTCGGCACGCGGCAAGCCGAGCGTGGGGCTGGAGGCATCGAGCTCGTCGGCGCCGATCGGCGCTTGCGGCGGCGCGATGATACAGCGCACGCAGGTGGTCATCGCCAGGCTAAACGAGACCAACACGATCACGATAAGCCCCGCGCGCCGCCAGGAGAGCCCCTCGTCGGCGCCCACGCCCAGATCGCGCAGCATGATGGTCGAGGGTTCGTGGTTGGGTGCAAGCTCGAGCGCGCGCTGGCAAAGATCGATCGCCAGCAGCCGATTGGCCGACGTGCCGCTCTTGCGCCATCGTCCGTAGTGAATTTGCGCGAGCGTGTGGTGGGGTTCGAGGCGCACGGGCGAGTAGAGCACGGCCTTGAGCAGCGCCTCGGCGGCCTGCTCGTGGCGGCCTTGCTCCAGGTCGCCTCGCGCCTGCTCAGTGAGCTCGCGCGCCAGCTGGTCGGCTTGCTCGGACTCCTGCTCGCTCATGCCCACGGCCACCGCAAGCAGACGCAGCGCCTCGGCATCGGGCAGGCGCCCGCCCTTCTCCTCGAACAGCGTGCGCGCGCGCTCGATGTAGTCTGTCAGTGTCGCTTCTGCCAAGCACCTACTCCGCCGAGACGACGACCAATTTGTAGTGATCGTAGCTCTGAGCCACATTGGTGATTGTACTCACCACGCGCGTTTCGCCAGGCAACAACGCGGCGCCGCCGCCGTGGGCGACGAAGGTCTGGTCTTTTTCGAGCTCACGGCCGTCCTTGTCGAACAGACGCGTACCCAACTTAAGGGTGCGAATGGCCGCCGAGCCCTGGTTTTCGACCTCGAGGCTGGCACGAAAGTAGCCCTTGTCGTTGAGGCTACCGCTGCTAAAGCTCTGGCTACGCTCGCGCACCAGAATACGCAGATGTTCGGGCTGCGCGATCTCCCAGCCAACTTCGATCGGCCTCGATGTGCCATAGACGCCACCGGAGGGCTGCTTGTCGATGGTGGTCACCGTCAGGCGAACCCGCTCGACTCTGGGTCCGAGCTCGGTCAACTGAGAGAAAACGTGCAGATCACCGGGCCTTATGATCGCTTGATGGCTGCTCATCGCGTCGCTGTTCTTGGGGTCGTAGGCTGGCTGTCCGTCGGCCCCCAAAAACTCCGAGCGCACCTTGATCGCCTCGACCTCGAATTTGCCCTCATTGAGCAGGCCGGCGTGCAATTCATAGAAGGATCTGTCCGCGAAGTTTTTGAGCCGCGAGTGGCGAACGACGAGCTTCAAGCCGTCCGAGCGCGCGTCCGCCACGAGCTCGACATCGAGATCGACCTCAGGCTCGACGCTCCCGCTGACCGCTGCTTTGGGCTGAGGCGCCGCCTCGACCTGGCCGGTGGCTCCCTGGCCGACGTCCACTGGCTCACCGTTGGACTCATCGACAGCGAACAACACAAAAGCCGCGAGCATCACCGACACCGACAAGAATGCGCCTGCCACCGCGAGCATCTGGCGTGCATTGGAGCGCACGCTTGCACCACCGGCTGCCTGGGCCGGGCGTGGTCCTTCGAGCTCATTGAGCAGCGTATAGCTTTGGGTATCGTTGGCATCGGCGTCGATGCACTGGCGAGCGAACTCGCGCGCCGCCGCCCGGCTCTCCTCCTTGCCCGTGACAAACCACCGGTCACGATGACCGCTCGCCAGCAAGCGCAACGCCTCAACCTCACCAGGCAACAAGATCGCTGCCTCCTCGAGCTCGCGAATCGCGTCATCAAGGCGCCCATGCGCAAGATAACCTCTTCCACGCGCCAGATACGCTCGCCCTGCCTCCTCCGAGGCCGCGATATCAGCGTCCGACATGCCCAACTCCTGGGCAATCGTGCGCAACTCGGAGGCGTTGAGCGAGCGGTGACGCTGATCGCGAAGCGCCATGACGCGCTCGATATAGGTCTTCAACATGTCGTCGTTCAATGTGCTCTCATGGGCAGGAAGGGGCTCTTTTCAACGCGATCCGATCGTCTCATTCGCCCGCAGGCTTCTTCTCGACACCGGCGTAGGTCAGTTGCGGCGCCGGCACGGGGCTGGGAAGTTGACTCGGTTGCTGGTGGGGCATTTGGCGCACGACCGGGCGCGCTTGGGCGGCGTGGCCAGGAGCATACTCGTAGCCCGTATCCGCGATGATCTGAGGCTGAAAGCCTGGCGATGCCGCGGCCTTCAACCAGTCGGCGTACTCGTCGAGGCGCTGGGTCATCTGGAAGCCCCATTTATCGCGCACCTGTCGACACTGATTGAGGTCGATTTCGCTGATCAACACGCCATCACGGGTGCGCGAGAGCCCTGGTGTGCGTCCGCCATCGGGAGCGGTCATGTAGCTCGAGCCATAGAAGTGACCGAAGTCGTGGTGAGCGGCTTTGCCATCGCCGGAGGTGAAGGCATTGGGGAAGCTCTCGGTGCCGATGCGATTGATACCCGCCGTAAAGTAGTTATTGGCGATCGACGCACAGCGCGCCTCGATCGGCCACAGGGGCTCGGACAGCCCACCGACGGTCGCCGAAGGATTGAAGACGATCTCCGCGCCGTTGAGCCCGAACATCAACCAGTTCAGCGGATGGTGGCGACCGTAGCAAATATTGACGCCGATCATGCCAAACTGGGTCGCGAACACCGGGTGGCCCGTGTCGCCTTCCATGTAGTAGGTCGACTCGTTGAAGTCGCCCACCCGTGGGATATGGTTTTTGCGATGCTTGCCGATGATGTTGCCCCGGTTGCCGATGACCACGACCGTGTTGTGGATCGTGCCCCCGTGCACCTCGTCGCGTTCGAGAATCGGCGAGACGATCACCATGTTGTAGCGCCTGGCGAGGGCGGCGAGGAATTGGGTCGATGGCCCGTCGACGGGCTCGGCGAACTCGAGCCAGGGCTCCTTCTCACGGGTGCAAAAGGCAAATGGCATCGTCCAGGCTTCCTGCAACCCAAGCACGTTACAGCCCATCGCTGCTGCGGCGTGAATGAGCGTCTCGGTACGTGCGCACAGCGCCTGAAACTGGGTCTCCACCGGCGCGCTGGTCGACTCCACGATCTGGGTCTGAATCACCCCGATGCGCACGATCCGCGGCGCGCGCCGCTGCTCTGGCGTAGACTTGAACCGGTAGCCGGCGACATCAAAGTCGTACTCTGCGGCCAGCGCAGCCGCCGCAGCAGCGATCGGCAGTTCCTCGGGCATGTTGCCATAAAGGATGCGAAAAGCTTCGGCCTGGTCTTCCTCAGGCAGCTTGCGAAGGAGGCTTTCGAGGCTTTCGAGTTCTGTCTTTGTCGCCATGGACTCACCTTTTTTGCGAAGTTGATAAAGCGCCAATATAGAGCAATCCTGGCCAAAGATCACCCTGAACTTTGGTTCTCTAGCGGTTGGGATGCGCAAAGGCGCTGACTTCGAACTCGCGGCTTGTGGCCAGGCCGCTGTCCTCCATGACAACGATCTCGTGGCGGCCAATGCGCGGTGTCCACCAGAGCTGCTGCTCGGGCGCCATACGTCCCAAAAACTCCCCATCGACAAACCAGCTCAGGGCGGCGCCTGTGGCCGTGTCGGCTTCGAAGCGCACTTTTTGGCGCTCGAGGTCGACGCCCGGAATGAGAATCAGCGTCTGAGACGGTGGCGGCGAGGTGATGCGCGGGGCGTGGTGCGCGGCGGGTGGCAGACAGCCGGGGGCGTAGTCGGGCATGGCCGTGTTCGCGCGCGATTGGGCCGACAGAAAGCGGCGAACGCCGGGAGGCCAGACGACATAGCTTTGGGAGTGGTGGGGCCGGTTGGCACGGCACATCGAGTTGAGGAGCAGGCCGGTGGCGTCGTCGACATCGTGGCGCACGTGGTAGGGGCATCTGCGCGTGGGCACCGCGCGGCGCAAGGCGTCGACGTGCTTGGTGTGGTCGCAGGCCGGTGTGGGCAAATGGCCGGAGTAGGCACAGACCTCGACGCGGGTGAGATCCGAGGGACGCGCGCGCGTCTTGCTCAAGGGGTTTTGGCGCCGGTTGAGGCCTTCGAGCACGTCAAAGAACACGGGGGCGGCGCGCTCGGAGCCGATCAGCGCGGCGTTGGAGCGGTTATCGAGGTTGCCCATCCAGACGACCGCCGTGTAGTCGCCCATAAAACCGGCCGTCCAGGCGTCGCGGTGACCAAAGCTTGTGCCGGTCTTCCAGTAGATCTCGAGGCCGGCCGGACCCATGTGGCGCCGAGTTGGGAAATCAGGTCGGTCGCGCAAGGCCAGCGCGTGGTTTGCAAGCCAGGCGGCGCCCTCCGAGTAGATCGTGAGGCCGTCACTGTCGGCGCCCGCGTCCTTGGTCAGGATGGCCGCGCTTTGGTATCGCCCTCCCCTGGCAAGGGTTGCGTAGAAGCCCGCGACCTCGAGCGCGCTCACCTCGCAGGCGCCCACCGCAAGCGAGAGGCCGTAGTGGCCGGGCTCGTCGCGAAGGCCGGCCGCGCCCATGTGGCGAAGCTGGCCGGCGAAGTTTTCCACGCCCACCGCGCTCAAGAGGCGCACAAAGGGGATGTTCAACGAAAGTGAGAGCGACTCTTCGAGGCTGACCAGGCCCATGAATGTGTTGCTGTAGTTGGCCGGCCGGTAACTTCCGCTCTCATAAGGAGTGTCCTCGACGAGAAATCCCGGCAGAGCGAGGCCGTCGTCGATCGCGGCGGCATAGATGAAGGGCTTGAGAATCGAGCCCGGGGATCGAGGCGCAGCAAAGCCCGGGATCTGGGCGCCGGCGCCCAGGGAGAAATCGAAGTTTCCAACCAGCGCGCGCACCAACGCTTGGCGGTGATCGAGCACGACGATCGCCGCGTTGGCGACGCCCAGGCGCTTTGCATCGTGCTCATAGCGGGCCAGCGCGAGCTCGGCCGTGCGCTGTGCACCGGCGTCGAGCGTCGTGTGGATACGGGCGCTTCGCGGGTTCAAGGCGCGAAGCCAGATGGCCGCGTGCGGGACATCGCGGGCGAAGGGCCGAAGGGCCGAAGGCGTCAACGAGGCCGTGATCTGGGCTGTGGCCCCGGGCTCGAATACATCGATCTCGGTGAGACGGCGCGCGATCTTGTCGCGAGCACGCGCGAGGCGATCAACGTTTGGGGCGCTGGGATAGCGGGCGTTGGGGCTCTGGGGCACAGCCAGCAAGGTGGCGATCTCCGAGGAACTCAAATTGGCCGCCGAGTGGCCAAAGTAGCCCAGCGCCGCAGCCTCGATGCCTTCGACGTTTCGGCCAAAGGGCAAAAAGCGCAGATAGGCCTCTAAAATCTCGTCTTTGGAGAGGTGGAGCTCGAGCTGGGTGGCGCGAAAGGCTTCGACGAGCTTGGAGCGTAGCGTGCGCGGGCGCGGCTCGAGCAAGCGCGCGAGCTGCATGGTGATCGTCGAGGCACCGGAAGTGACGCGGGCGTGGCGCATGTTGCCCCAGACGGCGCGGCCGATCGCACGTAGGTCGACGCCCCGGTGGCTGTAAAAGCGTTTGTCTTCAAAAGCGACGAGGGCCGCCAGATAGGCCGGGTCGATCTCATCGAGCTGGCGGGTTATGCGCCACTTGTCGTCGGCCGAGAGAAAGACGTGGGCGGGCGTCTTGTCGTGGTATTCGACGACGACCGAGTCGCGCTCGCTCAGCCGCTTGGGCAGCGGCGCAAACCAGGCGCAGACAAGCACCACGAGCAGGGAGAGCACGCACAGCAAGAGCCCGCCAAGTGACCATCGCAGGCGCCGATTCACCGCAGCCGCTCCTCAATCAACATCCTGGCTCCAGGGCCCCGTGATCGCGACGCGGGTGCCGGCCTCTCGCGCCCAGATGCGCGGGTCGTACATCGCTTCGGCCTCGACCGGCGGCACAGCAAACTGGCCTGCCGTGACGACGCGAAGGGCGTAGACGAGCTCGACCGACTCCTTCGGGTTGATCGTGCCAAAGACCTCGAGGCGATCGTCTCGCACGTTCATGTGCTCGGCGCTCCAACGATCGCCTTCTTCGGCCCACTCGGGCAGCCGGCCGCGGCCCAGACGCGGATTCTCGATCTCCCAGCCTGCCGGGAAACGGTCGACGAGCGCGACGTTGTAGACAGGCTCGCTCGTGGTGCTCGTCAGGGTGACCCGCGCATAGACCAGGGCGCCCAAATTCATCGCGCTCAGATCAACGCTATTGCCTTCAGCGTCGAGGTACTCGCGCTTGATATTGAGGCCCTGACCGCCGGTCTGCACATGGCCATCCTTTCGAACGCCCTCGCTGCTGATGTAGGCGTAGAGCTTGCCCTCGGATTTGCTGTCGACCTTGATCTCGAGGCGAGCGTACTCGCTCGCCCGAGAGAGCGCCCAGCTGCGATCGGAGCGCCCCTTGCTGCTCGTCTGGGCCTTGATCGAGCGTGCATTGGCCAACAGCTCCGTGTTGCCAAAACTCGCGGCCGCGCCCTGCACCCACTTGCCCAGCGCCGTGACGCTCCAGACCAGCTCCTGGGTCGAATAATGGCGGCTGTCGTGGCGGCCAAGCTGGGTCGCCACAAGGTTTGCCAGCGGCTCGCCGGCCGGATCATTTTTGAACAGATCGTGGAAGATGCTCAGCATAAAGGCGCGCCGGCGGTGGTCGGAGTAAAACGCGTGGCCCGTTGAGCGCAAGGTGGAGACGGCCGTTGTGTCGAGTCGCTTGAGATCGGCCTCATGGCGCCTGTCGCCGCTCAAATAAAGCGCGGCCTTGAGCAAATAGGCCTGCTCGGCGCTCTCCTCTTTGAGCTCGCCCGGAAGCTCACGGATGAGCTGGGCGATGCGCGCCTTTCGGCCCCGCCCGGCGCGGGCGAGCACGTATTGCAGGTAGGGCTCGTCGCTCTCGCGGCCGCGCGCGCTGGCGTTGAGCTCACGCTCGATGAACTTGAGCACCTCTTCGAGGCGAGCCGCAGGCACGGGGAAGCCGGCATCGCGAGCGTCGAGCAGCATGTGGGTGGCGTAGGCCGTGCCCCAATAATGCACGTAGGTCTGGCCGGGCCAGTAGGCGAAGCCGCCGCCTGGAACGCTCATGGCGAGCACGCGATCGACGCCGTGCATGACCATCTTCTCGAGTTCGCCCTCATTGGGCGCGAGCGTCGGGTCGACCTGATCGAGGATCGTCGAGACATAGAGCAGCGGCCTCGTCGAGGACGTCGTCTGCTCGAGACAGCCGTAGGGATAGGCGACCAGATGCTTCAAGTGATCGAAGGCCCCGGCATAGGGCAGCGTCGTCACCCAGATCGTCGAGCGCTCGCTTGTGGGCAACCAGCCGCCAAGATAGCTCGACAAATTCGTCGTGCCGACATCGAGTTCGACACGCTGGCTGATTCGCTCGCGCGGGCCCGAGGGCATAAAGGGCACGACCTGCTCGTCGATGGACTCGAGTTCGCCCGATTTGGCGCGAATGACAAACTTTGCCGCGCCGATCTCGCGAATCGCGCGCACCGCAAAGACCACCGGCGCCGACTGGCCGGCGTCGAGCTTGATCGTGCGATTGGGGCTTCCCTTGATGCGGATGAGCTCGCTGGATTGCTCGAGCGCGAACAGGCCGGGCACGCTGAGCTCCTCGGCGCTCAAGCTGACCACGATGTCACGCGCGACGCCCGAGAGGTTGGTGACAAAGACGGGGATCTGGGCCTCGTCGTTGGCGGTCAAAAAGCGCGGCAGCGTGGTCTGGATGGTCAGCGGATCGCGGACGATCACCTCGGCCTGGGCGCGCCCGATGCGCTGGCGACCGGTGGCCACGGCCATGACGCGAAGCGCGCCACGGTACTGCGGGATATCAAAGTCGAGCTTGACCTTGCCGCTGGCCGCAACCTCGACGATGCCCGACCACATTGCCACCGGCTTGATCGGCATGATGCGCGCCGCCCCTGCATCGCCCTCGTCGCCACCGCCGGTGCTGCTCGACGTGCCACCGGGCTGCAATTGCAGCGCCCAGCCCACGGTCTCAAAGGTCTCCACCGAGAGCGCGCGCTGAGCAAAGAGCTTGCGGTTGGGATCGGGGCTGACAAAGCGCGTCAAGGAGAGCACGCCCTCATCGACGATCGCCACGGTGGCATAGGTTGGCTCATCGAGCGGGCCCATGTCGAGCTCGACGCTGAGCGAGGAGTTCGAGCGCACCTCGGCGGGCGCCTTGATGCGCAGCTCACGCTCAAAGTCGGTAGGCTGCATGCGAAAAGATTTTACGCCGTAAGCTCGCTCGGGCAAAAAAGCCTCCTTGGAGGCCAGATGCGGATCCTTGACGACAAAAACGCTCACATAGACGTTGGGCACGAAGCCGTCGACCTTGAAGGTCCAGAAGTTGGTGCCGGCATCGACCGTGCGCCACTCGCTGGCGAGCACCTCGTGGGTCTCGGCGGTGACGAGCGCGCGGCCGCGAAAGGGTGATTCGAAGCTGATGCGCGCCGCCTGGCCCTGCTGGACCTCCTCAGGGCCCTTGATCGTCAGAGCCACCGGGCGAAGCGGGCGAGGGGTGCGGCTGGCGCCGCCTCTGTCGCTGTTGCTGTCGGAGTCGTCGTCGTCGTCGCCGTAGTAATAAGAATACTCCATGGCGATCTGTACCTCGGAGAGTGCGTTCTGGGCGCGGGCGCGCACCAAAAATGCCGAGGCGTTCGACGACGGTGTCAGCTCGATGCTGAAGCGGCCATCTTTGACCGCCACCGTGTGCACCCCCTCGCTGGCAAGCTCTCGGTTTCGCTGATGATTCTCCTCACCACTCTCCTCGTTGTAGTACCATCCATAATGCCAGTTGAGCTGGAAGCTCTCGACCTCGATCTCCTTGACGTCGGTGACCAGCGCGCCGTTCCAATCAACGACGGCACCCTCGACGATCAGGGTCTGGCCGACCTGTGCGACATCGCCCTTGGCCTCGAGGCCGATATAAAAGCGCTCCGGGTGGTAGGCCGCGCGGGCCTCGCCGTTGGTGGTTCGCCCACTGGCGGCCTCAAAGACCGCCGCGCTCATGACCACCTCGCCGGGCACTTGAAAGCGCGAAGTGTCGCTGAGCTGCGGGCAGCTAAGCTCGGTGGCACCGTTCTCGTCGAGCTCGCCCATGACCGTGCCAAGATCGATCGAGGCCGAGGCCTGGGGCGCGCCCGAGGCCCAGCCATAGCTGAACTGGGCGTTGGTCTTGGGCTTGAAGCGCGTCGGCTGGATGCGGCATCCGAGCTCGATCGCGCTGCCCTCGGCCGAGCCTCCGAAGAGATAGTCGGCCTTGATCGCGACGCGGGCCTGCTCGATGCCGTGGTAGCCGTCGCGACCGGGCTCGAGCACCACCTTGAGCCGCTCGGGCACGAACTCCTCGACATTGAAGTTGTACGTTGCGATGACCTTGCTCGCCACGAGCACCTTCAAGGCGTAAGTGCCCGTCGAGGCGAAATCGCCAAAGGGCGCATCGAGGCTGACCATACCGGCGCCGTTGGTCGTGCTGAGCTGGCGCGCGAGCTCCTGGTGTTGCGGATCGCTCAGACGCAGCTCGACGGGCAGGCCGGCCTTGGGCGCGCGGTGATCTTGGCCGCGAACCACGGCCACGAGATGTGCGCTCTCGCCGGGGCGATAGACGCCGCGATCGCTGTAGACGGCCGCCCGGTAAGGCGTCTCGGAGAGATACGACTCGCCTTGCACCGGCTCGCTGTCGGTGTTGAGGCGCACGTCGGCGTACTTGAGATAGGTCATGTCGCGCCCGTTGGTCGCAATCAGCGCGAAGGGCTCGCTTGGGTCCGCGTCTTTTGCGGGCGTCTCGAGACGGCATCCGCCGAGTGCGTCGGTTCTGCAGCTCGCCATGACGTGTCCGCTGGGGCGCACGAGATCGACCTTGACCCCGCTGATGGGCAGCGTCGAGCGCATGTGGATTGCCCACACGTCGACCTTCGAGCTCCAAGCATCGCCGGCCGCCGGGCTGTGGCGCTTGGCGATCAGGTTGATGTCGGTCAAGAGCAGGCGCGCGACGTCGGTCGGGGTCTTACGCTCGGACTCGCGAACTTGCACCTCGTAGACGCCTGCCTCGGGCGCGGGCAGCATCGCACCGACGTTGATCCAGCTCGTGGCCTGCTTGTCCGGCGCGCCGTTGATCGCCACCTTCTCGGTGAGCACGACGTTGGAGGTGCGCGTATCGGCCGACTCACTGCCGCTCAGCCAGAACACCAGGTTTTGTTGGGGCACGTGGCGAAGCGTCAGCTCGACCTGGTCGACGTTCATGTGACGAATGGCCAGGTTGCTCCAGGCATCGCGCGGCAGGTAACGCCCCTTGCTCACGAAGCCGAGCGTGGCCTTTCTGGCGCCCACGGAAAAGCTCTTCTCGTAGGCCTGCTTGACCACACCGCCGTCGATCGAGCGGCCGCCGGCCTCGATGCGCATCGTGTAGCTGCCGCGCTCGAACGCGCCCAGGATGCGAAAGCCCATCGGCGAGGAGGTGGTCGTAAACTTGAGCGGGGGGCTGAAACGAATGCGCTCGGCGGCGTCGGCCTTGGTCAGCTCGCAGCGAGACGAGAGCTGGTGGCTCTCATAGGCTGTGCGATCCCAGTAGTAGCGCGTGCGGTTTCCCACGGCCTCATCCGAGCAGACCACGTCGATGTAAAAGCCCGAAGAGCCCTCGTTCATCTGGGCGTTGATCAACTCCAACTCGGGCCCGTCCTGCAGCTCGACCGTGGCCACGGCGGCCGGGGCGACGATCGCCTCGCTGTGCGCCATGCCCTGCTTCAAGTGCAGCGTGATCACGCTCTCGGTGTGTAGCTTCGCGCCAGTTATGCGCACCTGCACGACATTGGAATCACCGCCATCAAGGTAGACCGCGGCGCTGGTCTGCACGCCGTCGACCTCCCAGCGCGCAAAGCGCCCGAGGTCAGCCGCGCGCACCGGCGCCGAAAAAGTCACGCGCACGTTGGCCGCGCGCGCCTTCTCGTCGAAGACGCCAGCCGACAGGCCGACGAGCTTGAAGTCCGGCGTCGTAAACGAATGAGTCCACGGTTTGGAAGGCGTCACAGCGCCGTTGGGCGTCTCGACCGAGGCCAGGCTCACCAAGTAGGTCGTCGCCGGCGCAAAGCCATTTCGCGGCACAAACTGCAGGCTGGCTGGGCCGCTAAACTGAAGATCACCTTCGACGGCTGGCTCGATCGTGAGCCTGGTGTCCGCCGTCGCATCAATCGGTGCCTGCGGCGAGACGGCGCGAAAGAACTCGATGGCCACCATATGCGGCACGGCATCGAGCGGACCAACAGCGCGCAAATGCGGGCGCAGCGCCTCGGGCGTCAGCGGCTTGCCGGGCTCTTCGCCGGGCTCCAGGTCGCTGTAATCGCCGTATTCGACGCTGATACCGCCCTCTTTGTCCACCCCGGGCTGCGGCACATCTTTTTTGTCGCCGCATGCCCCGACCCACAAACCGATCAATGCCAAAACCATGATCGAGCGCCACAACCGCTTGCCAGATTTCACTACACTCACAATGGCCGCCTGTAATCAGAATTGTTCATTGTCCAAAACCAGTATTCAAACCCAACCATTAAACCAGGGCCCATCGAGTTCGACCTCGCAGAGCTGGCTTGGTAACTCGGGATCGTCGCGATCGGTGACCACGAACGCGCGCTTTTCGTCGATCAGCAGCACACCCTCGATCTTGGCCAAAAACGGTCGGTCCTCGGCGTCGAGAAGTGGCGTATAGCGCGTCTCGCCACCCGTAATCACACCGAGCGCGGTGCCAACGACTGGCCCATCGGAATACGTGTCGGGCGTATCCTCGGCCGCAGCGCAGTAAATCAAATGGGGGCCGGCGTTGGTCGCATCGGTGAAGCTCAAGCTGACGCCGCCCACCGACCCAAGCGCATATTGCACAACATCGCGCAGCCTTGGTAGCGGCTCGTTCGCGTCGAGCAAATGAGCATGAAGTGGTGCCCAATCGAGCGTGCACACGGCGTTGACCGGCGCGACACCATCAACCAAATCACCGTTTCCGCGCTGAAAAAGATGGACTGACTGCCCGTCAACCGAGAGCGCTGCGCCTTCAATATTGAGCGCAGCGCCGCTGAACGCCCGATCATCGAGCAGCGCCTGATAAAACGCCGGCCGATGGACCACGCTTACCTGGGGTGTGGCGTTCGATGAAGTCCAGCGCACGATCACGACGTAAAAGCGCCGCGCGCTCGAGCCCGAACCAAAGGCGACGAGCGTCGTGCCCTGCGCGTCCTCAATCGAGAGCGCCGCTTCCAGATCCCATTTATCCGCCTTGTTTCCACGATCGTCGCCGAACAGGCGAAGCCCGCCCGGCCCGGCGGGCAGCACCAGCGCCTCGGTTCGAAGGCCAGGCAGCTCGACCAGCGCGATGAAGTTTGCGTCGTCCTGGATCACGGCGAGCTTCGAGCCCACGCGCACCAGGGCGCTGCCGGCGCGCACATGCGCGGGCTGGTCGAGCAAGGGGTCTGCACCGGAGTGGTAGTAGAGCGACTCGGTGCGAACGACGCGGGCAATGAGGTTGAGGTCGAGACTGGCTTGCACGATAGCGGTCAATGGTTCGCTCTCTTCTAAGAACGTCTGATGCACGGTGAGGCGCGAACCCGTTTGTATCACCTCGTGATGAATCGCCGCAATGGCGGCGCGTCAGATCCCCTCCGCCGCCGCTGGCATAAACGAGCTTTTTGGCCTTCTCGCCGGCGCGCTTGTCAATGATCGGGCGAAGCGCCTCGTTGGCGAGCAGCCGGCGTAGCAGCGCCGGCAAGCTTCGAGCAACTCGTCGGTGCCCTGGATATTGAGGAAGCTCTCCTGCTGGCCGGCGAAGCTCGCCTCGGGCAGATCCTCGGCCGTCGCGCTGCTGTGAACGGCGACGTCGGCCGCATCGACGTCGTAGCGGCGCCCGAGCTCGCCGTAGGCCTGCTCGATCGCGCGGCCAAGCTCGGCGGGAAACTTCGCGCGAGCAATCAGCCTTCGAATCCGTTTTCCGACCTCGTGCAATGAGGCCTCGCCGGTGCGAAGCGCGCGCAGATGCCCGCTGAACGGTGCGACTAGATCGTTGGACTCGAGAAAGCCTCGATAAGCCGCCGCTGTGGTGGCAAAGCCGTCGGGCACAGAGACGCCCTGCCCTGCCAACTTCTGGAACATCTCGCCAAGCGAGGCGTTCTTGCCGACGACGACGCCAACATCGTCTCGATTGACCTGATCAAACCACAACACGTTGGGAAGCACATCTTCTCACCCTTCTCACCCCAAAAATGTTCATGATCTTTGCATCGGCGGCCGAAATCAGGAATGATGGCTGTCTAAGTGTTTTGGCCACTCTGCGGAGCTGCACCATGTATGTTTCAAAGCTGAAAAATATCTTCTTCTTCTCTTTAATCGTTGTGTTTTTGGGTTCCATGGCCTGCACCGACGAATTTGCCGGGTCCAAAAAGCAGCCCGCGAACAACGCGACCGCGGACACAGGCTTCGACATCAACAATGGGACGCCTGACGTTGGCACCAACAACACCAACAACAGCAACAACACCAACAACAACACCAACAACGGCGGCTGTCGCCCGGGTATCGACGAGAATTGCGATTGTCGCCCTGGCGAGGTGCGCCTGTGCTCGAGCCACGGCGATCCGCTGGGCATGAACGGCGCCCACATTCGCTGCAAGGCCGGCCGCCAGATTTGCGTGGGCAGCATCTGGGGAGCGTGCGAGGGCGAAGTCGGCCCGAGCGAGGAGAGCTGCAACGGCATCGACGACAACTGTGACGGCGTAATCGACAGCGGCGTACGTGATCACAACGGCACCTGCTTGCTCGACGAGGATTACCTCGCACCGAGCGAAGATTGCGGTCCCTCCGGTGAGGGCACAGGCTTCGACGACGACGGCAACGGCATCATTGACGACGGCTGCTCCTGCGCCGTTCCTCCAGACAGCCCAACGCCCGAGCTCTTTCGTAAGGGACAGGCCTGCTACTCCGGCCCGCGCCACACGCTGGGCGTAGGCACCTGCAAGGCTGGCGTTCGCGATTGCCAGGCCAATGGCGTCTGGGGCGAGTGCGTGGGTGAGGTCGTTCCCGCCGCCGAGATCTGCGGTGACGGCCTGGACAACAACTGCAACGGCATCGTCGACGACGGCTGCCCGGACTGCGACGGCCTCGAGGTCGAGGTGTGCAACGGTCGTGACAGCACCTGCGACGGCGTCATCGACGGCGGCGTCGTCAACGCCTGCGGCGGCTGCGGCGAGATCTCGGCCGTAGAGATTTGCGGCGATGGTTTGGACAACAACTGTAATGGCCTGGTCGACGAGGGATGCCCGTGCACCGGCAGCTCACAGCGCTGTTATCTGGGACCTCCCGACAAGGCCGGAATCGGCGTCTGTGCTTGGGGCATTCAACACTGCCTTGGCGAGGCCTGGGGTCCCTGCACCGGATCGGTGCAGCCCACGCTCGAGCAATGCGGCGCCGATGGCCGCGGCAACGGTTTGGACAATAGCTGCAACGGCGTGGTCGACGACGGCTGCATCTGCACCGAGGGCAAGACGCGCCCCTGTGGCTCCAACACGGGAATCTGCCGCTATGGCACCCAAACCTGCACGGGCGGCGATTGGAGCGGCTGTGTAGGCGGAAGCGGACCTCAGCTCGAAGTGTGCGACGGCCAGGACAACGACTGCAACGGCATCGTTGACAACGACCTTCGAAACGCCTGCGGCCGCTGTGACGACTCCTGCTATACGCGCAACACCGACCCGGCCACCGGCGGCGACACCGGTGAGGGCGCCGAGCCGATAAGCGGCGACGACCCGGAAAACCCGACCGGCCGCGGCGGTGTGACGCTCTCCAAACGCGCCTTCATCCCGCCTTATCTGTGGGCGGCCAATCATCAAAATCACACGGTCACCAAGTTCAACACCGATACCGAGGAAGAGGAAGGCCTGTACTGGGTTGCCCGCAACCCCAGCCGAACGGCCGTCGATCTCGACGGCAACATGTGGGTCGGCGGTCGCGACGACGGCCGTTTGACCAAGGTGTTGTGGGATACGAGCTCGTGCCCCGGGCCCAACACCTCAAAAAACATTGCCGGCGTCGTCGCCCGCGTAAACAGTGAAGCCGCGCCGCTCTCCGATGATTGCGTGGTCTACAGCCAGGTGCCCAACCCCTCGTTTCCGAGCATCCGCGGCATCGCCGCCGCGCCCGACGGCAAGGTCTGGATCGGCTACACCAGCTCCGGCATCCAATCGATCGATCCGCACACCTTCGAGCTCGGACCGCTGATCTCCAATATCGGCGCGCCGCGCTTTTCCCCGGATGCCAACGGCGTCCAGCGGCCCATGCTCGACGCCAACGGCAACCCGATGCTGGGCAACACCGGCGGCGTCTACGGCCTGGTCGTCGATGCCAAGGGCAACGTCTACACCAGCTCCTTTAATCGCAACACGCTGGCGCGCTACAGCCCGGTCACGGGAACCTGGGACGCCCTGTTCACCGGCTTCGAGTGCGGCTCCTACGGCATCGCCGTCGACAGCAAGGATCGCATCTGGACGGGCGGCTGGCCGGGCTGCCCGGGCATTGGCATGTTCGATCCGGCAACCATGCGCTTTTACAACTTCACTGTTCCCAACACCGTGACCCCCTTGCCTGGCGAGACCTCCGGCGTCGTGATGAACCCCGAGCCCGGCCTTGTCTGCAGCAATCAGTCCGATCCCCGCGGCCGCTTCTGCGTCACCGGTGTGGCCGTCGAGCCTGCTACCGGCGATGTCTGGACCTCCTTTTATCCGATCGGCTACACCGGCCGCCTGCGCCTCGACGAGAACGACTATACCCAGAGCCAGTGGACCTTCATCGCGACCAGTCGCAACCTGACCACCAACGCTTATCTGCCCGGCGTCGGGCCCGACTTGCGCGGAGTTGGCTTCGATCGCAACGGCTACGGCTGGACGCTCGGCCTGGGAAGTGATCGAGTCTGGAAAATCGACCCGGTCACCAACAGCCGCGCAGCCTCGATGCCCCTGGGCAAATCGATCGGCATCGGCTCGCACTACACCTACTCGGATTTTACCGGCTCGACGGTGTTCAGCTTCACCGCCCCACGTGGGCTGTGGCGCTACATCTACAACTCCCAAATCGACAATGCCCAGCTCGACACGATCGACCTCGAGGGCTATTCGCCGATCGACACGGTCATCGAGGTGCGCGTTCGCGCCCTTGATAAAAACGGCGCGCCGATCACGCCCTGGCGCCCGGCTGAGAACAACGCCGTACCCCAGTACTTTCGCTATCCCAACGACGCCGCCAACTACCGCATCGATCTGCACGCGCAGGGTGGCCCGATGGTCGGTCCCCAATTCGAGGTCGAAGTACGCCTGATTACCAATAACCCGGCCGTTCGCCCGATTTTGCATGACATGAAATTGAACTGGCAGCGGCCCTGAGAGCATAGCCGGCGCACAAGCGCCGGCTGGCAGCCCATCCGGGCCCGCTTACTCGCTCAGCGCCGTCTGGCTCGCCAGATTTTCGATCAGGCGAAACAGATACATTCCCGCCACCATCGAGCCGACGAACACGAGCACGGGCACCGCGCCAGTCACAAGCGAGGTCAGCGCCGGGCCAGGGCAAAAGCCGCCCAGACCCCAGCCGATGCCGAACAAGGCCGAGCCGACGATCACCCGGGCGGTGATCGCGTTGTTCGTGGGCAGGTGAAACTTGGCGCCGAGCAAGGGGCTCTGGCGGCGCATGATCAGGCGGTGAAAGATCAGGTTGACCATGACCGCGCCGCCCATCACAAAGGCCAGGCTCGGGTCCCAGTTACCCAGAAAGTCTAAAAAGCCTATCACCTTGGAGGGCTGAGTCATGCCCGAGATTCCCAGGCCCACCGAGAAGACGACGCCGGCGGCAAACGCCACGACCTGGCCCTTCACAGCGCACCTCCGAAGAACACGCGCATCACAAAGACGGTGATTGCCCCCGTTGCCATGAAGGTCATGGTCGCCACAAGCGAGCGAAGCGAGAGCCGGCTCAGGCCGCAGACGCCGTGGCCGCTGGTGCAGCCGCCGCCAAGCCTTGTGCCGATGCCGACGAGCAAGCCGGCCGCCGCGAGCATCGCCAGGGTGCGACCAGAGGTGAAATCGAAGGCCTGGGGCATGGCCAAGAGCAGGATAAGACCGCCGACGAGCAGGCCGACAAAGAAGGTCAGACGCCAGCTCAGCTCACCTTTGGCCGGCATCAATATACCGCCAAAGATGCCGCTGATCCCGGCAACCCGCCCGTTGAACAACATCATCGCCGCCGCCGCCAACCCGATGAGGATGCCGCCAACAAGCGAGGCAATCGGTGTAAAATTCTCCATGACTACTCCTGATTCGATGCGATGCCGCCAAATGGTCGCTATGAAACACTGCAAGCAGGGTGTTTGCTTCCCGCTGGATCAATGGCACCAATTGGAGCTTTGCGCTAGCCGATTTCGACCAGGCGAAGGCCCGCCGCGACATCCTCGACAAAGCAGCGCAACAAGGCGCTGCTGTCCGGGCTGGGGCGATGAATCGTGCGCGCGTGCGCCATAGCCTGCTCAAAGTCGTGTTCGGGCTGCTTGTAGTGATTCAAGTAGTTGCGGAAGCGATCGAGATTGCCGTCCATGTTCAGCTCCGGGTGGAACTGCGTGGCAACAAAGGCACTGCCTTTGGCGCGTACGGCCTGGTAGAGACAGCGCTCGCTGCGCGCGAGGTGAACCAGCTCCTCGGGAAGCGTGATCGCGCTGTCGTTGTGACCGAACTGCGCGTCAAAGTGCGCGGGCAGCCGACCAAACAGCAGGTCATCGACGCCCTCGGACGTCAAGCTGACCTCGAAGGTGCCAAGCTCCGAGCGCGCCGGATCGCGGGCGAGCTTGCCACCAAAGGCCTGAATGAGCGCCTGAAAGCCAAAGCAGGAACCAAAAGTCGGAATTCCGCTTGTGACCAGGCGAAGCGTCACGTCGAGAAAATCCTGGTGCCAGCCAAAGCCGGAGTCGACCAGCGAGAACGCGCCGGCACCGCCGACCATGGCCGCGTCCACGCCAGCCAACGAGAAGCTCGAAAACGCATCGATCGCGATGTTGAACACGCGAAAATTTTCACGCACCAGCCCCGTGGCCCGGCAAAAAGCCTCGAGTTCGTGAACGCGCATCAGGTCGTCGTCGGTGCGCGCCTGGATCAGAAGTATGCGGGGGGCGTAGGTCATTGTAGGTCGTCTTGCCTGAATAATTACTCGTCGAGAATGGCGCCGTTGACGATCCACGTCTGCACGTCGCCCAGCTCCCCTTCGCGCAATTTGCCCTCCCCTGTCAAGGGATTATAAGGCATCGGATAGCCTGTGATCGACTCATCGCCGATGAGCTTGAGCCACAAATAGCTCGCCTCCGGCTCGCCGGCCTCGATCAGGCGCAGCTCGGGCTTTTGCTTTGAGAGCTCGAAGAGCTGGCCATAGGCCTCGTCATTGCGAAGGTCAAGGCCCTCGGGCGGCTCACTGCCGCCGTGGCAGCCGCTGCAGTTGGCCTGAAAAATCTTCGAGACGCGCCCCTTCCAGGTGACACCGGCGCCGAGCAGGTTGAGACTCTCCGGATCGGCCGTGTACGAGCAGCTCTTGTAGTCGATCGCATCGCTCATGCTCGGGTGGCTGCCGTTGGCAGGCAGGCCCTCGATGAAACAAAACAGCGCGAGCATCTCGGGAATCGTCAGCGGCTGGTTGGCCAGAGGCATGCGCGAGCCCGGCACCTCCTCGCCACCCATCAGGCCGCGAAGCCTGCCCACAAGGTAGCTCTCCTCGGGCTTTCCGGGTTTGATCAGGGGCACGGGTTTGCTCGCGCGCGCGCCAAAGACGCTATTGCGATTGACGTCGCCCTGAATGATTCCCACAGCCAACAGCTCGTTGATCCGGTCGACCTGGTAGCTTCGTACCTCGGCCACAAGGTGCTTGCCGCCCTCGAGGATCCACCAGCGTGATCCAAAGGTGGCGAAGGTCAAATCCTCGACGATCTGTTGGTCGTTGACAAAGGTTCGAATAAATTGGCCGCCGGCGTGCAATTGCTCACGATCGAGCGGCACAGCCTCGCGCAGGTGAACGTGCAACCCCGGCGAGCTGGCATCAGGCTTGTTGCCGTCTTTATAGTCTTCGTGCTCGCCGGCAATGTACTGCAAGTGGCCGATCTCGATCTCCTTGAAGCCCTGGTTGTCGAACTTGAAACGATCGCCCAAAAGCTCGCAGCGATCATCGACCGAGCTGAAGTCGCCCGGCTGCACGTTGCACGGCGCGTTGATCGTGGCCAGGAAGCTGCCGGGCGTGCGCAGATCCGGATACTCCTTCTGGTTGTGACACACGCCGCCATTGGGGCCGCAGGTGCGAATGATCACCTTTCGGTGCAAATCGGAGCCGGTGCGAAAGCGCTCGGCGGCCTCCTGAACCAGAGGGTTATTGCCCGAGTACGCCGGCGCCGCCGCGGTCTCCTTGCCAAGCGTCGGGCGATTGGGCTCGAAGTCGATCGCACCGCCCAGGGACGATTCGCCGTTGTCGCCACAGGCCGCCAACAGCAGCACCAACGCCAACGCCGCGACGTTCCTCAGGGATTTCAAACGCATGGCAAGCACCCAGTAAGCCCGAAAGAGATCCAAATTCACCCCAAAAGCGCGTCAAAAGGCCGGTCAGCCGGGAAAAACTCACGGTGATCGCAGCCCAGTCCATCCATCAAGGTCTTGAGCACCGAGCGATAGCTGTAGACCTCGCCAGCGGGCTTCAGATCGGCGCGCTTGGTCTCACCCAACTGGCGCCCGCCCATACCGTTGGCCTCAACCAGGCCGCCCATGAACGGCATCGACATCCAGCGCGTCGCGTTGTCGCCGGCGTGGTCGCTGCCACGCGCCGAGTTGAAGCGACTGCCGCGCGCGGTTCGCCCAAACTCGCTGCCAAAGACGATCATCGTGTGGTCCCAGTAAGAGCCGCCGTCCGCGTGGGTCATTCGCTTGAGCGCCACCTCCAGCCCACTGATCAACCGGTTGAGGTGATCGATCTGGCGTGGCAGACCGGCCTCCTCGCCGGAGTGCATGTCGTAGCCACCCTGATTGAAGTAGACCGCCGGACAGCCAAAGTGAAACAGGCGCAGGCTCAGACGGATGTTTCGCCCGACACGGTCATCACCAAAAATATCGGCCAACTGGCGATTGCTTATGCCGTCGATCATCGCATCGGAGTTGTTGCGCACCTTGAGCGCTTCGTGGTTGAAGACGTCGGCGTATTGTTCGGTGGCGTCGCGAGTTTGCATGTAGGCGTCGACCGGCGCGCGCACCCGCGGATGCTGACGATCCCGCATACGCTCGTCGACGTTGGCCGACATTTTTTGCGCCCATTCAGGCAGCGTCTGCCCGGCGCTGAATCCGAAGCGGTCGAACCCGTCGCCCTGCATCACCGGCGGGCGATGCGCGGCGTATTCGCCGCCACCGATCGCCATGGCCGCGTCATCGAGCGTAAAGGCCGGCAACACCACGCGATTCTCAGCACGCGCAAGCTGGTAGCGCTCGCGAAGGCCGTAATTGATCATGGTCAAAAAGCTCGTCGCGCCGCTGACATAGCCGGTCAGATACCGCTCGAGGCCGGTCTGATGGTTGCCATCGGCGCGCGCGGCCAGCGGCTCGTGGTCAACGCAGGGCAGCACGGCGATTTGATTGCTGATCTCGGTGACCGGTTTCATGCCGAGCGCGGCGCGTGTGCGTCCACCATCGCCCTCGAGCCAGCTTGCCTGCTCGAGCAACTTGCACGCGCCCCACTCGGTGCCGCTTGCCACCTTGTCCGCGACGCCAAAAGGATTGAACTCTGCGGCCACGTCGCTGTTGAACGCCGTCGTGAAGCGAAACCCGCCGGACAGGCGCACATAGATCAAATGCTTGATCGCGCCGCGTGTGGCGCTCGAGGCCAGCGCCTGGTTGGGAATCCAGATGTGAGGCACAGCCACCGAAGCAGCCACGGCGCCCACGCCCTTTAGAAACGAGCGGCGATTGAAGTTCGAAGGTGTTTTCTTGTCGTCGGACATGGCGTTCATCTCGTCTCAAAAAGCCATCAACAATCAGTAAAACAGCATCTCGGCGCTCGAGAGCAGCGCAAAACAAGCCGGCCGCGCAAAATCCACGGCCCGGCAGCGCTCACGCTCACAGAGCTCGCCGTTCTCGCGCGCCTCGCGACGTTCGGCCGAGCTCGCCGCCCGACCGAAGAAATTCTCGGTTTGAAAGCGCACGATCTTCTCGGCCAGATCCTCGGTAACCAGCCGATCGGCGTTGACGCCGCCGGGCAGCAGGCGCTCGATCTCGGCGCCTTCGATGCGCGCATCGAAGCCGGCGTTGCATACTCGGTTGACGAAGTTGAGCTGCATCGCCGTGGTCAAGATGCTCACGATCTTGAAGCGGCGCCCGGCGTCGTTGACCGGGCAGCCACCGAGATTCTGAGCCAGGTCGCGGTAATCGGTTTGCACGTTTCCGTCGTCGCGAAGCTCCCAGCGCGTGTTCTGCAACAGCGCCACCGCCCCGATGCTGCCCGAGCGGGTAAACTCGTTGGGAGAGCTGAGGCGGTGGTCGCACTCCGAGAGATTGTAGCCGGTGGTGTGCTTGAGCGTGTCGATCCAGACCTCGGCCTCGACCTGCTTGAGCGGGCCCCAGGCCCAACGATGCGTGGTCGGCGAGTTGCCCGTCGAGGACTGCAAATAGGCCACGGAGGTGGCTACCGCGTAGTGCACGGCGCGAATGTCGCCCTCGTAATCAAGCAGGTAGCGCACCAGCTCGTCGCGAACGGCCGGCACCTGAGTTCCCAGCTCGTATCCCAAATACTGGTCAAGCACGTCGTCGACGGCCTTCTCCCAGAAAGCCTGTTGCTGGGAGAGCAAGCGCCCGGGCAGCTGCAGCTTGGACCACTCGTCGCTCTTGATCAGTCCGCTCCACATTTGGTCGCTGCTGCTGCCGGTGCGAATGTCCGGCGTCAAGATCAGCTCGTTGTAGCCATACAAGATGCTCGTACACTCGCCCTTGGTGCCCGGATCGACCTTGCCCTCATTGTCGAGGCAGCGGTAGCGAATGAAGGCATCAGGCAGGCGCATACCAAGCTGGGGATGGTCGTAGTATCCGTTGGTCCAGAGCACGTAGAGGCGCGCCATGTCGCTTCGCTCGTGGCCAAGAGGCGGCCGGCCCAAAAACAGGTTGAACAGCGCCTCGGCGCGATCGGCCGCCGTATCATAGCGGCGCGTCATGACCGGATGCGCGCTGGCCACGGCCGCAAACAGATCGTAGGCGACCTCGCCGCGGTAGAGCTTGCCCACCAGGCGGTCCATGTCGAAGATGCGCTCCACGCTCACGGTCTGCGTGTGATAGAGGAAGCGATCCGACCAGCGGCGCTGATTGATGAAGACGAACTCCTCGGAGTCGATCAGGGACTTGACGACCTCGTCCCAGCCTCGGCCCTGGCAGGTGTTCTTGACCTCACGGTAGGTCGGGAAGCGGCCGGTCATGTCGACGTAGAGGCGTCGGCAGGCTTCGTCGCCAACGATCGGCCTGGGCTCGAGGCCGACGCCCCACAGGCTGGTGCACAGGCCACGGTTGACCGGGTTCTTCAGCGACAGGCCATCGCAATAGCGCCGACAGTCACCGTCGCAATCGGGCACCTTGTCCTCGGCCACCGGTACCACGTCGCGCGCAGTCGGCAGGCTGTCATTGCCGCCGGTGAACTGCCCATTGGTGATGGGGAGCTCGTTTCCAACCAGACCGCCCGGCCCGCGCGCCGGGTCGGCGGGGTCGAAGGTGCGTGCGTCTTCGCAACCGACGACCAGCGCGCAGACACCGATCAGCACGACTAAAACGGGCAAACGGCTCGCTCTAAACACGTTCGTCTCCTTGCACCATACATTGGGCATTCAAAATATGTTGGACCAAGTGTAGCCGGCTACGGGTTGGCTGGCAATTCAGCCCCAGTTGGCCAGTGCCCCTGCGCTGCAATCACAACAGGATTTCGATGCCGAAGACAAACTCGGTGCGAAGCACGTTACTCTGCGAGGTGCGCTCAAAAGGCACCCCGTCGACCGTCTCGTCGATACCCAAGAGATGGATGCGCTCCCACTTGAATAAGAGATCGCCGCGAAGCGCGAGGCGGTCGTCGAGCTTCCAGCGAGCACCGATCAGCGGCGCCACAAAGTAGCCCGGACGCGGCAGGCTCCACACCCCGACGTTCTGGCTCTCGAGGCGCTTGATCTCGGCCTTGAGGTCGCCGTCGGGAAAAAGAAGCGCCAGCCCTAGCTGCGTTCCAAGCGCGAGATCGAGCCCTTCGATGACCCCCACGCGCCACTCGACCTGGCCCAAAATCTCGAGCAGCGGCCCGAACTCATAGGAGTTCGGCGGATCGGGTGTGTCTTCGCCCTGGTCGAGCAAAGCCCGATACGTCCCAAAATAGGACAGGCCGCCGCCCAAATAGATCGAGCTTGAGGAGGCGCGCAGATAACGCACCGAGGCGCTCAGGAAGCCGTCGCTGCCGTAGTCGAAGTTTCGCTCACTCTCGCTCACCGCGATGCGCTCGACGCCCTCGACGTCGGAGTTCTCGGTGAACAGGCCCGCACCGACCAGAAGCGAGCTCTGGGCGGCGGCCGTCAGGGGAAAACAGACTAAAATGAACAGCGCGATCAACGCCAACGCTTTAGCCACCGGCCGGCCGGACGATCTGCCCATGCTTGCTCTCCAAAAAAGTGCGTGTCTCGCTGTCTTTAGCAGGGAAATTTCGTCTGCTGATATCACTGGATCGCCCCAAACCTGTCAAGTTCGACACGCCCTGGACGCCCTGGACGCCCTGGACGCCCTGGGCGCCCTGGGCTGACGAGTTGACCGCCTAAACAACTCCCTATAGAGTTGGTCTGCTGTCACAATCCAACGGGAGCTCAGATCACCATGACGACAACCCCCCCCGCTTCAACCAGCATTCCAGGCCCAGGGCGCTGCACACTGGTGCCGTTGGCAGCACAAGCAAACACAACTGTTGCGGACAACAAAATCTGGCCGGCCGTCGCCGCGTTCTTGAACAAGGTATTGCTTGTCGTCTTGTCGTTTCTCTTTATTTGTTCGGTGATCTTTTTCCTTGGAAACTTACTCTGGGGTGAGGAAATCGCTCAGAAATTCGCCCCGGCTCCTGTTGATGACGGCAAATTACGCGGCTGCGATTTACAGTTCTAGGCATCAGCCCGCCCCCCATCGCAGGTGAAGCAATGCTTCACCCTGCCTTTAGATCGCTCTTGGCTTCAGGCTCCCAATCCATGTCCAACGACTCTTTTAGCAAAGTCACCACACAATCCTGGTTCAGCCGAATCATGGAGTCGATCAAAGGGATCGTCGTCGGGCTGCTGCTGTTTTTGATCGCCTTTCCGGTCCTGTTTTGGAACGAGGGCCGCGCGATCAAGACCGCCCAGGGCCTCGAAGAGGGCGCCAGTGCTGTGGTGAGCCTCGAGCCCGACAAGGTCCAAGTGGCGATGGACAAAAAGCTTGTGCACATCATCGGCGAGGCCAAGACCGACGAGCAACTCAACGATGCGGCGTTCAATGTCACCGTCAACGCCGTCGCCCTTCGGCGCAGCGTCGAGATGTTTCAGTGGGAGGAGCAGCAAAAGTCCGAGACGCGCGAGAAGCTCGGCGGCGGCACCGAGACGATCACGACCTACAGTTACAACAAGACCTGGTCCTCGCAGGCCATCGACTCCTCACGCTTCGAGAAGACCGCTGGCCACGCCAATCCCGGCGCCATGAAGCACGAATCCCTGACCCGGCGCGCAAGCCTTGTCACGCTGGGCGCCTACAAGCTCTCGCCGGCCTTGATCAACAAGATGGACAACTACGAGCCGCTGCCCCTGGACCAGGCGCTCTTTGAGGCGCTGCCAGACGGCTTGCGCGCCCAGAGCAAGCTTGACGGTCAGTTTTTCTTCATCGGCGCCGCCCCCTCGAGCCCCGAGATCGGCGACACGCGCGTCTCCTTCCAGATCGTCAAGCCTGGCGTGGTCAGCGTCATCGCCCAGCAGTTTGGCAACAGCTTTGAGCCGTATACGACCAAGACCAAAACCAAAATCGAGCTGCTTTATACGGGCACACACTCGGCTGCGGCCATGTTCGAGTCCGAGCTCGCCGCAAACGCGATGCTGACCTGGATTTTGCGTCTGGTGGGCCTTGTCATGATGTTCATCGGCCTGACGATGGTCTTTCGCCCGATCTCGGTGGTCGCCTCGGTCGTGCCCTTCATCGGCTCGGTCTTTCGCATGGGAACGAGCATTATCGCCGGGGGCATCTCTCTGGTGCTCTCGCTGGTCACGATTGCCATCGGTTGGATCTTCTACCGCCCCCTGATTGGCATCTTGTTGCTCGTCGTCGCGGCCGCGATCATCGCCGGCGTCATCACGCTGGTTCGAAAAAAGAAAGCCATTGCCCAGACCGCTGACGCCTGAGACTTGCCCGTGAGCCTAGCGCGCCTCGGCGATCGAGCCATGGTAGCGCTGCAACTGCTCTTGGAGGCGCACGACGTGGTAGTCGCCTTTTTCCTGACGAGGCGTCAGGCGAACGAGCCGGTGATCGAAGAGCACGTGGCGCGCCGGAGCAGTCGTCTGGGTCGCCAGATTCCGGGCGATCTCCTCGTTATGTGCGGTGAACACGGTAACATCGATCGTGGCATCGCGGCTGGAGAAGGTAAACGCCTGATAATCGAGATTCGACAGGCTGTTGCTCGCGGTTTGGCCAGCCATGCGCCAGCCGGCTCGTTGAATGGCCGTCAAGATTCCCTGCTCATCAAAGCGCGGATTGAGCGCGACGACTTCGACCTCTGCGACCGGCTCGTCGGGCTCGACGACGGCGACCTGAGAATCTCCGTCACTTGAGACGTCGCGATTCAAAAAGAAAAAGCCCACTCCCAGCGCCACCACGATGCCCAGCGCGCCCACGGCCATCGCCACAGGCTTTTGCTTTGAGCCGGCCACGCCTGCGCGCAGCTCGGGGCGACTAAGGTGTGGCTGGGTTCGTTGCGCGCCCGAGCGGGAGTCTCGCGATGGCTGTTGAGCCATCTCAGCCGCGTTGGAGCGGTGCGCGTCAAAGGCACCGAGGTCGAGCTCCAGCTCGCCGCCTTGGTCACTCTCGGCCGCACCGAAATCGATCGAATCGTGGGCCTCGACCGACGGGCGGCGCGGTGAAGGCGAAGGCGCCGGCGTGTGCCTGGTAGCTGGCGTGGGCGACGACGGCCCAGGGCGCCTGACATCGAACTGTTCGGTGCCATCAGGATCGAACGAATTGCCCAGAAAACTCTCGCTGAGATCGTCACCCATATCACTGTAGTTGGGATCGAATGCGTGGCGACTGCCTGGCATCCATGCATCCTCGTCAAACTCCAGATCTTTGATGTCGAGCACCGTGGCCGCCATATCGGGGGCCAAATCAGCGGCCAGACCGGCAGACTGCGGCGCGCGCAAATAAGCCTCGATCGCTGCGCGCATCTGCGCGCAGCTCTGATAGCGCTTGGAGGCCTCCTTGGAGACCGCCCGGTGCACGATCTCTGCCAGCCCTCGAGGGACATTGGCCGCCTCGGGCAGTTGAAAGGGTTCAGGCGCAAAGATCACCTGCACACAGCCGACCAAGCCCGTGGCCTCGACGGCGGGTTTTCCAACCAGCGCCTCCCACATGACCATGCCAATGCCGTAGATGTCGCTTGCAAAGGTCAGATCGTCGCCACGAAGCTGCTCAGGCGATGCATAGCGCGGCGTTCCGACGAAATTATCGCCGGTCAGCCCGGCGCTGATCTTGGAGATGTCAGGCTTCTCGACGAGCTTGGCGATGCCAAAGTCGAGCACCTTGACGATCTCGTGGTCTTTGTAGTCTGTGGTCAGGATCAGGTTGTCGGTCTTGAGGTCGCGGTGCAAAATTCCCCGATGATGCGCCTCGTCGATGCTTCCCAGGGTTTGGATCGCCATATTGGCGACCCGCTCGGCGTCGATGGCCCCATGCGATCGGATATACTGGCGAAGGCTCGCACCGACAACATACTCCATGACCAGATAGAGCAGCCCATCGGGTTCCTGACCAAAGTCAAAGATGCGGATCGTATGGGCGTGGGTCAATTGGCTGAGCAGGCGCGCTTCACGTTGAAAGCGCTCACCGGAGCTCGAGGTCGGGCTGGTGCCGGCGACGCTCTCACTGGGATCGAAAATCTTGACGGCGACGGTGCGATCCATCGCGACGTGTTTGGCGCGAAAGACGGAGCTGAAGCCTCCACTGCCGACCACCTCTTCAAGGCGATACTTTTCGGCAATCATTCGCCCTGGTTGGCCGATCACGACGGTCATGTCTCACATCTGGCAAAAAGGCGCGTTGGATCCAACGAAATTGATGGACTGACTCGGCGCGATTATAGTGTTGCTCGACGCAAAAGAGCAACCCGCACACGGAACACCGTCGCCGCGCTGTTGTCCAAGTTGACGAGCCCAGCGTCCCCCCTTTGCCTCGAGCGACTCAGACGATGACCCAAACAACCACGCCTTTTCCGCTTGTCATCGTCGCATTCGCCCTGGCGCTGGTGGTTTCAGCCTGTGGATCGACCTCGCAAAGCACGCGAGCCACGCCCGACGAAGCGCTCGAGCCTGTCGCCAAAGACGTTGAGCTCACACAGGCGAGCAGCGACTGCGAGAGCGGCGACGCGCTCGGCTGTACGCTGGCCGGCGCCTTCTTTCTCGACGGTGTGGAGATCCCTCGAGACGACGCACGCGCCGTTGAGTTGCTGGCCAGAAGCTGCGCCGGAGACAACGGCCTTGGCTGCGCGCTTTTGGCATCGATGTATGTCACCGGGCGCGGCGTTGAGGCCGACGAAGCGCGTGCTCACACACTCTATGAGAAGGCCTGCAGCTTGCGCGCACCGCTTGGCTGCTTTGCGCTGGCAACGATGCACTACCACGGCCGCGTGGTCGATCGCAGCGCGGCCGAGGCGGCGCGATACTTTTCCATGGGCTGCGATCTTGGCGAGGCACGCGCCTGTCGCCAACTTGGCCGCCTCCATGAGAGCGGCGAGGGCCTCGAGCAAAACCCGGCCCACGCCGCCGCGCTGTATTTGCGCGGCTGCCTGAGCGGCGACCAGCACGCCTGCGCCGATTTGCGCACCAGCTTCAACATCGAGCAGGGTCGCAAGAGTGACGACGCGCGCCTGGTCGAGATCCTGATCAAGAGCTGCGACGACGGCTTTGCCACCGGTTGCGTGATGCACGGCGTGCTGCTCGAGGGCGGACAGGGCGTTGCACGCAACCGCGTCGAGGCCTCGCGCCAGTACAAACGTGGCTGCGATCTGGGCGATGTCTTTGGCTGCACGCTGCTTGGCCACTTGCACGAGTCCGGCCAGGGCACGGCCCGCGACACGCGCCGCGCCGCCACGCTCTACGACGACGCTTGCAAGAGCGGCCATGCCCAGGGCTGCTCCAATCTTGGCAACATGTATCTGGGCGGCCAGGGCGTGGCGCGCGACGTCCAGCGCGCCGTCGAGCTTTACACCGGCGCCTGCGAGGCCGGACAAGGCCGCGCCTGCTTTAACCTGGCACTGCTCTTTGAGCGTGGCCATGCCGGCGGCATCGACAAGGACGAGGCGCGCGCCGCGCTGCTCTACCGCGTAGCCTGCGAGAGCGGCTTTGCCTCGGGCTGCAACAGCCTGGCCTATTTCTACGACGAGGGCATCGGGGTGCAAAAAGACGATGCGCGCGCCGCCGAGCTTTACCGGCGCGCCTGCGAGATGAGCCACGCCAAGGGCTGCTTCAACCGCGCGATCTGCCACGAGCTCGGCCAGATTGGCCAGGTCGACCCGATCGAGGCCATCCGTTACTACGACAAGTCCTGTGCGCTCGATTATCCCGTGGCCTGCCACAACCTGGGCAACCGTCTGCTCGAGCACGGCGACGGTGCGATGACCAACGTGCAGGCCGTCGACGCCTTCGAAAAGGCCTGTCGCGCCGGCCATGGAATGGCCTGCTCGCGCCTGGGCGATTTACTGCTCGACGGCGCGCGCTTTCCCAAGAGCCCGCTTCGCGCCGTTCGCGCGCTGAGCACGGGCTGCGACGGCGGCGACGCCGCCTCCTGTCTCAAGTTGGGCGAGACCCTGCAGACCGGCGACGGCTTGCCGGTTGACATCGCACGCGCGCGCGGCGCCTTCGAAAAAGCCTGTCGCGCCGGTCTTGCGCCGGCCTGCGTTCAACTTCGCCGCCTGGGCGAGCTCGACAGCTGATCGCCACGCGCCACAATCTTCACGCAGGGCATTGGGGGATTAGCTTGCAAACGTGCATGAGCCACGCCCCTCTGTGGCGCCCTCACCACGAGCCGAGCAGCGAAGATGAACGCAGCCAGAGTCAATCCCGAGCCCGCGCATCGCCCCACGGTGGTCATCATCGGCGGCGGCTTTGGCGGCATCAATGCCGCCAAAGCGCTTCGCCGTGCGCCGGTCGACATCGTCCTCGTCGATCGCAACAATTACCACCTCTTCCAACCCCTGCTCTACCAGGTCGCAACGGCCGGACTCAGCGCCGAGGACATCGCCTCGCCGATTCGCGTGATCTTGCGCCGCCAGAAAAACGCTCACGTGATCCTCGGGGCGGTGGAGTCGATCGACCCCGATACCCGAAGGGTCTATCTCGATAACTGCATCCTCGACTACGATTACCTGCTGCTCGCCAGCGGCATGGAGACCAACTACTTCGGCCAAAACCACTGGGTGCCCCTGGCTCCCGGCCTCAAGACGCTCGAAGACGCGCTCGAGTGTCGCCGGCGCATCCTGACGGCCTTCGAGCAGGCCGAGCGCACCTACGATCCCGACCTGATCCGCAAGCTCCTGACCTTCGTCGTGATCGGCGCCGGCGCCACCGGCGTCGAGATGGCCGGCGCCATTCGCGAGATCGCCCTGCAAGTCATGGCCAAGGACTTTCGCCACATCGACCCGCGCATGGCCCGCGTCATGCTCGTCGATGCCGGCCCCCGCGTGCTCGCAGGCTACGACCCGCGCCTCTCGCTCAAGGCCCTGCGCGCGCTCGAGAAGATGGGAATCGAGGTCGTGCTCGAGGCCAAGGTCGACGACATCTTCGATGGTGGCATTCAGGTAGGCGATCGGCGCATCGAGGCCTGCACCGTGGTCTGGGCCGCCGGCGTGCGCGCAAGCCCCATCGCCCAGTCGCTCAAAGTTCCTCTGGATCGCTTTGGCCGCGTGATCGTCGAGCCCGACTTGAGCATCCCTGGACACCAGGAGGTCTTTGTCATCGGCGATCTGGCCCACTTCGCCCACGACCTGGCCGAGCCGCTGCCCGGTCTGGCGCCTGTCGCCATTCAGCAAGGCCAGCAGGCCGCCACCAACATAGGCCGGCTGCTGGCGATCGAGCCCACCCGTGGCTTTCGCTACCGTGACCGCGGCAAAATGGCAACGATCGGGCGCGCCCAGGCGATCGCCGAGATCCGCGGCTTTCGCTTCAGCGGCTACTTTGCCTGGCTGACCTGGCTCCTCGTGCACCTGCTCTTCTTGATCGGCTTTCGCAATCGCCTCATGGTCCTGCTCGACTGGGCCTATGCCTACATCGGCCAGCGCCGCGGCGCCCGCTTGATCATCGAGGTCGAAGCCCAGCAGCCCAGCCAATCGGCCGTGGTCCGAAAACCCTACGAGCCGCACAGAACGAGCGGATAACCAGATCCCAAAAACAAAAGCAATTTCAACAACTTGACACCACACATACGCGTCTATCTTCCTGGAGAAAAGCTGTCGCTGTTCACCAGCAACCGGGAGGGTTACCGTGGAGTTCTTCGATTCGACTTATGGCTTCTTGACGATCGCACCGACCTGGTCGTTGATCGCCGGCATCATCGTCGCCGTTTTGGCCTTTGGTTTCTGGCGCGCCCCGCTGTGGTTGTGGACGATCGCGTTGGCCGTCGTGCTCTACGGCCTGGCAGCCCCGATCGGGATCTGGGTGGCGTTTTTGGTCGTGGCGATCGTCTTCAACCTTCGCCCGCTGCGCCAGGTCATGCTCTCGGCGCCCCTGATGGGTGCGATTCGGCGCATGGGTCTGCTGCCGGCGATCAGCGAGACGCAGCGCGTGGCGATCGAGGCCGGCTCGGTCTGGGTCGAAGGCGAGTTCTTCTCGGGGCGCCCCAACTTCAAACGGCTGCGAAGCGAACCCTACCCGCAGCTGAGCGAAGCCGAGCAGGCCTTTCTCGATGGCCCGGTCGAAGAGCTGTGCGCGATGGCCAACGACTGGGAGCTGCAGCGCAAACAGGATTTGAGCCCCGAGATCTGGGATTTCATCAAGCACCAGGGCTTTTGGGCCATGATCATCCCCAAAGAGTACGGCGGCCGCGCGTTCAGCCCGGCTGCGAGCTCGGCGGTGATCGCCAAGCTCGCCTCGCGCTCGGTGCCGGTCGCGGTCACCGTGATGGTGCCCAACTCGATTGGGCCCGCCGAGCTCTTGATGCACTACGGCACCGACGCGCAAAAAGAGTACTACTTGCCACGGCTTGCGCGCGGCGAGGAGATCCCCTGCTTTGCGCTGACCGAGCCCCAGGCAGGCTCCGATGCCGGCGCGATCAGCTCTTCGGGCGAGGTGTTCGCCGGCGACGACGGCGAGCTCTACATTCGGCTCAATTGGAAAAAGCGCTACATCACGCTGGCTGCGGTCTCGACCGTCTTGGGTCTGGCCTTTCAGCTTCGCGATCCGCAGGGTTTGCTCGGTTTGGGCGAGGATCTGGGCATCACATGCGCCCTGATTCCCACCGACACGCACGGCGTCGTGCTGGGCCGCCGCCACGATCCGCTGGGCATCCCCTTCATCAACTCACCGACCGAGGGCCACAACGTGGTCGTGCCGATAAGCCAGATCATCGGCGGGCCGGCCCAGGCCGGCCGCGGCTGGCGCATGCTCACCGAATCGCTGGCCGAAGGCCGCGGCGTCTCGCTGCCAGCCCAGAGCGCCGGCGGCGCCAAGCTTGTCACCCGCGTCGTCAGCGCCTATGCCGCCGTGCGCCAGCAGTTCGGCATGCCGATCGGGCGCTTCGAGGGTATCGAGGAGGCGCTCGCGCGCATCGCCGGTTTGACCTACATCGTCGAGGCCATGCGCCGCTACACGGCCGGCGGCATCGTCAGCAGCGGCAAGCCGGCCGTCGTCTCGGCCATCGCCAAGTACAATGCCACCGAGATCTTGCGCAAGGTCACCAACGACGGCATGGACGTGATCGCCGGCGCCGGCATCTCACGCGGCCCCCGAAACCTGCTCGCTCAGACCTACATGGCCAACCCGATCGGCATCACCGTCGAGGGCGCCAACATCCTGACGCGCACGCTGATCATCTTTGGCCAGGGCGTCATCCGCGCCCATCCCTATGCCCTCCACGAGATCGAGGCCCTCGAGCGGCGCGACACCAAGGGCTTCGACCGCGCCTTCTGGGCCCACATCGGCTTCGTCTTTTGCAACTTGATCCGCGTCACCCTCTTGAGCCTCACCCGCGGCCTGCTCGCCGGCTCGCCCGTTAGCGGCCCCACGGCGCGCTACTACCGCAAGCTGGCCTGGAGCTCGGCAAGCTTTGCCTTGCTCACCGACATCGCCATGGGCACCCTGGGCGGCAGCCTGCAGCGGCGCGAACAGCTCACCGGCCGCTTCGCCGACATCCTCTCCTGGATGTACATGGCCACCGCCACGCTTCGTCGCTTTGAGGCTGGCGGCAGCCAAAAAGACGAGCTCGTCGCCGTCCACTGGGCAATGCAACACGCCTTCGCCCAGATCCAGGCAGGCTTTGACGGCATCTACCGCAACATGCCCGGCGCCCTCATCGGCGGGTTCTTTCGTGGTCCGATCGCCCAGTGGTCACGCCTCAACCCGATAAGCCACGGCCCAAGCGACCTGCTCGCCAGCCAGCTCGCCCACGCCATGCAATACCGCGGCAAGCTTCGCCACGAGCTCACGGCCGGCATCTACATCCCCACCGACACCGACACCGAGCAGCTCGCCCGACTCGAGCGCGCCCTGCGCCTGGTGCGCGAGAGCCAACCGATCTACGACGCCATCGCTTTGGCCGTGCGAAAACGCCGCCTGCCCAAGGCCGCCCCCGCCGAGCTGTTCGACCTCGCCCTCAAAGAGGGCATCATCAGCCCCGACGCCTACGACCTCGTCCTTCGCACCGAAGAGGCCCGAAACGAGGCCATCACCGTCGATGCCTTCACTACCGAGGATTTCCCAACCGAGGTCGTCACGCCGACCATCGCGCGCTCCGCCGCGGAGTGACGAGGCAGCTTCCAAAGCAAGGCTACTTTGAAAACGAAGGCTTTTGCCCCAGTTCTCGGCGCGTGGGGAGGAGCAAGGAGGGGGCTTCTTTATAAGTGGGGAAGCGCACAGACCCCTCCCCACTTGTGGGGAGGATCAAGGAGGGGGCCTCTGACAAGCGTGGCAATTGAAAGGGCGTGTTCGATGGGATCATGAGCACTATGGATGGGCCTGCGAAGACGACGCTCGTGTGCCCCAACGTTCTATGAAGTGGCGAAGTGGCACAACCAAGAGGTTTGGATAACCCAGGTACTCTCGGGCGAGTACGTCGGTCTTGTCGAGGTCGATGATGGAATCTGGAACGTCGAATTTGGCGCGATGCTGCTAGGACGCTTCAATCACCAGACGCAGAAACTTCAGCCTCTCGGCGCTCCTCAACCGGTTTTCAGGGAGGAAGTGTAAACCAGGTGCCCGGTTGCACAGTCAAAGGCCCCCTCCTTGATCCTCCCCACAAGTGGGGAGGGGGCAGCCCGATGATGACACCAGAAGATGTCGCAGCAATTGTGCGGCTTGTTGGCAGCGGCCGAGAATTGATCCACTCAGCGTTTTAAAAGTGATCCACCCACAGCATCTATTACCTGCTTTTCGGGTGGCGGAAAAGTGACAGCCTCCTACGTGTGATCCGGCGCGTTCATGCCGGCTTTCTTTTGGCGAATGGCGCGGGTGCGGTACGAATCGCCGCGCGTGGTCAGGATGTGCGAATGATGGGTGAGTCGGTCGAGCAGCGCTGTGGTGAGCTTCTCGCTGCCAAAGACCTGGACCCATTCACCAAAGGCCAGATTCGTCGTGATGATCGTCGAGACGCGCTCGTAGCGCTCGGCCAGCAGATTAAAAAGTAGCTCGCCCTCCTGGCGACTAAAGGGCACGAAACCA
>JACCWM010000070.1 GCA_013697635.1 Lujinxingiaceae bacterium | reverse complement strand
GTCGAGGTTCAGATTGCGCGCCGCCTGGGGCAACAAGGCCCCAGGCTCGTCGAGCGGAAACAGCACCGGACTTCGCGCCAAGGCGCGCCGGTGCATGTCGGTTCGGGCCGCGCCGTTGCGTTCCAGATTGCGCGCCGCCTGGGGCAACAAGGCCCCAAGCTCGTCGAGCGGAAACAGCACCGGACTTCGCGCCAAGGCGCGCCGGTGCATGTCGGTTCGGGCAATGCCTTTGCGTTCCAGATTGCGCCCGCCTGGGACAACAAGGCCCTAGGCTCGTCGAGCGGAAACAGCACCGGACTTCGCGCCAAGGCGCGCCGGTGCATGTCGGTTCGAACAATGCCTTTGCGTTCCATATTGCGCCCGGCAGGCTTGCCTGCCATGGGGGCGCTGTACCTGCTCGACGAGCCTGGGGGCTTGTTCCCCCAGGCGGCACGTGGGTTTGGCCCGCGCGACGGAGATCAGCGTCAGCGGCCGCCGAGGATCGACTCCCAGCGGATTTCGGTCTTGCCGCTCAAGCGGATGCGGCGAAGGGCCAGGTCGAAGATCAGCAGCATGAGCGCGATCACCACGAAGTAGGGCCAGATGTGGCGGCGGTATTTGACCTGCTCGCCGGTGGGCTCAAAGAGCGTTTGGACGGCCGGGTTGGTCGTGCCCGAGCCGATCTCGGCGGCGCGGCGAAGCAGGGCGTAGTTGGGTTCGACGAACATGAATTCTTGGGGGTAGGGGTAGGCGACGCTGCCCTGGCTGACGGCGATGGTGTCGCCGTCTTTGTCGTGGCCGGCCTTGAAGGAGTAGGACCCGAACTCTTGGAGGGGGACGCGGGCCTCGTAGCGGCCGGCGGCGGTTTGTTGCAGCTCGATCGAATCGGTTTTGCCGCTGGGCGAGGTCATCTGGACCTTGCTTTGCAGATGGTTGATGAAGCCGTCGTCCTCGCCAATCGCGTCGACGGTGATGTGGGCGTGGTCCTGGACGATCGCGATGCGCATCGGCAGGTTGTTGCGGTCGTCGGTGCGCATGGTGTCGCGGATCAGCTGGCTCCAGAACTTGGCGTAGCCGGGCCAGCGTACCCACTCGACGGCCCAGCGGTTCTTCAAGTCTGAGGTAAAGGCCACGGTCTTTCCCAATCCGTGGCGCCAGCGGGCCAAGATCGGCTCGCCGTGATCGGAGACGAGCAGCACGTCGGCCTGGGGCTTGGCCTTGGTGGAGACGTAGCCGAGCAAAAAGGGCGCTTGAGCCCAGGGGATGCCGTCGAGCACCTGAGCGCGGCCGACCACCTTGGGGCGAAAGGGCTCCTCGACCATCGAGGAGCGAGCGACCGTGTTGGTCTCCTGAACAAAGATCTGGGGCACGTGGTAGGGGTTGTTGGTGAAGTAATAACGCCCGTTGCCGCGCTCGGCGATGCGCCGAAGCATGCTGGTGTCGGAGCCATCACCCACGGCCACCGTCGAGACGGTGATGTTCTCGATGCGCATCGCGGGCAAGATCTCGGTGAACATGTTCTTGGGCGGCGATTCACCGTCGGAGAGCAAGATGACGTGCTTGATCTTGGCCGAGGCGAAGGCCAACTGCTCGTAGGCCTCGGCCAGGGCGATCGCGATGTCGGTGCCGCCGCGCACGTCGACGCGGCTGATCTGGGTCAGGATGCGCGAGCGGTTCGAGGCCGGCTGCAGGCGAGCGATCGTGTCGACGGCGTGATCAAAGACGATGATGCCGACCTGGTCTTGGGGCTTGAGCGCCTCGACGGCGGCCTTGGCGGCGTCCTTGGCAAGCTCCATGCGCTCGCCGACCATCGAGCCGGAGCGGTCGATCACGAGCAGCAGGGCCAGAGACGGCGTGTCGCGCTTCTTCTCGGGCTCGAAGCGCACGGGCAGAATCTTTTCGATCTCGGTGCCCTCGTAGCCGCCGCTTCCAAAGGAGGCCTCGCCGCCGGCCATGATGAAGCCGCCGCCGCCCTCGCGCACGTAGCGCTCGAAGAGCTGCATCTGGTCGTGGCTCATGCTGGAGGCCGGCGCATCCGAGAGCAGCACGAGATCGAAGGCCTCGAGCTCTTTTGCGGTGCGGGGCATGCCGGTGGGCCCGCGGGTCTCGACCTCGAAGTTCTCGCCCTTGAGCGCGCGCTCGAGGTAGACGCGGGCGCGCTGCTCGCCCTCGATGTAGAGGATGCGTGGCTTTCCGCGCACGTTCATGCTGTGCACGAAGCGATTGTTCGCCTCGAAGGTGTCCTGGCCTTCGACCTTCATCTCGAGTCGAAACTCACGAAACCCCGGCTCGTAGACCTGGGTTTTGAAGCTCACCTCGTTGAGGCCGGGCTCGAGATCGACCGTCTGGGTGCCATCCTTGAACTCGTTTTGCCACAAGGTGATCGTGGCGCGCTCCTTGTGGGTGGAGAAGACGCGCGCGACCAGGTTGAAGGGCGCGCCGAGCTCGATCGACTCCGGTACGTCGAGGTCCTGGATGAGGACCTCGGGCTTGGCCTCGAACTCGATCTCTTTGTTGTAGATGCGGATACCAAAGGCGCTGGCGCGGTAAGCCTCGGCCAAAAAGTCGCCGCGGGTTTCGTTGCCATCGGAGACGACGACGACGCGCTTGAGGTGGTCTTGAGGGAAGAGCCCGTAGACCATGCGCATGCCCGCGGCGATGTCGGTGTAGAGCGTGTCGTCCTCGACAGCCGGGCGCGCGATCGTGTCGAGCTTGCCCTCGTCGCCGAGCTCGAGCACGTAGGGCCGGCGAGCAAAGGCGACGACGCGTACTTCATCGCGCTCGCCTTTGGCCTCGATCGCCTCGTTGATGTAGGCCGTGGCTTGCTCGAGCACCTCGTCGGGCACTGAGGCCGAGGTGTCGACGAGAAAGATCGTCGAGACGCGGCTCTCAAAGCTCGTAAAGACGACCTGGACCAGGGCGCCGACGATCGCCACGATGATCGCGGCGCGAAAGACGATGTTGATCCAGCGCTGGTAGCGGGGCAAATCCGAGAGCGTAAAGCGCGCAATCACCCACAAAAGCGGCAGCACGAGCGCGAGGCCGAAGAAGCGTGGCGCGAGGATCTCGACGCTGCGCTCGCCATACTCAAAGGCGATCGTCTCGACGCCGGGCTCGATGATGCGCTGGAAGTACAAGAATCCCAGCGCCATCCAGGCCGCGGCCAAGACGATCCAAAACAAGCTGTCGAAGAGCTGGCGTCGGGTCAGAATCATACCGTCACCCGTCGGTTGTAGGTCCACCACTCGATGAGCAGCAAGAGCGTGGCGAGCAGCAGAATCCAGATCCAGATCTGGTAGCGTTCGAAGACCATCGAGTCGGCCTGACGCGTGATCTCGATCTCGGGCAGCTCGATGTCGTTGGGCGCGATGCGCGATTCTTCGACGTCGCTCAAGTTGGCGGCGATGCGCACGCTGCTCTGAGGCGTCTCGAGGCGGTAGAAGCCGGGCGCCTCGCCGTAGTACATGGCGCGCCCGTCGAATACCGGGATCTCGACGGGCGGGCCCTGGGGCGGATGCATTTTAGCCGTCGTCAGCCCGCGCGCGACCGCCACAGCCCAGGTCTCGCCCGTGGCGTAGCTCTGAATGAAGTCCTGGTCGGCCAGAGCGAAGTAGTCGAGCAGGTTGAAGATGAAGACCGGGAAGGCCACGCGCAGCGGAAAGTCGCTGTGGCGAACGTCAAAGCCGACGACGACCATCTGGCGGCCCTCCTCGGAGCGCGTCATGATGATCGGCGTGCCAAACGAGGAGGCGACCACCTCGTCTCGTCCGGCGCGGCGCAACTTGGCGCTCTGGCCGATGTTGACGTCGGTCAAGGTGATCCAGCGCATCAAGGGATGGCTCTTCTTGATATCGGTGATGATCGGATTGGTGACCGTGCCCTGCAGCTCGAAGGGCGACAGCTCGCCCTCGGGTGCGAAGTAGACGAAGTTGCCGCGATCGCTTATCGGCGGCGTGACGCGGTCGAAGATCGTGATGTCATAGACGGCATCGACGTCATACTCGCTCAGGCGCACGCGGTTGACGTCGATGTTGGGGTTGAGCAGCAGCGTGCCTTCCAAGAACAAGTTGCCGTCGGTGACGAGCTGCACCTGCAGCTTCTTTTTGGATGGCAAGAGCGCAAAGGCGCGGTCGTCGAGCGGGAAGACGTCGCGGGCATCGCGGCTGGTCACGCGGATGCGCGCCTCGATCTCCTCGCCGGAGACGGCCTGGCTGGGATAAAACTGGCTGTAGACCTCGCCAGGCTGCAGCGTGAGGGCTTTTGTGTCGACCAGGCGGCCGTCGGCGTGGATCTGAAGCTCGGCCTCGATGGTGCGCTCAAAGAAGCTCTGGGCCTGCACGAAGATCTCGAAGTCGAGCTTGTTTGCCAGGTAGCGCCGGGCGTTGAAGGCCGTGATCGCCACGTTGTCCGAGCGCTCGCCAATCTTGAGGTGGCGCACGGTGGTCTCGGGGCCAAAGTCGATCACGTCGAAGCTCTTGCCAGCCAAACCGGCGCCGTCGCTGATGATTACGAGCTCGGCCTGGCCCTTGCCGCGCAGCGAATCGGCGGCAAAACCAAGCGCCTGCTCGTAGGAGGTGCCCGTGGCGGCCACCTTGAGCTCGCGAAGCGGGCCTTCGAGCAGTGAGACTTCGCTAACAAACGGGCTCAAGGGCTCGATGCGGTTGTTGAAGGCCGCGATCATGACGCGATCCTCGCCACCGACGGCCTCGAGGATCTCGATGGCCTGTCGACGCGCCATGTCGAGGCGGTCCACGCCGCCGCTGACATCGATCGCGCCCATGCTCGCTGAATTGTCGATCAGCACCAGGATATGGCGGCCCTGCAAGATCTCGTCTTTGAAGTGCGGCCCGGCCATGGCCAGGCCCAAAAGCCCAACGAGGATCAGGTGCAAGAGCCAGGACAAAAGCCGCTTGAGCCGTCGCCACCAGTCCGCGTGCGACTTGCGATCGGCGAGCACCCGGCCCCACAAGGGAGAGAAGGGCACCTCGATGCGCCGTTTTCGCAGCTTGAGCAGATACAGCACGGTCACAAAGACCGCGGCTGCGCCGGCGAGCATAAAAACGGTGTCTAAAAGTAGTCCGGTAAATTGCATGGCTTGGAAGCACTACCTATTTGATGAAGCCGCCTGCGCGGAAAATCTTTAAGATGAGCTCGTCGAAGGGAACCTGCAAGGGCGCGCGAAAATAGAGCATCTGGCGCTTCTTGCAGTAGTCCTCGAGCTCTTGACTGAAGTCCTCGAAGGCCTTCACGTATTGGCGCAAGATCGCGTCGGTCACGATGATGTCGTTGACCTGCCCGGTCTCGCAGTCGACAAGCTGTAACTCGCCGTGGAAGTTTACGCCAAGCTCGCGCTCGTCGAAGAGCTGCACGACGATCGGCTCAAAGCGGTGGTAGCGAAGAAAATTCAGCCCGGCCTCAAAACCCTCCGGGTCGTAGAAATCGCTGATCACCACGGCCAGGCCGCTGCGCTTGTTTTGGGAGACGAATTTCTTGAAGGCGTCGCCCATGCAGGTCTGGTCGCCCGGGTCAGCGCGGTTTAAAAACTCAAATATTTTGAACACTTGATTGCGCCCGCGGGTGGGCGCCATGCGCCCCTCGAGCTTGCTCGAGAAGGGGATGATGCTGACGCGGTCGAGGTTGCACAGCCCGATGTAGCCCAGGGCGGCGGCTACGCGCTTGGCATAGTCCCATTTGTTGGGATTGCCGATTTGCATCGAGCGGCTCGAGTCGATCAGAAAATAGATGTAGAGATCTTCTTCCTCCTCGAACATGCGCAAGAAGAGTTTTTCGGTGCGCCCGTAGATGCGCCAGTCGAGGTTGCGAAAATCATCGCCAGGGCTGTAGTGGCGATGGTCAGCGAACTCGATGCCGCTGCCCACCATGCGCGTCTTGCGATCGGCGCGCATGCTGCCGGCGACGACCTTTTTCGACATGATGTACAGGTACTCAAGCTTCTTGAGGAAGCTCTCGTCGAACTGCTCTTTTTGGGCAGCACTCATTTCTTGGAGGTCTCCAACGTCTTCTTGATGATCTCATTCAAGATATCGTCGGTGTCGACGCCCTCGGCCTCACCCTCGAAGTTGAGGATGACGCGGTGGCGAAGCGCCGGCACGGCCGATTGGCGCACGTCCTCGCAGGAGACGTTGAAGCGGCCGTCGATGAGCGCGCGCACCTTGGCCGTGATCAGGATCGCCTGGGCGCCGCGCGGGCTGGAGCCAAAGCGCACGTAGCGCTTGGTGATCTCCGGCGCGCCGGGGTGCTCGGGGTGCGTGGATTGAAGGATGCGCAGGGCGTAGTCTTGCACGTGGCGCGCGAGCGGCACGTCGCGGGCAAAGCGCTTCATCTCGATCAGACGATCGCGGGTGACGACCTCGTTGACCGTGGGCTCGCTTCGCTGTGTGGTGCGGTCCATGATCGTGTGCAGCTCGTCGAGGTTTGGAAACCTCACGCGAAGCTTGAACAAAAAGCGGTCGAGCTGGGCCTCGGGCAAAGGATAGGTGCCCTCCATCTCCAGTGGATTTTGGGTGGCGAGCACGAAGAAGGGCTCCTCGAGCTTGTAGGTCTCCTTGCCGATCGTGATGCTGCGCTCCTGCATGGCCTCGAGCATCGCCGACTGGGTCTTGGGCGTGGCGCGGTTCACCTCGTCGGCCAAAATAATGTGGGCAAAGATCGGGCCCTTCTCGAAGGTGAAGTGCTTTGAGCCATCCTCACCCTCGACGATCATCGTGGTGCCCAAAATATCGGTGGGCATCAGATCGGGCGTAAACTGAATGCGCGAGAAATGCAGGCCGAGCGTCTCGGCCAGCGTGCGCACCAGCATGGTCTTGCCCAGGCCGGGCACGCCCTCGAGCAGCACGTTACCGCCGGCCAGCATCGACATGACGACGCCGTCGACGATGTCATGGTGGCCGACGATCATCTTGCCGACCTCGGCGCGGATGCGATCGACGTCTGCCTTGAAGGCGGCGACCTGTTTTTCAACCTCGGCGCCGGTTGCTGTCTGAGCTTCTGTTGCCATGGGTCAATACTCCTGAATCGGGCACAAAGCGTCCCGTTTGTATGCAATGCGTGGCGCAGCTTGAGCAGCCTGGGCGCTTATTGCTGCGGCTTGATCAGTTGAAAGTAGCGCTTGATGTAGTAGCGGTAGCCGGCCGGCACCTTTTCGCGCTCCATGACCTCTTCGACCACCGAGGAGTAATCGCCGTAGACGTCCTTGTATTCGGTGGTCGCGAAACCCTCCTCGCTTGCGCCCCGGATGATCTCCGAGCGGCTCTGGCCGGCGCCCTTATCGCCCGTGGCTTGCTCCTTGACACGCTTGGAGTCGAGCTTGGTCTCGTCCTGCTCGCCACCGGTATTGGGGCCGGTGAGGCTGTGGCCTTTGGGCGGGCCATCGTCGCGTTTGTCGCCAGCCTCGGCGTCGCCTGAGCCTTCGCCCTTTTCGCCGCCTTCTTCGCCCTTGCTGCCTTCACCGGACTTGCCGGCTTCTTCGGGCTTCTGTTGCTTGCCATCGCCCTGGGTTGGGTCGTTTTTGCCCTGTTGTTCGGCTCCCTGCTCGCCTTTGGAGTTCTCCATCTCCTTATCCGAGCGCGCCTCTTGCTCGCCTTTGGCGCGCTCGAGGAAGTCTTTGACCTGCTCGCCACGGCGCTGCTCCTCTTTGCTCTCGCTGCTTCGCGACTCGGAGCGCTTCATGGCCTCGCGCATCTCTTCGAGCTGCTGGCGGGCGGCCTCCTTGGCATCGGAGGTCTTCTGCTCGCGGCTTTGCTCCTCGAGTTCGGAGGCGGCGCGTTTGGCGTTACGCCCGACCTCGTTTTTGTAGTCGGCGTCTTCGGGGTTGGCCGACTTCTTTTTGCCGGCGCTCTTTTGCTGCTCGGCATGTTTTTTGAGGTCTTCAGCCATTTTCTCGGCTTCTTTTTGCAAGTGCTGCAGCTTTCGACCGGTGCCGGTGTCCTTGTAGATGCGCTGTCGCTGCTTGGCCTTGGCGAGGTCTTCTTTGGCCTTGTCGAGGCGTTGCTTCTCGGCTGCCGAGGGCTTGGCCTGATTTTCGAACTTTTTGGCGAGATCCTCGAGGGTTTTTTGGTGCTTGTCCATGAGCTCTTGCATCTTGGGACTGTCGAGGTCGAGCTTGTCGGCGAACTTCTCGAGCAACTTGGCGAGCTGTTCGGCCTCCTTGGCGCTCAAATCCTGATTCAAGAGTTTTTCGGCGAGCTTGTCCATGGCCTTGGCTGCCTCGGCCAAATCCTTTTTCTCCAGGGCCTTGATGACCTCGTCAAACTCCTTTTGCTGGGCCAGCTCGCCGCCGGCCTCCTTGCGAAGCTCGTCGGCGGCTTCTTTGAGCGCGTCGGCCAACTCCTCAATCGGGTCGGGTTTTCGGTCCTTGAAAAACTTCTCCTCGATCTGCTCGATGCGCTCCAAGAACTCGCGCTCGGAGATCTCGCGCTTCTCAACGGCCAGAAGAAGCGCCTCGATCTCCTCGATCAGCTCCTTGGATTCGATGTCGGGGCGCTCTTCGAGCTGTCGCTTGATCTCCTCGAGGCGGCTTCGCTCGATGGCAATGGTCGCCGTATCGAGCAATTGGGCGTGCTGGATCACGGGCGCGGGCGGCAGCTCCTTGACATGGTCGACCATCGGAATGGCCCAGAGGCCGGCGATGCCGGCGACAAAGAGCACAAAGGGGATGATGTCGGCCGGCCGGCGCACAGGCGCAGCGCGCAAAATCTTGACCGAGGCTGTGTGACGAAGCGCGTCGTCGATCTGCGCGCGGGCAAAGTCGCTCTCGGTGCTCACCGAGCCGTCGACGCCGGAGCGAGCCAGGCTAAGTGCCGTGGAGAGGCGGTCTTGCAGGTTATGTGCTTGATCGATTTGTTGGGCCAGCGCGATGCGATCCAAGCGCTTGAGCATGCTCAACAGGGCCGCCCAAAGCGGCAGCGTGATGATCAGCCTCAGCGCGCGCTCGAGCATCTCGGGCTCGACCCAGCCCGTCTTGACGAGCGCCAGGACCAGCGCGCCGATGAGCAGAGCGACGCAGGCCCCCGAGATCGCCCAATCGATCGCACGTCCCAACCGGATGCGAAGCGCGAGCTGCGTCACCAGCCGTTCAATGGGTGCAACGGAGGCTGAGGAGCGCTTGGAGTTATCGTCAGGCATGGACGCTCAATTGAAGGCTCATAGTGGGCACGAAGCCGGGCTGCGCGCGTATTCTACAATGCCCCCACAGGTTAGCGCTATTCCAGCGCGGGTTCACGGGAAAAAATTGGGAAACTCGGGCACAAGCAGCGGCTCTGGGGCGATCGTGCGGTCGAGCACCGGCTCGGGGGCGTTGACCGGGCGATACAGTGGCGCGCCGGTTTCGGGTTTGTAGAACTGCGGCCGATCCTCGAGCGCGCTCAAGTACTGAGCCTCGCTGACGCGGTCGCGCGAGTGCATGACCCGCATGTAGCGCGTCATGCGCTTGAACCATGACTCGGTGATTTCGCCTCGCTCGTAGTAGACATGGTAGCGCTTGGGGCTGGGCACGATGCTCACCAGCCAGATGACCTCGGAGAGGCTGAGCTCGTCGGGCCGCTTGCCAAAGTAGTGCACGGAGGCGTCGTGGATGCCGAAGACGCCCGGGCCGAACTCGATGATGTTGAGATAGATCTCCATGAGGCGCTCTTTGGGGATATTGGCCACGTCCTCCATGAGCCAGACCAAGAAGGCCTCCTGAAACTTGCGCGAGAGCACCTTGCTGCGGTCCAAAAAGAGGTTCTTGGCGAGCTGCATCGAGATCGTGCTCGCGCCGCGCACATAGCGCCCGGCGCGCAGGTTGGCCTGAACCGATTCTTTCATCGCAAGCCAATTGAAGCCGCCGTGCGTGAAAAAGGAGTTGTCTTCGGTGGTCAAGATCGCGCGCACCAGCCACGGTGAGATGTGGTGAAGCGGCACGAACTGGTAGGGGCCGTAGGGGTTGGTGTCGTCCTGGCTTCCACGCTTTTGCACGTTGGTCGCGTCGGGTTCGTCTTGCCAGTCAAAGTCAGACAGGTTGGGCACAGATTGCTTCTTTCGCCAGGGCAGTCTGGCTGCCTGGCCCAACGCATCGTCGGTGAGCCAGTATTGTGGCGAGCGCAAGACCTCGGCTGAGAGGCCCTGGCCGGGATGAGGCACCGCCGGCCAATCGCGTCGTCGGCGCTGGCGATCGATCTGCTCCAAGGAGAGCGGCGTGTTTTCCAGCAACCAGGTCGCCGGGATCGGGCGTTGAGCGGGAATACTGACTCGGCGAGCATACTCGAAGGTCTCGCGTTTGCCCTTGTGGAGGCGCTCGAATTCGTCGCGAATGGTGTGTTCGAACTCGCCGGTGAGTTTGAAGACGTCGACGGCCGACGGCAGGCTGACGATCTCGAGGTTGATCAGCTCGGGCTTGGTCTCCCACTCCATGTTGCGCGCATCGTACAAGGGCGCCTCGAGCGCGAACTCCCAGCCGAAGCTGCCGCTCATGCGAATCCCCGCGAGCGGGCCTTTGATCGGGTCGGGCACGGCGCTGATCAAATCGGCGATCGGAGTCGGGGGGATGCTGACCTTGAGATCGAAGCGCGCGGGCATCTTCTTGGCCCACTCGATGCCATAGAACGCAGGCAGCACCTCGGCCTTGGCCGCGCCCAGGCGAGCATGTCCGACCTTGAAGACGAGCGCGCCGCGCGTTGGAATCGCCGCGCGGTCGGGGGCGACATCGGGCTCCTGATCGATCGCTTCGGGAAGGGCTGCGGCGACGGGCTCCGGGGCCGACCCGGGCTTTTTGCCAAGGCGCATCGGCGGAATGCTCGCTTTGGGATCGTAGCTTCCCTCGAATTGATAGCTCGCCGTCAGGTTGGTCATGGGCTCCTCGGCCAGCGGGGTCAACCACAGCGTTCCGCCTTCGATCGAGGCAAGCCCGGAGAAGTCTACGGTGGCGTCGCGCCGGCGACGATCGAGCTCGAAGCGAACCCGCGCGGTGCCTGCCTGGACTTTGTTCGAGAAGCGCGGCCCCATGATCTGGCCAAGCCAGGCCAGATCGAGCGCGTCGACATCGCTTCGCACCTCCAGCGCTCCGCTGCGGTAGTTTGAGACCAGCCGCAAGGTGGCCGAACCGCGCGTTTGTCCGGCATCGGCTTCGGCGACAAACGCAGCCTCGAGATTGAGCTCGCTCGAGATCGGTCGGTGCGTGAGCTCGAGCCTGGCATCTTTGAGCGAGAGGACGCTCGCTGGCTTGGCGATGAAGGCGTGGATGCGGTGATCGCGCACGGTCAGGCTGGCACCGGTGATCGAAACCTTGGCGGGCGCCTTCTCTGTTAAAAACTTCGACCAGTTGAAGTCGCCTAGTCCCGCGGAGCCCGCGCTCGAGGGCTGTGCCACGGCATCGGCCTGTGCGGCGATGTTCGTGCCACCCGAGCGCACCCTGGTCGCGATGTCCAACGCCGCGGCCCGCGCCGAGTTGGTGACATGGTGGGCGACCGGCGTTCGCACCAGATGATGGAGCAATTCCAGTGTGTTGGCGCCGTTTTCTGCATAAGCCATGTGGATCGATGGCGACTCGATGCTGGCATCCAAGATACGCAGGGCACTGAGATCGCGCGTCAGGGCGTTGAGCTGGACGGCGATGCGACCGACTTCGCCGACGCTTACCTTGTAAGGGCCTGATTCGATGCCCAATGAAAGTGTGTGAGCCTCGATCACCAGACCTGAGGCGACGCTGACACTACCGATGCCTGCGCGCACGAAAGGAAAGGGCGACAGTCCGACGACTTGTATCGGCGGCTCGAAATCGATCTTGCCCGTCGAGGACGCCCACGGCGCGCGAAACGTTGCGGCAATGTCGACCGTCTGCGGAAGGGTCCAGCTGTGCGCGGGTGCGCCGGGCGCGTGGGTAAGCGCAAGCGTGGTCAAAAAATCGGCGGACGCGCGCGAACCGCTGAGCTCGGCGGCCTCGGCATAAACGCGCTCGAGCGGCCAGGGCTCGGCCCCCGCCTCGTTGATCAAGAGTAAGGTGGCGCGCTGGACCTCAATGTCAGGCCACTTGCCGCCAACGTGTCGCAAGAACGACGGCGGGCCGCCGTCGCGCCCGGCCGTGTCGTCGGCGCTCTCATCGTCATCCTCGTCGCCGCCGCCTTGCAAGCGCTCACGCAAGACGTCAACGTTGAGCGATCCGTCGGCGCGGCGCACCAGGCGCAGCTCGATGTCCGAGAGCGCGATAAACGAGATGGCCTTGTCGCCAATGAGCAGTTGGGCCTTGTCTAGCGAGGCGCGCACCTCCCCGATCGTGGCAAACGGCTGCTCCTCGCCAGGGAAACTGACGCGCACGTCTTCGATCGTGACGCCCTGCCAGCCCGACGTGCTGATGCTGCCCGTGGTGAGCTCAAGGCCCAGTCGCGAGCCGACGCGGTCGAGCTGCTGGCGCACGATCTTCTCGGCGATGCTCGGCACGACGAACCAGTAGCCGATAATCGCCGAGACGACGAGCAATGCCGTAAGGCCGCCAAGGAGTTTGAGCGCCAGGGTGCGGCGCGAAGAGCCGGAAGAAGCTTTTGGGGGTAGGGCCATTTATTACTCAACCGAGCCAGACGACTCAAGGCGTCAAGAACCTGAATTTCAGCCTAGTTGAGTACTAAAATTTGGCCCGAAGGTCAAAGCACGTCTTTTGGCCTCGGGCAGAGCGTTCAGCGACATGGCGCAAAAAGGGCCTACTTGCGCCAATCGATCGTATCCGGCGGCTGCCGATCGGCTTGACATTTTGGCCTGCACCGACAATGTTTCAGCTCTCGCGCTGGCGAGCGCGCGTCTGGAATTTGAAGCGCGTTTTGTTCGTATCAGTTGGTCATCAGGCAATACCAGATCTTCGTATAGGATGTCGGCCATGGGAAATTGGAAAGACGAGTTGCTCAAGACGGCGGTCAAGGCGATGCAAAGCGACACCGCGCAAAAGCTCATGGGCAATGAAAAAGTGCAAAAGGGCTTCGCAGCCGCCTTCAAAGCCTCTTACGAGATCAAGACCGGTCTCGACGAGAAGAAGGGCGACCTCGCGCGCAAGTTCAACCTGGCGACCAAAGACGATCTTCGCGAGATGAAGCGCGAGCTCGATCGTCTGCGCCGCCAGGTCACCCATCTCAAGAAGCAAAACGAGGACGAGGAGTCCTGAGCTGAGAGCGGTCATGTGCAAGCGAGCAACGGGTGCGACCTACGCCACACGCATGGGCGTGTGGATATTGGGCCTTGCCACGGTGCTCGTGTTGATGACTGTGCCTGCTGCCCCGGCCAACGCCCATCTGGCAACCTTTGGTAGCTGGGAGATCACGCGCAACTACTTGCTCGAGCTCTTTCCGGAGGCGACCAACTTTCTCAAGCGTCGCGAGTCCTATTCGCCCGAGCAAGTGGCCGCGATCGAGGCCCACCTGGGCTTCAAGCTCTATCCCGAAGACAAGAACCCGGAGTTCTACATCGCCGTCGACGAGTCGAGCGGCAAGCGCAAGCTGCTCGGCGTGGCGATCTTCATCGATCCGCGTGTGCAATCGCGCCTGCTCGAGGGCGGCGTGGTGCGCATCGAGGTCGGCATCGGCGTCGACGCGAAGGGACGCATTTCCCGGATTCGACTATTCGACTACCGTGGTGATCGGGCCATGACTCAGCCGGGGTTTCTCGACCAGTTTGTCGGTCTCAATCTCGAGAGCAGCTTTGCCGTGGGTCCAGATCAGAGGATCAAGCCCGTGGCCAGCGAGCCCGAGGAGAGCCAGCTCGTCGCCAACGCCGCGCGCGAGGCGCTCTACTTAATGAAGGTGTCGCTTGGACGCCGCTAACCGTTAAACGATGGCAGCCATGACCAGACCAATCATACTCGTGACCAACGACGACGGAATCCACGCGCCCGGCCTGCACGCCCTCGAGGCGGCGATGGCCGATCTGGGCGAGGTCTGGGTGGTCGCGCCGCAGACCGAGCAGAGCGCGGTCAGCCACGCGATAAGCCTTCGCCATCCGCTGCGCGTCGAGGAGATCGGTGAGCGGCGAATCGCCGTGAGCGGGACTCCGGCCGATTGCGTATACATCGCGCTCAATCATGTCTTGAAGAAGGCGCCCGCTCTTTGTGTCTCGGGCATCAACAACGGGGCGAACCTCGGTGACGACGTCATCTACAGCGGCACGGTGGCCGGCGCGGTCGAGGCCACGCTTTGCGACGTGCCCTCGGTGGCGTTTAGCCTGGCGGGCTACGGAAAGCTCAATTTTGAGTGCGCCGGGCGATTTGCCGCCAAGATGGCCCAAATGGTGCTCGCCCAGGGCCTGGCGCGCGGCGTCTTCATCAACGTCAACGTGCCCAAGGGCGCGAGCGCTGCCACCCGCGTCAAGCTCGCCAAGCTCGGTCGGCGCAATTACGGTCGCCTGGTGATCGAGAAGCTCGACCCGCGCCGAAATCCGTACTACTGGCTGGGCGGCGCGGAGCTGGGCTTTGACGACATGCCCGGCAGCGACTGCAACGCCATAGCCGACGGCTTGGTCAGCGTCACGCCGGTCCACCTGGATATGACGCACTATGCCTTCATCCGCGAGATGAAACACTGGGAAGAATTCGAAAGTGACACTTGGCTCGAGCAACACGAGCGCCAGGAACAATAAGAGCAGTGGAGTCGTAATGAGAGAGTTGGACGAGCGCGTCAAAGCCACCATTCGTGACATTCCGGACTTTCCCAAGGTCGGCATCGTCTTCAAGGACATCACGCCCGTGCTTCAGGACGGTGCGCTCTTTGGCGATATCACCGCGCACTTCAAGGCGCGCTACGCCGACCAGGGGCTGACCCACATCGTCGGCATTGAGAGCCGCGGCTTCGTCTTTGGCGCGGCGCTGGCCAACGCGATGGGTCTCGGGCTGACGCTGGTGCGAAAGCCGGGCAAGCTTCCCTACAAGACGGTCGGTGTCGACTACGCGCTCGAATACGGTACCGACCGCGTCGAGATGCACACCGACGCGCTGGGCGCAGGCGATCGCGTCTTGATCATCGACGACCTGCTCGCCACCGGCGGCACCTGCGCGGCGACCTGCGAGCTGGTGCGCACCCACGGCGGTCACATCGTCGAGTGCGCCTTTGCGATTGAACTGGCTTTTTTGCACGGGCGCGAGCGTCTGGGCTGCCCGGTCTACGCGTTGACCTCATACTGAGTAGCTGACGACGGCAGGCTGCGCGGTGATCACAATCTTGGTGCAATCCCTCCATCGGTGTGCCTGTGGCGAATGGGGCAACAAAGGCCGCCAAAGTGCCGGCTCGCTGGCCTGGAATGCGCATGATCCAGGGTTGAGGGTCGCCTGATCGTCGAGAATCTCTCGCGCTCGCACAGAAAGTACGCAACAGATTTGAGCCTCCCCTCGAAAACAAGAATAGAGAAACTCTGACTATTCGATGGCATCGGGCAAGGAGGCAAGATGAAGACGGGCTGGGTGGGCGCGTTGGTTGTGGTCGTCGTGGCGATGAGCAGTGCGCAGACGCTTGCCGGTGAAACTCGCCAGGTCGGCGTGATCTGCCTCGAGCGTGCAGTGCCTGAGTGTGAGCTTTTGCAAGACATCTCGGCGTTGCTTGCTGACCAAGGCATCGACGTGATCGGCCCCGGCTCGCTGCGTGCACGCCTTGCGCTACACCAGGTCGGCCCACCCTCCGGGCAGGTCGTGCAATCCTTTGTGGGCCTTGGGGCAGCGATCGCTCAGGGAATCGAACGCTTCTTCTACAAGGGAGAGGCCGAGGCGATCGCCCAACTCTTGCCGCTGTTCACGCTGGGAATCGACAACCTCGATGTCCTGGCGCGGCGCCAAGATTACGCCGACCAGATATTTCAGGCCGGTGTTGTGCTCGTTCGCGCTTACCGGGCGCAAGCGCAGCATGAGCAGGCCGAGGCCATCGCCCAAAATCTCGCGCGCCACTTCCCGGGCAAGCTCGCCTCGGCGTCACTGGTTCCCCCCGATATCATCGCGCTGCTCGCGGACCAGGCCGCCCACGTCGCCGCGGCGCAAACCCGGTTGACGCTGGTCGCCGACGCGGCCGAGGGCTGCCAGAGGCTGGTCAACGGCGTGGCCGCCGGGGCACTTGCAATCCATGTTCATCCCGATACACCGTACTTTATCACGCTGGACTGCGGCTCCAACCAGGCGCCGCTGTGGCGCATTTCGGTGGCAGGCGGCGAGTCGATCCAGGCACCGTTGACGGGCGGCGATCCAATGGAGGTCGTGTTCGCAACGGGCGATCCTGGCGAGCGAGCGGGCATCGCTTCCGCGCTCGGGGCGCTGGTGTTTTGGTCCGGGCTCGACACGCTCGTTGGCGTCGGCGCGCGCCAAAGTGAGCCTGGCGCGGCAATTTTTCGCGTCGAGCGCAGCGCCGGCGCGCGCTGGAGCGAAACACACGCCCAAGAATCCACCCGTCAAACCCTGGCGCGCCTCTTTCCTGAGCTTTCCTTTGCCGAGCCTGTCGCGCTCACACAGGGCCCGGCCTCGGCGCCACGCTCGGTTTGGCTTACGCCCGCGCTGTTTGGCACAGGGGCCGCCGTGGGCATTGCTGGCGGCGCAATTCTCTACCTTGCCCAGGGACAGGCCGTGGAGCTGCGCTGCTCGCCGGACGCCCTGAGCCTCAGTGATGGCGACTGCGCGGGCGTGCGCGAGGTCCGCTTCCAAAATCAGGCGCAATTCGACGATGCGCGTGCCAGCATAAGAACGCAACGCATCATCGGATCTGTCGGTCTGGGTGCAGGCGTCGGGCTGCTCGGTTGGGGGCTCTGGCGTGCGCTCTCGCCAGGCGACAACGACGCTGCGCAGATGGCGCTATGGCTGGCCCCAAACGGGGCAGGCGCTGGGGTCGCCTGGCGCTACTGAGCGTCGGGCTGAGCCATCGCGCGTGAGCGCAGCATGCCCATGCCATAGGCGATGAACATGGCGAGCAGTGCCAGCGCCATCGTGTACCAGGTCGTCGCGTAGCCCAGGTGTTTATCGGCCGTGAGGTAGGGCGCGGTGATCTGGTCGGTGCTGGCGATAGGGTAGGGCGCACCGGAGTGCGCGTCGGTCAGGGTGATGATCACGGGCCGCGTTGTGGTGGGCATGGGCAGGGTGCCCAAGATCGCCGTGAGATCGTAGGTGTCGAGTTCGACGAGCTCCTCGGGCTCGATCGTGCCGACTTGGATTCGCTCGCGAAGCCGCTGATCTGCAATGACGCGCTCGAGCGTGTGCACAAGTCCTACAAATACCTCTTCATCCGAGCCGCGAAGCCCCTGGGCCAGCTCGCGTCCCTCGCGATAGGGCAGCCAGCCGCGGTTGACCAAGAGCATTTCTTGCTGGCCGTCGAGGACCAGGGCGCTGATCAACCAAAAGCCGGGCTTGCCCAGGTGCGTGCGATGCTTGATTAGAAAAGTGTGCGCCGGGTCCACGCGGCCGTGAACCCTGACCTGGCGATAGTCGAGCGCGGGACCAAGATCGGAGAGGGCGTGGATGTCGCTCAGAGCAAGCACGCGTCGTTCATCGCGCTGCGCTTCGTCGGCGGACTTCTCGAGGTAGCGCAAACTCTGCCAGGTGCCCAGGCTGAGCAGGATCGACAGACCAACCAGGGTGGCAAGCGTAGGCCAGAGACTGACCCGAAATCGGCTCAATACCAGCTCCCGGGGCGCATGCACATCGAGAGCGAGACCATGGCGACGACCAGGGCCATGATCAGCGCAGCCGTGATGAGATTTCGCCGCTTGACCGCGGCCGAGGGCTCGTCAAAACCCGAGCCGCGCGTGGGCAGCTCGTCGTGCTCTTTTGGGGGGTCTATGGGATCTTGGACCATCGGGTCCACCTGTTAGCGCGCGTCGGCGCGGCGGTTCTGAATGCTTCGCGCCATCGATGAGTCGCCGTTGAAGAAGGTGTAGGCGATTGTGATCTCTTTGACGTGTGCGGGCAGCTCGGAGTCGAACCAGAAATACAGCGGCATCTCGACGTGCTCGTTGCCGGCAAGCGTCTGCTCAATGAAGCAAAAGCATTCGATCTTGCGAAAGTGCTGGCCGGCCTCGGGCGGGTTGATGTCGTAGACGGCTTTTCCTTTGACCGCAAACGACTCCTGGTTGCGTGCGTTGAACTTGATCAGGCGTTTTTCGCCCGGATGCACCTCGGCAAAGTTCTCGCTCGAGGAGAAATCCCAGGGCAGTTGGCGCTCGACATTGGTGGCAAAGCGCACCCGCACGGTTCGGCTTGTGTCGATCTCGACGTCGACATAGGGATCGGATTTGCCGTTGAACCAGGTCGAGCCGCCCGGATTATACTTCAGGCAAACCAGCCGATAGAGCGGAATCGAGGCAAAGCCGAACAAGAACATCCCAACGATTACGCCGATGGCCATCTTTCCGACCCGTTGATTACGGGCCTGTAGCTCCTCGGTCTGCGGAGGGCGCGCAGTCGGTAAGCCGTCGGGTGTTCGAGGAGTTTCAATAGGGTCAGACATAAAGTGGCGGCTCCATCAGGGATGCACAGCTCGGCCTGGCGAGTGCAATTCACGCAATTCCTCTTGGGTCTGCTTGGCGCGGTACTTGGCGGCATCGCGTTCGATGGCGCTCAAATAGTGACCTTCGGTGAAGTGCTGGGGGTAGAGACTATCGGCGGACATCGCACCAAAGAGCAGCGCCAGATACAAGATCGAGTAGGCAAAGGTGCGCTTGGGCCAATAATCGCTGGCGTCAAAGGCCGTGCGTATACAGCAATAGGTAAAGCCTGCGCCAAGCACGACGGCTGCCACCAGGTAGATGATGCCCATGTCGCCGGTGATGCCCAGCAGCATGGTGACCCCGAGCAGCAAGAGCATATAGACGAGCATCTGAAGCTTGGTCGTTCGCTTGCCACGGACCACGGGCATCATTGGCACGCCGGCCTTGCCGTATTCGATGTCTTTATAGAGCGCGAGCGCCCAAAAATGCGGCGGCGTCCAAAAAAAGATCACCGCGAAGATAAGCCACGGCGTGACGCCCAGATCACCTGTGACAGCAGCCCAGCCAATGAGCGGCGGAAAAGCGCCGGCGGCGCCGCCGATCACGATGTTCTGTGGCGTGCGCCGCTTGAGCCACATCGTGTAGATCACGACATAGAAGGCGTGTCCGGCGATGCCCATCATGGCCGCGAGCGGATTGGCAAAGTAGGTCAGGATCAGCACCGCGCCAAGGCCCATGACGCCGGCAAAGACCAGCGCCTGCACGGGCGTAATCGCGCCGGTGACGAGCGGGCGATGCGAGGTGCGCGCCATGATCTTGTCGATATCCTGATCCCAGACCATGTTGATCGTGTTGGCGCTGCCACAGATCATGGCCGTTCCGAGCACGGTCCAAAACATCAGGCCCAGCTCAGGCACCCCGCCCTCGGCCACGAGCATCGTGCAAACCGTAGTCAGCACGAGCAGGCGAATGATCCCCGGCTTGGTCAGCTGGTTGAATTCACCGGCCTTGGCGAACGCACGGCGCAGAGGCGACGCGTTGCCAAAGCTTGCGCTGGCGCCCGTGGGCGGCAAGCTGCTGAGCGGCTCAGATGACGACATGACAAACTGCTCAAAGACGAGGGTATTTTAGGCGTCGCGCTTACAAAAGATCGGCGCTGACGTGGGCAACCGATGGTGCCCTGTGATTAGCGTGCACGTTGGGCAAGGTCAAGACAAGATGGCAAAATGTCGCGATCGCCAATAGGGCTCATGGATCAATCGCAGCCCGTGCAGCTGCAGGTGGAGTCGTCGCAATTTTGCTCGGCGCCGGTGCCCGCCTTCGCGCTCATCTTGCAGGCCGCGCCACCGGTGCACGTGTTCGTGCATCCACCGCCGCTGCAGTGGATGTCGCAGACGCCGCCTGCGCAGGTCGTGTCGCAGTTGCCCTTGCTGCAGGCGACCGTGCATTTTGCGTCCTCGCAGGCGGTCGTGCAGCCGCCGGCGTTGCAGGCCAGCCGGCAGGTGAAGCCGGGCTCGCACTCAAAGCTACAGCCGCCCTGTGGGCACTGGAACAAACAGACGCCTTGAGTGCAGGGACCGGGCGGCTCAAAGATACCCGTGTCGTTCTCCAACCCGAGGGAGGCTTCGAGCTTCAAATTGACCGGCGGCTGCTCACTCTTAACGGGCGCATCAGTGCAATTCGACCACATGATCGCGCCGAACAGGCAAACCGCAATCGCCAGAATCACATACTTCACCGCGCCTCCTTGCACCTTCGCGTGTTGAGTCCTTCGCCGGTCCATCATCGGAGAAAGCTGCATCGGTGGCAATTGCCCACGTTGCGGGCAAAAAAATGCCCGGCTTCGTTTTGGTTTCGAGGCCGGGCGGTCAAATGTGTCGAGCCGAGTCGCTTGTCTGGCTTAGAAGCGCCAGGGGAACAGCCCGATCGTCAAAAAGAGCGAGAAGACAAACGGGCAACATGCCACCAAAATGATCGAGGGCCGCTCGGCGATCAGGTGCATGTAGTACCAGGCGACAAGCCAGGTCTTGACCAGCGCGATCACGATCAGCGACGAGACCACAAAGAGGCGAGGAAAGTGAAAATCCAGGCCGATCATAGCCGGCTCAGGGATGACGACCTCGATCGCCGTGAAGATCAGCAGGGCGAGCCAGACCCACATGTACTGGTTGTAGAGCCCTTTGACTCCAAGCCACCCCCAACCGGCGTTCGGATCGTGATGGGCTGCGTCTGCGGCTTTGTGTGTCGCCATGGTGTCCGTCCTTGCTTGTGTATTGGCTCGCGGCCCGTTGATGCGCCCGAAAAGCAGTCAAAGTCGTGGTACGCGTCAGATCAGATAGACAAAGGTGAAGACGAGAATCCAGATCAAATCGACAAAGTGCCAGTAGAGGCCGGCAATCTCGGTGATCGAGGTGTCTTCAGGGCCAATCTTTCCGTTACGGATGCCGAGGTAGAGGATGAAGTTGTAGATCACGCCCACCGAAACGTGCAGACCGTGAAAGCCCGTCAGGCTGAAGAAGGTCGCCGCGAAGTTTTGATTGAAGCCATAGGTCGCGTCGGTGTAGACAAATGGCCACAAATCGAGAATCAAGTGTGTCCATTCAAAGCCCTGGATTCCCAAAAAGATCAGACCGCCGATCACGGTGACCGCCATCCACTTGCGTGCGGCGACCATGTTGCCGCGAAGCTGCTCGGCCAACACATGGACCATCGAGACGCTCGAGCAAATCAGGATGAAGGTGTTCAGCGCGGTGAGCTGAATGCCCACCGGGCCAAATTCTTCGATCGGGAGCGGCCAGTTGCTGCCTGGTGCCCAGCGGAGCCTGGCATAGGCCGCCAAAAAACCGGCGAAGGTCATGGCATCCATGACCAAAAAGGTCCACATGCCCAGCTTGCCGTTGGTCACCCCCAACGACTCTTCACCGGGACCCGGTCCAGCCATTGCGGCGTCATGTGTTGCCATCTTTCCGTCCTCTAATTTAAGTCTGCTGCAAGTCGCAATTTGCCAGGATATTCAACTCAGGTGCCGCTCACTCGCCGTAGCGATGCCAGAGCCCACCGGGTTGGTCGGGGCCGACGTGTTGGCGAACGATCGGCTCCCAGACGGGCGGCTCATGAAAGTTGTGGTGGTCGGGCGGCGAGGAGATCAGCCACTCGAGATGCAAACCGTCGTCCCAGCTGTTGGCCTTGGCCTCTTTGCCCTTGAAGCTGCTGTAGACCACGTTGGCCAAAAAGATGAACTGGGCCGCAAAGAGCACGAAGGAGCCAAAACTCGAGAGCATGTTCAGCGCCTCGAACTGCGGGTCGTAGTCGTAGTAGCGACGCGGCATGCCCTTCATGCCCAGGTAGTGCTGGATGAAGAAGGTCACGTTGATAAAGACCAGCGTAATCCAGAAGTGAACCCTACCCCAAAACTCGTTGTACATGCGCCCGGTCATCTTGGGGAACCAGTAGTACAGTCCGGCAAAGATCGTCATCACCGAGCCGGCCACGAGCACGTAGTGGATGTGGGCAACGACGTAGTAGGTGTCGTGAAGCTGGATGTCGACGGGCACGGCGGCCAACACGATGCCCGAGAGGCCACCGATCGGAAAGAGCGCCAAGAATCCCAGCGCGTAGAGCATTGGGGTGTCGAACTTGATGCTGCCTCCCCACACCGTGGCAAGCCAGCTAAAGACCTTGATGCCCGTGGGAACGGCGATGAGCATGGTCAAAAACATGAAACCCACGCGGATCTGCACGGCGATGCCGGTTGCAAACATATGGTGAGCCCAGACCACGAAGCCGAGCACGGCGATCGCCACCATCGACCAGACCATCAGCGCGTAGCCAAAGATGTGCTTGCGGCTAAAGGTCGGGATGATCTCGTTGATCATGCCGAAGCCGGGCAGGATCATGATGTAAACGGCCGGATGCGAGTAGAACCAGAACAAATGCTGATAGAGGATCGGGTCGCCACCGCCGGCCGGGCTGAAGAAGGAGAACACGCCGGGGAAGGTGCGCTCGAGCGTGAGCATGATCAGCGCGCTGGTCAAAACCGGGGTTGCCGCCAAGATCAGAAAGCTGGTGACGATAATCGACCAGGTAAACAGCGGTACCTGGAACATCTTCATGCCCTTGCAGCGCATGTTGAAGGCGGTGGCCAAAAAGTTGACCGCGGCCATGGTCGAGCTGACGCCGACCAGGATAATGCCCATGACCCACAAGTCCGCGCCCCAAATGGGCGAGTAGACCGAGGTCGACAGCGGTGGATAAGCCGTCCAGCCGAACTCGGGCAGCGAATTGAAGAAGAAGCCACCGAAGGTCAAGAGCGCCGCCGGCGGCAGAATCCAGAAGGCCGCCAGGTTGAGCTTGGGAAAGGCCATATCGGGCGCGCCGATCTGGATGGGCATGATGAAGTTACCTACGCCCGTAAAGCAGGGGATGATGAAAAAGAAGATCATCGCCGTGGCGTGCATGCCGGGCAGGGCATTGTAGAAGGAGTCGTCGGTGATGATGCTCGGTCCTGACTGCATCAGCTCGAGGCGAATCAAGATCGACAAGACACCGCCGACCACCGCCATGAACAACGACAAGATCAGATACATGACGCCGATACGCTTGGCGTCGGTCGTGCACGCCCACTCCTTGAGATAGGTCAGCAACGAGTGCTTCCCCTTTTCGGACAATGGAGAAAGGTATCCTTTTGCCCTGATTTCCATGGTGCCTCGCCTGCTGTCTTAAGTTGCTGGAGCGCTCAAAGCAGGCTCCAACACAAAGGGTTTCGTATCAAGTAACTTTCAAAGGGTGGGCCGAAGCGTGCTGCTCGGTTCACCTCAAAACGTCTAGCGCTTCTCGGAGCGAATGCGGGTGACGTCGTGGGGTTGCACGTCGCCGGCATCGTTGCCAAAGGAGTTGCGAATGTAGGTCAAGAGCGCTGCGACCTGGTAGTCGGCCATCGCGCGGCCCATCGGGGTCTTCTCTCCGGGCCAACGCTCGGTGTTGCGTCCGTTGTCGAGCAAGCTCACAAGGCCTGCTGGCTCGCCCAAAACAAGGGCGCTTTGGGCGATGTTGGGTACGATGTCGAGGCCGCGGCCGTCGTTGCCGTGGCAGGTTGAGCAGGCCTGGTAGAGACGTTGGCCTTCGGTCATCAATTCGGCCGAGGGCAGCGGCTCGACGCCGCCGGCCGGGTAGGCCGGCTGTCCGAGGGCTTCGCGCACTCGAGCGGCGTCTTCGGCCGTGACCAGGCCACCGGCATTGCCCCAGCTCGTGCGCTCGTGGTTGACCACGGCTGCGACCTCAGCGTCGTTGAGCACGCCTCCAAACGGAGGCATGACGCCCTGGCCGGTGATCACGATGCCGATATGGGCGTCCTTCTCGGTGTCCTGGGTGACGCGAGCGGCGCCCACGAGCGTCGGGAACTGGTCGCCTGCGCCCAAGCCTTCGGCGCCGTGGCATACGGCGCAACGGGCGGCAAAGATCGCCGGGCCATCGGCATCGCGCACTTCGGTTTGCTTGTCGTGCACCCACTGGCGAAAGCTCGCCGGCGACATCACGACGGCGCGAAAGTACATGTCGTAGTGACCCTTGCCGCACAGCTCGGCACAAACGCCCTGGTACTCGACGGCGTTGTATTTGGCGTAGGGCGAGAGCTCCGGCGCCTGGCGACTGTGCCCGAGGTAGGTGACCTGGCGCTCGAGGCCCGAGATCGTCCTCTGGCTGGCGTCGTCGCCCATGCGCATGAAGTCCGGGCGCGTCGAAGGATAGAGGCGCTCGTTGATGCCGATCGTCGGATAGTTCTGGGCGCGGACCTGATTGAGCGGGCCGTCGGCGTTGAACCACCAGTAGTTGAAGCGCCCGGGAACGGCGTCCATCTTGACGCCCAAATCGGGCACGAAGATCGCGTGGATGACGTCGCGCGAGGTGACCTCGAGCTTGACGTTGGCGTGGGCCGGGATCACGAGGTCGTCGGAGACCAGGTTGCCATGCTCGGGATAGCGAAACTGCCAGTCCCACTGATAGGCGATCGCCTCGATCGTGATGTCGATGTTCTCGGGGATGATCTCGGTCTTCCACATCACGTCGATCGTTATCCAACCGATGTAGATCTGCAAAATGGCCGCAGCCAGCGTCCAGCCGATCTCAAGGCGCATGTCGCCATGATTTTGTCTGGGCCGCTCATCGTCGCTGCGTCGTCGAAACTTCAAGATCGCGAAGATCAACACACCTTCGACGAGCACGAGGATCACAAGGCAGATGCGCGCGATGACGTTGTAGAGCTCCGTCATCTCCCGGCCGTTGTTCGAGTAGAGCGAGACCATGTCACCGGAGCCAGGAACGGCCAAGGCAAGGGTCGGGATCAACAAGACGGCGAAGAGGGTTAAAAGGGCGCTCGTTCGCAGGATGGTAGAGTTCTTCACGTGAACGCTCATCGTATTCTTTTTCTTCAGGTTTGGCGGCCGCTTAAAGGCGCGCCGGACCGTAGTGGTAAATATTCGGGCCAAAAGTTCTGGAATTCAATCGTGACTTATTCGGTCGGTGCCTCGGTCTCGGGGACAGCGGGTGCTTGCTCCTGGCCCTCATCGCCAGGGGCCTCTTCAGTGGGGACGCCGTCCTGGTGCGGAGTGGGTGCCTCGGCGGGCGGGCCCATGGGGCGCACGCGCTCGCGGCCCTCGCCAGGGAACTGAACGATGTAGGCCTGCAGATCGCGCCAATCTTGGGCGGAGAGCAGCGCTGCCGCGGTCATGTTGGGCAGTGTTGCGTGCGGGCCGGCCGTGACGCGCTGGGCGACCTCGCGGTAGGTGCCACCGACCGAGGAGGGAACCAGCGGGTCGATCTTGAGATAGAGATAGGGCGGAAAGGCGCCGTAGGGCCCAATGTTGCGCATGCCCAGGCCTTGAACGCCGTGGCAGGAGACGCAGTTCTGGGTGTAGACGCGCTCGCCGTGGCGCGGGTCGCCTTGGGCATGAACTTGCGGGTCGCCGTACAATGCCAGGCGGATCGCGCGTTGCTCGCCCTGGTCGGCGACCAGAAACTGCATGGCGCGATCGATCGAGATAGCCGGCGGTGCGGGCGGTGCGCTGAGCGCGCGGCAGACATCGCCGATCTCGTCGGGCGAGGGATTCTGGAGTATCTCGGCCGGGGTCAGCTCGGCGCGCACATAGTGGGTCAGGGCCCAGCGCTCCTCTTCGGGCAAGTGGGCATAGGAGGGCATCGAGGTGCCGTCAATGCCGCGAGCAAGCGTGTTGAAGATCGCTAAGGGGCTCGAGCCGTTGGTCCACTGCTCGATCGGCGCCGCGAAGTTACGCGGCGGCGGCACCAGGGCGCCGGCTGCAGGACCATCGCCACGTCCGGCGTCGCCATGGCACGACGCACATTGTGCAGCGTAGGTGGCGCGGCCAAGCTCGATCTGCTCGGCGCCGGTGGGCTCGAGACGATCGGCGATCGTCTCGCGGATATTCGGGTCGCAGACGCCCTCGATCGCTTCCTGGCGGGCCTGGGCTATCGTCTGTGGAGAGTCCGACGGGGAGCCGGGCAACAGGGTGTAGACGAAGTGCGCCGTGGCCCACTGGTCCTGGAAAAACAAGTTGTTGTAAACAGGATGCTCTGCGTCGGGCAGCCCGCGGGCGATCACGTTGTAGATCGTGATCAAGCCGCCGGAGCGATTCAGACCCTGGCTAAAGCCCGCAGCCCCCAGGCGCTCGCCCATTGGAGCACCACCCTGGCCATTTGCGCCGTGGCACGACGAGCACTGCTCGTTGAAGAGGCGCTGGCCGCGTTCAATCTTTTGAGGCGTCGGCACCATCTGGCGTTCGAGGGTCTGCTGGCCAATGCCCTGAGCGTAGACCGCTGGGATGACCAGGCAGATTCCTCCGACGACGAGGGTGGCCTTGAGACCTTTTTTGAGCGTTGCGTTTTTCATGACGTCACTTGGTTAGCGTATCGGCCCTGAAACTTCAGGATTCGCGTACAACGTTGTTGGCCTGGGCTTCGAGATCGGCTTGCGAGGACCCATGGTGGGAGTGCGAGTGCGGGATACTCTCGTGCAGCAAGGGGTCTTTGATCGGCACGAGCTTGTGCGCTTGCAGCGCGCGGCCGGTCACGAGCATGAACAGACCGACGAAGCCAAGCGCGATCGGAAGCTCGTAGATCGGCAGGCTTGGGCCGTGGTGGCCATCGAAGTGCGGATAGGGCGTAACCCAGTACCAGACCTCGAAGAGTTGCACCGCGAGCAACAGCCAGCAGATGTACCACAAGATGTTGTTCTTGTTCTTCTTGTGGTCCATGGGAAGCAGGACCAAAAACGGGATGATGAACTTGACGAAGGGCAGCGCCAGCGTAACCCACTGCCAGCCATCTTCGAGGCGGTGGGTGTACCAGACCACCTCTTCAGGGATGTTCGCATACCAGATCAGCATGAACTGGCAAAAGGCGATGTAGGCGTAGAAAACGGTGAAGGCGAAGACGAGCTTGCCGATGTCGTGGACGTGTTGCACGCCGACGGTGCCACCGAAGTAGCCATGGGCCAGCAACACGAGCAACACGATCGCCACAAGCGCCAGGCCGGACTGGAACATGCCGGCAAAGGCGTAGACCTGAAACATCGTGCTGAACCAGTGAGCATCGAGCGACATGATCCAGTACCAGGTCATGAACGAGAAGCCCAAGACGAAGACGATGACGAACAGGGCGCTGAGCAAGATGTTCTGGCGTGAGTGCGAAGCCTTGCCGTCAACATCCTGGGCAAGCGAGTTTCGCCGCATCAGGAAGTGGACCAGGGCAAAGGCAATGGGCGCAGCGATCGAAACCAACGCCAGGCCCGTGAAGTTGAGGAAGTCGAACTTCTGAGCGATGATCGCGTCGTTGACGGCCTCGGGCTTGAGCCACTTGAAGAGCTTGGGCGCGCCGAGCAGAGCGGCGATTGAGAGCGGAATGGCCGCAAACAAATAGGCGCCCATCGCCTCGGGGATGCGCCGAATCGAGATGCCCCAGCCGGCCTTGGACAGATACTGCGTGGCGATCAGAAAGGGACCGGCCAGCCCAAGCGAGAGTGTGAACCAAAAGCCGATCAGATAACCCTGCCAGGCGCGCACCGGCGCGATGAACAGCGCGGCCGCGAACACTACGGCGCCGAAGATCAGCAGCCCCAGCGCGATCATGAAGAACAGCTTGGGGATCTTCAGATCCTTGGGTGGTGCGATGTCGTGATGGTGACTTGCGTGAGCCATGGGTGCTTGCCTCTTTCAAATACTCAAAGGTGTATCGTCGAGCCCAGTAGGCGCAATCGTTGTCGCGCGCTACTGGCGAATGCGCTCGAGATCCATGGGTTCAGGAAACTGTGCTCGCTGAAGGGCGCGCACGTAATTGACCGCCGCCCAGCGCTCCAATTCCGTGAGCTGATTCTTATAGGGCCACATGATGCCCTGGCCGTAGGTGATCACGTGGTAGACGCGGCCATCCTCCCAGCCTCGAACGCGCGCGCTGGTCAAGCTGGGCGGCTGTGCAAACGCGCCGGCCGCGACGATCGTGCCCAGTCCATTGCCGTCGTGGCCATGGCAGACGGCGCAGTTGGTGTTGAAGAGAAACTGGCCGTAGTTGAGGCTGTCCTCGGTGATCGCCACCGGGTTGGCCAGGCGCGCCGAGGCCTCCGGGCTGATCGCAAGCTCGGTGCGCGAGCTGCCCATGATCGGCACGGTCATCGCCGGCGGACGGCGCATGCCCTGGGGCTGGTCGGCGCGAAAGATCGGCTGCATTTCTTGATCGCGGTAGCTCGTTTGCTCATGCATGCCACGAATGGGATTGAGCTCACCGAAGGTCTTGTTGCCGCTGGCCGGGATGCCCACTTCAAAGGGGCAGCCGGCAACGAGGGTGCCAAGCAGGGTGAGGCAAACAAGCCCGAGCCGAATTTTCAAGGTGCTGTGGTTCTTCATGGTTTTACGCGCCTTTATAGAACGTCCGGATTTCCACGGGGTTGAGTGACTCCATGAACGCGCTGGCTGCATCGAGATCGAAGGAGGCGTCGTCGGCCGAGATCCACAAGACGAAACGATCGTTTGTGATCTCGGGGTCGATGACGCGCGGTTTGCGAAAGCAGCCGGCCGCAAACAACATGACCACGGCGGTGGTGACGCCGGCCAACAAGACGGTCAGCTCGAACATGATCGGCACAAAGGCCGGCCACGGTGCGAAGGGCTTGCCGCCCACGATCATCGGCCAGTCAAAGGTCATGGTGCCAAACTGCAGGGCGTTGGCGGTCAAAAAGCCGCCGGCGCCGGCGCCAAAGGTCACCCAGGGAATCCAGGAGCGGCCAAGGCCCATGGCGTCGTCCATGCCATGGATGGGAAACGGTGAGAAAGCATCGTACTTGGTGTACTTGGCCTGATGGGCACGCGCGGCGGCGTGCATCAAGTCGTCGGGCAGATCGAAGAAGGCGGCGATGCCGTCGACCTCGTCGGGCGCGCTCGACTTGGGGCCTCCATGGGAGCCGTCGCCGCCGCCGCCGCCGTTTCCATCGGTGCCGTCGTCATCGCCCATGCCTTCGCCGGTTCCTTTATAACCCTCGCGCGAGGCGGTCTCGGGTGAAACGGCCTCGGTGCTCGTGACGAGCTGCTCGTCGGCAGGGGCCGGGCTTTGCTCGGGCTGCTCGTCGGTCACAGGCGTCGGGGCGCCGTCTTCTTCGCCGGAAGCATCGGTGGCCTGTGCGTCGGCATCATCGGCATCAGCCGGAGTCTCTTCAGCGACCGGAGTCTCTTCAGCGGCCGGAGTCTCTTCAACGGCCGGAGTCTCTTCAACGGCAGGAGTCTCCTCGACTTTTGTTGCGTCCTTGGCCTCATCCTTCTTCAGGTCGTCTTTATCAGCCACGGGCCACCTCCTTAGCTACCTTGCGCGATGCCCCAGCCGGATCCATGACCGCCTTGACCTCGAACATACAGATCGTCGGCAGGACCCGAGCAAATAGCAGAAACAGCGTCATGAACATGCCAAACGAGCCAATCGTCAGCAGCCAGTCCATGACCTTGAAGTTGTACATACCCCAGGAGCTCGGCAAAAAGTCGCGATGCAAGCTGGTGGTCACGATCACATAGCGCTCGAACCACATGCCCAGGTTGACGAAGAGCGAGATGACAAACAGCGCCGGGATGCTGCGGCGTATGGCCTTGAACCACAGCAGCTGGGGGATACCCATGTTGCAGCCGTACATGATCATGGCTGCCCACCAATAGGGGCCGAGCATGCGGTTGGCAAAGTGGAACTGCTCGGGCTCGACCGCCGAGTAGTAGGCGATGAAGAACTCGGTCAAGTAGGCCACGCCGACCACGCCGCTGGTCAAGAGCACGACCTTGGCCATCGACTCGAGGTGATTGATCGTGATGTAGCTCTTCAAATTGAAGGTGTGGCGCATGATGATCGTCAGCGTCAAGACCATCGCAAAACCCGAGAAGATCGCGCCGGCCACGAAATAGGGCGGAAAGATCGTCGTATGCCAGCCCGGAATCACCGAGACGGCAAAGTCGAAGGACACGATCGTATGCACCGAGAGCACCAGCGGAGTCGCCAGACCAGCGAGCATCAGGTAGGCCGCCTCGTAGTGGCGCCAGGAGCGGTTGCCACCGGTCCAGCCCAGGCTGAGCAAGCCGTAAATCGTGCGCCGAAGCGGGTGCTTGGCGCGGTCACGAAGCGAAGCCAGATCGGGCACCAGGCCGACATACCAGAAGACGACCGAGATCGTGCCGTAGGTCGAGACGGCAAACACGTCCCAAAGCAGTGGCGAGGTGAAGTTGACCCACAGCGGTCCGCGCCCGTTGGGCAGCGGAAACAGCCAGTAGGCAAACCAGGGCCGCCCGGTATGCAAGAGCGGGAAGATACCTGCCGTCATGACGGCAAAGATCGTCATCGCCTCCGCGGAGCGGTTGATCGCCGTTCGCCAGTGCTGTCGAAACAAAAACAGAATGGCCGAGATCAGCGTGCCGGCGTGACCGATACCGATCCAGAAGACGAAGTTGACGATGAACACACCCCAGCCGACCGGGTGGCTGATACCGACGGTGCCCATACCGGTCATGATGATGATGCCCAGCGATGTAAAGAACATCAGCATCAACAGCAGCGATGGGATAAACGCCGCCCACCACAACTTGGTGGGCATTGTTTCGGTGTGGCTGGCGACGTCGTCGTTGACCTGTGCCCAGGTCCTGTGATCAGAGACCAGCGGCTCGCGCTTGGCCAATGGCCCTCCGAAAGGGCCTTCACCTTCGACGATATGGGACCGTCCTGTTAGCTCGCTATGCTTCATGCTTGAACTCTTTCGAGCTTAAAAAGTTGATCAGTCATCTTCGGCCCAGCACCCGTTGCACACTGTGCACGCGAGGTACTACTCATCGTTGCTATTTCGTAAATGCAGCGCCCAAACCAGAGCCGGCGCTGCCGCTTAAACGTTGTCTTCGCCGGTGTTCCAAACGTTGGTCAAGTACGCGATGGCCGGCCGGGTGTTGAGCTCGTTGAGCACGAACATGGCGCGCTTGGCATGGTGGTGCTGGGTGACCGAGTGCGTCTCGTCGAGCATGTTGCCAAAGTCGATGGCGTCGGCCGGACAGGCCTGCTGACAGGCCGTGACGACCTCCTTGTTGCGGAAGGTGCGACGACCTTCCTTCATCAGCTGCCACTTGCCGCGCCGGATGCGTTGCACGCAGAAGGTGCACTTCTCCATGACGCCGCGCGTGCGCACGGTGACATCGGGGTTGAGCGAGAGCGTGAGCGGCTCGACCTGGTTGAGTCGGCCGTGCTCCTTGAGCTCGGGGTAGAGGCGAGCGAACACCGAGTCGCTGCGGTCAACCGAGTAGTTGAACCAGTTGTAGCGGCGCACCTTGTAGGGGCAGTTGTTGGCGCAGTAGCGCGTACCTACGCAGCGGTTGTAGGCCATCTGGTTGAGGCCGTCGCTGCTGTGCATGGTCGCGAGCACGGGGCAAACCGTCTCGCAGGGCGCGTTGTCGCAGTGCTGGCACAACATCGGCTGCAGCAGCACGCGCGGGCGCTCGAGGTATTGTCCAAAGCCAACCTGAGGATCGGCGTGATACATCGGATCGTTGAGCAAGCCGCGCGCCTCGTGGGCCTCGTCGGGCAGCGAGTAGTAGCGGTCGATGCGAAGCCAAAACATCTCGCGGCCTTCCAGGATACCCTGTCGGCCAACCACCGGGATGTTGTTCTCCTCCTGGCACGCGATCACACAGGCGCTACAGCCCGTGCACTTGCTGGTGTCGATCGACATGCCCCACTTGAGCTGGCCGTAGTCGTGGCTTGGCCACAAGCTCTCCGTGACCGGCGACTGGTAGACGCCGGCTGTGGGATCTTCGCGGTACTGGGCAAGTGTTGCCGTGGGCAGGATGTTTCGCGCTTGTAGGTCGAGTACGCCGGCGCCCTTGAGCACCGAGAGGCGCTCGACGCTTCGCGTGGGCGTGATCGCGGCATCAATGCCCGAGAGGACCGCGGCGCTGGTGCCCGCACGCGAGAATCGAAAGGCATTGGAGCCTACCTCGTTGCCGACGACGCCCACCCGCGTGCGGCCGTAGCCCACGGGAATGGCCACGACGTCGTCGTGAAGGCCGGGCAACATCAGGATTGGAAAGCTCAGCTCGACATCGCTGCCTGCCGGGCGGATGCGCACGATCTGGCCGGACTTGAGGCCGGCCTCGTTGAAGGTCTTGTAGCTGACGGCGGCATACGAGCCCCAGGTGTGGCGCGTGACGGTATCGGGCAGCTCCTGGAGGTGGCCATTGTTCGCGTGGCGGCCGTCGTACATGGCCACGCTCGTGAACAGATGCAGCTTCTTGCGGCTGAGATCGCCGGGCGCTGCCGCCTGGGTCTCGGCAAAGGCCGTGGGCAAAAGCCCGATCGCCCCGCTTGCCCGAAAGTTCGGAGCCTGAGCGCCGGTGGCGGCGACAAAGACGCCATTTCGCAGCGCCGTGCTCCAAAACTCACCGAAGCTCGCCAGTGAGTCGGCCTGAGGAAACACCGTGCTCTCCCAGTGATTGCGAAGGTAGCGGTACCAGGCGCCCGGATCGTGGGGCAGGGGATTGCCCGAGCGCGGGCCCGGTGGCACCGGTGCCTCGGTCAAAAACGACTGAAAGCGCGCAACCAGGCGGTCGGTTCCAAACCAGATCAGCAGGCTCTCTTCCATCGCACGCGAGTAGAACAGCGGCTGAATGACGGGCTGCTGAATGGCGTAGACGCCGCGCTGGGGCGAAGAGTCACCCCAGGCCTCGAGGCCATGGGTGCCGGTCGCCAAATAGTGAGCCACGGCCGTGGTTTCATCGACGCGCTGCGAGGTGCTGACCACCAGGGCCACCTTGCGAAAGGCCTCGGCAACGCCGAGCTCCGGCGGAGCGCTGTAGACGGGGTTGGTGCCGTCGATGATCAGCATGTTGACCGTGCCGGCATTGATCTCTGCGACCAGGGCGCGAAGATCGGCCAGGCGGCCGCCACCTTGATGCGAGAAAGCCGCGCGGTCGATCGTCTGACCGTCGTTCCCAAGCGCGGCGTTGAGCAAGTTGATCGCGCTCTCCAGGGCGACGCCGTTCTCGGTCGCGCTCGCGGCGCCACCGGCGACCACGATGCTGCGCCCGGGCGCTGCAGCGAGGCGTTGGGCGGTAGCGCGAAGCACGTCGGCGGTGATGTCCCCACCGAGGCGCTCGGCCACGGCCTCGGCCGTAAACTGTGCCAGCGCAGCCTGTGCAGCGCCCGTGCCGGCGGCGCGCTGGTTGCGCACCAAGATGACCTCGTTGGCCAGCGCAAGCGCCACATAGACCATGTCATTGGGGCTGACGCGGTAGCGCACGTCGGCGTTGATACCCGTCAAAGAGAGGTTGCCCTCGAAAGCCACGAAGTGGCTCATGTTCTCATCGGGATTGCGCCGGGAGGCGAACTGCTTGGTGAACTCGACCGGCGACAGCCAGGTGCCCAGAAAATCGCTTCCAAGCGAGACGATCACGTCGGCGCGCTCAAAGTGATAGTGGGGATGCTGAGGCTCGCCAAAAGCCGCGGCACTGGCCGTCAGCAGGTTCTCGTCGGTGAGCGGCTCGTAGACATAGTGGCGAGCGTTGGTGAACGCGCCGATGATCTCGTTGAAAAGCGCGGTGCGCGCCGAGCCCACCGTTGCACCGGTGAGGATGCGAAGGCCGCCGCCGGCGCGTACCTCGCGCAGCTTGTTTCGCACCTCGTTGTCGAGCGTCTCCCAGGTGATCTCTTCGGTGCGCTCGCCGACGCGGCGAAGCGGGGTGCGCGCGCGGTCCGGGTCGTACAAATCGATGTAGTGGGCCTGGCCGCGAGCACAAAGCGCGCCCTGGCTGACCGGGTGACTGGGATTGCCTTCGAGCTTGAAGGGCCGGCCGGCGCGCGTTTTGACGAGCATGCCGCACTGCGCCGGGCAAGCCGTGCAGACCGAGGCGTAAAGCGTGTTCATGCCGATGCGGATGTCTTCCGGACGGTCGACGTAAGGCACGACCTCCTGAATCGGGTTGCGACAGGCTGCGCCGGACATCGCCGCGGTGGCCGCAGCGACGCCGCTCAGGCGCATGAAGTCGCGCCGCGACATGTGCAAGTCGTCGGAGCCATCGGAGAAGCTGACCGTGAGGTCACCTTCGGCGTCCGTGCTCAAAGTGGCCACCGCTCCCGGTTGGGATTCCGAGTGCTTGGGAAGATAATGATCTGTGGGGTTCTTACTCATGGCGGCCATTGGCGGATGCTGCGTTATGCTCACGTCCGTGCTCTAAAGCAGCGGGGGGTGACTAACGATCGCGTCGAATTGCGAGGAAGATTCAGTAGTGACAGGTGAAACAGTCGACCGGTGCATTGTACTCAGGCTGGCGATGGCAGTTGACACACCATCCCATGGTCATCGGCGCGACGACCTCGACCACGTCCATGCGGTTGACCTGGCCGTGGCACTCGGAGCAATCGATGCCGCGCGCCAGATGGGGCTGATGGCTGAACAAGACGTGGTCGGGCAGATCGTGGACCTGGATCCACTCGACCGGGCGACCCTCGCGCCAATGCTGGGTGAGCTTTTGAACCTCGGGCCTGCCCGTTGCCACCGAAGAGTGACAATTCATGCAGATGTTGAGGCTGGGAACGGAGGCTTGTGGCCCTTCGCCGGCGGCCACGTGACAGTAACCGCAGGGAATCTCGTGGGTGCCCGCGTGCAACTGATGGCTAAAGGCGATGGGCTGCTCGGGAGCGTAGCCTTTGCGCGGGTCTTTACAGGCCGAAACACCAATCGCGACGGCGAGTACGACAAATCCGAGGAGCAAGAGATAACGTGGACTCATACGACCAATGACTCCGTAATCCAAAATGACTTCTAACAACAAGCAGCATGGTCCAGCAGGATCAGTTTTGGTGCCAATGCAAAGCGGCCCCTAAATCCCATGGGCCAGCAAGGCTTGTCAACATCTTTATCCGCTGCTGAAGGCCAAAAGTACCTTCAAAAAAGGTGCAATTTGCGCTTGTCGGACGATCCGTTTCGTGCGGTGCAGCGACGCGACCCGATCGTATCGGGCACAGCGCAATTCTTAACAAAGCAGGCGCCTTGTGCCCAGCAAGCATGCGGCAAACGGTGTGTGGCATATTGACGCAGCCGGCTGCCTCACCTTGCGGGTTGACCGGCCTGTTCCCCGAAGCTAGCGTGGCGGCAAGGGAACATCGATTGGAATGGCACTGGAGGATGGAGATGACGATGCGTTGGATCAAGAGTGTGGGCTGTGGATTATTGGCCGTTGCGATCGTGTTGAGCGCGGTCGGCTGTGGCCCGGAAGCCGCCAAGTTTTCGGAGCCGGATCTGGTGTCGACCGTGCTGAGCGGCACGATCGATGGCCACGATTATGCGTTCGTGAGCGGAACGATCAACAAGGTGACCACCCCCAACGGCACCTCCTACGTGGTGGGATTGAAAAACTACGAATGGGAATGTGGCCCTAATTCACCGAGGCCTTTGCCTGAGCCGGCGCTGGTCGTGAACTTCGAGGTCCTCGAGCGCAAGGCCGGTCTGGTCGAGGTGAGCTTTGCCGACGGCCACGGTGGGGCCATGCAGGTCAACGTCGACGCGGCTCAAATCAAGACGATCATCGTCGACGATGGCCTGTTGCGCCTGGACAACTGGACCACCGAGGCCGGTCAGGAGGTGAGCGGAGCGCTCGTCTTCGAGGGGGCGAACAGCACGATCAACGGGACGTTCAAGGCCACGGTCTGCCCGTAGACCCGGGCCGAAGCGGTGCAGCTTTGGTTTGAATCGCGATCGCGGACCGTGCTAGGGTCAGCGCAGTCGATAAATGGATTGTTGGATTCGATTGAGGCCGCGCGCGATGAATACTTTGCTTCGCAGACTGGTGGTTTGTTCTCTCGTGTCACTTGGTACCCTTGCTTGCGACGACGAGCCGGGCGCCGAGGATGCCACCCAGTGCAACTCGGTGACGCTCGAGCACAGCTCAGCCCAGCCGCTGGACTCGGTTAAGATCACGATCTCGCCGGCGATCTCACAACCGGGCGCAATCGAGGTGCGTGTGCCCGACACGGATCAGCTCTACTACGCGGCCCTGCTCGAGGACGACGACGGCCAGCCCTATTTCGTCGCGCCCCTGCACCCAAATGGCATCGGAGGCGGCAAAGTGCAGCTGAGCGTGGTCGCCGACACGGTGCGCTGTGCGCCGGTGGACTTTCAGGTCAAGGCGCTGGCGGCCGCACCAGGTTACACGCGCAAGATCGCCGAGCGCTTCCAAAAGCTGGTCGATCACGAGGCTCAGTATTACGGATTCAGCCGCGCGGAGCTGATCGAGGCGCTCGATCCTGAGAATGAAACCTTCGATACGAGCCTGCCGGTGGATGTGTGGCCGCTGGTCTACATACAATCCATGCTCGATCATCCGGGCGTGCCGTCGACTTTCGTGTCGTTTCTCAAGGATGACGACGTGGCTGCGTCGGACGCCGCCGAGCACAAAGTTCAGATGGACATGCTCGACGCCTATTTGAGCCGTCTCGAGATGGTGCCATTGTTGGACGCCTATATCGCCGATCTGCAGGCCCTGCCGCAAGTTGAGCACAAGTGGGGTGTCGATACGGGCGGACCCGGGCAGATCGGCGCGCCCTACAGTGGCCTGGTGATCACCGACGCCGCCCAGTTGAGTCACTATGTTCTGCGGGCCGCCGTGCACTGCCACATCATCGAGGACAGTCACTACTTTCAGCACGCGATCCGGGGAGTAGGGATTTTGTCCGTCGGTCACGTAGCGGTCAAGGCTTTTGCGGCGGGCTTTGTCAATGCCGGTGTTTTGCTCACAGAAATCTCGCGGCTTCAATGTGCGCTGTTGCCTTCGATTATCCACCGCTTCACCATTATTCCGGCCACTCTGGACATCGAAGAGGACGGCACTGATGATTCGATCTTCTTTTCGAGCTTGCAGGTTACGGCCAGGAACTCCGGTTGGGATTTCACCGAAACCGGCAAGAACATCCTGGCTGCCGCAATCAGTCAAGCCTTCTCGGCGCTGCCCCGTCAGGAGATGGCCGTATTTCAAGAGATTCTCGAGAATGGCTTGCTCGATGTTTACCTCAGCCTCGTCAAGGGGATTTTGCCCTCCGGCCAGCCGATAGGAACGCGCACCTGGCCTGCCATCAACGTCGATGACACCGAGTGGACCGCATTTTTTCCCGACGATCGCTCCGAAGGTGTTTTCGTGGCTTGTCCCTCTTCCGGTGTACCTTGGGGACGGGTTTGTCTCAGGGGCGCCAAGGTGGGCAGGGAGGTTTTTCGCCTCGCGCTCAACCCTTACAAGTTTCCGGCAAAGGGTGAGACCGCGCGCGACGTTGTGGGTGCTGTTTCGCCTATTACCATCAAACTCTCGCCGCCGGTCAAGCTCGTCGACGTCGGCGCGCGGGTTGCGATCGCGTTTGAAGTCTCAAACGCGCAAGATGGTCGACTGGAGTGGGAGATGCGCAGCGCAAATGGCGTCGTGCAACCGGCAGGAACGACCTCTGATCTCAAGGGAACCAAGGAGGTGGTTCTTCCGGCCGACGAGGAAGAATTTCCGGTGACCATCGCGGCCAAGAGCACCTCCCGATGGGGCCTGCGCGCCTTGCCTGACGCACCGTCTCGCGAGGGGCGAGCGCTGATGCGCCTGGGAGACTTTGAACTGGAGTGGGAAGAGCGCTGTCTGCGGCCGGGCGAACAAGTACAGTTCACAGCGCTGACCCGGGAGCCGACAGCGGTCAACTTCTCGGCCGATGGCGGCCAGATCAGCGCAGCTGGATTGTATACGGCGCCCGCCGAGGCCGGCACTTACACCGTCACGGCGTCGGCAACGATTGGCGCCCGATTGGTGGAAAAGAGCGCTTCTGTGATCGTGGGAGCCTGTGACTGCTGGTTTAGCCTGCAGATGGTCGGAAATTACAACGCCTCGATCTTTCAGGAGTATGGGATCACGCCTCTGTATCAATTCCCGATCGCCGATACCCTCGTGATCAAACTTCAAGACAGCAAAAGGCCCGGTGGTCCTACCCAAACCGAGGTGCTCTTTTCCGCGCACGCCCTCAACGGATTACCCGGTCGCTTCCGGGGCTCGTGCAATATCGGCAAACCGCTCTTTGAAGGCGGGACGACCCTCGGTGTTGATTTTGAGATTACCGAGCTGACCGACACCCACGTTGCAGGCCACACGAGCTGCCTTGCCGTCAAACACGAGGGACCAGATCAATTTACCACCTTGATCCGCATGCAATTTCGCACCATCCATACGCCCAACACCAAATGCATCTACCCCCTCCCCTGAACCTTTGGCGTCGGGGCTCGGCGCCCCCGAGGAAGACTGCCCATGAAGTCCAAGCTCAACAATCGCGCGCCGGCTCCGGCCCAGGGCCAATTTGCCGATGGATACGCCTCGGTGGCCAAGGTTTTTGCCAACCAGCTTGCCAGCGGCCAGGAGGTCGGCGCGGGCTTTACGGTCTATCGGCGCGGGGAGTGCGTCGTAGATTTGTGGGGCGGCCTGGCGGACGTGGCGACAAGGCGGGCGTGGAAAAGAGATACGCGCATCGTGTTGTTTTCGGTGACCAAGGGTTTTGCGGCGATGGCGTTGCACCTTTTGGCCGATCGCGGTCAACTGGAGTGGGATGCCGCGGTCGCCGATTACTGGCCGGGTTTTGGGCGAGGTGGCAAGACGGCCATGACTGTGGCCACGTTGCTCGGCCATCGTGGCGGCCTGGCAAGCCTCGATGCGGCGCTGACGCTGGAGGATTGCACCAATCCTGAGCGCGCGGCGGTGCTTTTGGAGGCGCTCGAGGCCCAGGCCCCCGCGTGGACGCCAGGCCAGCGTCAAGGCTACCACGCGATTACCTTTGGCCTGTACGCGCGTGAGCTATTTGAGCGCGCCAGCGGCGGCCTGGACATGGGCGAGTTCTTGCGCGCCGAGCTGTTCGAGCCGCTGGGCTCGGATGTGCATCTGGGTACGCCCAGCTCGGAGGACGGCTACATCGCGACGCTGTATCCGCCGGCTGCTCCGGCGCGCGTTTTGAACATGGTCTCCAACGCCGTGATCGCGCCGCAATCGACCGAGGCCTGGGTGTTCAAGCAGTTTCTCACGCGCAATTCAGCGATGCGCGGCGCATTTTTAAACCCCCAGCTTCCCGGCAACGACGTCACCCTCTACAACCAGGCCCCCGCACGGCGCAGCGTGCTGGCCTGGGCCTCGGCCACCGGCAGCGCCCACGGCGTCGCCCGCGCCTACTTGCCTTTTGCCTCCCAGGGCGCCTTCGACGCCAAGCGCTATCTGAAAGCCGAGACCCTTTCCCCGGCCTACGGACGCCAGGGCTGGTCCGATCACGACATGGTCTTGCAAAAACCCCTGGGCTGGTCGAACGGCTTTTTGAAAGAAGAGCGCCACGTCTTCTCGCCACACCCGGAATCATTCGGCCACGCCGGCATGGGCGGCGCGCTGGGCTGGGCCGACCCCGTCGAGCAACTCACGATTGGCTACGCCATGAACCGGATGGACTGGCGCGTGCGCTCGCCGCGCGTCATGGCACTTTGCCGCGCGCTCTACGACAGCGAAGCGCTGGTGCCACGCGCTCTTTGAGTGCGCTCTCTAGGCCTTCACAACACGCGGGAAATAGACGCGCGTGGCGGTCCACCACCACAGCCCGGCGCTGGCGAGCAGGATGCCTGCAAACCAAAAGGGTGCAGCGGGGCTGACGTACACGAAGATCAAGCCGCCCAGCGCCGGGCCGATCACGCGGCCGAGGCTGCTGGCCGATTGCAGGATGCCCATGATCCGGCCGGTCTCCTGGCGGTGGATGGCCAGCGAGGAGGTCATCGACAAGATGCCGGGGTGAACAAAGGCGCGCCCGATCGTTGCGATGGCCAAGAAGATCAGCAAGACGGCGAGCTTGCCGGTGATCGGGGCAAGTCCCAGGCCGACGGCGAGCAGGGCCAGGCCGGCGGCGGTCATCGTGCGATCGCCAAAGGTGCGAGACGCCCAGCCGACGCCGCCCTGAAACAGGGCCATGAGCAGGCCCATGGCCGCGAAGATCATGCCGACGTGGGCGGCGTCGTAGCCGTAGATGTCGGCCATGTAGACAAAGAAGGTGCCCTCCATGACGGTGATCGCCACGGTGTACAAAAAGAACAGGGCGCACATGATGAAGATCGGGGCGACGCGAAGCTGGGCCATGATCGAGTTGGGACGGGTGGCCAGGCGAGTCTTTCGGCGCTCGTCGGCGTCTTGCACGGGCTCGATCAGAAAGGCGGCGGCCAGCACCAGGGTGATAAGGCTCAGGGCCGCCGAGACGGCGAAGGGCAGGCCGGCGCCCAGGATACCGGCGCCGGGTTGGGTGAGCAGACTGACGCCGGCGCCGATCGCCGGGCCAAGGGTAAAGCCCACGCCAAAGCTGATGCCGACGATCGCCATGCCTTTGCTGCGCGTGCTGGCGTCGGTCGCGTCAGCGATGAGCGCCGTGGCCGTGGCGACGTTGCCGGCACACAGGCCGACCAGAAAGCGCGCCAAAAACAGCAGGCCCAGGCTTGGCACAAAGGCCGTGCTGAGCTCCATGATCGCCGCCGCGCCAAAGGTGCACATCAAGATGTGCTTTCGCCCGAAGCGATCGGAGAGCGCGCCCCAACCCGGCGCCATGATGAACTGGCCAAAGGCCTGCGTGGCATAGAGCAGGCCGACATCGACCGCGCCGCCGCCCAGCGCATAGGCCAAGGCTGGCAGCACGGGAATCGAGATCGCAAAGCCCGTGATGTTGAGCAACAGGATGGGGAAAAGTCTTAAGAGCGGTCGGCGGGTATTCATACGGATGAGCCCATCAATCGTGGCATGGCGAGCGGGAGCGGCCGTGTTATCAAGCCGCGCCAAAGGCTATGACACGAGACGCGCGATCGTGCAACCGTGGGGCAAACAGCCCGGCCACTTGACATCGTTCCTGCGTGATTGAATAATTCATCACTCATGGACCCGATGAGCGACCGCTGAGCCTGAGCGCTTGGGTCGGGAAATGTGAAATAATGCTATCGATGAATTGATTTAATGTGTAGGCAATTGCCCGTCCGCTTCGGCCTCTCCCCAAACACCAGCGAAGGAGTCCGCAAAAGGGTCGAAGGCGTGCATTGCGAGGTGTGAAATCGTTTTCACACTGTGAGTTTATCTCCATAACGGGGTCACCGACCTTGGACGTAGTCATAGCGGAAGCCATAGGAATCCTTGTCTGTCTGGCGTTCTCCGCATTTTTTTCGGGCTCAGAAACGGCGTTGACCTCGCTCAGCGAGGCGCAAGCTCAGAGGTTGATCGATGAGAAGGGGATCAAGTCGCTGAAGCTTTGGATCGACAAGCCGATCTCCGTGCTGACCTCGATTCTCATCGGCAACAACATCTTCAACATCACGGCGTCGGCGCTGGCCACGGACCTGGCCGGGCGCGTGCTCGGGCCAACGGGTGCCGGCGAGTGGGCGATCCCTGTGGCCATCGGCATGATGACCTTCTTGCTGCTGACTTTTGGCGAGATCACGCCCAAAACCGTGGCCAAGGTCAAGCACCAGAGTCTCGCCGGACCGATCATGGTGGCGCTTCGTCTGCCGTATCTGATCTTCTATCCCTTCACGATCTTTTTTGTGAAGCTGGCCAAGATGCTCATGGGCCAGTTTGGCAACGACTTCGACCATAAGGGGCCCTTCGTCACCTCCGAGGAGATCCAGTACATGATCGATCTGGGCTCGCGTGAGGGCACCTTCTCCGAGGATCGTGAGCGGCTGTTGCGCAGCGTATTTGAGTTTCCCGACACGATCGTGCGCGAGATCATGGTGCCGCGAACCGACATGGAGGCGATCTCCGAGGACATGGAGTTCGAGCATATCCTCAAGATCCTGCTCGCCTGCGGCCACAGCCGTATCCCCGTCTACCGGGGCACGATCGACAACATCGTCGGTCTGTTCTACTCCAAGGACATCATCGGTTTGATGGTGACGGGCGCCGAGTTCGACCTGAGCCAGCATCTTCGCCAGCCCTATTTCGTGCCGGAGAGCAAGAGGATTGCCGACCTTTTGGCCGAGTTCCAGGGCCAGCGTATGCATATGGCGATCGTCGTCGACGAGTTCGGCGGCACGGCCGGTTTGATCACGATCGAGGACATCATCGAGGAGTTTTTCGGCGATATTCAAGACGAGTACGACGTCGAGCCGGCGCAGCTCACCGAGATCGACGAGCGTACCGTGCGCGCCGATGCCCGCGTGCCGATCTACGAGGTCGAGGAGTATTTCAACGTCGAGCTTCCCGAGCATCCCGATTACGAGTCGCTCGGCGGCTTCTTGCTCTCGCAGTCGGGGAGCGTACCCTCATCGGGTGACCAGATTCAGTGGAACGGTCTGATCTTTCGCGTGATCGACGCCGACGCCAAGCGCATCATCACCGTCGAAATCGAGAAGCTTGACGAAAGCGATCGCAGTGACGCCGAGGAGCTCGTCTCCTGAGCGTATTTTGAGCGGCGACGAATAAACTCCACCGCACGGCGTCTTTAATACCGCGAGCATCCCTGAGCCTCAGGGGCTATGCCACACCTGGCCACGCAACATTGGCGCCGCCATGGTCCAGAACGACTTTCAATGATTGACGGAGAATATCATGTCCATGCGCTCTGAGTTTAGCCTGAGTTCTGGTCGCGCCCCGCGGCGCCGACGCCAGGGGTTGTTGCTCTTTGCCAGCCTTGGTCTGGCCCTGGTGGTGACCACGGGCGTGCCGATCGTGGGCAGTGCTCCGGGCGAGCTCGCCGCCCAGGAGACGCCCAAATCCGAGCCCAAGGTCGAGGTCAAGGCCGAGCCCAAGGTCGAAGCAGCTCGCGCGCCAGCCAACATGACGGCCACCGAGGTCGCCGAGCGCATCCAGGGCTTCTACCAAAAGACCACCGACTTTCAGTCGAGCTTCAAGCAGACCTACACCGACGTGGCCGCCGGCGAGTCGAAGACCAGCTCGGGTACGGTTTACTTCAAGAAGCCGGGCAAGATGCGTTGGGATTACAACAGCGCCAAGGATGCCAAAAAGCGCGACAAGGTGCTGGTGAGTGACGGCAGCACGTTTTGGATCTACGAGTTCGAGTTTCAGCAGGTCTTCAAGCAGTGCCTGGCCGAGAGCCAGCTCCCAACGAGCCTTCGCTTTCTGATGGGCGAGGGCAATTTACTCGACGAGTTCGACGTGGAGCTAACGCCCAAGTCGACCGCCGCGCGCCCCGAACTCAAGCTGACGCCCAAGCAGCCCACGGCTCAGTATCGCGAGCTTCGCTTCATCGTCGATCCGACCACCTTCCAGGTGGCGCGAACGACGATCTACGATCCGTATGGCAACACCAACCAGATCGAGTTCAACAGCATGCGCGTCAATCGCAACCTGCCCGACAGCGGCTTTGAGTTTAGCCCGCCCAAGGGCGCGCGCGTGCTCAACCCCCAGAAGTCGTGCTAGAGGGCGACACCCGGCCAATCCCGCGGGTGTTATGCCAGCCCGATGCGCGCAAGAGCTGCGGCGCCTGTTGTGGCATGTACAACCACGCCGAGCCCGGCGAAGGTGCAACGCTTGCGCGCCTGGCGGCCAGGACCGTGGCCTACCACGCGCAAGCACGCATCGAGGACGCCGACTCACTGCGCCGTTTTCGGGCAGCCTGGGAGCCGGTCGATCCGGCGCAAAAGCTGCTTTCGGGCCTTCCCAACTGCCCGTTTCTGGGCTTTCTCGACGATCCCACAGCCTTGGAGCCAGGCCGGCGCGCGCGCGTTGGCTGCATGGTCCATCCCCTTCAAAACGACGGCATCGACGGGCGCGACTGCGGCGTCTACGATCGCAAGGTCTGTGACGAGTATCTGTGCGCCGCCCACGATTTGCTTTCGCGCGATGAGCGCTGGCTGGTCTTGCAGGCCGTCGACGACAGCTACCTCTATGGGCTGGTGATAACCAACGTGCGCCTGGTCAAGGAGCTCTTCGAGCAGGCCGCGCGGATCAACGGTGCGTTTCCCGATCGCGGCACGCTTGCGCGCCCGGGCGTGGTGGCCGCGGCCGCGCGCTTCTTCGAGTTGATGCGCGACTGGCCGTATGCGGCCCGCGACGGCGTCTTTGGCCAGATCGTTGCCGGCCAGGATCTGGAGACTTCGCGCCGGGCGGGGCCGTCGGTGACGCTCGGGGTCGAGCCCGAGCGTTTCGAGGCGATTCTGACCTGTCTGGGAACCGAGGTCGACAGCATCGAGGCGCTCGAGGCCGCGCGCTCGCGGGTGTGCGAGGCGGTCGAGAGTTTTGCCAGCGCCTTGAGCATCAGCCCGTCGAGCGGCGCCCGCGAATGAGCGCGCGTATTTCGCTGGCCGTATAGACCGGGCCCTGGCCGATGCCGGGGCAATAGGGCGCTTCGGCTCGCCAGGTCTCGTCAAGGCCAACGATTTCGGGCCAGAACGGGTAGGTGCGACACTGCTGCGGCTTGACGGAATGAACAGCGCAGCGATCGCCTTCTAAAAACGGGCAGTGCTCACCCTCGCGCACCTCGATGAACCAGTGTTCGCCGTCGTACTCGAGATAGTCTGCTTGCAGCGCCTCGGCGCTCGTGCCCCGTGCCTGGGCGATCGCGGCCAGCTCGGCATCGGTCATATAGACCATGCCAGGGCGGGTACAACATTGTGCGCACTGGGTACACTCGAAGCGAAACGGCAGGGCTTTTTCATCGGACATGGGCGCACTTATGGGCTGGGCAATCTGAGCGTTTTGCCACGCGTATGGTGTCATGTTTGATTGAAAAAAACACGTGGGTCGACTAGGTTTTCGTCGCGCTCACCCTTTGGCGTGAGTCACCATTGGCGCGGTACATCCGCGCCCACCACGAACTTCTACCCGATTTGAGTCCATTGAATTCCAATTTGCCCGCACAGACCCGCAGCACGCAGCGTCTCTATCCACTCTTCTTGCTGGGCTTTGGACTGATCGCGCTTGGCTCGTATCTGGGCCATCAGAGCTACTTCAAGCCCAACCTTGCGCCGCGCCCGGACGTGATTGCTGCTCCCTCGATGCTCGAGGTGTCCGAGGCGGAGTTGGTCGTCGACGGGATCGACGGTGGTCTGGATTTGCGCTACCTGCCGGACGCCTCACACCAGCTCGAGCTGACGATGCGCCAGCAAAACAGCTATGTTTCGCCGACTACTGGCGAGCGTTCGCTGGAGACACGGCTGTCGATGCTCGTCCGTGAGACGTCGCTGAGCGCCGAAGATGTCGACGAGCTCTCGATCGAGCGCGCCTTTTCCAACGTGCGCGTCGACGTGCTCGAAGACGGACGGCGGATCGGCGCGGACATCACGCGCCAGCTCGAGATGTTGCTCAAGGGCGCCGAGCAACGCATCGCGATGAGCGAGCGCGGCCAGATCGAGCGCTTCGAGTGGCTCTCCGATACCAACGCCCAGGTGCGCCAGACCTTGAACCTCGTCGATGACGCAGCGCGCCTGCTCACCACGCACTTTCGCCGCGAGCCCGTGCACGTTGGCGAGGAGTGGACCTACCGGGTTCGCAGCGAGGCCCATCAGCCATCCGAGGGCTTTGAGGCCGATGGTAATCTGGTCGTCACCAATCGGCTCGTGGGCGTCGTCGAGCGCGCCGGGCGCGAGTATGCCGTGATCAGGCAGCGCTTCGAGGGCAAGCTGACGGGCGCGTTTGGGGAGGCCGGCAAGACGACGACTTATCGCATGCGCTCAGAAGGCAGTGGCATGGTACTCTTTGATATCGAGCGCGGCGCGATCTACAGCAGTCAGGTCGAGCTCGAGCGCACCACGGAATTTGAAGCCTTGGATGGATTGGAGATACCGCAGACGAGCCGCGTCGAGCTGCACCTCGTACGTCGCGACTTGGCTCACTTGTGAGGAACTTGTGATGAAATGCCTGGGTTTTGCTACGCCGTTGTCGGGTTCATCGTACGCCTGGATCGCGCTTTTGTTGAGCGCCGCCCTGATGATGCCGGCCTGCTCTGACGATGCCAGGCGAGCCAAGAGCACGCCCGATGTCGTGGACACCACCGATCCCGATGCCAGCCAGGGCGATGACATCGTCGATCAAGTCGATGCCGTGGTCGATCCGCCGCCGGTTCAGCCGACAACGGGTCCGGGCAAAGTGCTCGACGTCGAGGCGGCGCGTGAGCTGTCGCGGCTGGGCTTGCAGATTCGAACGGCCGAATCCAACCTGATTTCGGTGGCCTCGGTGCAGTCTCAGGTCTACAAGATCGACTTCACCTTTCGCAGCCAGTCAGTGTTCGGCACGGCCTGGACCCACGACGCGACGATGTTCGTGCCGCTGGTCCTAAACCCCAGCCTGGTTGCCGGCGCCTTCATCGTCGTGCAACACGGCACCCAAAACGACGTCAAGGACATCAGCCAGACGGGCGAGTTTCGCATCAATTATGCGGCCAGAATCACGGCGATCTTTGGCATTCCCAGCGTGGTCGTCACCAATCTGCCCGGGCCGATCGATTTGAACAAGGGCCCCCAGGAGTGGCAGGGCCAGGGCGCGGCGGCCTGTTTTGGCCAGAGTGTTCCGGCGCTTCGCTACACCCCGTGTCTGCTCGAGGTGCTGCGCAACACCGACGACGCCAGCGCCGATCCGTTTCGTTATCTGGCCTTTGGTTGGATGCGCGCGGTCACGGCCGCCGTCGAGGTCTCGCGCCGCGCGCCCGAGCAGAGCTGGAATGGCGATGGCCCGATCGACTTTCGCCTCAGCCGCGCGATCATCTTGGCCGACGGCGATCGCGCGGTGGGCGCGCGCATGGCCGCCGCGGTCGATACGCGCATTGACGGCGTCTTTGGCGCCGGGGCCGACTTTGGTGCACTGAGCCAGCTCCTACCCAAGATGAAGGCCGCCTGGTCACAGAACTATGGCTGGTTTGGCGATGTCGACGCCTTTCGCCTGTGGTTGCAAACCGATGCGGGCAAGGCCTGGCACGACACCGTCGATCCGATGCGCTGGCCGGTGATGATCGCCGACAAGAGCTTTGTCAACGCGCTGGGCACCAAGGATCCTAATTTTCCGCTCTCAGCCTATGCGCTGATGGCCTTGGCCTTTGGGCCCGACACCAATCGCTTCGTCGTCGCCAACTACGGCGCAGGCATCGGCACACAAGATCACCTGCTCAACTGGATGGCCTTTGCGACCCACGTCTATCTGGGGCGCAATTGGCTCAATGCAAAGGTCACCGCAACGCCCAGTGGCGGCAATATCGCCATTGCAGCCACGGCCATCGGCTCGGCCGAAGCGCGCGGCTCGGCCATGTCCTATGTGCAACAGCACACGCGCGACGATGGCGATTTTCGTAACGCCGTGTGGAACACCGATTTCTTGGCATCCGATGGCCCGATGAGCTGGTCTGGCAACCACGCACCGATTACTCAAAACAGTGCAGCGTTTGTCGATGTTTATGAGGAGGACGAGGTGCTGACCATCCTTGAGGACGTCGGCGTAGTCCCGGTGGCGGGAACCTGGAGTAGTCCGATTTTGGTCTTTGATTGAGCTGCAATTGACTTTCGGCACCATCGAGGCGCAATGTAGGTGCACGGGTCAACGCGATTCGCGCCCGAGCGCGCCCCTGATTTTCGGTTCTCAAATGGACACATCTTGCCATGGAACGACAACTCGTTGAGCATCTGATCAGCAACGACCTGATCTCCCGCCAGGAAATGCAGCGCTGTATTTTGCGTGCTTCCATGCAAAAGACGAGCGTGGTTGAGCAGCTCTTGCAAAACGGCGAGGTCGACGAGACCAACCTGGCGCGCTCGATGGCCGGCTATTACGGCTACACCTACATCGATTCGGTCAACATCGACGCTCAGCCCTACGCGCTCAAGCTGATCTCGGCAGAGCTCGCCGAGAAGCATTGTGTGCTGCCCTTTAAGCTCGACGCGACAAACGATCATGTCAGCGTCGCGGTCTACGATCCGGCCATCGCGCTCGAGGTGATCAAGTCCTTGCAGACGGCGATGGGAAAGGCGCCCGAGGTCGCGATCGCGCCGCGTGGTCGCCTGCAGCGCGAGATTCACCGCCATTATCGGGGCAACAACGACGCGACGCCGGCTGCCGAGGGCGCTGTGCACAAGGGGGCCGAGCCACTGCCGTCCAAGGACGCGGACCGAGCCGAGGTCAAGGGCCGCCAGCGGCTGGCCACGCGCGAGGTCATGGTTACACCGTCGCCGTCTCCTGCGCCGACGCCGCCTCCGATTCCCACGCCCTCGCGCAAACAGGAGCCGCCTTCCAACGGCACCGTCTCAAAGCGCTCGCGCGGTCGCGACGACGACTTTGGTGACGGCTTCGGGGAGTTGTCCGACTCCCCAAGAGGGCGCAACGACGGCGCCGGCCTGGCTTTTGCCAGCGAGGCCGACGACCTCGCCGGCGCGCTCGACAAGTTCGACGCATTGCTCGAAGACACGTCACGCTCGCCGTTCGATTCTGGCTTTGCGCCGTCGAGTCCGCAGCGTCGGCCGGCTAGCTCCGCTGGTCACGCCGCGCCCGCCAGGCGCCCGGCCGGGCCCAACGCCAGTGGATCGGGCGCGCTTGGTGGCGAGGACGCCGGCGACTCGGGCTTCAATCTGATGGCGCAGCCAGCACCGCGCGGTGAGTTCGATCTCTTCGACGACGAGGGCGAGGGCGAGGAGCCCGAGCTGACGCTTCAGCAGGCCGTTGAGCAGAATATGAGCAAGATCAAACGCTTGGAGCGTGAGGTGGAGCATCAGCGCGCTGTCTTACAGACGCTGGCCGACCTGCTCGTCGAGGCGCGCGTGATCAGCAAGAAGGCGCTCAAGGAGCGCCTCACGGCGCTGCGTCGCACCGATTCGCATTAGCTGCGGCCCTCATCGCCCGGCAATTCCCACCATGAAATTGAGTGAGACGATCGAGCCCGGCAGTTCGAAGATCGGGTAGAGCCCGGCCTCAAAGCGCGCCTCCAGGCTCGACCAGCGGTAGCGCACACCGCCCGTAGCGCCCACAGCATTGAACGAGACCCCAAGCCCGGTGTAGCGCACCAGACTGTTGGAGGCCAGGCCCCAGCGCAAGTAGTCGACGCCGCCGGTGAACTCGAAGGCGCCCAAACTCCAATAGCCGCGAGGTCCGAGGCTGACACCGTAGGATTGCAGCACATACGTGTGCGGCGGAGGCTGCTGGCTGGTCTCGAAGCTTGCCGTGGTCAGCCCGATCGCCATGCCGTAGTGCGTGCGGCGAAGCTCCTGGGTCAGCACGTATCCATAGCCTATCGCGACAAATTCCCCGAGCTCACCGGTGATCATTCTCGGTCCACCGCCGAGGGCAAAGCCTGCGCGCGGAGGGCCGGCCGCCGCCTCGAGCGGCATGCTGGCCGCAGCTGCGGCGAGCAAGACGGCGCCGAGCAAAGAGCCGCGCCGCCCGTGGCGTCGAAGCAGCAAAAGCCCGCCCGCGAGCAGGGCAAGCGTCAGGGCGGGCAGGGGGGAGCCGGGCGCGGGCATGCGCGCGATCGTGCACACGGAGTCCTGAGGCGGAACGCAGCGGCCGGCCTCGAGATCGCAGGACTGCGTGGCGCTCAGACAATCGCTGTGGACCAGACACTCCACGCAGCGCCCGGTCGACTGCTCGCAGCGCCAGGGGCGGCTGCACTCACCATCGTCGATGCACTCGAGCGGCTCAGAGATGAACACGTAGTCGAGCACCGCGTCGCAGGGCGGCTGAGTGCAGACCAGGCTGAGTTGAAGCGTGTTGACCGTGCCTAGCGTGCGCGAGGAGAGCTGGCCGAAGACGTCGTCGTCGGCCTCGAGCGCATAGGCGCGCGAGTAAAGCTCGGGACGTGTCTCGTCATCGACCGCAAGGGGGGCATCGGTCTCGTCGCCTGGCGAGGTGATGCGAAAGGTCACCTCGGAGCTGTGCGCGCGATTGGTGAGCTGGAAATCGAGCGCGTTTCGCCCGACCGAGCCGCGCTGGAGCACGACGGCCTCAGGGCACTCCGGGCCTGGCGGCGTGCACAAGCTGCCGACTCCCACCGGATCGGAGGGTGTCGTGCAGGCGAGCGTGGCCAGGGTGAGCACGACGAGTGCGACGGCAAGGCCAAGCTTCATGGTTCGACCTCACGCCAGACGCCGCCGACGTGATCGAGCAGCCTCGAGACGCTCAGTGCGCGTTGGCCGCAGCTGGCGAGCGCGGCGTCGCCGGCGGCGCCGTGAGTCCAGACCCCGATGCAAGCAGCTACGAAGGCGTCGGTCGAGGGCACCATCAACGCGGCGATCATGCCCGTCAGCGCGTCTCCCATTCCGCCGGTGGCCATGCCCGGGTTGCCTGAGGCGTTGATGGCCAGACGGCCATCGGGCGCGGCTACGACGCTCGTGGCGGTCTTCAAGACGACGACGGCTCCGGTGCGCCGGGCGAGCTGTTGGGCGAAGCCTATCGGATCGGCGCTCACCGCGTCGATTGTCGTGGCGCAAAGTCGGGCCATCTCGCCCGGGTGCGGCGTGAGCACGAGCGCACAGCGCGCCGAGAAGGCGCGCAGCTTGTCGTGGTCGCCTCTGGCGGCGACGATGTTGAGCGCGTCGGCGTCGAAGACGGCGCGGGCCACGTCGCTAGCCAGCACGATGTCGAGGGCTGCGCGCGCGCCGTCGTGGGTTCCCATCCCCGGCCCGATCGCGACCGTGTCGACGCGCTCGAGAAAACTGTAGAGGCGCTCCTCGCTGTTGGCGTCACGCGTGGAGCAAAGCAGCGGCGCGGCCATCGCCTCGGGCAGCGCCGGCGCAACGAGCGCGACGAGCTCGTCGACCGTGCCTACGGTCAGCAGGCCGGCGCCCGCAACCAGCGCGCCGCGCGCGGCCATCAAGGCGGCGCCGGCCTGCTCGCGGCTGCCCGCGAGCACGAGCACCTTGCCGGCCGCGCCCTTGTGGAAGTCGGCAGGCCTGGGCGTCAGCTGTGATGTGACCCAAGACGGCGTCAAATGAACGGCCAGGTAGCCAACGGCGTCGACAACCGCAGCAGGCAGCCCGATATCGATGACAAAGAGTTTGCCCACGTAACCTTTGGCGCCGGCCAGCACGAGGCCCACTTTGGCGAAGCCAAAGCTCGCCGTGGCCGCGGCGCGCACACAGTGGCCGTGGATCTGGCCGCTAAGCCCGTCCAAGCCGCTCGGTATGTCGAGGGCAAAGACCGGCGCGCTCTGTTCGTTTAGATACCCGATCGCCTCCAAGAAACGCCCGCTGATCGGGCGATCGATGCCCGTGCCAAGGATGGCGTCGACCCAGACATTGCACGCAGGCAGCTCATCGAACGCCAGGCTGTCTTGCTCGATCATGGTCAGCCCGAGCGCTCGGGCGATGGTAAGGTTTGTCCTGGCATCGCCCATGAGCGCAGCCGGATCGCTCAGCGCAACGACGACGACCTCAAAGCCATTGTGCTCGAGCATGCGGGCCATGGCATAGCCGTCGCCGCCGTTGTTGCCACCGCCGCACATCAGGCCGACGCGCTGGCCGGCGCGCAGGTCGAAGTGCGCGACCATCGCCGCCACAGCGCCCAGCGCCGCGCGCTCCATCAAGACTGCGCCGCCAAGACCGATGTCCTCGATGGTGCGCCGGTCGATCTCGCGCATTTGTGTCGGGCTGACGAGCTTCATGAGGGGGCACGACCGGCAAGAGAATGTAGCAACAGGCCAACGTGGGCTACGATAGACCTTCGCCTTGCAGGGGGCAAGCGGTGAGCATGCCCAGCCGCAAGGGAAGGGCTAGCCTCGGGCGCGCCCGGCCTCGAGCGCCTCGATCATCTCGCGCACGGCGCGCTCAAAGCCCACGAACACGGCATGTGCGACGATGCTGTGGCCGATGTTGAACTCCTCGATGGGCTCGATCGCGGCTATTGCTTCGACGTTTTTGTAGTTGAGGCCGTGGCCGGCGGCCACGACAAGACCCAGGTTGCTCGCGCGTTTGGCGCCCTCGACGAGCCTTTGCAGTTCCACGTCGAGGGCAAAGCGCGATGGGCGTAGGCGATTGGTAAAGTGCGCGGCGGCCTCGCAGTAGTCGCCGGTGTGCAGCTCGACGATCTCGACGCCGAGCCTGGCCGAGGCCTCGATCTGGTCGGGATCGGGATCGATGAACAGGCTGATGTAGGCGCCGCTTGGGCGCAGACGCTCGATATAGCGCTGCAGAGTGGCAAAATTTTCGACGACGGCCAGGCCGCCCTCGGTGGTCTGCTCCTCGCGCTTCTCGGGTACGAGCGTGACCATGTCCGGTCCCACCGAGAGCGCAAGCGCGAGCATCTCTTCTGTGGCGGCCATCTCGAGGTTGAGTCGCGTGGTGACCGTCTCACGCAAAATGCGCACGTCGCGCTCCTGGATGTGGCGGCGGTCTTCGCGAAGGTGCACCGTGATCTGGTCGGCGCCGGCGAGCTCGGCGAGCGCTGCGGCGCTGACCGGGTCGGGATAGATCGTCTGGCGAGCCTGGCGCAATGTGGCGACGTGGTCGACGTTGACGCCAAGGCGAGGGCGGGTGGGCTTCATAACACCAAACTCACGGTGAAATAGGTGGAAAAGGGGGGAGAATTGAGCGCGCGCGCGGCGAGGCCATCGCGCGCGCCAGTTGTCATACTAGGCGCCGATGAGTGAGCGCAAGGAGCGCACCAGCTCGTCGGCATAAGCGCGCACTTGCTGGTCGTCGGGGCCTTCGACCATGATGCGCGCTTTGGATTCGGTGCCCGAGTAGCGCGCGACGACGCGGCCCACGTTGGCGAGCTTGCCCTCGATCTGGGCGACCAGCTGTTGAAACTCGGTCAGATCGGCAAGCGGCGGCTTCTCGCGCACGTCGATGTTGATCAGCACTTGAGGAAAGGGTGTCATTACGGCGCTGAGCTCGCTGAGCGGCTGCTTGCGGCTTTGCATGATCGCGAGCACCTGCAAGGCGGCGAGCAGCCCGTCGCCGGTGGTGCTGTGGTCCAAGAAGATCAGGTGGCCGCTTTGCTCGCCGCCGAGGTTGTAGCCGCCCGAGCGCATCTCTTCGACGACGTAGCGATCGCCCACCGAGGTGCGCAAAAGCGCGATGCCCTGCTTTTTGAGGGCGACCTCGAGACCGACGTTGCTCATGACCGTGCTCACGAGCGTGTCGTTTTTGAGCATGCCCTGGCTCTTGAGGTGCATGGCGCAAAGGGCCAGGGTGGCGTCGCCGTCCACGATGTCGCCTTGTGCGTCGATCATGATCACGCGGTCGGCGTCACCGTCGAGCGTTATGCCGACATCGGCGCGCGTCTCACGCACGCGCCGCGCCGTGTTGAAGGGAAACAGGCTGCCGCAATCCTGGTTGATGTTGAATCCGTCCGGCTCACAGCCCACGGTGAAGACCTCGGCGCCGAGCTCGCGCAAGACGGCCGGTGCCACCTTGTAGGCGGCGCCGTGGGCGCAGTCGACCACCACGCGCAGACCCTCGAGGGTGAGCTCGCGCGGGAACGTGTTCTTCAAGAATACGATGTAGCGTCCGGCGGCGTCGTCGATGCGCGTGGCCTTTCCAATGAGCCCCGTGTCGGTGGCAAGCGAGGTGTCCGAGAGCACGAGGGCCTCGATGATCGCCTCCTCCTCGTCGGGCAACTTGAAGCCGTCACGACCGAAGATCTTGATGCCGTTGTCCGCGTAGGGATTGTGGCTTGCCGAGATCACGATGCCGGCGTCGGCGCGCATGCCGGTGGTCAAAAACGCGATGCCCGGCGTGGGCAGTGGGCCAACGAGCAAGACGTCGGCGCCCATGCTGGTGATGCCGGCGGCCAGGCCGGACTCGAACATGTAGCCCGAGACGCGGGTGTCCTTGCCGATGACGATGCGCGTGCGGTGGCCAAAGGGCTTATTGGCCTGTTGATTGCGAAAATGATGGGCGATCGCCTGGCCCAGGCGCACGGCGATCTCGGCGGTCATTGGGTATTCATTGGCCACGCCACGGATGCCATCGGTGCCAAAGAGCTGTCTTTTTGTCATTTTAGGATCTCGATTTGCAAGTCAATTCATCATGTTAGCTGTGGTGGGCCATCCACGAGTGCGCAGTTAATACCATTTTCCCTGCCACGTTCAAAGGGCGATGCCTTTGTCCGATGAAGGTTGGGATTGCGTGCGACAAGTCAAATAGCTCAGCGCGGCGTCGTCGTGACGCGAAAGCTCATGGGGTAGACGCGCACGAGGGTGACGTCCGAGGGCAGGTTGCGCACGATCACGTCCTTGGAGAAGGTGCCTGGCGGGCGGCGGTCCTCGGCCGAGAGGTCGAGCTCGGCGCGCATGATGTCGGTGCGCATGCGCTCGACGACGTCGCTTGGGCCGCGCACGGTGATCGTGGTGGTGGGCGGGCTGACCTCGACGGCGTGCGTGGTGTTGACGGCGCTGACCGGCACGTTCTCGAAGGTGCGCGTGGCCTCCTGGGTGACGATGATCGCTTGCACGACGATCGGTTGGTCGAGATCGTAGCTCAGCTGCGGGTTTTCAAGGCGAAGGCGCACCTGCTTTTGGAAGCTCTGGGTGCGGTTGCTCAAGTCGAGCGCCTCGGTGGACACCGTGCTGATCCGGTCGACCACGCTGCGGGGGCCGCGCAAGACAACCTCCTCGGGTGTGACTTTGAGCTCGGAGAGGGCGTAGGGCGGCCTGGGCTCGCCGACGATCTGAGCCACAACGCGAACGCTCTTATCGGCCTCCTCTTCGAGCTGAACGAGCATGTGGCCCGGCTCGATGGCGACCACCCGAAGGCCAGGTGGCACGCGCACCATGTCGGTCGAGAGCGCGACGACCGAATCTTGATCCGTGCGCGTGAGATCGATGCGGATCGGATCGATCTGGCTGGGATCGAAGCGGTTGATGTCCGACCAGCGCCCGCGAATGGTGACTTTGACGCGGTCGAGCGGATCGCTGGTCAGCACCATGTCGTCGGGCACCACCACGCGCACCGGAGCGTAGCCTGCGACCACCATCTCTCGGTCGTCACTGACCCAGATGTACAAGGCCAAAGTGAGCACGGCGGCCACGAACTTCAGATAGAAGTTGTGTACGAAGATGCGGCGCAAAGCCGCTTTGATCATGCGACCGATCATTTGCTTGCCTCGGTCTCGTCACCGGCCGTCTTGTTGCGAAAGCGCTCCAACAAGCTCTGGCGACGCGCGTTGAAGTGTCGCGCGCTGTAAATCTTTTGCAGGATCGCGCGCAGCGCGTTGGCATCCAAGTCGCGGTAGAGTTCGCCATCATAGGCCACCGAAATCGTGCCGGTTTCTTCGCTGACGACGACGATGGCCGAGTCGGTGTCCTCGGAGAGTCCGATCGCGGCGCGATGGCGCGTGCCCAGAGTCTTCTCGACGCGCGGATTGATCGTCAGCGGCAAGAAGCAGCCCGCTGCCGAGATCCGGCCCTTTTGGATGATCACCGCGCCGTCGTGCAGCGGGTTTTGATGCTCGGGCAAAAAGAGCGTGAACAAGACATCCTTGCTCACAAACGAGTCGAGCTTGATGCCCTCTTCGGTGTAGTGGCTCAGGTCGGCCTCGCGCTCGATGGCGATCAGCGCGCCTAGCTTGCGGCTGGCCAACATGACACTGGCCTTGACCACCTCTTCGAGCACGCTGGTCTCCTCAAAGGAGCCCGATCCGGAGAACAGGGGCGCCCGGCCGACCTGGGCCAGGGCGCGACGGATGTCGCTTTGAAAGATGATGACGATGATCACGATGAAGTTGGCGATGAACATGTCGATAAACCAGTTCGTCGTCGCCAGATGCAGGTAGTCTTCCTGGGAGAGAAAGAAAAAGACCAACACCAAGACCAGCCCCACGAGCATCTGAACCGCGCGCGTGCCCTTAATCAGCAGCAGAATGCGGTAGATCACGAAGAACACGATCGCCATGTCCAGCAAGACGAGAAACGTCTCCTGCCATGTCTCGACCCGAAATATATCGAGAATCTGTTCCATGCCCCGGATTACCCGGTTGAGCGAGCGGCAGACATCAAGGCTTCAGAGGTCAGCGATCGCTGGGAAAAATTGCGCTTTTGGCGGGGTGAAGGTGTGGCCAAGGACTCCCATGCACAGCATCGACGGGGTGTACTTATTATCAGGTTATGGCACAGACTCAAACCCTCGATACCGATGAAAAATTCTGGCTTGCTGTGGGCATTGCTTGTGCTGATCCATGCGCCATCGTCGCCGATGATTGGTCATCGCGCAAAAAAAAGACGCATGTGTTTGGATTTAAAGCGAGATCGTGGCACGTCGCTCAAAAGGGTGTGGCCTGGTCTTGAAAACTCATCGCCGCGATCGCCTCGGCAACACGGGCGACGTCAACCATCTGGGCGACGTCATGCACGCGCACGATGTCCGCGCCAGCCCAGATCCCGCAGGCGACCGTGGCGGCCGTAGCCCAGACGCGATCGTTGGCCGGCTTTCCAACGATGGCACCCAAAAAGCGCTTGCGACTCGTGCCCAAAAGGATCGGACGGCCAAGCTCGGTAAAGCGGCCAAGCTCTCGCAACAACCTGTAGTTCTGATCCACGGTCTTTCCAAAGCCGATGCCCGGATCGAGGATGATCTGCTCGCGCGCGATGCCTGCGGCGTCGGCGCGGGCCAAGCGCTCACGAAAAAAGTCGAGCACGTCGTCGACCAGGTCATCGTAGACGATGTCTTCTTGCATATCGGCCGGTGTCTTTCGCATGTGCATCATCACCAGCGCCGCGCCACTGCTCGCCACCACGGCCGCCATGTCGGTATCGAAGCCCAGCGCGCTGATGTCGTTGATGATGTCGGCCCCAGCCGCCAGTGCCGCGCTCGCGACGGCCGCCTTGTAGGTGTCCACCGAGATGAGCACGGGGCTTCGCGCGCGCAAGCCCTCGATCACGGCGACCACGCGCTCGAGCTCTTCGTCGACTGCAACGGGCTTTGCGCCGGGGCGCGTCGACTCACCACCGATGTCGACGATGTCCGCACCAGCCTCGGCAAGCATCAGTGCGTGGGCCAGGGCGGCGTCGTGGGTCAAATATGCGCCGCCATCGGAGAAGGAGTCCGGCGTGACGTTGACGATTCCCATGACATAGCAGCGCTTGCCAAAGCTCAGGCTGCGCTCGCTGAGGCGAACAGGCGCGGGGATGGGACGTGGGCAGGCAAGGGCTATCGAGGCGCTCATGGGCATCAACATGGATTGGGCATGGGGTGAACAACAAGGGCAAAAAAAAACCAGCAACCCGATTAAGAGTTGCTGGCTAAGTTCTTCAAGCGATGCTCTCGATCAGGTGTTGGGAGCGAGGTTGCCCAGCGCTTGGTCCTTGATCTTGGAGGCGAAGCCGGTCTTAGGGACGCGGTCGGCGGCCTCTTGCTCGGCCTTGGCGAACTGACGCTCGCGCTTTTGGCGGATCCAGTCGAGGTTGCGGTCCTTCTCGAGTTGGATGATGTCCTCGGCATCGAGGGCCTCGAACTCGAGCAGACCTTCGGTCATCAGCTCGAGCAGATCGAGGTTCTCCGAGAGCAACTTCTCAGCGAGCGCGTAGGCCTCGGTGACGATGCGGCGAATCTCGGCGTCGATGTTCTGGGCGATCGACTCGCTGTAAGGGCGCGAGCTGGTGCCGCCCTGGCCGAGAAAGGGGCTCTCCTGGCCACCGGCATACGAGATCGGGCCGATCGCATCGCTCATGCCCCACTCGCAGACCATGCGCCGTGCCAGGTCGGTGGCGACCTCGATGTCGTTGCCAGCGCCGGTGGTGATCTCGTTGTAGATGATCTTCTCGGCGGCACGCCCGCCCATCATCACGGCCAGACGGCTGAGCACATAGCCGCGGCGCAAGGTGTAGCGATCCTCGGTGGGAAGCTGCTGGGTGACACCCAGGGCGCGGCCTCGAGGAATGATCGTGACCTTGTGGACCGGGTCGGTGCCAAGCTGAAGCATGGCGACAATCGCGTGGCCGGCCTCATGGTAGGCGGTGACCTTCTTCTCTTCTTCGTTGATCACCACGCTCTTTCGCTCGGCGCCCATCAGAACCTTGTCCTTGGCGTTCTCGAAGTCGGCCGACTCGACGCGATCCTTGCCAGCGCGCGCGGCCAGAAGGGCAGCCTCGTTGACGAGGTTCTCCAGATCGGCGCCGGAGAAGCCGGGCGTGCCGCGAGCGATGCGCGAGAGCTCGACGTCCTTGCCGATCGGGGTGCGGCGGGTATGAATCTGCAAGATCAACTCGCGGCCACGCACATCCGGCGGAGCGACCACCACGCGGCGATCGAAGCGGCCCGGGCGAAGCAGCGCCGGGTCGAGCACGTCGGGGCGGTTGGTCGCAGCGATCAGGATCACGCCCTCGTTGGACTCGAAGCCGTCCATCTCCACGAGCAGCTGGTTGAGCGTCTGCTCGCGCTCGTCGTGACCGCCGCCCATGCCCGAGCCGCGGTGGCGGCCGACGGCGTCGATCTCGTCGATGAAAATGATACAAGGCGCCTGCTTCTTGCCCTGCTCGAAGAGATCGCGCACGCGGCTTGCGCCCACGCCGACGAACATCTCGACAAAGTCCGAGCCGCTGATCGAGAAGAAGGGCACGCCCGCCTCGCCGGCAACGCCGCGAGCGAGCAGGGTCTTGCCGGTGCCCGGCGAGCCCATCAAGAGCACGCCCTTGGGGATGCGCCCGCCAAGGCGAGTGTATTTCTTGGGGTTCTTGAGGAAATCAACGATCTCTTGAAGCTCTTCTTTGGCCTCGTCGATGCCTGCAATGTCATTGAAGGTGATCTTGTGGGTGTGCTCGTTGAGCAGACGAGCCTTGGACTTGCCAAAGCTCATCGCCTTGCCGCCGCCGCCGCCCTGAAACTGGCGCATCAAGAAGATCAACACCACGACCAGCAACAAGAGCGGGATCGAGGTCACCAGTATCTGTTTCCAAAGGCTGTTCTCGTCGGCCTTGGCGTAGGTGAAAATGACGCCCTTGGCCATCAAGATGTCCTGGAGATCCTCACCCACCGGGCCCACGGTGGTAAAGTCGAGCTGGCCCTCGTGATTCTTGCGAGCGTACTCCGGGACGAACTTTCCGCGTACTTCCAGATCCTTGATCTTGACCGATTCCACATGGCCAGCTTCAACAGCCACGCGGAAATCACTGAACTGAACGTCGGTTGCTTCGACGTTCTTCTCGGTCAAAATGTTGAAGACCACGACACCCAGAACGATCAAAACGCCCCAGATGACAAAAGCGCGCATTGGAACCTTATTTAACACTGGCATTCCTCTTCAGAAGGGGTGCTTTGCCTATCCTCACTGGGATGGGCAGAACAGGTGTCTCATTTTGTGTTGGAGACACGTGCGTTTGCGGTCAATTTGGCGCCTGAAATACGGCTACTGGCGGCCATATACCTCGCCAACTAGCTATAACACCTCGGTCCTACCCTTTCAACCACGCCATCGACTCACCCAGTTTAGGCTCAAGCGTTGATCTACTGACGTTATGACAGGGCCTCGTCGGGCGCGTCGTCATGGTAATTAAGGAAGTTCTTGTACTACCCAGATATTTCCAACCTACCTAAAATATTACACTTCTTCGCCCTCGGTGGGCTGCTCGCAGCGGATCTCGAGCACGGTGGTTGTGGCCGGGGTGAGTGCAAAATCTGCGCTGCGTCGAATGGCGCATACCCACAAGAGTTTATCTGCGGCGGCCAGGCAGGGCCATCGCCAGCGCTCGTCGCTGGCAACGCCGTGGGCTGCGAACAGATCTTTGAGCCGTTTTCGCCCATCCATGCCCTCGACCACGAGGCGTTCTGACTCTTGAGGACCGCGCACAATCAGGGTTTGAGGCAGCAGCTCGGCGTCAAAGCGCGCGATGCACGCTGGCACAGGCTGCTCGTCGCCCGAAGTGCGTGCGCGCAGCTGCCAGCCGATGTGCCAGCCAAACCAGGGGAGTTCGCCGGGCTGGCCTACGGCCACGGTGGCCGCAAATGCCTGGCGAGCGGCGAGCTCTTGGGGGCCGCGCCCACGTGTGGGCTCGATGACGACGCGGTGTGCGCGCACGATAACAGTGGCGCCGGCGATTGCGATCGTCTGGCCGCTTTGTGCTTGCCCGATCGCTTCGACGACGGCACCAAGGCTCGCCATGCTCCAACCATCGTGGACCTGGCGAAGCGCGAGCGCGATGGTCGCAGCCGGCTGGCCGGCCAGAACCTGGCGGTCAAAGGCGATGGTTTGCAATCCGGGCTCGTCGTCGCGGCGCGCGCGCTCGCTCAGCGCGCGGGCATAGTATTGGAGGGCGTCGGAGTCCTGGCGCAGATTGGCGAGGCTTGCGAGCAGCGGAGCGCTGCCTCGACGCGCATCGACGAGCGCTGGCAACACCTGGTGGCGCAGGCGGTTTCGTTCGTAGTGGTCCTCGAGGTTTGTCGGGTCGTCGATCCAGCGAAGCGCGCGCTGGCTGGCATAGGCTTCGATCTCGGCGCGCCTTGTGGTGAGCAGCGGGCGAGCGATGCCCGGCGAGTCGCCTGGCGCGCTCAGCGAGACGAGACCGCGAAGGCCGGTGCCACGGCTCAGGTTGAGCAGCGCCGTCTCGAGCGCATCGTCGGCGTGATGGGCGGTCACAACTGTCGCCAGGCCGAGCGCGTCGGCGGCTTCGGCGATCGCGGCGTAGCGTTGGGCGCGGGCCTGACTCTGGGTGGAGTGGCCCTTTCGCACGGTGATGTGCTCGAGGCGAAAGGCTAACCCTCGCCGGGCGGCCTCCTGGGTGCAAAACGCGGCATCGTCGCGCGAGTCAGGGCGCAGCCCGTGGTCGACGTGCACGGCGGCGAGCTCAAAGCCGTGGCGCCTGCTCAAGCGCTCGAGCAGATCGAGGAGCACGCTCGAGTCGAGCCCGCCGCTCCAGGCGACGAGCAGGCCGCCCGGGGGCGCTGGCTTGCTTGGCTGCAGGCCGAGCGCGTCGGCAACGCGATGGAGAAGGGCGTCATCGGCCACAAGACCTCAGGGCTTGGTTGTGGCGAGGCTTTGAAGAAACGCCGTGATCGCGGCCGAGGGCACGGCCAGGGAGATCTCGGGCTTTGCCGGGTCGCGCAAGGCGTTGAGGGCGATGAGCTGGCCATCTGGCGAGACGATCGGCGCGCCGAGGATGGCCGCAAAGGTGTTCTGCAGATAGAAGGCCAATGATTCATTCTCGGACGCGGCCATAATCAGGTGCGTTGGTACAAGCGCGGCGCCGGCGAAGTGGCTGAAGCCATAGGCCTGCAAGGGAAGTGCGTTGTTGGTGTCGAAGATCGTCAGCGCTCTTGCCGGCGCGCTCAGGCCGCCCGGCGGCGTGGAGACCAGCGCGACCAGGTTTCGATGGCGCGTGCCCTGGTGGCGGCGCACCTCGATCAGCTCGGATTGGTGAGTTTGCAACCAGCGTGTATCGAGCCCGCCCATGGTCACCGAATCGAGCGAGCGAAAGGTGGCCGTGCCCACGTTGGGATCACGGGCGGCAAGCTGTCGGCTGAGATGGGCTGGAAGCACGTAGATCGTCTGGGCGTCCTCGAGCCAGTCGAAGGTGCTCACGAGCACGGCCTGGCTTTGAACTGCGTCGCTAAGCCAGACGCCGTGGCCGCGGTGGTACATCGGGGTCTGGCGATAGGGCCTGGGCGGCATGTGTACGGCGATGACCTCGACGACGGCCGCCTCGACCACCCGTGCGCCCTCTTTGAGCTCGTTGAGCGAGGCCGGGCGAGGCAGCGTCGTGGCGCTCTGGCGAATCAGCCCTGGCGGCAGCCGCGGCGTGGCCTCGGGCAGATCCTGGGGGCGAATGCGCTCCACGCTCACCTCGTCAAAGGTGCTCGCGCCCGGAATCGCAGATCCTTGTTGCTCGCCGGAAACCTCGTTCTGGGCGCGTGCTGACGCACCCCAACACAGCATTGTGGCGGCGATGGCCAGACCCAAGAACCTTGAATTTGTTTTCGATACCATGGAACTTTTGATGGCGGTCCTTGTCAGCTCTCAAGTGAAGGGCAAGCGCGTTGGTCAACTGGCGAGCCCCTCGAGCGATACGACGCCAGCTTAGGAGATGTCACCTCGATGCGCAATTTCGATGCGCGCCGAAAGTGACTCCTCCCTGGTAAGCGGAAACTGGCCGATTCTGTAGCCTTGACGTCGTGTGGTTCAAAAAGTATCGTTCGTTGTCCATTTTCAGGTGGCGAAACCTCCTACACGGAGAGATCGCAGCCACGAATTCTGGTTAACATGCGGCACTTTCGTTGACCGACCGACCGAAACGAGTAGAGTCTAAGTCTGTCGCCCGCTGCGTGACGCAACCATCAGTAAGTGCTTGATTCATAATTGATTACGGAGCCACCCAGGTGAAGTCGAATAGCCATAACTTACGTGTCGCGCTGGTCTGGAACGGGACCATTTATCAGGAGAAATCCTTCGCTCAGACCAGCGAGCCGATTGTTACGATCGGTGACGAAGACAGCAACATCTTCACCGTGCCCGCCCCGGGCGTGCCGGCGGTGTTCCCGATGTTCGAGCGCACGCCCGAGGGCTACACCCTGCGCTTTACCGACAAGCTCGATGGCAGCGTGCATCTCGGCGAGGAGGAGTTTGACCTCGAGGAACTGATCGAGGACAAGAAAGCGACCAAGCGCGATGCGGTGACCACCGAGAGTGGCCAGGCAGCCTCTTATGAACTTGCGCTTCGCTCCGGCGATTGGGGCGTGATCAGTCTGGGCAAGATCAACATCTTCTTTCAGCTGCTGGAGAAGGGCGACAAGGTTGCCGGCCGTGGTTTCACCGGCAGCTTCGAGGGGGCGATGGTCTTGTGCCTGCTCTTTGCCATGGTCACCCACGTGGGCTTCTTGCTCACGGCCATGCTCGCCTTTGACCCCAACCCTGATCTCGACGACATGGTCAACTACGATCGCTTCGTCAAGTTCATGGTCGACGACGTGCTCGATCCCCTCGAGGAAGAGGAAGTCGACACCCCGGAAGAGGACACCACCGGCAAGAAGGCGGGCGGCGAGGAAGGCAAATTCGGCGATCCCGACGAGGACATCCCAGAGTCGAAGATCCCCAAGGTCGACGGCGAGATGGTCGACAAGATCGACGTCAAGAACATCGGCATCAACAAGGCGCTCAGCTCCGAGCTGCTCAGCGCCGGCCCGTTCAAGAACATCTTTGTCGACTCCGACGGCTTTGACGCCAAGATGAACGTCGCGATGAGCGGTGAGGGCGGCGATCTCGTCGTCGGCCGCGGCGCCGGCGGCATGGGCATGCGCGGCACCGGCGGCGGTGGCGGCGGCGAGGGCTTTGGCCGCGTCGGCGGCCTGGGCAAGGTCGATACCGGCGGTGGAAAGGGCACGGGCGCCAAGATCGGCAAGGGCACTGCCAAGAAGGTCACACCCAAGCTCTCCCAGGGTACCCCCCAGGTCGGCGACTTCTGTGACGCGGCCAACATCCGCCGCGTCGTCGGCCAACGCGCCAACGCCATTCGTTACTGCTTTGAGAAGGAGCTGCAGACCAACCCCAGCCTGAGCGGTCAGATCGTCGCCCAGTGGCGCATCCAGCTCGACGGCGCCGTGGCCAGCCCCTCGATCGCAAGCTCGACGATGAACAACCGCGAGGTCGAAGGCTGCATCACCCGCGTCATCCAGCGCATGCGCTTCGAGAAGCCCGATGGCGGTATCTGCATCATCAACTATCCCTTCGTCTTCTCCGGTCTCGAGTAAGCCTCGGATAGAGCGAAAGCGAACAGCACAAGAAACGAGAAGAGCCAGCGCGATGAGCGCCGGCTCTCTTTGTTTCTGGTGCGATCGACTACTTGGAAGCCGCCAACATCTCGGTGAGCTTGCCCTGCGTCTGCAACGCGCGGACGTCGCTGTAGCCGCCGACGGCCTCACCGTTGATGAAGATCTGGGGCACGGTGCGCCGGCCGCCGGTGCGCTTGATCAGCTCGGCGCGCGCGTCGTCGTCGTGGGTGACGTCGATCTCCTCAAAGGCGACGCCGAGCTCCTGGAAGAGGCGCTTGGCCATGTCGCAATAGGGGCAATAGGAAGTGCGATAAATCTGTACTTCGGCCATCGTTGGCTCCGCTGGTTCTCGAGATCAGGTGGTTAAAGGGGGCAGCCCTCTGGGGGCAGCAGGGCATAAGATGTACAAAAGCGTGCAAGGATTCAAGATGGCTGGGTGCTGAATTGATAGGGGGTCAGGGCCAGCACGGGTTCGTGGCGCAACATGGCGGTGGCCGCGGCGGCCTGGGCTAGTTCGCCCAGCAGGGGTTGGGCGAACTCAAGCTCGGCCAGGATGAAGGATTTTCGTACGGCGCTCTTGATCGTCTGGCGGCGGTGGGCGACGAACTCGACTTCGGTGGTCTTCGCGTCGAGCTTGGCCAGGGTGGCGAGCAGGGCGATGGCCTCATCGAAGCCGCCGAGCACGTCGACCAGGCCGCGCCGATAAGCGTCCTCGCCGGTGTAAACGCGCCCGCGTGCATAGCGGTGCAGGCGGCGCTTGCTCAGGCCACGGGCCTCGCCGACGCGCTGCAAGAAGCGCCGGTAAAAGGAGCGGGCGTCGTGTTGCAGGTTTTGCAGCACGCGATCGCTCAAGGGATGGGTGAGGCTTGTGAAGCTTGTGGCCTCGTCGTCGTAGATCGACTCGACGTTGATGCCGACCTTCTCCAGGGCGCCGGGAAACGACATTTTGCCAGCGATGACGCCGATCGAGCCCGTGACGGTCTGGGGCCGACAGACGATTTTGTCGGCGGCCACGGCCAGATAATAGCCGCCGCTTGCCGCCAGGTCGCTGCAATAGGCGATGACGGGCTTGACCGTGCGCAGATCCTGGATGGCGTGCCAGAGCAGATCGCTTGCCAGGGCGCTGCCGCCTGGCGAATTGATGTGGAGCACGACGCCGGCCACGCTGCGGTCTTTTTTGAGCGCGCGCAATCTGGGCAGCACCTCGGACGGGTTGATCGAGGCGCCGGAGCTGCCGGGCAGGTTCATGTCGGGCATGACGATCATGCCGGTCAAATCCATGACGGCAAAGCGGCGCGCGGTGCGAAACAGCGGCGTCCACTTAAAGGGCGTCGGATTGGAATTGAGATAATTGTGGGCCTGATAGAGGCGAATCTCTTTGTCCGGCGGCCCGGGCAGGCTGTTCGCCGCCGGGCCCTGGGCCAGCCAGCGTGAGACGTTGGTGCGAAAGGCCTCGCCATCGACGAGCTTGAGGCGCATGGCGTCGCGCACGTCGAGCGGCATGTGCGAGAAGGCTGCGCGCACGTCCGTGACATCGAGTCCGCGGCCGCCGGCGATTTGACGCTCGTAGAGACCAGTCAGGCCGTCGAAGAGGTTTTGCATCATCAGGCGCTGAGGGTCGGTCATCGCGTTGTGGATGAAGCGGTGCGAGGCCGTCTTGAACGGCCCGATGTGCACGAACTGGGCGGCCACTCCCAGGCGTTCAAGCAGATCGGCGGCGAAGTATTGCTCAAAGCGCAGCCCGAAGATGTAGAGCCGGCCGGCCGGGGTGACCAGGATTTCGTCGGCCGCCGTGGCCAGCGCGTAGTCGCGCAGCGTCATCATCTGAAAGTGCACCACGACGCGCTTGCCGGCGGCGACCAGCTCGCCTATCAGCCCACGAAACTCCTCGGCACGCGCCGGTCCCATCGAAACGGTCTCGATCGTGATGACCACGCCTTCGATCTTGGGATCGCCGGCAAGCCGCTTGATGTCCTGGCGAAATTCGAGGAAAGTGGGCTGTGTCTGAAACAGCGCGGCCAGCCCGCGGCCCGGACCAAAGGCGTAATCGCGCTCGAGCTTGATCGCCACGTACTTTCGCTTCTTGCGGCTGAGCCAGTGGCCCAGGCCGTTCCAAAAGGCCGCCCACAGGTAGCGCAGAAGTTTGAACAGATTGTAGAGCAGAACAAATGGCGCGCGAAGCATATCGAATCCATCGTATCGAGGGCGTAAGTCGAAGCGGGCAATGTAGCCGCGCGCTTGCCCCCTGTCGAGCCGTCCGAGGCCTTATCGTCTTGCTCTTTTTGGTGCTCGCCAGCTTGGCCTGCGTCAAGACGGCCGAGTGCGACGCCCACGTCAACTGCGACGAGGGCCTAGTCTGCTTCCAGCGCACATGCCTGGCGCCTTGCGAGCGCGACGCCCAGTGCGCCGAGAGCGAAACGTGCAGCACTTGCGAGATTCCGGGCGACTCCGTTGGCCACTGCGAGGGCGTGGCGGGCGGGGCTTGTACGGCCGGCGGGGATTGACGAACATGGCACGAATGATCGACATCGAGCTTGCCGAGCGCACCCTGCGCATCAGCTTTCCCTACGAGCGCGAGCTGGTTAATACGGTGCGAAACCTTCCGGAGCGGCGCTGGGACGCCAACTCGAAGGCCTGGTTCGTGCCGCTGCAGCATCTGGCCTACGTGCTCGAGCAGCTCGAAGGCCACCACTTCAAACTTTCCGTGGAGCTTCGCACCTACTGCGAGTCGGCGGGCCAGTCTTTGGCGCCCTCGCCGCCGGCGCTCTCGAGCGTGGCGGGGCTGGCGACTCCGGTGCCGGCCGACACCTATACCGTCTCCAAGCTCAACCAGGCCGCGCGCGCGGTGCTGCGGGATCACTTCAAAGACGATCTGTGGATCGTCGGCGAGCTGCAGGACTACGATAAGAATGCCGCCGGCAATCAGCGCACGAGCTTCTTCGATCTGGCCGAGCGGCCCTACGCCGGGGCATCTGAGATCGCGCGGATCAAGGCCGTGATGTTCGAGGAGGACAGGCGGCGCATCGAGGCGACCCTGGCTGCGCTGCCGCAGTCGATACGGCTTCGGGACGGCCTGGCCGTGCGCTTGAAGGCCCGCGTCGAGCTCTATCCGCAAAACGGGCGCTACCAGCTGATCGTCTCCGATATCGATCCGTCGTATACGGCCGGCGAGCTGGAGATGAACCGCGAGCGAGTGTTTCGGGCGCTGGAGGCGCGAGGCATCGAGGGCAAGAACATGGCGCGCGAGCTCGCCGTGTGCCCGCTGCGCGTGGGGCTGATCACGAGCCATGAGAGCGACGCGTACAACGACTTCGTGCATGGTCTGAGGCTCTCGGGGCTTGGTTTTGAGCTGACGACGCATCACGCCAGCGTGCAGGGCCACAACACGGAGGCCTCGGTGTTGGAGGCGCTCGATTATTTTGCCAGGCGGGCGGCCGCTTTTGACGTGGTGGCGATCGTGCGCGGCGGCGGCTCGCGCTCGGATCTGGCCTACTTCGATACCGAGGCGATCGGCGAGGCGGTGTGTTTGCATCCGGTGAAGGTGATCTGCGGTGTGGGCCATCAGCGCGATCAATGCCTGCTCGACTTCATTGCGCACTCGACCAAGACGCCCACGGCCGCAGCCGAGCTTTTAATCGCGCGCGTGGGCCAATTTCTGGCCGGCGCCGAGGCCGCCGTCGAACACATGGGTGTGCGGGCCACGGCCCAGGTGCTGGCAGCGCAGAGCCTGTTGTTGCGAGAATCGGCGCGCCTCGAGCGCAGCGTCAACGCTCGCCTCGTCGACGAGCGAGCGAGCACAGCCCAACTCAGCGCGCGTATCGCCCAGGGCGCCAGGCGACGGATTGCCAAGGATTCGTTGCGTGTGGAGATCTCTGGCGAGCAGATCAGTGCACGGGCGCGGGCCTGTGTGGAGCGCGCCGAGCACGAGGTGCGCCACGGCCGCGAGCAGCTTGACGAGGCGCGCCTGTTTCGCCTGATCGGGCGTCGACGCGAGGGTGTCGAGGCCGCCGCGGCGCGTCTTGGCCCGCAGGCGCGCATGGCCCTCGCCCGGCGAAGCGAGGAGCTCGAGCACGCCGCGCACAACCTGCGCCTGCTCGATCCCCAGCGCGTGCTCGAACGCGGCTTTGCAATCCTTCGTAGCCGTGGCAAGCTGGTGCGCTCCAGCGAGGACGTAGCAATGGACCAGCTCCTCGACGTAAGGCTTGCGGACGGCTCAATCAGCGTCAAGCGTGTGCCCGACGAGTAACCAGGCAGCGAATCAAGGCAAACGATGGCCGACAAAGTGAACCAGGCAGAGCCAGTCGACGAGCAAGCCGGCGGCCTCAAGTACCGCGAGGCGATGGAAGAGCTCTCGCGCATTCTGGCCGAGATTGAGGGCGACCACGTCGACCTCGACGAGCTCGCGGTCAAGGTCGAGCGCGCCGCCTTCTTGTTGCAGATGTGTCGCAAGAAGATTCAAGACACGGAGATGAAGGTCAAGGCCGTGATCGATGGGCTCGACCCCGCAAAAGAGGGCTGAGCGGCGCGCGGGCCTCAGAGCAGGTGCACGTCGAGCTTGGCAAAGACCTTCATCGAGACATCGTTTCGCGGAGCCGAGCCTTTGACCGTGCTCTTTAGGCGCATGCCCTCCTCGATGTAGGGTCTCAAGTCGATGCCGTCGTCGACCTTCAAGAAGAGCTCGCGACGCCCGTCGGCCACGGTGTCAATCCAGGCCAGTCGACGCGCGGGCAGGGCGCTTCGCGCCGTGGTCGGCTCGAGGTGGATGTCGACGCTGTCGAGAAAGTTGAAGTTGTCACTGCCGTCGGGATCGCGCGTGGCCGTGATCGCAAAGCGTAGCTCGGTCAAATAGACGCTCTCGGCGACGCCGGCATCGCGTGCCTTGAGCTCTTGCTCGAGGTTGAAATCCATCGGGATGTTGGCCGGAAAGAGGTCGGCCAGGCTGCCTAGGATGCCCGTGGCCTGACCGGCAATGATGATCTCTTTGCTCTCTTCGTTCATCGTAAACGAGGCCAAACCGCAAGCGAACAGCACCAGGCAAAACCCCGCGATCAACACCCGGGAGAGCCGGCTAAACCATTTATTGAACTTCATTGTCCACCTTGTCAGCAATTCTAGGAAAACCAGGAGCCAAAAACTCGACGCCGCCTGGCACTTGTCGGGTATCCTGTCATGAGGCCCGGGTACGGGTCAAACGCGGGCTCTGAGCGGCTCGGATGCTCGATTGGCCGACGATCAGAGGCGAAACATTGTGATTCCCCTACTTGTCAGTCCCAGGGCGCCTATGTACAGTTGTGCCGGTTTACCCATGGTTTGATCTGCATCCTCGAGCGCCCTTGAATGAAGTTTTACTGCGATAAATGCCAGACCAAATACTCCATTGCGGATGAGAAGGTTCGGGGCAAGGTTCTCAAAGTTCGCTGCAAGAGTTGCTCGCACGTCATCACGGTCCGAGAACCCGTCCAGCCTGTCGCGAGCGCGCAACCTGCTGCAGCGCCTGACATGGCGACCGTCGCCTGGCACTACGCGATCAACGGAGAGAGTTTTGGTCCGCTGAGCTTCGAGAAGCTCAGCGTCCAATTTGCCAGCGGCAAACTCGGTGACGCGGTCTACGTCTGGAACGAGAGCTTCACCGAGTGGAAGCCCGTCCGTGACGTGGCGGCCTTTGCCGATGCGCTCGGCGACGGCCAGGCCGTGCGTCCGGCAAAATCGACCATTGGTATCAGCACCGCGCTGCAGGCCGTGCGTATCGAGGACTACGAGCCCGGCGGCGCGCCGCGCAAGCGCGCGCCCGAGGCCGCCTCCAAGCCTGGCGCCTCAAAGTCACTCTTTACAAAGCCTGCCGATTCCAAGCCCGTTCAGCTGCAGCGCGCCGACAAGGTCGCCGATCATAGCGACGATGAGCCGCTCGACACCGTGCCCGACAGCCTCAACGCCAAGCTCAGCGAGCCTGCAGCCCAAGAGGCCGCGGCCGAAGAGCCGGTCGCAATTGAGCCAGCCCCAGCCGTCATAGAGCCAGTCGCAAAAGAGCCGGTCGTCGACCAGGAGCCCGTCGAACCAGAAGCTGTCGCGCCCGAGCCCGAGCCCGAGCCCGAGCCGGTCAAGCTTGCGATACCCGTACCGCGCGCCTTGCCCTCAATCGACCGTGCCAGTGCCACAGGCGATGTATCGCCGCGCGAGCGCTTGCAGCGCCTGCGCGACCGGCTCAAGCTCGACGAGGGCAGCGAGGCCAGCGATGAGGTCAGTGAGGCCAGCATCGTTGACCATGGCGTCGATCTGGCGCTCGGTGACACCGTAGATGTTTCGCCGGGCCAGGCGGTGGATCCGTCGAGGGCCGCCGTTCAGAAGAGCGCCTTGGGATCGGGCGAGTTCGCTCTGCCGCCCTCGGGCCGCTCTCGGCTCAAGGGCACCCACGATGGCCTGTTCTCGGGCGCCGACGCCGGCAAGGCGCTTGCCGCCGGCGCTTCAGCGAGCGACAGCGTCGAGCCTGACGAGGAGGAAGGCCCCTCCGATCAAGTGCCCTTTTTTCCATCGGCGCCGATGCTGACCTCCTCGCAGGCGCACCCGAGCGCCACCAGTGGGGAGTTCAGCGGCAGCCTGCTCATTCAGCTCGACAAGATCAAAAAGCAGGGCCGTGGCAAGGCGATCGCGGGTATCGTGGCGGCGGTCGTGATCGTCGGCGGCCTGGTCGGTGTCGGAGCCTATATCTCGGCAAACAGGGAGGCGCCCGAGCCTGTGGCCAAAGCCGAACGAGTGCAGCCGCGTGAGGTCGTCTTTCGGCGCTACTCCAAAGAGGAGCAGGGCCGCATGCACAATCTGATGGAGCTCTCCGACGACGTCATCACACGCGAGGAGTCCAAGGCTTTTGTCGAGCAGGAGGCGCAGCGTCCTGAGGAGGGCGCCGTCGCCAAGACCGCAGCCAAGACAGCCAAGACCGGCGGCACGAGCTCAGCCGGCGGCGCAGTCGATCCCTTCGAGCAGGCGATGAACGCCGCCGTGGCCCACGACCCCAACGCCGCCAAGGGTGGTCTCCAACGCGAGGGCGGCGCGCCGGTGGCCGCCGTCAAGGGTGCGCCCGATGGCACCCGCGCCAAAACCGCCGATGACGATCGTTTCAACGCCCTGGCCGCGATCCAGTCGCCCTCGGGTGAGTCTCCGATTTACCGGCCCAAGGCGGCCGCGGTGGTCGATCGCCCGACGCTCGAGGGCACCGGCTTGACCGCCGAGCAAGCGCAAGCGGGCTTTCGCACCGTGCGCCAGAGCATCGGCCTTTGTCGCGAGCGCACGATGCGTCGCGGCTTGAACATCGATGCTCAAAAAATCTATGTCACCATTGAAGTCCAGCCCAGCGGCAAGGTTTCGAGCTTCCAGGTCGATCCCGAGTCCGTGCGCGGCACGGAGTTCGATCGCTGCATGATCTCGCACACCGAGCGCTGGAATTTCGCAGCGTTTGGCGGGCAGGCCATCACGATCAAGGCGCCTTTCGTTCTTCAGTAAGCGCCCCAAGCTCGATTCGAAGCAGCTCGATATCGACGATCAGCGCGCGGTCGCCGACGCGCTCGGCCACAGCCAGGGCCTCGTCGAGCCACGGCCCGGCCGACGATGTCTGGGAATTTTGTGTGAGATCCTCGGCGATCTCGAAGCGCAGCTCGGCGTCGTCGGGGTGGGCATCGGCAAGCGCGCGGTAGCGGCCCAAGGCCAGGTCGAGATCGCCCGCGAGCAGCAAGATGCGCGCATCGATCGCATAGGGTAGGGCGCCCGGCTCGGGCCAGCGCAGCCGAGCCTCGGCGAGCTTGGACTGGGCTTTGGCGAGCCGGTTGGCGCGGGCGAGCTCCTCGGCATAGAGCTCAACGACCTCGGTGTAGACGATGCCCGGGTGGGCCGCCGTCGAGAGCGTGAGCGACTCGCAGACACCAAAGAATCCCTCGAGCTCGCCGCATCGGCGGTAGGCGCGCGCCAGGGCCCAGCGCTCAAAGTCGTCGATGGTCAGCCGGTCGACGGCGTCGAGTGAAGCTGAATCGGTGTGAAGGATCACGTCGTGGGCGCGGATGGCCTCGACGCTGAGCACGTCCCAGGCCTCGTAGCTGTAGCCGAGCTCGTCATCGACGTAGCTCAGATAGCCGTCGGCGATCGTCTTTGCATGGGTCATGGCTATAAATCCTTGCTCTCTTTGGCGTGGTATCGACCATCTGGATGGGCGCAGATGATAGCCGCGCAAGCTGAGCACGTCCAGCAGGCTCATCCCTCAATCGAATCAATCGCTTGCCTCGCGTCTTGCAGATTCGGCGCGTTTCCCGTAACAACCCTGGTTGCACGAGCGCAGGGCGCAGGGTTTGGCCAAAGCGCGTGACCATCGCGAGAGACTCATCAGATGAAACGACTGCTACTCTTTGGCAAGGGTGCCTGCATGGGCGTCGCGGATATCATTCCGGGCGTCAGCGGTGGCACTCTGGCCCTGATTTTGGGCATCTATGCCGAGCTTGTGAACACCATTCGTGGGCTCAATCTGGGCTGGCTTGCGCCGCTGTGGCGCTATCTTCGCCACGGCCGCCGTGACGAGGATCGCGCGGCGCTGATCGAGGCCGTCAAGGCGCTCAATCTGGGCTTCATGATGGTGCTGGGAGCCGGTATTGCCACGGCGATCGTGCTCGGCAGCATGGTCATTCCCAGCTTGATGGAGCGCTATCCCGAGGCGATGCGCGGGCTGTTCTTCGGCTTGATTTTGGCCAGCGTCATGGTGCCATTTCGCATGATCAGCTTTCGCGACGGTGCTACGCGCGTGCTCGTCGCCTGGATGATCATCGCCGGCGCCGGCGCCGGTTTTGTGATCAGCAATCCCGGCCACAGCTTCGAGAGCGGCCGCACCTGGGTCGAGCTCGAGTCACGCGGCGAGTCGCTCGAGACGATCGCCCGGCGCGGCCCAAGCGCGGCGGCAAGCGAGGCGATCTACTGGGCGCCCGAGAACGAGGCGCTTCGCGAGGCCCTGGTCGCGGCCAATCCCGAGCAGGCCGCAGCCCTGGCGGCAGCCCACGCCATCGCCACCGGTGAGGGTGCCGACAAGGACGCGATCAAGGCCCGAAGCGCACCCTACGACAAGCTCGAGGTCCCCGGCGGCGTGCCGGTCAAGGTGCCCCAACCGACGCTGTGGTTCATATTTTTGGCCGGCGCCATCGCCATTTGCGCCATGATCCTGCCCGGCATCAGCGGCTCGTACATCTTGCTGATTCTGGGCGCTTATTTCTTCATCCTCAACGCGCTCAAGGGCTTTCTCAAAACGCTGGCCAGCGGCGAGATTCCGATCAGCCAGGGCGCCTTCGTGATCGTGTTTTGTGCCGGCGCAGGGATCGGTCTTTTGAGCTTCGCTCGGCTATTGAGCTACCTGTTGCGCCGCTTTCCGGCGGGCACGCTGGGCGTGCTCGTCGGATTGATGGTAGGTTGTCTGCGAGGTATCTGGCCGTTTCGCCAGACCGTCGACGGTGCCGCCGTCAACGTCTTACCAGCAGCGCTCGATGCCTCCGTGATGACCGTGGCGGCGACCTTTGTCGTCGGCGCGCTGCTGGTCGTGGCGCTGAGCTGGCTTGGCCGCGTCAAGAAGGCCGAACAGATCGAGCATGGGCCTGCGTGAACACACCTTTCGAGATTGGAAGATTCAATATGTCCTCACTGATACGCTTTGTATTCGCCATGCTCTTCGTTACGCTGATCTGCCCGCCGCTTTGGGCCGACGTTGGCGATGTCGCAGATGATGCCACCGTCGGGGCTGACACCACGGGCGACGTCGCAAGCGACGTCGCTCTTGTGCCGGATGCGCTCGCTGACGCAGACCTTGTGCCCGACGTGGCTGAAGACGTTGCTCCAGACGTGAGCACAGACGTGAGCACAGACGTGAGCACAGACGCTGCCGTGGATGTGGTCGACGACGTTTCGCCGGATGTGGGCCTCGACGATCTCTTCGTCGGCGGGCGCGTCACGCTTCAAGGAAGTGATTCCGGTGCCGGCGTCAACGTGGCGCTTCGAAATGTCGACCTGGACGCCACGCAGAGTATGATCACGTCCGATGACGGCCGGTTTCGCTTTACTGGACTTTCACGCGGCCAATACGAGTTGACTCTTTCGCGGGCGGGCTACGTCACACATGTCGAGTTGTTCGCACTGTCGACCGGGCGCGAGCGCGAGTACATGCTCTTCGTCGCCCAGGATGTGATGTTGAGCGTGCAGGTGGTCTTTGACGCCGCTGCACCGGCCAGCGTCGAGCTCGCGCTGAGCGGGGAGCGTGGTCAACTGGGGCCGCAAACTGTGGTCGTAACCGGTGGAAGCGCGAGCTGGGAGGTCGACGAGCTCGGCGTGGGGCTGTGGACGCTCAGCGCGAGCGCGAGCGGCTTTCACCCCGTCAGCTACCGCTTCACCGCGCGCGAAGACGCGCTGATGCACGTGCGCATTTTCATGTCGCCCGATGACCGGATGGCCGAGCGCACCAAGCAAAGTGGCTGTGCTTGTGGAACGATTGCGCTGGTGCCCGAGCCCGGTACGCTCTTGTTGTTGGGCGTGCTCTTTGGCGCCGCGATCCTTCGCCGTCGCATCAAGCAGCCAAACGCTTAGGCTTTGACCGTCTCGGACCAAGAGTAGCCATGGATATCAGTGCACGGACGATGTATGGCCTGCGCGCGCTCGTCACCCTCGCTGGCGCCCGCTCTAAAGATCCGATGAGCATTCAAAGCATCGCTGAGGAGGAGTCGCTTCCCTCGAAGTTTCTCGAGGGCATCATGGCCGATCTCAAGCGCGGCGGCTTCGTGCTCAGCCGGCGCGGCGCCAACGGCGGCTATTTGCTCGCGCGGCCGGCCAGCGAGATCACCGTCTTGGCCGTGATTCGCCACCTCGACGGCCCGGTCGCCCCGCTGGCCTATGAGGATCGCACCACCGACGAGCGACCGACCAACCGCCAGGCGGCCTTTCAGCCGGTATGGATGGAGATTCGCGATGCGACGATCCGCATCCTGGAAACCTATTCGATCCAGTCAATTGCCGACTCCGTTCCGGAGATCTGCGGCGAGGATTTTCGTCCGATCTATCAGATCTAGAAGCTAGAAGTCGGGCTGCTCGAGGTAGTCCTGGCGCAGGTTCTGGCCGACGTAGAGATGGTCGACGCCTTCGTAGATGCGCATGTAGACGCCCACAAAGCGCAGCACCTTCTTGGCGTAGCCGCGCGCCTCATTGAAGGGGATCTCCTCGATGAACTCGTCGAGCGGAATGTCGCGCCCGCGCGCCTCGAGCCAGGCGCCGACGCGGTGTGGGCCGCCGTTGTAGCCGGCAAAGGACAAGAGCTCCTGGCCGTGAAATTTTTGCACGAGACGACTGAAGTAGAAGACGCCCTGGCGAATCGCGGCCTCGTCTTCGAGCAGATCGAAGGGGCCAAAGTCGGCGTCGCCGAACATCGCGGCGACCTTGAGGCCGGTGCGCGGGATGACTTGCAGCAAGCCCATGGCGTCGGCGCGGCTGAGCGAGTCGGGATTAAACGAGCTCTCGACGAGCATCAGCGCCCAGATCATGTAGGGGTTGACGTTTCGCTTGATCGCCTCGGGAATCACGATCTCGGGATAGGCGCGCGGATAGGCCTGCATCCAGGAGCGGCGGGTATCGCCTCGGGGATCTTGTCGAGACCATCCTCCCCGGTTGAGCGCGTGGCGGCGCACCAAATGGTACTCACCGACCTCCATGAAGGCCTCGATGAGCGCGGGCTCAAAGTCGCGTCGACGCTCGACGATCGCCTGCTGGCGCTCGAGCAGCTTGCGGCTGGCTGCGGCATCGGCGGGCACGGGAAAGCGCTTCTCGCTGCTGCTCATTCCCCAGAGCGCGCTCTTCTGGCGACGGTTGTCGATGTAATAAGCCCAGCGATCGAATTCGAGCGCGTGTGGCCGGGCGCCGGGCCGGCCGCGCTGAGAGAGGCCGCGCAGCTCGAGTGCGACGTCGCGCGTGGCCCGGCGAGCTTCGGTGCCCATACCGGCCTCCCACAACCACTGGGCGCGCACGAGCTCGGGAAAGAGGTCGCCCACCGCAGCTACGGCGCGGTAGACGCCGCCGACGTAGTCGTCCTCGTCGTAGGCCTTGAGCTGGGAGGGCAGCACGCCGAGCATATCGCCCTGGCGATGGCGTACAAAGGCGATGTCGGACTCGTTTCGCCCGTGCCAGTAGATGCGCGCGTCGGTGTTGTAGCGAACCCGCGGGGCTTGCTTGGCAAACTTGACCTTTTTGACCGGCGTCAGGGCGTCGCCCTCGCTGGGCGAGGTGCCGCCGGAGCCGTCGGCCTCGTCGTCATCGACGACGACCTCGTCGTACTTGCCGCGTCTGGTCGCGCTTTGCGGCGCGGCCGTGCCCGCGAGCAATTCGGGTGAAAAGGCCGGCGTCATCGGCCACTGGGAATGCGGGCGCACCACGCGCGGCGTGGCGCAGCTCTCGGTGCCAAGCAAAGTGTCGATCGCGCAGGCGTGCGGCGTCGCGACGAACTGGTAGGGGCTGAAGCCGGCATCGGTGTGTGTGGCGGCGTCGTAGCGCTCGTCGAGCGGCAGCGTGCGCGGATCGCTTGCGGCCACGGTGGTGGCCGAGGCGAACATCGTGGCGGCCTCGTCAAAGGCCTGGAAGGCCTCCTCGGCCGATTGCAGCATGCCCTTGGCCTCGACGAGCATGGGAGCGTTGGCCGCGCCGCGCTGGACGATGTCCATCGAGCGGTTGGTGGCCTGGATGCCGTAGTAGCTCGAGGTGTAGGCGCGCGCGACTTCGTCGAAGATCTCGCGGGCGTCGGCGTCGTTGCCGCCGCGCTCGAGCGCGCGCCCGGCCCAGTACAAATACTTGGCGCGTCGCTCGCCGCCGCTGCGCTCTGCAAGCTTTACGAAGTTGTCGTAGGCGCTGTCGAACTTGCCCGACTTGTAGAGCAGGTAGCTGAAATGCCAGCCGCGCTTTTGGCCGGCTGAGTAGAGCTTGTCGTAGATTTGCAGGGCGTGCTTGTACTGGCCGTGCTCCTCGTAGAAGGCGGCATAGGCCGTCAGCCGGGTGTTCAAGCTGGCGCCTTTGTTGAGGGTCTCGAGCGCGCCCAGGGCCTCATCGAAGCGCTCCAGGCGCGCCAGCGAGAAGCTTTGAAAACGGTACATCGTTCGGGCGTTGAAGCCTTCGCGGCTAGCGCTCTCGTAGATTTTGCGCGCCTTGTCGAAGTAGTAGACGGCATCCTCGTGATTGTGGCTGTAGTGGGCGTTGAGCGCGATCTCGAGCAGCACCTCGTTCTCAAAGGCCGTGATGCCCGACTCGCTCTTGTGGGCCTCGCCAAGCGCGGTGAGCAACTTGTGGGCCAGCGGCCAGTGCTTGTCCACGCGCAACTGGCGATAGCTGGCGAGCAGGCGCTCTCTGGCAATCGGTACTGGCTTGATGCCTTCGAGCGCGTAGGCGTCGAGGCGCGCCTTGGCCAGCTCGCCCTCGGCTTTGAAGGGAAACTCAAACCAGGCTCTTTGGTAGGCTTCGGCGGCCTGGGCGTGCTTGCCGAGCTTGTCGAGCGCGAGGCCGCGATAGTAGAGCGCGGCGTGACGACGCGGGTAATCGGGAAAGAGCTCGACCATCTGAGTGAGCACAGGCAGGGCTTCCTTCCATTTCTCGGCCTCAATCAAAGCCTTGGCCTGGCGCCCGCGTGCGCGCCAGTGCAGGGGGCTCGTGCCGATCGCATGGATCTTGGCGAAGTGCTCGGCGGCCTCGGCCGGGCGTGCGGCGGCCTCCAGGGCGTTTGCGCGAAGCCAGAGCACGTAGTCGTTAACCGGGGTGTTGGCCGAAATCGCCTCGAGCACGGCCAGCGCGTCGTCGGGGCGGCCCTCACTAATCAACAAATTGCCAAGCTGCAAGCGAGCGCGATCTTGCAGAGCGCGTGCGCTCTGCTCGCTGTCGCTGCGCGCACAGCCCTTGCCTTCGTCGAGCAGGGCGCGCAGCATCTCTTCGGCGCGAAGCCGCTCACCGCCAAAGGCTGTGTCGCGCGCGAGCACCAGGGTGGCCTCGCCGAACGCGCAAAGTGCCACCTGGTTGGCCGTGCGTGAGGACTTTAAAAGACTGGTCGTGGCCAGGGCATGGGCGCTGGTCAAATTGAGCGCGAGCTCCATACGCTCGCCGCCGAGCTGGCTTGCGCCAAGCGCGCCGTTGGCGCCGCCGGATTTGGGTGACGCATCCAGGCGCTGAGCGGACAGCTCCGGCACGGTCACAAAGACCGCCAGCGTCAGGCAGGAGAGGGCACCAATGGTCCACACAAGTGATCGTCGGGCAGTCATTGTAATGGCCTTGTATCAAACAGTATTTTTCCCTCACGAGCGGGCTCGTGTATAACCAATGCATCCAAGTCGCACGTTTGTGGCGCAGACGCGGTAGGGTGCGGTGCCTGTACAGACATCATAGACATCAATGACCCCCGCGCCAGAAGATCGCAATAATTGGTGGCGTGCAGTAAATACGGAGGAAATAACACGAGTTCGTGCTCCTTTTGTTCCAGCAATATTGAGCGTCACCGGCTCGCGCCGGTATCCATCAGTTGACGAGATCATGAAGTTTACCGCCCTCAAAGAGCAGTTGTCCGAGCGCATGGCGCGCTTTCAGCGACGCGGATGGCAAGAGCGTACCCTCAGCGAAAAACTCTGGACCGGCTCGATCGTGCTGATCTACATGACCGTTCGCGAGCTGCTTCGCGACCGCGGCGCCGCGCTGGCTGCGAGCCTGTCGTTTATCACCGTGCTCTCGATCGTGCCTTTGTTGAGCGTGGCCACCTCCCTTGGGGCGGCCTTTGGCGTGTTCGCCTCCGAGGATAACATGCTCGTGCGCACGCTGCAGCAGGTTTTTCCATCTGCGGCGAGCGGAATCGTGAGTTATCTCGGCGACTTAGCGGCGAGCAGCGCGCAGGCAGTCGGCGGTGTAGGGGGCGTCTCGCTGGTGGTCATCGGGGTGTTGCTGTTCAACTCGATTGAGCAGACCCTGACCAACATCTGGCGTGGCACCCACGACCGATCGCGGATCAAGAAGTTTCTGACCTTCTATGCCATGGTCACCTTTGGTCCGGTGCTCATCGCGCTGTCGATCATCCATACAGCCAACGTTCAGATCTACCTGTCGCGCATGGGGTTTGACGTCAGCTTCGTCGATCGGCTGCTGCCGCTGGTCTACACGCTGGTGGCCTTTACGTTGATGAACAAGCTCTTGCCCCATGCCGACGTGCACTGGAAATCGGCGCTCATCGGTGGGCTCTTTACCGCGGTCGCCTTCGAGCTGGCCAAGTGGGGCTTCAATCTCTACATCCACCATGTGCTCTTGCAGGCCTATAACCGCATCTACGGCACGATGACCCTGGTGCCCTTGTTTCTGGTCTGGGTTTACATCACCTGGTTCGTGATCTTGATCGGCGCGGAGATGGCCTACTCGTTCCAGCACCTGCCCTCGTTGATGCGCGCCGAGGCCGGCGAGCGCGCCGCGCTTCTTCGCCATGGCAAGCTGCGCGTGCTCAACCCGGTGATCGCCGTCGAGATCTTGGCGCCGATTGTCGACGCCTTCAAGCGAGGCCAGGGCGCGGTGAGCGAGACCCAGCTCGTCGAGAAGACCGAGTACAACCGCACGATCATTCGCGAGACGGTCAATCAACTGCTCGCCGGCGGCGTGTTGGCCGAGACGCGTGAGGGCAAGCGCTCGGATCGACGCTTGTTGCCGGCGCGCGCGCTCGAGGACATCGATCTCGGCGCGCTCGTCGAGAGCTTCTGGATTCAGGGCGGTCGAAAGCTCGGGCCGGCCGTGCGCGCCCTGTCGCTAGGCTATCGCGACGCCACGCGCGCCTACTTCGACGGCTATGTGGCGGGCGACCTCGTCGATTTCACACCGGAAGCTGGCCCAAAAAAAGAGCCAGCGCTGCAGGCAGACGCTGACTCTCTTTCGATTACCTCTCTCTCGGCTGGCTCCCCGTCGATTGACACGCTGATCGACGCCACCCTGGAGCAGGCGGCCGAGGACGATGCTAGTTCGTCGCTTCCAGAGAATGCATACGATCCTTGAGAAAGAGCTTTCTCTTCTTGATGACTTGCACCTCGTACTGCTCCTCGGGGGACAGCGAGCGGTGTTGGTCGAGCTCAACGAGGCGGTTTTCCAACGACTGGTGTTCGACCCGTAGCATCTCAAGATCGTCGTAGCGCAAAACGTTTCTGCTGGATAGCGACTGGGACATGGGCGATCTCCTCGAGCGGGGGTGGAAGGGGTGAAACGACCGAACGACCTGGCGGGTTTGGTGAAGTGTTGGACCAGCACCATCGAACCGCATACGGCCAAAGGGCCATGTACGGTTTGTGGTGGGCTTGCAACGGCTGAACAAAACGTCTTTTATCAACAGTAGCGACCGAAGCGCTTGGAGGCAAGCGCACGGCGCGCAAGCCAACGCTAAGCACTCATCGACAAAGGGCAAATCATTGCCCGAGAATCGGGTTGCGCCCCCGCAATCGGAATAGCGCCGATCGGGTGGGCGTTGGTATCGAACAGCTCAAGGAGCCCCCGGTTATTGAGCTGGTGTTGGGCTGGTGTTGAGCTGGGATGAAAAAACTGTTGACAGCCCCATGGACCTTGTTTAAAACACCATCTCCGCCGGGCACTGCCCGGACGCGCTCGGAAGCGAGTGCAAGGGGTTCGCCCTATCGTAAGACGCTTCCTTGCTCTTTCGGGGATCGTCTAATGGCAGGACATTGGATTCTGATTCCAAGTATCTAGGTTCGAATCCTAGTCCCCGAATACGGCCCGTTAGTCTAGTGGTTAGGACTCCGGCCTCTCACGCCGGTAGCACGGGTTCGAATCCCGTACGGGCTACTGTTTTCACTGTGAGAAACCAACTGGCTCGTCGTGTATTTTCCAATCAAGGGAAATCATCGAGCCAGTTTGCATCTTAGGAGCAAAAAGTCATGGCAACAAAACGCCCAGCAAAGATCGCCAGTAAGAAAAAAGGTAAAGGCTCGGCTCGCACGTGTCCGTCCTGCAATACCGACATGCAGATGACACGCGTCATGCGCTTCACCGAGGGCCCCAGCGGCATGTTCTGGGTTTGCACCTCGGCCACGTGCATGTTCGTCGTCTCCAAGCATGACGTCAAGGTCGGCAGCCTGCTTCAAAAGACTGCCTGAGCTTTTTTGACCGGCCACAGAATCGCGTCAGGCGCTTCAAATGCCTGACTCACAAAAAAACCCGCATCCGCGGGTTTTTTTGTGTGTTCGGCCCGCCAAGAATTCGATCGATGCCATCGTTTGGAATGAACTTGAATCCAAGGGCCCTTTTACGTCATGGTGGTCAAGACCCACTTCGGCCCTTTTAGGGCATTTGAGACGCGGTGATGAGGAGAGATGTTGATGAATACCCAGCATATGAGCAGGTGTGAGCAGCACCCCAAAGGCGCACGCACTCTGGGCCGCAAGCTAATGGGCGCGCTGGTCGCGGTCGCAATTGCCTGGCCCGTAGCGGCCTTTGCCGAAGGCGGAAGCGTTCGTTACTCCTATGAAACCGTCGAGATCGGCGGCCAAGCCGAGCGCGTTCTGGTGCCGGTAGGCGAAGCAACCATGGGCGGCAAGGTCGACGCCGACACCCTGCAAAGGGCCTTCGAGACGCTCAAGCGCGCCAAGCGTCCCACCTATGGTAAGTCCACGATCGAGATCACCGGCAAGGTGCCCGAGCGCGCCAAGGTCGTCGTCAAGATCGACCCGGAGAACGCGCGCTACGCGATCATCATCATCGCCGAGACGGTCTACACCTTGACCGAGTTGGGCATCGCCGGCGTCGAGTTTCCAGGCAACGCCAGCGGTGTGGTGACTCGAAAGGACGTGCCGTTTGCCGCCTACACGCTCACCGTGCCGCTTTGGAAGGTGCTGCCGCCAGGAAATTTGAGCACCACCCAGGTGCAGATGCCCGACGGCACGCTCGAGCCGGTGGCCGCGATCTATGCGCGCTGGAAGTCCAACAGCGCCGAGCTGCGAAAGATGGTTTACGGCTACCTGGCCAGTGACGATGTCTTCACCGTGATCACGGTCGCGCGTCTGTTGCCCACGCTCGGCAGCTTTCAGCCCGACGACGTGATCTCGCTGCTCAACCACTCCTCGCGACCAGTGCGCCGCGTCGGCCTCGAAGTGCTCAAGGATCAGACCAACAACGAAAAAGTGCTCGCGGCCGTGGTCAAGGCGCTCGACGGTGAGCAGGACGAGGAGACGGCGCGCGCGCTGGCGGCCTATCTTGGCCAATCGCGCCTGGCACCCTACAACGTGCACAGCCACTACTTTTTGCTGGCGCGCGGCAACGATGAGGAGGCGCCCAAGGCCGCCGAGGCGCTGGCCTCGCGAAGTGGCGACGAGCAGGTCGTTTTGCGACTGGCCGCCGCGCTCGAAGACAAGCGCGAGCCGGTCTCGCGCGCTGCGCTGGCCGCGCTTGGTAAGCTCAACGCCGACCGCGCGCGCGTCGAAGCCATGGGCTCGGAAAAGGTCGCCGCGCCGATTCGTACCCAGCTCGCTGAGGACGTCGCGGCCAACTCCAAGGATGCCCCTTCGCGCGTTGCGGCCCTGACCTATCTGGCCAAGAACTCACCGGAGGGCCGCAGCGCCTCGGCGATCGCCGCGCTTGGTGCGATGAACACCGACGAATCACGAAAAGTGGTTGAGTCCTTTTTGGGCGACCATATCGCTGCGCGCCGCCTGGCTGCCAGCCAGACCTTGCTCAAGATTGGCAAGGTCGAGTCGCTCCCCGCGATCGTCGCCGTCGTGCGTGCCAACACCGACGCCGCGGCGATGGAGGAGGTCGGCTACCAGATCATGTCGGCTCAGCCGATGGCCACGATCATCGAGCACACCACCTCGCGCGATAACCTGATCCAACGCCTGGCCTACCGCGCCATCGGCGAGCGCGCCGTCAAGGACGGCTCGACCGACAAGCGCACCTTCGACACGCTGGAGGCCGGCACCAAGCACAGCGATCCGCTGATTCGCGGCGCCGCGGCGCGCGCGCTGGGCACGCTGGCCAGCGCCGATTCGGTCAAGGTGCTCGCGCGCATGGTCGATGACAAGAGCCCGCCGGTTCGCCGCGACGTGGCGCTCGCGCTGGGTAATTTCAAAGAGGGCGAGCTTGTCGAGACGCTCAACAAATACCTCACGGACGCGGCGCCGATTGTCATCTCCGGGGCGATCGACGCGCTCGAGCAGCGCGAAGACGTCAATGCCTGGAAGCCCGTTTGGAGCCATGCCAGCCACGCCGATGCCGGCGTTCGCTCGAGCGCGCTCAAAGCCTTGACGACCTTTGTCGATCGCCAGGACCGCGAGGCCGTGCGCCAGGTGATCAGCCTGCTCGGTGGCGCGGTGACCGACAAGAGCGAGACCGTCCAGGTCGCAGCCCTTAGCCAGCTCGGCCGCTTCAACGAGGAGATGGCCGTGACCAGCATCGCCATTCGCGTCTCAGCCGAAGAAAAATACCTTCGCCTGGCGGCCGTTCGCGCGCTGGGTAATTCGGGCCATCCCAGCGCGACGGCGCTTGTGGTGCGCGCGCTCGAGGACAATGAGGTCGACGTGCGCCGCGCAGCGATCGAGTCGGTGGGCAAGCTCAAAGACCGCTCCGCCAAGCCCAGCCTGCAAAAGCGCGTCGAGCTGGAAAAAGATCCCGAGCTTGTCGAGCTCATTCGCGCGACGCTCAAAACGATCTGAGTGCTGAGATCGCAGCCAGAAGGCGACCATGAATCACACGAGGCGACCTCTAGTAAGCGGGTTGGGACTGCTCTTGTCGCTGTTGGTCTGCTCCTTTGGCTGCGAGCGCAACCGCCCGGCCACCGAGGCGGTCGGCGTCGAGCGCCCTCCCGTCGCCCAACCGGCGCTCGAGCCGGCCGGGGCCGAGCAGCCATCCAAGGCTGAAGAGCCGTCCAAGTCCTGTACCCAAGATGCCCAGTGCTCGGGCTATCTTCGCTGCATTCAAGGGAGTTGCACCGTGCCACCAGCGGTCTCTGGCGAGCACGACGCGCAAAGTACGCCGGTTGTGCTATTTCGCGCCGCGCGCGCCCCCGATTCCAAACAAATCACCAGGTTCTACGCCGAGATGGCCATCTCCGCCCAGGAGCAACAGCGCGGGTTGATGTTTCGCCGCAGTATGCAGCCCGACTGGGGCATGTTGTTCGTCTATCCGAGCGACGACCATCTGACCTTCTGGATGAAGAACACCCTGATTTCGCTCGACATGGTGTTCATTCACTCCTCCGGTGAAGTGATCGGCGTGGTCGAGGCGGCCGAGCCGCTGACGCTCGACCGGCGCGAAGTGGACGGCGAGTCGCGCTTTGTCTTCGAGCTCAACGCTGGCACCGCCGCACGTGAGGGCATCGTCAAGGGCGTGTGGATGAGCATCAAGAACGTCGATCCGGCCCACGCTCCGCCGCCTGTCGAAGCTCCATAGATGGCAAAGCTGATCGACATCGCCAGGAGCTTGTTGCCGACGTGGACCTATCGGATTTGCTTTGCGCTTGTGGCACTGACGGGCGGCGCGCTCTGTTTTGTGCCGCTGTTCAACATCCTGGGCTACGAATCGGCGGCATTTTTTGGCGTGACGCTCGGGCTTTTGGCGACCGGCTTGACGCTGCACGCCCAGCGCATCGGCGCCTTCGCATTGCCGCTCGACGTTGAGCGCGAAGGCTCACCGGCGCGAGATTTTGCGCGGCGGTATGCGCACAATCTGGCGCTGCTTGTCTTGCCCTTTGCGATTTTGCTGCTCAACGCGCTGCGGGTTGCCAATTGTGATCTGGCCTCGGGCGTAGGGTTTTGGCTGTTAATCCCGACGTTTTCGATCTTGGTCGGCCAGACGGGCGCGTGGGTTGCGCTGGTGTGCTCGCCCAGGCGCCGCTGGCTTGCGCGCACGATAGCCTTTGGGATTCCTCTGGTCAGCGCGCTGTGGTTTGGCCTGTTGCTCGCCCTCGAGCCGCCGATCGTCGGCCACCAGTGGCTGATCGGATACTTTGGCGGCTCGATCTACGACGAGGCCATGGCCGTACCGACGAGCCTGATCTGGTACCGCGCGCTCAACATCTTGCTCGTCGGCAGCGTTCTGATCTCATTGGAGACACTCTGGGTGCGCAAACTTGGGCGCCCGACGCGCGCCCCGGCGCTTTGGGCGCTCGTGCTGACCCTCGTCTTTGCGCTGGGCTGGGGGTTTCGCCAGCGCGCCGGCATCGACATCGACCGCGGCTTCATCATGGGCGAGCTGGGCGGCATGGTCGAGACCGAACACTTCATCATTTATTATCCGGCCCGCGATCCCTTTATCGACCAGATCGGGCTGATCGCCGAGGATCACGAGTACCGCTATGCGCAGCTCAGCACTTTTTTCGAGTCCGATCCGATAAGCTTCGCCGGTAACACCAAGATCAAGAGCTTCATCTACCCCGATCGCGAAGCGAAGGGGCAGTTGATGGGCGCGCGCAACACCCTGATCGCCAAGCTGTGGCTGCACGAGATGCACATCATGTGGCGAGGCTATGGCGACAGCATGCTCACCCACGAGCTCGCCCACATCTTTACCGAGCCCTTCGGCTCGGGGCCGCTTCGCCTGAGCATGCAGCGCGGCGTGGGCGTCAATATGGGACTGGTCGAGGGTATCGCCACGGCCGCCGATTGGCCCGTCGGCGAGCTTACGCCCCATGAGACGGGCGCCGCGCTTCGACGCGCCGAGCTCGCGCCAAACATCCGCGGCCTGGTAGGCGCGACGGGCTTTTGGACGCAGGCCTCCGGGCGCGCCTATGTGCTGATGGGCTCATTCGTGCGCTTTTTGATCGACACCTACGGTATCGCCGTCTTCAAGCAGGCCTACGCCAAGGGTGACTTTCAGCGCGCCTATGGCAAATCCACCGACACGCTCGTCAGCGAGTGGGAGGCCTATCTCGACCAGATGACGATCAGTGATGATCAGATAGAGATGGCGCGCTATCTCTTTGACCGGCCAAGCATTTTTGCCAAGGTGTGCGCACGCACGATCGCCGAGCTTCGCCGCCAGGCCAACGAGGCGGTGGCCCGTGGCGACGTGTTTGGCGCGCGCGCGATCTTTGAGCGCATCATCAGCTTTGACGCCGGCAACGCCGCCTACCGTGTCGAGTATGCGCGCGTGCTGCAGAGCGCGCGCGACTATGAGGCTGCCCTCGCTGTGCTCGAGGCGCTTCGCTCCGGCGAGCTTGGACGCGTCCAGGAGGCCGAGCTGCTCGCCATGGTCGGCGATCTGCAGTGGCATCTGGGTGAGTTCGACGCCGCGGCCACAGCCTACAGCTCTTGTTTAGAGGTCGGGGTACCTGCCGATTTGGAGCGCAGCCTGCGCGTCAAAAGGGCGACGGTGACGGTCGATGACGCGGTGACGCGCACGCTGGCCTACGAGCACCTGATCGGGCGCGGGGGCGGTGAGATCACGATGTTTTTTGCCATGGAGTGGTTGAGCCGCGAGCCCGAGAACCCGATCGCGGCCTATCTGGTCGGGCGACGGCTGTGGATCTCGCAAAAATGGGAGCACGCGCTGCCCTATTTGGAGGCCGTGGTCGGGCGCATGGGCTCGGAAGTGCTGGACGCCGAGGCTCGCCGAGTGTTAGCTCAGTGCTACTTTTTCGCCGGCCGACTCGAACAAGCCCAGAGCCTTGTCGAGGAGCTCGCGATGTTGCCGATGAGCCGATACAGCGTGGAGGCCGTCGAGTGGCTCGATCGCATCGCGTGGAAGCGCAGGAATAGTGTCAGCGCGCGCTGACGTTTAGTCGCTAGTGCACGACGACCGGGTGAAGAATTCTAAAGCTTGTCTGTTGTTTGTTCCGTCGAGTAGTAGGACCCACAAGATCTGATCTGTCGTGGCACATGGCAGGTACGCGTTCATGGAGTTAAGGTTTGATGTCATCGGTACGATTCCTGCTGGGCCTGACGATTCTATTGTCGATTTTCGCCACGACGGCGTGCTCGCCAAACCATATCCGCGCAGACGACCTCTACCCCGATGATCCGGCGTTTCGTGTCGACGACGAGGCGCGCATCCTGGACACGCTCGAGGCGCGCCAGGTGCTCGACGTGCTCGCTCAGTACCGGCAGGCGCTGGTGCGAAAGGACTTTGGCGCGCTCAATCGGCTGGTCTCCCAAGACTACTACGACAATGCCGGCACCACCCACACCACGGCCGACGACTACGGCTTGACCGAGCTGCGTGAGGCCTTTGAGGTCATGGCGCGCCACGCCGAGACGATTCAATACAAGGTCGTGGTCAAGGATGTGGTGATCACCACGCTGCGTGCCCATGTCGACTACGAATACGAGTACGCCTACCAGTACAAGGTGGGCGACGAGACGACCTGGGATGCCGGCGTCGAGGTCAACCGCCTTCAGATGGCCCGAGAGGGCGACCTCTGGCGCATCGTCAGCGGACTCTAATTACCGATCCTTGCGCCCAGGTTGGCCGCCATGTTTGCAAAGCGTTCGTCGACAGGTAGCGGGCGTGGCCATGGCCAATTAGCCGCCGCGTTGGTGCTCGTCTCGATGCTGCTCGGCGCCCAGCAGGGCTCATCTCAAATGCTACAAGGCGTCGACGCGCCGCCCCAGGACAGCAGCCTCCAAGGCCTGTGGTCGCGCGGTGCCTACGATCAGGCGCGCCAGATGGCGCTTCGCCACGACGACACGGCCTCGCTGCTCATCCGTGCTCAGCTCGCGATCTACGACGGCGCCCACGGCCAGGCCCAGAACTTCGCCACGGCCGCGCTGGCCAGCGCCACATCGCCTGCCCAGCAAAACGAGGCCGAGGTGTTTCTGGCTCGCCTGGAGCGCGCCCGAGGAGAGCGCGATCAGGCCGAGCAGCGCTTGAGGCGCGTGCTCGCGCAAAGCTCGGCGGCCTACGGCGCGCGCGTCGAGCTCGGCGAGCTGCTCATTGAGCGCGGCCGCCGGCGCGAAGCTGAAGTGATCCTCGAGGGTTTTCAAAGCTCGTTTAACAACGCCCTGATCAAGACCTCGAGCGATCTCACCCATCTTGGCCGCGCTATGGTGCTGCTCGGCGGCTTCAGCGATGCGAACTACGCCTTTGAGCGCGCGATTCGCCTCGACCCGACCAACACCGAGGCAATTGTCGCCCAGGGCGAGCTGTTCTTGTCCAAGTACAACGCCACCGACGCCGAGGAAGCCTTCGAGGCGGCGCTCAAGATCAATGCGCACCACCCCGACGCGCTCGTGGCTCTGGCGCGCCTGGAGATGACGACGAGCAATCAGTTCGACAAGATGCACGGCTACCTCGACCGCGCCCAACGCGTCGCTCGCCATCATCCGCCCGCGCTCTTAGCGCGCGCCGAATTGGCCATCTACGACGGCGATTGCACCTCCGCGCTGGCCAGCGCAAACACTGTGCTGAGCAAATACCCCGGCCATCTTGGCGCCAAGACGATTGTCGCCGCCTGCCATTATTTGTCCGATGACCTGGCGGCCTTTGAGAAGACGCGCGCCGAGGTGCTGGCGCTGCGCCCCGATTACGCGCGCCTGCTCACCGAGACGGCGCGCTACGGGCTGCTCGTGCACCGCTACGAGGAGGCCGTCGCGCTCTATCGCGAGGCGCTGCTGCTCGACGAGGGCGATGCCGAGGCCTTGCTGGGCCTGGGCATCGGGCTCTCGCGCATCGGCAAAGAGGACGAGGCGCTCGACGTGCTGAGGCTGGCCTTTGCGGCCGACTCGTACAACGTTCGCGCCTACAACATGTTGGAGTTCTACGAGAAGGTCATGCCCGACTTTGTCTTCACCGAGATGGAGCGCTATCAGCTTCGCGCGCACAAGTCGCAGTACGAGGCGATCGAGGCGCTCGTCGATCCGGTGGTCAAAGCGTCGATGGTTCTCTTCGACAAAAAGTATGGCTTCAAGCCCGACGATTATCTGGCCGTCGAGATTTACCACGAGCCGACGAGCTTTGCCGTTCGCAGCGTGGGCCTGCCCAACATCAGCCCCCATGGCATCTGCTTTGGCAAGGTGGTCTTGAGCCGCAGCCCGAGCGAGGGCAACTTCAACTGGCGCCAGGTGATCTGGCACGAGATGGCCCACGTCTACCACATCCAGCTCGCCGGCTCGCGCGTTCCCCGCTGGTTTACCGAGGGTCTGGCCGAGTACGAGACCAACGTCAAGGACGAGGCCTGGAATCGCTACTACGACCGCGAGATCGCCGCCGTGCTCTTTGGCGGCACGCTGGCGAGCGTGGTCGATTTCAACAAGGGTTTTACACACGCCAAGAGCATGCAAGACGTGGTCGTGGCCTACCAACTGGCGAGCCTGGCGATCCACTACATCGCCGAAACCCATGGATTCGAGGCGATCGTCAAGATCCTGCGCGCCTATCGCGATCGTCTCGACACCACGGCCGCCTTCGAGCAGGTGTTGGGACAGACGCCCCAGGCCTTTGACCAGGGCTTTCGCGTCTGGCTCGAGCGCCGCATGATGGGCTTTCGACGCCAGCTCAACCCCGACATGGCCCAGATAGGCGACGTGGCCTCGCTCCAAGAGCAGGTGCGCCTGGCCCCTGACGATGCCCTGGGTTGGGCGCATCTGGCGGTCGCCCATGTGCGCGCCGGCGAAAAGCCGGCTGCCTTGAAGGCGCTGGAGACCGCCGTACAAAAGGACAAGGACGACCCCACGATCCGCTTTCTGGGCGCACACGTGCTGCTGTGGACCGACCGGGTTCGAGACGCCTACACCTATGGCGTGGCCGTGCTCGATGCCAAACGTGACGGCTACGATCTGCGCCTGTTGCTTGGGCGCGCAGCGATCATGGCCGAGGACAACATGTCCGCTCAAGTGCACCTCGGGGCGGCCACCGAGCTGTTTCCAAACGGTTATGAAGCCTGGCAGCTGCTCGTGCGCGTGGCCCAGCTTCAAAAGGACACAGCGCTCGGCGAGCGCGCCGCACGCCGGGTCTTCGAGCTCGACCAAAACGATCCTGTGATCGCTCGCCAGGCCACCGCCACCGCGCTGGCGGCCAAAGACTGGCCAGAGGCGGCGCTGGCCGCCCGGCGCTGGATCGACATTCGCCCCTTTGATCCGCAGTCCCATCTGGCGCTCTCCCAGGCCAAGCTCGGCCTGGGCGATCTGGGCGGCGCCGAGGCGGCCTGGGCCGTGCTGTTGCGCCTCGATGGCCGCCAACGCCCCGACGCCTACCTCAAGATCATCGCCCAGCTTCGCGAGGTCGGCCGCGACGACGATGCGCGCCGATACGCTGACAAGGGGCGAGAGGCTGGTGTGAGTGGCTCGCGCCTCGATCGCGCGCTCAAGGCGCCCTAGCTCAAATAACGCTCGAGCGAGGTGCGCAAGAACAGGCGCGCGCGGTGCAGCCGGCTCTTGACGGCCGGCACGCTCAGATCGAGCATCTCAGCGATCTCCTCGAGGCTCAGACCCTCGACTTCTTTGAGCACGAAGACGGCCTGATACTTGGGTTCGAGCTCGTCGATGGCGGCCAGGATCTGCTCGCGCAGCTCGCTGTTCTGGGCGGCTTCGTCGGCCCGGATTCGCCACTGGGCGATCGGCTCGTGGTGGCCCTGGGCGTCAAACGAGGGCGAAAGCTCATCGAGGGCGACCTCTTTTCGGCGCGAGCGCTTTCGCAGGCGCATCAAGGCCGCGTTGACCACCACGCGGTAGATCCAGCTCGAGAGCTTCGAGGAGCCCTCAAAACTCTCGAGCTTTCGATAGATGTTCAAGAAGGCTTCCTGGACGACATCCTGGGCCTCGGACTCGTCGCGCATCATGCTCCAGGCCAGCCGGTGGGCCTTGTCCTGGTAGCGGCCCACGATCTGCGTGAAGGCCTCGAAGTCGCCCCCGACGGCGCGCTCGACGAGGATCATGTCGTCGAGATCTTCGAGATTGCTTGTGGGTGTGTTGGTGTTTGCCATCAACCGCTCGACCTTTGCTCACACGGCTTTAGCCGATTTTTTCTTTGAGCTTGTCGAAAAAGCCGCTCTTCTTGACGGCAAAGCCTGAGACCTCGGCAAACTGCTCGAGGATCTCGCGCTGCTCGGTGGTGAGCTTTTGGGGGATGAGGATGCCGATGTGCACGATCAAATCGCCGCGCCCCGAGCCGGTCAGACGCGCCAGGCCCTCGTTGCGAAGCGTGAGCTTGTCGCCGTGCTGGGTGCCGGGCTTGACCACCAGCGTGTGCTTCTCGCCAAGGGTGGGCACCTCGAACTCGCAGCCCAGAGTGGCCTGAACAAAGGGGATGTCGGCGCGAATGTGCAAGTCGGCGCCGTCGCGCTCGAACACATCGCTTGGTTGCACGTACAAAAACACGTAGAGATCGCCCGGCGGCCCGCCCCGGCTGCCCGACTGTCCTTCCGCGCGAAGGCGAAGGCGAGTGCCGGTGTCGACGCCAGCGGGCACCTTGACGCTGACCTCCTTTTCTTCCTGGGTGGCGCCCTGACCATGGCAGGTCTCGCAGGCATCCGTGATCTGCTTGCCGGCGCCGTGGCACTGGGGACAAGTCGAGCTCAGCGTGAAAAAGCCCTGGGAGTGGTGGATCTGGCCGCGCCCGGCGCACATCTGACAGGTCACCGGCTGGGTGCCCGGCTTGGCGCCGCTGCCGCTGCAGGTCACACACTCGGTGCGCCGCGGAATCTTGATCGTGCGCGCCGTGCCAAAGGCCGACTCCTCGAAGCTGAGCTCGAGGTCGTAGCGCAGATCGGCGCCGCGCGCCGGCCCGCCCGAGGCGCGCCGACCGCCGCCGCCTCCGCCAAAGCCGAACATATCGCCAAAGATGTCGCCAAATTGCGAGAAGATGTCGTCCATCGACGAGAAGCCAGCATGGCCACCACCGCCTCCACCGCCGCGCAGGCCCTCGTGGCCAAATCGATCGTAGAGCGCGCGCTTCTCGGCGTTGCTCAATACCTCGTAGGCCTCGGCCGCCTCTTTGAAGCGAGCCTCGGCGACATCGTCGCCGGGATTGCGGTCCGGGTGAAATTGCATCGCGAGCTTGCGATACGCCTTCTTGAGCTCCGGCTGGTCGGCCGTACGCGCTACCTCGAGGACTTCATAATAATCACGCTTACTCATACCAATCCCATGACAACCTGGTTTGTGTGGCGAGAAGGCTTTCGCTCGAATCAGCAGGCCACAGCGGGCAAACCGTCCATCAACCTTCGGATCGTGAAAGTCTCAGTGCCGAGCACTGCTGTCAAGTTTGCGCGCCACCAACTTCCGTGTTTGGCGGGAACTAAAATAAGTGTGCAGAATCACTCGACAAGTGCGTTTTTTCGGGAGTATCGCAGGCCGCATGTCGGCGCGCCCTGTAAGTGCTTGAAAATAAGTGTGTTTGTAAAGTTTTGATACACATGCAATTTGTCTTACAAGTGGTGCGGCCTGCACATTCCCGCCGCGTCAGTACCCTCGGGCATCCTTGCCCGGTGCGTACCCC
>JACCWM010000053.1 GCA_013697635.1 Lujinxingiaceae bacterium | reverse complement strand
GCCCACCCTGATGATGTCGGCTGGCCATGACCGCCTCGCGCCCGCAAGCCGCGTGCTCGACCACTACGCGAGCGCCCAGGGCCCCAAACGTCTGGTCTCGATCGACAACGCCGGCCATCTGGCCTTCACCGACGTCTGCACGATCGCCCGCGGCCAGGGCGGCGTCTTGCGCCTGGCCAACGACAGCGGCATTCGCATCCCCCCGATCGTCTTGCTGCTCGGCAACGACGGCTGTCGCGAGGCGGACCTCGCCGCCGAGCGCGCCTGGCCCAGCATCAAACACTACACCACGGCCCACCTGCGCAGCCACCTCGGCCTCGACAGCGCACCGCTCGAGCTCGGCGCCGATTCCACCCGCTGCTTTGCGCCGGTGGGAATCGACTATCGCTACCAGTAGTGCCCGGTTTCAGTCTGCGGCCAGTGCGGCGCGCGCGCGCCGATAGGCCTCGGCGCTGTTGTCGATCGCCTCAAAATCCGGCAACGCGTCGTCCGCAAGCGCCGCCGCATAGAGCGCCGCGACCTCCGCGCGCTCGAGCGGGCGACACCAGCGCAGCCGCAGCTCGCCCAGCTCCAGCGGCCCCAGGCGCATCCGTCGAAGCTTGCGAATCTGCAAACCGCTTCGCTCGCAGAGCTTTCGCACCTGGCGGTGGCGGCCCTCGCAAATCACCAGCTCAATCCAGCTCGTCTTGTCGCGCCGCTCGACCACGCGCGCGCGTGCCGGCTCGGTCGTCTTGCCCGGACCACTCTTGAGCGGCTCTTCGAGCCGGGCCAGGCGAGCATCGCCGTCCTCGACGATCCCCTTGATCTTGACGTGATAGACCTTCTCGACGGGCGCACCGGAGAACGCCTTGTTCAGCAGCGCCTGGGAGAGGCGGCCATCGTCGGTGAAGAGCAGCAAGCCCTCGGTGTTGTAGTCGAGGCGGCCCACATGACCCAGGGCGGGAAAGTGCGCTGGCACGTGCGCATAGACCGTCTGGCGCCCCTCGTCATCGGTGCGCGCCGTGATGCAACCAGCCGGCTTGTTCATCATGAAGTACTGCATTTGCGTTCTATCCCACGGTCCTACAACACGAAATCAAAGCCAACGATCACCAACAGCCGCGTGCTCTCGAGATCCTGGGTGTCTGCGTTTCCAAGGTCAAGCCCGAGATTGACGTATTGGCCGGCCAGCCCAACATAGAGCTCAAAGGCTGAAAGTCCGACCACGTTGTATTCTATGCCGAGTGCGGTGTTGAAGCCCAGCTGATCGAAGCTCGTCGTGAAAGCCGGGCCCAACTCGGCGAAGATCGCCAGATCGACGATCGGCAATCCCACGCGGCCGACGATGTTGGTGTTGAGTTCGCCGTAATTGAACTGGCTGTCGGTAAATCGATTGCTCAGATAGTTGATCTTGAGGCCCACGGTGAAGATCTCGAAGCCGAACATCGCGCGCGCGCCAAAGCCCATGGTGCCCAGATTGCGCGTGACGTCGTCATCGTCTTCTTCGTCGATCGTGTCGGTGCTCAAGGGCACCCACTTGACGTCAAAACCAAGGCGCAGGCCCGCCTGAGCGGTCTCGGCCGTCGCTGCGGCCACACCAAAACTCAAGAACAGCGCAATCATCCACACCGTACATTTTTTCATCATCGGGCTCCGCGAGGATCATCATGATTTCGGGGCTTCGCACTCGAGGGTAAGCATGACGAGGCGCGCTTGTATCGACATTGATCATGGACGCCGACGAGGTTTCTTGTAGTGCGTGGCCGAATATTGCATAGTTCCGGGCGCACCAACGTCCAAGATGGCGTCTCCGATGACCGCCAGAAAAAAAACAGCGGCCGATCGTCTTTTAATGACGCCGCCCAAAATGATGGAGTTCGATTCATGAAGAAATATTTGGTTGCCCTATGTCTCAGCGCGATCGCGATCACCTCCGCTCCGACCTCGGCCGACGCCGCGCTTCGCCTGGGCGTTGACGCGCGCCTGATCCCGCTGGGCGACGACTCGATGAGTGTCGGCCCGTTCAGCAGCAACGCCGAGCGCCAGTGGGACAGCCTGGGTTTTGGCGCGCGCGGCATGCTCGGCTTCGATGTCTTCGCCGTGGGCCTCAAGCTCAACTTCGCCGCCCACAGCTACTCCAATTCCGATCTCAACTACAGTGAGCTCGGCATCAACGCGGCCGCCCGCGTCGGGCTGCCGCTGGTGGGCTTGGCGATCTTTGCCGAGGGCGGACCGGCCTTCGCCTTCGATTACGGCGGTGTCGGCTTCACCGTCGGCGGCGGCCTCGAATACGACATCTCGCCGATTCCGCTGATCAGCCTCAACGTTGGTATCGGTGGCCAGTTCGCCAGCGTGCCGGTGCAAATCACCGGTGATTTCAACCGTGAGGTCGAAGGCATGCGCTTCTTCGCCTTCCTCGGCGCCGACTTCTCGCTCTAAGGTGCCAAAGGTATGGCGGTGCTAGCGAAGACCGCCATACTGTTTGGCGCCCTCGAGGGCCTCGGCGCGCATCTGGTCGCGCTTGGCCTCCACCTTCCAGTCCTCGCGCGCCGCGTCGCTCAAGCTGTGCAGCGGATCGTAGTACATGAAGTACTGGCCCGGCTTGACCGACGGCGCCGCGTAAACGCTGATGCCACTCTCACGATTGTAGTACTCGTAGGAGTGGGCGTCGCGCTTTCCACCACCACCGGGGGCATCGACGACAAAGGTCGGCGTATTGAAGCCGGCCGTGGTGCCGCGCACGTTCTTCTCGATGTCGATGCTCGTCTGCACGCTCGTGCGCAGGTCTTCGACGCCCTGGACCATATCGTGCTGGTAGACGTAGTAGGGCTGCACGTTGACCTCGCCAAGGCGTTTGACTAGCAACTGCATGATCTTGGCCGAATCGTTGACACCGCGCTGCAGCACCGACTGATTTCGCACGATGATCCCGCGCTCAAAGAGCACGTCGAGGGCGCGCTTGGAGATCGCGGTGATCTCGTTGGGGTGGTTGAAATGCGTGTGGATGACCACCTGCTTTCGCAGCTCGCGGCCGAGCTTCTCAACGCGCGTCAAGGCATCGAGCCAGGCCTGATCGGTCAAGATCTTCATCGGCATGACGGCCAACCCTTTGGTCGCAAAGCGGATGCGCCGGATGTTGGGCATGCGCAACAAGCGCTCGCCAATGGCCTCGATGTGCTTGGCCGCCAGGTTGTAGGCATCACCGCCGCTGATCACGATATCCTCGAGCTCCGGGCGCGTCGCGATATAATCAAACGCCTCCTCCCAGCGCTTGGGGTTGACCTTGAGGCTGACTTTTTCGACCACGTCGGTGTCGATGCCGATCGCATAGCTGCGCGTACAAAAACGGCAGTAGACCGGGCACGTGTCCAACGGCAAGAACAACGCCTTGTCCGCATAACGATGGGTCAAACCCTCGACGGGCGCGTCGGCTTGCTCATGGAGCGAGTCGAGCGTGAGCATCGGATGGTCCTGGGTCAGCCGCGAGGCCAGCGGAATGAACTGCGTGCGAATCGGATCATTCCAGGGGTCGTTCCAGTCGATCAGACTGAGCAGATAGGGGGTGACGCGCACGGCCATCGGCGCGCGGCGAAAGCCCTGGCGACAATCCTCGATGAACTCTGCGGGCGCCACGGCCGAGATCAGCTCGATGAGCTTGTCCTCGCCATAGAGCGAGCTCTTCATCTGCCACTTGTAGTCGAGAAATTCCTCCTCGCTGACATGGGCAAAGGCCGGAATTTGCGTCCAAAAGGCGCCGTCGCGAAGCTCGCGGTGCAACAAGCCGCCGGCTTCGACGACGGCCTTCGAGGTTCGCACCTCGGGAGGGGCGGCCTTGGATTTGGAAGATTGATCGAGGTTCTCTGCGCTGGACATGATTTCAAGCTCCTTAAAGATGTGTGCGTGTGGAGGGTGCGATAAAACCTGCTACACCACGCCGTACGTCCTCCTGCTCCCCTCTTGTCACGAGGAGGCATCAAACGTATCGAAAGTGGCGCGGCGGGCCGTAACCGCAAGCCTTAATCCACACTCCCACAAAGGCCTTGAAAGCCAGGAGTCCGGCTGGTCAAACATCTTGTCTTTGCCACGAAATGTCAAGCCAGCTGCAACGGCCTCACACCAAATCCACCTGCACTTTCACCCTGAAAACAGATAACTTGATTCTCAGGCCGTTCTTACCGACAATCACTGGCCAGACCAAAGTTCACCTCAAAAATCTCAAATGTATGGAGACGCCTTGTGCCTAGTACTCGACCACAGGGATTTTGACCGATTCAACTCCATGTTCGCTCGCGCTGTATCTGGGTGTGAGGGCCGATACCAAGACGGTGCAAGATTCGTGTTACGCTCGCGACCAATCGCGGACGC
>JACCWM010000052.1 GCA_013697635.1 Lujinxingiaceae bacterium | reverse complement strand
GCCCGCCGAGCAGTCGCGCAGTGTGCCGACCGAGCAACTGCCGCCCTGGCAGACGTTGTTGACCGTGCAAAGATTGCCGTCGTCACAGCCGCCGTTCTCATTGGCGGGCTGTGGCGCACAGGAGCCGTCGGTTGCGTTGCAGGTGCCCGTGTTGCATTGATCGCCGGCAGCCGAGCAGTCCTTGAGCGTACCAGGGAGGCAGACGCGGTTCAAACACATGCTGCCGACGGTACACAGGTTGCCGTCGTCGCATGCCGCCGTCGGAGATTTTGCCGACCAGCCCGTGTTCGAGAGCGCCGTATTGCACTCCTCACAATCGTTGGCCGAATTGGTGGCGCCGTTGGCATAACAGGCGTTGCCGATCACGCAGCCGTCGGTGATGACAGGCGGCTGGCAGCCCGTGGCTGGGGTGCAGTTGTTGGTCGTGCAAGCCAGACCGTCGTTGCAGTCGACGTTGGGACCGGTGCACGTTCCACTTTGGCATGTCCTTTCAGTACAATTGTTGCTTTCATCGCATGGGGTTGCATTGGCCAGGATGCCTTGAGGCTGGCAAGAGCGCGCCACGGAATTACAAACAGAGCTGGCGAAACATTCGGGGACGCTACAAACTCGGGCGACTCCTGCACTGCAGGTTCCGTTACCGTCACATTGATTGTTGACGGTGCAATAGTCTCCATCATCACAACTCAAGCCTGAGCTTCGATTTGTCCAATTCCTCGGGTCGGATGCTGCCTGACAAGACTGGCAACTGTTGTCTGGGTTGAGAGCACCCTCAATGTAGCAGGCGTTGTTGATGTAGCAGCCGGTCGGCACCGTTGCCACACAACTTCCCGCGCCGTCGCAATGATTGACCGTGCAACTCACTCCGTCACTGGTGCACGAGGCCGTGGCCGGAAGGGGGTCAAAAACGCAGCGCTCCGTATCCAAGTCGCAAATATCGGCAGTGCACACGTTGCCATCGCTGCAGTCACCATTGCCCGTGCAGGGCGGCGCGCTGCATTCGTTCGGATCGTTGGTAGGATCAAAGGTGCATCCAGTGGCCTCACCGCAGTCCCCAAAATGACATCCATCATAGCAGACCACAGGTCCGCCCTCGCATAGTCCATCGTCGTTGCACTGGCCATCAAAACACGTTCCTCCACAGGAGGTGCCATTGGTTCGCACGCTCCACTGCGTTCGGCTGCTGGTCACGTCGCAAATTTGGCACTCGCTCTCTGGATTAACGACGCCATTGGCGTAGAAGGCAAACTCATCATTTTCGCCTTCGATGTAGCAATTGGGCTGGCCTGGATAGACATAAATCCGTCCAACATTGTTGTCGGCGTATGCCCCAACCACGAGATCGCTATAAGAGACCTCGCCAGCAACCCGGTTTACATCAGCCGCTGCGGCGAGACTCGAGCCGTACTCTGAATTGGAGACGTTGGAAATCGTGGTCCATATTGGCTCGTTGGTGAGGCCGCTTGGAGAACCCAGATAGACGTCGACGCGCCCCTTTGATGTGTCGAAGAACGGTGCGCCGACAACAACATCGGCAAATCCGTCAGCATTGAAATCACCTTTGGCGCTGAGCGCAGTTCCGAACCGGGATTCGACCGCAGGACCATCAATGTCCCGAAATTCGCTGAAGACCGGCTTGCCGTCGCCATCGACGGCATCCGTGCCCATGTATACCTTCACGCGCCCGAGTGAGTTGGCGTGGCGGGGCACGCCAATGACGATATCGTTGAATCCGTCGCCGTTGACGTCTCCGCCACTTAACGCTGAGCCCAGTCGATCGCCGGCAACCACCCCCGAGATTGACCACGCGGACGTGGCGCTGGGAGTGGGGTTTGCTCCTAATAGCAGATGGACGATGCCGCGATTTCCATTGAATGCAGGGCCACCGACCAGGATGTCGTCACATGATCGCAGCGTTCCATTGTCGTCGTGCATTGCGCCGTTGACGTTTCCAGCACCGGCCACAGCCCAACCCAACTGAGCTCCCGTATTGGGAGAAGAAAACGTCCACGGAGGATTTAAGAAGGGATTTGTGCCCGTGGCTCCAAAGTAGACGTAGATCTTGCCCGCCCCTGCTGAGTGGCCGAAGGCTCCGATCAGAATATCTGGAGTGCCGTCGCAATTGAAGTCTCCGGCATTGGCCACTGCGCGCCCAAAGTTATTGCCGCCAATCTCGCCTCTTGCCTCAAACACCGAAACTGTAGTCAGCGTGTCTCCAGGCAGGCCGCACTCATTGAATGAAAAGAGTTGCACACGTCCTCGAGCAAAATCACTTGACGCCGCCGATGGTCCCCACCATGAAGGGCTTCCAACGAGGATGTCATCACACCCGTTTCCGCTGAGGTCTCCCGCCGTGTCCAAAGCCGTGCCCAGCAGTTCTTGGAACGTGGCTCCAATCGTCGTCCAAGCCGCGGTACTGGAAATGCCGGACTCGGAACCCAAAAAGATCAAGGCTCGGCCTCGCTGATCCAGGCCGACTGAATAGCGACTTTCGCCAACAATAATGTCGTCAAAGCCGTCTCCGTTGACGTCGCCGGCGCTTGAAACCCGAATCCCGAACCGAGCACCCGAACCGTCGCCAGAAATGTCGCCCAAGCTCGGGTCGCTGGCCAGCGGATCGATGGTGATGGGATAGCTTGCGCGAGCATCGTCGACATCGAAAACGATCGATTGGCCGTCAACACGCATTGACGCGGCCAAAGGCTCGTGTGCTGAATCATGTACGAATAACTCCGTCCATGCGAAAATGACCTCGTTCGCATGAATCACGTTGATGCGCTCGCCGTCGTCCACCATCTCCAATGAGATATCCCCGATGACGTCGAAACGAATACGTAATTGCCCTGCTCCCACCGGTTTTTCGGCCAGGACGATCGATTGTTTTAGGCCGTTTGACACATGGTCATAAAGCACTTCAACACCACGCGTATAACGTGAGGTGTGACGCGACCCCTCAATATCGCGTTCGATCGCGGCGTCGGAAAACTCGAATTGATTATCCCCTCGCCAGACACTGGCAAGGTGGGTTTCATACTGCCATGAAGGCGATACTTCGCGCCCTTCGGAATCAAAGGCTGGCGTCGGGGCAATTTTGAGCGAGCCCGAATCGGCGATTTTCACATTTCCGAGAGCCAAAACCGTGGCGCTTGAATACCCGTTTCGTCGATCGAAGGAGCGATGCCAATCCGCCCTTTCGAGCTTTCCATTTGGAGGCGCGGCATGCTGGGGCGTATGATGGTTATCTTCATCAAAGCCTTGCTGGGACGCTGGACTCTGGTCGGAGACTGGTGGCTTGACCTCCGACGAACAACCGACGGCCAAGACGAGAAGCAACAAACACAGGGCACTGTGGGCCCACCGTGACTTCATAGGACTGAACATTATGCTTTGTACCTTCTAAGAAATTACGAACCCTCATACTTGCAGGCCAAGTACCGGGAATAACAGACACAGAGAATTTAGTCTATAGTGGATTGGCTTCAGGGCGCTGAGCAGAGTCGGGCTTTGACAAGCGAACTCGCCCAATCACGTGGTCTATGTCACATTGACGAGCAAAGAACTTGGCAGACTTTATCGCAGCGTTGGGGCACAAAACCAGCCCGCTATCTCACGCAACGCTCGACACCACCGAAATCGCGGTCGAGCTGGGAGGCTGTGTGTTGCGCATGGCCTTTTGTTCAGCGACAGAACCCCGAGACGGTGGAATTTTCCGAAACGGCTCCCTTCATGTGGCCTGGGTTGGCCAATGGAATAACCCTTCCGTTGTGGCTCAGCAACTTGGCGAGCCTTGTGGCAAGAACGTAGCTGAGACATTGGCCGCAGCATGGCAACGCTGGGGCACTCAAGCCCTGCAGCGGTGTGATGGGATCCTCGCCGGCATCGTATGGGATCCCAAGCGTCGTAGGCTTTTCGCGTTTCGAGATAAATTAGGGTTAGTTCCACTGTTTTTCGCCCGAACGCAAACACAGGTTTTGGTTTCGACCGATTCCCATTGGCTGTGCCGGCTGCGGGAAGAACGTTCTGAGGTCAATCCAAGGCGTCTGGTTGCCTTCATGTCGCGGAGTTCCGATTGTGATACCGACGACTTTGTGAAGGGTCTTCATCGCATTCGTCCTGGCGAGGAGGTGTCCTGGACTGCGGAGCTCGCCCAGACAAAGAGCTACTATTGGCAACCCGACACTTCCTATGACGAAGCAGACGTCGATGTTTCGGAAAAGATCGTGGGCCGACTGACCCACATTTTACAGAGGGTCTCGACGCAACCGCACACCGTTCAGCTCAGTGGCGGCGTCGATTCAGCGACTCTTGCTGGATTGCTGAGCAAATTGGGGTCGCCTCATAGCCGAGCGGTCATTGCCGCAGCTTCCATGGTGGCCCCGGACCTGCCGCGTTGTGACGAGAGCCAGGCAATCGACGAATTGGAAGCAAGTCTTCCACTTCGCGTCCATCGATTTCCAATCGGCGAGCATTGGCCGCTGAACGGTCGAGATGTGACCACCGATTCGCGATGGGAAGAAGGTCCGACGCCGATTGCACATATGCAGTGTTTGATCGCGTTCCAACGATGGACTCGAGAATTCCTCGGTGAAACAACCCTGATCAATGGCCATGGAGGCGACGACCTCTTTTGCTGCCCTCGGACTTTATGGGAGCGAAGAATGATCCATAATCGACCCGGGATTGGATTGCATTGGCTCGCCAAGAAAAAAGGCCTTCGAACGGCGCTTCGACAAGGAGGGATCGTAGTACTTGAGAAAAACGGCCTGATCGAGCCGGTCCACCGAATACGGGACGTCTGCGGGCTGAATCGGCCCAACGGCACTTCTAGCCATGCCATTTGGACTCAGCCGGGCCGGTGGATAGGCGACAAGGAGTACTTTGCACGCAACCCAAGCACCTACCTCTCATATCAAGACTGGGGTTGTGCTCGGCTCGAGGTCTTGCGGGGATGGCAATGGGAGTTAGCATGCCGGGCCAGCGCACAAATCGCGCGTGCATCGAACTTGCGGACGGTTTATCCATTTCTTGATGCGCAGCTCTGGGAGATCTGTCTGCGTATTCCTCCCGAAAACTTGTTCTTAAATGGTCGCCAGAAGGGATTGTTGAGATCCTTGCTCCGCGGAGTTCTCCCCGATTCGGTGCTCAGTCATCGCAAATTTGGTGGCTTCGACGCTCTGATCGAACGTGGACTTGGGGATCGAGAGATTCATCGCGTTGAGAATCTGGTCGCTGGGGGTAGGCTCGCTGCAGCCGGGGTCATCCAACCGGCGGCTTTTCGATCGGCTTACCGCAAGTATTGCCAGGCCACGAACCGCACTCAGAACAAATGGTTCGTTGGCTCCATCGATATCTGGAATACGGTCGCCGCCGAGCAATGGGTTTCCCTATAACACAAATTTATAGGGGGGTTCGGCACTTGTCGGAAGGCCGCAACCAGCGGCATCGGCTGAAGCAGTCCACTTGTCAATGGAGTTGGATCTGTTACACTGAGCGGCGTGAACCTCGGCCAAAGCATTATGCTGAACTATTATGCCTGGGCCCCAATATGCAGTATGAGGAAGCAAATGAATGCCAAAGTTGCTCATGTGAACAACAACATTGCTACCAAAGACGTAAAAGAAACTCGGACAATCATGAGGCTGCCGTATCAAAAACCCGTGCTTTGTCACCATGGGAAACTTTCACAGATCATCGCCGGTGGCTATGGAAGTGGCGGAGACTTTCTTCGCCAAATCCCTTCGGACGACGACTGACCAGAAAATGCACAAGCGGTTAAGGCACAAACTGGCCCCATGACCAAGATTTCACACGCCCGCGAGAATTATTTCACAGAGCCCGCCGCGCCTCGTATCGAGCCGTTGCGGGCTTTGTTGCATCCGGCCTGGCTGGGTGCGCTGGCGCTGCTCGTGCTCAACGATCATCTCTTCAAGCACAGCGTGTATGCCGGTCTGGTGACGGGGAAGCTGAGCGATTTTGCCGGGCTCTTTTTGGCGCCGGTGCTGCTGGCGGCTTTGTTGCGGGTTCGCTCTCGCAGGGGGCTGGTGGGCTGCGGGGTGGCGGTGGGGGTGGTGTTTGCGGGGATCAACCTGTCGGCGGGGTTGGCAAGGCTTTGGGATGGGGTGGCGAGCGGTTTCTTGTTCGGGTTTCATACGACGCCGGATGCTACGGATCTGGTGGCGTTGCCGATGATTGCGTTGGGATTGATCGTGCTTTATCCGCGTATGTGCTCGCCCTGGCCTTCGATGGGTGAGCGGACGCGGCGTCGGCTGGCGTGTGTGGCAGTGATCGTCGGATCGATCGCGTGTATGGCGACGGGCGAGCCGATTCACGATGGCGCTAATGTGGGGTGGACGGCGAGCGCGCGGGTTTCGATTTTCAACCGCACAAACGAGATCCAGGTGCTGCGGGTTCGCTATTTGCGCGAAGAATTCATACTCGATTGTGGGGCCGTGCGGGAGAATCCGGCGGCTTATCTGGCCGACGAGCATTTTGGCAATGCGGCGGTCGAGCGGATGATGTCCGGCCAGGAGATCGCCGTCGATCTGTACTACGGCCGCGATCGGGATGGTGTCTCGGGGCACACGTGCAAGGTGGCGCTCGTGCAAAGTGACAAGGCCGGCGAGGTGTTCGTGATCTGGGACGATCAGCTCGCCTACAAAGACGTCTTGGGTGACGTCAACATACCGCGCGACGTCATGCCCGATGCGCAGACCGTGGTGCTCGACGCCGACTACGCCGGCGCGAGCGGTCCGCTGCATGAGTGGCGCAATCGGCCTTGCTACTTTGCCGAGGACTGCAGCGAGGAGGAGTTTTTGGTGGCGTCGAGTCCGCCGGCGGGGACGGTGTATCGTTGGTGGTCACAGCATTCCGAGCCGCTGCATCGGGAGCGGCCGGCGGGTGCGGGTCCTCTCGAAGGCGCGTCGCAGGGCTGTTTTGGACCGACGAGCAACGCCGGTGTGGACTGGGATCGGCCGCCAAGCGGTGAGTGGACCGTGCAAGCGCTCGAGGAAGGCGAAGACGGCTGCAGTTTGTTGCAGCTCGCATCGCTCTTTGGCGCGCAAAGCTCGAGCGTGCGAGTCTGCGCGCCCGAGGCCGTCCTGGCGCCGCTTTGGCCGACCGGTAATGAGCAAGCGCGCGTGAGCTTTCGCGAAGAGGGCTCGGCGGTGAGCTCGAATCGGCCTTATTTTGCGCTGCGAATCGAGCTGCAGCGGGTCGTCGAGGAGCGCATCGTCGGCCTCGGATCGCTGCATCTGGTGCGGGGCGTCGGGCTGCCTCAGGATCTGGGGATCAGCTTGCTGGCGCGGCCTCGTCAGGGCTGCGAGCCGGCGCTCGATAGCTGCATGGACGTTGAGCGCGGCCTGGAGTTGGAAGCGTCGTTTCGAGGTGAGACTCGGCGCGTGCGCGAGGGCCAATCGAGCGCATGGGATGGAACCATCGGGATCGAGCTGCATGTGGCGCGCGCGCGCGAGCGCTTTGTCAGCGACGACAATTGCCTTGTCGATGGGTCGAACCACGCTGCCAAGGCCCTTGGCGTGTCGGTCGGAACGGCGGTGCTGGTAGGCTTTTAGGGCTCTAGACTTCGAGCAGGGCCGTGCCCCAGGTCAGGCCGCTGCCAAAGGCCGCCAGGGCGATCAGGCGCCCGGGCTGGGCGCGGCCGTCTCGGCGGGCGATGTCGAGGGCCATTGGGATGCTGGCGGCGGTCGTGTTTCCAAACGAGGCGATGGTGTGCACGATCTGGTCGGGTCGAAGGCCAAGGCGCGCGCCGACGAGCTCGTTGATGCGCTGATTGGATTGGTGGGGTACGAGCAAAATGTCGTCGAGCGCAAGCTGGTTTCGGGCAAACAAGGCCGCGAGCTCGCGCTCGAGCATCTCGACCGCGCGGCGAAAGACGCTGCGGCCCTCCATCTGTGGGAAATGCAGGCCGTCGTCGAGGGCGGAATAGTCGATGCTCGGGGAGTAGCGCGAGCCGGGCCGCTCGCAGCGAAGCAGATGGGCGCCCGATCCGTCAGCGCCCAGGCGAATGTCGATGATGCCCGCGCCCTTCCCTTCGCTGCGCTCCAGGATGACTGCTCCCGCGCCGTCGCCAAAGAGCACGGCCACCGCGCGCCCGGCCTGCGAGAGGTCCAGGCCCGTGGAGTGCACCTCACTGCCGACGACGAGCACGCGCTCGTACATGCCGGCGACGAGCCAGGCGTGGGCCACCGAGAGCGCGTAAATGAAACCCGAGCACTGGGCGCGAACGTCGAGCGCGGGGATGTTGTTCAGGCCCAGCTCGCGCTGCATAAACACGCCGCTGCCTGGAAAGGCCATGTCCGGCGACAAGGTTGCATAGACGATCGCGTCGAGATCGCTGGCCTCGAGGCCGGCGTCCTCGAGCGCACGGCGCGCCGCCACGGCTGCAATACTCGCATTAGACTCGCCGTCGCCAACGAAATAGCGCTGGCAGATGCCGCTTCGCTCCTCGATCCATGCGCTCGACGAGCCCACGAGCGCGGCGATCTCGTCGTTGGTGACGCAGCGCGAGGGCACATGATGCCCGGTTCCTGTGATGATGCTAGGCATGGTGAATGGCCAAGGAGAAAATTGGTGCGGGTAGATAAAACAACTATAGCGCGTTGAGGGCGTGCAAGCCACGACCGTTTTCACGTCGCGGGCGTTGACCACAGCAAGCGCGTTGGACTATGGACTGCCAGCGCATTCAAGAGCCCGAGCGCTCGAGCCAAGGCAGACCATGTCCGACGTACACATCTCCTACCGAACGATCGTGCAGAAGCCGCGCACCGGCCCGGCCGGCGCGCTGCTTCGACAGCTCTCCGAGCATCCCTTGCGCATGGGACTTGCCGGGGGCGCGGCCGTCGTCGCTTTTGCCGCCCTTCGCGCCCACCAGGGCGTGGTCAACGAGCCGGTGATGGCGCTGGTCTTTTCGCTGATCGTGATCACGACTTGGACCGTGCTCTTTTACTTCATGCGGCCGTTTTTCAAGCTGCAGACCCACTACCGCCAGGAGGTCGTGCGCGAGATCGTGCTCAGCGACGACGAGTTCCTCTGGCGCGAAGACGGCCAGGTCGTGCGCGCGCTCTCCAAGCCGAGGGTGTCGATTTTTGCGAACAGCGTTCCGGCCGAGATTCTTTCGACCGGATCCAAGAAGGACACCCCCTGGCCCGTCTGGCTGGTGATCGCCGGCGAAGAGGGCAACTTCGTGGTGCAGACCAAGGTCACGGCACGCGAGGCGAGCGGTTTTGAGCCTGTTGAGCCGGCGCTGGTCGCGGTGACCGATGAGGAGTTGCCGGTCAACGTGGCGTCGCCGTTGCTGATGATCGCACGCGAGATTTCTCAGCGCAGCTAGGGATGGCGGGCGAGCCCCTCTTCCAAGACGGTGAAGAAGCCGTCGAGCTGGGCGTCGGTGATGACAAAGGGCGGTGAGATGGCGAGCACGTTGCCGTGGATTCCGCTGGGCAAGACGAGGTAGCCGCGGCTGCGGCAGTGATCCATGAGCTCGATGGCGAGGTTGGGATGCGGCGCACGCGTGGCGGGATCGATGACAAGATCGATGCCGAGCATGAGGCCGCGGCCGCGGACCTCGCCAATCAAGTCGGGGAAGCGGCTCTGGAGCTTTTGAAGGCGTGCGAGCAGGACGTCGCCAAGGATGGCGACGCGTCTTGGCCAGTTCTCTTCGACGAGCACGTCGAGCACAGCGAGGGCCATGGCGCAGCCCAAAGGGTTTCCGAGGAAGGTCGAGGTGTGGATCGACTCGCCCGACGAGAGGCCCCAGGAGGCCATGATCTGGGGTTTTCCGATGGCGGCTGAGAGGGGAAAGCCGCCGGCCATGCCCTTGCCGACGCACAAGATGTCGGGCACGACGCACTCGTGATCGCAGGCGAACATCGCTCCGGTGCGGCCAAAGCCGCTAAAAATCTCGTCGAAGATCAGGACCAGACCAAATTCGTCGCACAGCGCGCGCAGCCCGGCCAAAAAGCCCGACGGTGGTACCACCTCGCCGCCGCGCCCCTGGATGGGCTCGATGATCAGGGCGCCGATCTCCTCGCTGCCGGTGGCCGGCGAGCTGAGCATGGCGCGCAGGTGAGCCAGGCAGGCGTTGGAGATCTCGGTCGGGGTGGCGCTGTGTGCAAGACCAAAGGGCGGGCGGTAGAGATCGGGATAGGGGATGTGGCGAACATGGGGGTTGAGCTGGGCGATGAAGGGCTTTCGAAAGCTGTTGCGGTAGCTGGTGGCCGCGAGCGCGCCGTAGGAGAGGCCGTGGTATCCGCCCCAGAAGGCGATGATGCCGGGGCGTCCGGTGTGAATGGCGGCGGTCTTTAGGGCGGCTTCGACGGCGTCCGAGCCGGAGAGCCCGAGGATCGATTGCTGGAGATCTGCGGGCGTGAGCTCGGCCAGGCGCTTGCAAAAGGCGATCTTCTGGTCGCTTGGATAGACGTCGCCCATGGCGTGCACGAGCTGGTCGAGCTGGGCGTGGGCTGCGGCCAGAACGCGGGGGTGGCCGTGGCCAAGGCCGGCGACGGCGAAGGCCGCTGTCAGGTCGACGTAGACGTTGCCGTCGACGTCCTCGACGTTTGCGCCTTTGGCCTTGTGCCAGACGATCGGATCCTGGGGAACGCCGCTCTCGAGCGTGCGGCGCGCGCGTCGCGCCGTGATCGCGGGGCACTCGGTGCGGCTGAGCTCGTCGACGAGCTCAACCGAGCGTGGGCCGGGTATGGCGGTCTTGATGATGGGAAGCGAGCTGCCTTGCATGAGCGATCCGATTTGAAAGAGCGGAGGTTGAACGCCGTTAGAATTTGTAGGCCGCGGTGACCGAGGGCAGCGCAGTGGAGTCGCTGGCGTAAATGGCCATCTGCAAACTCAAATCGCCAAAGTGCAGTCCGACACCACCGGCACCGGCAAAGCCCGCGCCAAAGGGGGTGGCAAAGACGCCCTGTCCGCGCCTGAAGCGCCGCTTTTCGAGGAAATCGCCGGCAAAGGCGCTGGCGACAAACTCCGTGTGCAGGCTCAGCCAGGACAGCGCGAAATAGCTCGTGCCCACGTAGGCTGCCAGCCAGTGGCCGCCGGGCGGTGCAAAGCTCGACAAGCTGCTGGTGGTGATGCAATCGCCGCGCAAGTAGTCGGCGCGCGATGCGCAGGCGCTGTAGTCACGTGCAGCGGTGGCCGAGTTGAAGATCGATGCGTGCCCGATCACACCGCCGTTCAACACCAGGCGCTCGGTGACCACCAGATCGGCCAACAGGCTCGCTCCGATGCCCCAATCCGAGGATTTTAGCAAGCCCGAGCCTGAGCGATAGGCCGTAAACGGCATCAGCGAGACGACAATATCCTGGGAACGAAAGAATGCCCACTTGGCCGAGCCAAGCGTGTAGAAATCGCCGTAGGCCGGCAGCACGACGCCAAGCGCCCAGAGCACGTCGTCACTGCCTGCATAAGCGAGCTGATTGCCCATGAAGTTGAAGCTCGAGGCCAACCAGGTGCCCTGCTCCATGGTAGTGGCCGAGGGCAGGTTGATAACGCGCTCGCTGAGCGCATAGTCCCGCGCGCGGCGATCCGCCGCTGTTCCCTCCTCCCCAAAGTCCTCAAAGCGCGCCGCCTCACGGAGCGGTTGCGTGCCGTAGCCGCCATCGGGCGGCAGGGTTTGCAAGGCCAGCCCGGCGACCACGCCCGCGTGGTCCGAGGCCAGTGCGGGCGCGGCGATGAGCAGGCTGAACAACAGGGTCGAGCAAACGAATCGATTCATGGCGGCTTTGTGGATTGTGGGCATCGGGCACGGCTGGCTTGCCAATTTGTCGTACAGTTGCGAAGGGATTGCAAGCCCGGGGCGCCACCGTCCCCCCGCAAGGTTGTCAGGGCATCGTGACACCTTTATGGTGGGCGAAGTTTTTTTGTCGTGCCGGCTTTGGTCGGCGCTGCTGAGTTGACGACTGAGTGGGTAGATATGGAAGCGTACCTTCTGGAATGGGCGAATTTACTGGTTCGTTGGCTGCACATCATCGTGGGCATCGCCTGGATCGGGTCGTCGTTCTATTTTGTGATGTTGGACATGTCGCTCAAGCCCTCGAAGAAGCCGGGCGATGAGAAGCGCGGGGTGTTTGGGGAGCTTTGGGGCGTGCACGGCGGTGGATTTTATCACAGCCAGAAGTATCTGACCGGCCCCACCGATGAGCCGCTGACCGAGGATTTGCATTGGTCGAAGTGGCCGGCCTATACGACCTGGATGTCCGGTATGGGTCTGATGGCGTTGATCTACTGGATCGGGGCGACGAACTTTCTGATCGACTCGGGCGTCATGGAGCTGTCGCAGGCCGCGGCGATCGGGATCTCGATAGGCTTTTTGGCCGGCGGCTGGCTGATCTACGACGTGCTGTGTCGGGCGTTTCGAGGCCGCGACAGCGTGCTGGCGGCGCTGCTGTTTGGCCTGGTGGTGCTGTGCGCGTTTTTGTTGCATCAGGTATTTTCGGCGCGCGGGGCCTACATTCACATGGGCGCGATGCTCGGCACGATGATGGCGGCCAACGTCTTTTTTCACATCATCCCGGGCCAAAAGCGCATGGTCGCGCAGATTCGGGCAGGCCAGGAGGTCGATGCGCTGCCCGGGATCATCGGAAAGCAGCGCTCGGTGCACAATACCTACTTTACGCTGCCCGTGCTGTTTACGATGATCAGCAGCCATTATCCGCTCACCTATGCGCACGACCAGGGCTGGCTGGTGCTGGTGGTCTTGATGCTGGCGGGCGTGCTGATTCGCCAGTTCTTTGTGTTGCGCCACAAGGGCCAGGTCAAGTGGTGGCTTCCAGCGGCCGGTGCGGCGCTGATCGTGGCCCTGATCGTGATGATGGCGCCCGATGAGCTCGATATCCGCGGCGAGCCGGTGGCGTTTGTGGAGGTGCACCAGATCATCAATGCGCGCTGCGTGCCGTGTCATGCGGCCGAGCCGAGCTGGCCAGGCTTTGTGCAGCCGCCAAACGGCGTGCTGCTGGTGACGCCGGGCCAGATCGCGGCGCAGTCGGCCAAGCTCGCCGAGACGATTGCCAGCGGCTACATGCCGATCGGCAATCTCACGCAGATGACCGACGAAGAGCGCCGGCTGGTGCGGGTTTGGGTTGGCCAAGGGGCTGATATCGGTGAGTGATCTGCTCACGTTGGTAAAACGGCTTAGCAATGACGAACGACGGGATCAAAGAGGACGACATCGACGCAGCCAGCGCTGACGTTGGCGAGCATCGAGAGGCCAATTACGAAGCAGTGGCCTCGCAGGCGGCCCGGGTGGGTTCGGCCTTGAAGCGCGGGGCGGCGGCCGTGGGCAAAGGTGTGGCCTCGACCTACAAGTCGATCGATCCGGATCTGCGCTGGCACGCTTATCAGTTGCCGCTGGTCGGTTTGAGCATGTTGATGCCTCGGCCGCGCCCTTTGCAGGCAAGGGCGGCGGATGGGCACCGCCCGGTGGTGTTCGTGCACGGGCTGGGCGGGCATCCGGGCAACTTCGTGGCACTGAAGGCCTATTTTGCCAGTCGGGGGCGCACGCGCAGCTATGTGGTGGATTTCGGTGCAGCTGATACCTTGGAGTGGATGGCCTACGATCTGGCGGCCTATTTGAAGTCGGTGATCGAGCAAAACGGGCTCGATCCAGAAGGCGCCGTCGATCTGGTGTGCCATAGCATGGGCGGCTTGGTGGCGCGCCTGGCGATGGATGATCCAGGTGTGCGCAGCATGGTGAAGCACGTGATCACGCTGGGCACGCCGCACAGCGGCAGCCATCTGGCGCGCCTTGCGGCGACCAACCTGACCTTGGCCTTGCGGCCGGGCTCGGAGATCATGCAGCGGCTAGAGGCACAGACGTTTTGGGGCGAGCAGGATGCGCCCAAGATGACGGCCTTTTGGAGTGGCGCCGATACGATCGTGCTGCATGCCGAGAACTCGACCTATGTTCATGCCGAAAACGTGGAGATTGCCGGCGCGACGCACTACGGGTTTTTGATCAGTCCGGCGGCTTTTCGAGCGATCTTTGTGCGGCTCACGTAAGCGAGCGCGCGCAAAGGTCCTAAGGGGTTGTGTTTCGCTGGTTTGGGCTTTGGGGCCATGGTAGTGTCTGGCAATTGTAGGTGCTGAGCGGACAGTAATGACCTTGAGACGGTGAAGATCTTGCGTAGTGCTCTGTGTTCTTGTTTGCTTGTCGCCTGTCTGGTGTGTGCCCTTCCATCTTTTGTTTATGCCGAGAACGAGGCTGAGGCCGAGCCGGTGGAAGAGGTTGCTGCCGAGCCGGAGCAGCCTGAGCCTGCGCCGGTTGTACAGCCTGAGCCTGCGGCCGTGGTTGTTGAGCCGGTGGTGGTCGAGAGGCCGCCGCTGGGTCGCGATGCGGCGGGGCCGGTGGTCGCTGAGGCTGAGGCCGAGGCTGCGGTGGTCGACGAGGGGATTCGATCGGAGTTCATCTTTGGCTCCTACGGGCGCGTGCGGGCGGCGACGGATTTGCAGGGTTCGACGGCGCGCCCGGTGAACGTGGTGACCTATGGCAGCCGAATCGACGAGGTCAGCTACGCGGAGCTGGAGTTTCGGCAGCGTTTTTTGACGCCGGAGCGCAACACGTCGACCTTCCACTCGGAGGTCGTGGCGACGCTGGCCTTTCTCGATGATTTCTTTCACTACACGGGGCGCTTTGAGCAGTCGCTGGCGATGCGCAATCTGTATGCGGAGCTTGGGTGGGCCGGAGGCCTGGTCGATGTGAGCCTTTGGGGTGGCAGTCGGATGTACCGCGGAGACGACGTCTACCTGCTCGACTTTTGGCCGCTCGACAATCTCAATACCGTTGGTGGTGGCACGCGCGTGGCGATGGGCCAGGATTTTGGGCGAACCGAAATCAAGGTGCATGCCGGGGTCAATCGCCTCGTCGACCCGTATCAGCTCCAGGTCGTGCGGGTGCCAGGTATCGAGTTCGGGGCCGACGACGTGGTGTTCTTGGATCGGCAACGCTTCATCGTTTCCGGGCGCGCCGAGCAGCAACTGTGGCTTGCGCCCCAGGGGCGAACCGGGCTCAAGCTGGCCGTTTACGGGGAGTCGCAGCACCTGCCCGAGGGCACGCAACGCCTGGCGGACGGGGTCAACGAGCGCACCGTACCCGAGGACGACGGGTGGTTGATCGGCACGCAGCTTGGATTCTGGACAGCAGGCGAAGGGCTTTTTGCGGGCTCGTTTGCCAATTTGTTCGTGCGCTATGCCTCGGACCTGGCGGCATACGGGGAGTTCGGGATTCCTTACGGCGTCAACCTCGAGGAGACCAGCCAGGGTGCAAGCGAGCTGCTCGTGGCGCTTTCGGGTAATCTGGAGACGCCGTGGGCGGGCTTGCTGGTCGGGGCCTACTTCAAGGATTTTGCGACGGCCGGGCGCGAATCGACGTTTCGCGACTACTGGGAGACGATCGTGGCGGCGCGGGTGCACGCCTATGTGACGCGCCATATTCATCCAGGCGTCGAGATCTCGCACCAGGTTCGCCAGCACGGTGGGCCGTTTCCCGAGACGGAGTCGTATTCCAGCCCGCGCTTTGAGGTGCCTGCCGTAACCAAGCTCTCGTTTATCCAGGCATTTTCAATGGAGCCGTCGATGTATTCTCGCCCGCAGCTGCGGCTGATCTACACGGCGTCGATGCTCAACGAGTCGGCGCAGCGCAGCTATCGGCCCCAAGATCCACGGCGCGAGCTCGATGTGCAGCACTATCTTGGTGTGATGGTCGAGTGGTGGTTCAACTCTGCTTCGTATTGATGGGCTAGCGCGCCACCTCCCCTTCCCTTTGGGTCGGGCTACAACTGGACTCTGATGATGCGTCATATGCGACTTGGTCTGCTCTTACTCGCCCTGCTGTTGTTCGCCAGTTGGTCGGTTGCGTCGTGTTTCGACGTGCCGGTCAACGCGCCGCCGAAGATGACGACCGAGGTCGAGGACTGGCGCGACGAGATCATCTATCAGATCCTGGTCGACCGTTTTGAGAACGGGGACAAGAACAACGATTACAACCTGGACTTGCGGGCGCCGACGGGATGGCATGGGGGCGACTGGCAGGGGATCATCGACCGGCTCGACTATATCGAAGAGCTCGGTGTCACGGCGCTGTGGATCTCGCCCAACTACAAGAACGTAGAGCAGGACGCGGGGATCTCGGGTTACCATGGCTACTGGCCGCAGGATTTTGTGTCGACCAACCCGCACTTTGGGGACATGAACAAGCTTCGCGAGCTGGTGGCCGAGTCGCACAAGCGCGGGATCAAGGTGATCTTCGATGTGGTGGTCAATCACATCGGGCAGCTCTTCTACTACGACATCAACCTCAACGGGCGTCCCGACGAGCACGTCGAGGGCTCCGGGCTGGTCTACGATCAGTACGGGGGCGCGCGCTCGGATCTGGTGCGGGTCACCGAGTGGGATCCGGACTTCGATCCGCGAGGTATTCACTCGCGCACGAGCCTGGGTGAGGCGGGCATTGCGCCGATCCGCTGGGTCTATATGCCCGAGGACAACCGGGTGCCGCCGATGCCCAAGGTGTTTCAAAACGATGATTGGTACAACCGCAAGGGCCGGGTGGTCACCCCGTGGGGCTGGAATCACCGCGAGCAGGTCGTGCTGGCGGACTTTCCCGGCGGCTTGAAGGACATCAAGACGAGCTTGCCCGAGGTGCAACAAGAGATGATCCGGGTGTGGACGCACTGGATTTTGGAGACCAACGCCGATGGGTTTCGCATCGACACGGTCAAGCACGTCGAGGACGAGTTTTGGAAGGTGTTTGCCGCGGGCGTTCGAAAGGAGCTCAAGGCCGCCGGTAAGAACAACTTCTTGATGTTCGGCGAGATCTTCGATGGGGACGACGCGCTGCTTGGCCACTATACCAAGGACGGCATGCTCGACAGCGTCTTCTACTTCTCGCACAAGTACCAGGTGTTCGACGACGTGTTCAAGCGCGGCGGCGCGACCAAGAAGATCGAAGATTTGTACAACGCGCGCCAGGCCAACTACGGCACGACGCCGCATCCGAACGGCATCGTCGATGCCAACGGCCAGGGAATCGCGCCGACCAGGGCGCTGGTGACGTTTTTGGACAACCACGACGTCGCGCGCTTTCTCTACGAGTTCAACCAGGTCGAAGGTCTGCGCGCGGCGCTGTTCTATCTGCTGACGGCCGATGGCATTCCGTGCATCTACTACGGCACGGAGCAAGATTTTGAGGGCGGCAACGATCCGGCCAACCGCGAGGACATGTGGCCCTCGCAGTTTGATACGAGCGGCACGACCTTCAAGCACGTGCAGCAGCTCAACCAATTGCGCAAAAAGTACGCGCCGCTTCGTCGCGGCAACTTTCAGCTTCGCTGGACGAGCGAGCGCACGGCCACCGAGCAGGACGCGGGCATCGTGGCCTTCGAGCGCTCGTACAACGGTGAATCGGTGCTCGTCGTGGTCAATGCTCACGCGAGCAAGACCAGCGAGACGAGCGCAACGAGCCTTGGCGGCGGTGGCATGCCCGTCTCCTTTGCGCCGGGTACGGTTCTGGTCAATGTCTTTCAGGACGACGATGCGAACAAAGAGTTCGTCGTGGCGGCTGATGGCACGGTTACGGTGAGCGTGAAGCCGCGAAGCGGCAAGATCCTGGTGAAAAAATGAGCAAACTGCGCACCCTCTCATTGCTCGCGTCAGCACTTTTGGCGCTCAGCACGCTCGCTGGCTGTCCACAGTTTCCGGCGCAGAGCAACAACGACGGTGGGCCCGATGCGGGCAACGTCGATGCCGGTCCCCAGGAGACGCGCGAGTGCAAGGCGATCGTCTTGTTCAACGGCGGTGAGTCGGCGCAAAAGGTGACGATCTCCGGCGAGTTCAATGATTGGGACGAGACGGCCACGCCGCTCGAGCGCCATCAAGGCGCCTGGCGCACCGAGCTCGAGCTGTCGCCGGGCCACTACGGCTACAAGTTCGTCGTCGATGGCGTGTACGAGGGCGAGCCGCCGCCGGATCAGTATACGAAGTGGGTTGGGCAATTCGAGAACCGGGCGCTGATCGTGCCCAATTGCAATGTGCCCTCTTGGAAGGTGGTCGAGTCGCGGGTTTCGGCCAGCGGCCTGGTGACGGCGACCCTGAAATTTCAATCGGCGGCATCGGGAAAGCTCATCGATCCGATCTCGGTGCGCGTGACCGTGGGCAATGTGAGCGTCGAGCCGGAGCTGACGGCGAGCACGGGCACGCTGAAGATCTCCTACCAGGCCCCGGAGCATGGCAAGTACACGATCAAGGCGCGCGCGGCAGACACCGACGGCGTGCTGGCCGAGAACAGCCCGCTGTGGTTGCCGCTCTGGTGGGAGGCCACTGAATTCAGCTGGCAGGACTCGATCATGTATCTGATCTTCACCGATCGATTCCGTGACTCCGATGGCACCTCGCCGGTGCCGCCGGTCCAAGATGTGCCCCAAATTTCGAACTATATGGGCGGCGACTTCAAGGGGATCACCGACGCCCTCGAAGATGGCTATTTCGACAAGATGGGCGTCAACCTGCTCTGGCTCTCGCCGATCAACGAGAACACCGACATCGGCCACCGGGGCTCGGATCCGAACAACAAGTACACCGGCTATCACGGCTATTGGACGGTCGACGCGCTGCGCGCCGAGACGCGCTACGGCGACGCCGATGCCGACGGCGATGCGCGCCTGCACGAGCTGGTGCGCGCCGCCCAAAAGCGCGGTGTGCGCGTGATGTTCGATCTGGTGTTGAACCATGTGCACGAGGATCACCAGTACTGCGACGAGCGGCCCGACTGGTGCGCGCTGACGTGCACCTGCGGAGAGGCCGGCTGCGCCTGGGAAGGCCCGGGAGGCCGCCCGCTCGATTGCCAGTTCGCGCCCTATCTGCCGGATCTGAACTATCGCAACCATGACATCTTGCGCCGCGTGGTCGACGACGTGCTCTTGCTGATGAAGAAGTTCGACGTCGACAGCATTCGCATCGACGCGGCCAAGCACATGGATCACATCATCATGCGCACGATCCGCCTTCGCCTCAACGAGCTCGAGGCCATGGGCGCGACGCCGTTTTATGTGGTCGGCGAGACTTATGTCGGCGACGATGGCCACGATCTGATCATGGACTACGTGGCCGACTACGAGCTGCACGGTCAGTTCGACTTCCCGCTGCTCGGCCCGATTCGCCATGTGTTCGGTGGCGACGGCAGCTTTAAACACCTTGAGGCGCGCACCGCGCTCAGCGAGCAAAAGTACCACTCGACGCTCAAGTGGCACTCGCCGTTTCTGGGTAACCACGATATCCCGCGCTTTGTGAGCGTCTCGCAAGGAAACGTCGGCCACCCCTTTGGCGGCACGCCCGATCTGATGGGCGAGGGCCCGCAAAACGAGATCAACCAGTGGAACATCATCAACCGCATGAGCATGGGCTTTGCGTTTTTGCTCACGATCCCGGGCATCCCGCTGATCTATTACGGCGACGAGGTCGGCCTGGCCGGCGGCCCAGATCCGGACAACCGGCGCATGATGCCCTGGGAGTGGAACGCCAATCAGCGCGAGCTCTTGGAGCGCGTTCGCACGCTGGGCAAGGCGCGCCGGGCGATCCGTCCGCTCAGGCATGGCAGTCGCCAGGAGCTTTGGATCGATGACGATTTCTATGTCTATGCGCGCGATGCGGGCAGCGGAGACGTCGCGATCGTGGCGATGAACAAGGGCGGCGAGCAGCGTGAGGTGATGGTGACGATCCCGGCCGGCCTGCAGTTGACGGGCAAGACCTTGAACAGCGTCAATTCGACGCGTCAGGTGACCGTGGCGGAGGGGCAGATTCGGGTGACGCTGGATTCCTGGGAGTACGCGGTGTTCTACGGCAATTGACCTGGCCCCGAAAACGAAAACGAAAACCTACTCCCAGACCACAACGTAGGGCCGCTGGGCGTCGGCCTCCTCGCGCGTCAGGTATTTGCGCTCGACGAGGCGATCGAAGATCTCCTCCAGGCGATTGCCCCACCAGCCGCCCTCGGGCGTGCGCTTGCGCCGCATAAACCGCGGCCCCACCCATGGTGACGGCTTGAGCGTGGCCAAAAAGACGGCCTCGAGCGGGGTGAGCTGGCGGGCGTCCTTGTTGAAGTAGAAGCGGGCCGCCGGCCCAATTCCGTAGACATCGGGCGCGAACTCGATGCAGTTGAGGTAGAGCTCGAGCACGCGCCTCTTGCTGACAGCCTCATCGATGCGCCACGAGATCAGCGCCTCTTGCACCTTGCGGTCGAGCGTCTTTTGGCGGGTCAAAAACAGGTTCTTGACGAGCTGCTGGGTGACCGTCGAGCCACCGTAGACGTAGCGCTCCTTCTCCAGATTGAGTCGCAAGGCCTTTTGCACAAGCGAGAAGCTCACGCCCCGATTAGTATAAAACATCATCTCTTCGGTCAGGTACATCGTTGCGCCGACATAGGCCGGCAGCTCGCCGATTGGAATGTAGGAGCTTGTGCCCGGGCCAACATCGACCTCGGCCTCCTCGCTGACGCCTTCGGTGACCCGCTTGATGAAGGGATAGTTGAGCCACTCGACGCCGCTCAAGATCACGGCGCGTTGTGCAGCGCTGAGCGGCTCATTGAGATCGTGGGGTTCGGGCGCGGCGCTCGACGGCCTTGCCGGGGCGTCATCGTCGTCGAGGGCGAAGATGTCGACCAATTTGGGCACGCGGGCTTTGGCGGTGCCAAAGGTGACGTCGGGCCAGTGATCGCGGCCGACCTTGAGCGCGGTTACCGAGCAGGGCATCTCGTCGAAGCCCTCGAGGCGAACGCTCAGGCCGCGCGGCTGGTTGAGCGGCAGGCGCACGCGCAGGCGCGGGGCGACCACGCCCTCGAATTCGACTCTGTGGTAGGGGCCAAGCAGTTGTTTGGGCAGCGCGCGTACCAGATCCTGGCAGGGGCTCTCGTCGATGCGGGCATCCAAGGAGACGACCGGCGCAAGCGGCCAATCGGCGAGCTGGGCGTCGAGCTTGACAGCGAGCGGGCCGGAGCGCACCTCGCTGTTGGTGAGCGTGAGACGGCCAAAGATCGGCTGCCAGAGCAGGTGCATGTCGAGGCCAAGCTCGATGCCCGTGAGCGGCTCGGCTGAGAGCCCGGAGATGTCGATGCGCCCATCGCGCCAGCTTATCGCGCCACCCAGATACACCGGCTCGATCGAAAAACGGCTCGTCGGGCCCAAAAGCGGCGTGTAGAGCGCCACGTTGATGTCGAGCACGCCGCCCAGGCTGCCATGAATTCCGCGGCTTGGCGCCGCGCGCCCCGCGCCCATGCCCGGCAGCTCCTCGATGCGCACGTCGCGTGCCTGGAGCGAGGCGAAGTGGGGCAAGAGCTGGTCGGGCATAAAGGCCGCCTCGGCATAGATCGCACCGCCGGCCGAGCGTCCGCGCGCCTTGACACGGCCATGGGATGCCGCCAGATCGAGCGACTCCACCACCGTGATCTCTTGGGACGGCGCGTTGTCGTGGCGGATCTTGACGCCGAAGGTCGCCCCGCGAACACCGAGCTCGGCTTGCCAGGCTGCCGCCAGCAGGCGCTTTCGAAGCGAAGGCTTTGCGCTCGTGGGCGCGTCGTCATCGGCGTCGTCGTCGGCGCTGGCATCGAGCCCGCGCAAGAGACCGAAGGTCTGACGAAGTGTCGCAAGCTCGCCCGGTACGACGGCAAGGCGCGGATCTACGACGTCGAGGCGAAGGCCGCGGCCGGGCTCAAAGACTGCCCTGGCGCTGGCGACGCTGAGCTCGATCGTCGGCTCTTCGACCGCCGGAAGCTGGGTCTGGAACTGCTGGACATCGAGCCTGATCGCGCCCGAGGTGCGCACCTCGAGAGCGATGGCGTCAAGCGAGACGGCGCCCAGGCCGGGCACCACCCAATCGATCAGCGGATCGGTGAGCTCGGGGCCGGAGACGTGTGCTTCGAGCGAGCGCGCCAGCGGATCGAGCGCGCCCACCGCATGCCAGCTCACCTTGGGCGCAAAGTTCTCAAAGCGCGCCAGCGCGGCCAAGGTCAGCTCGCCGGCGGCGTCAAAGCGCCAATGCGCGCCTGCCGACTCCAGCTTTGCGGCGGGCACCTCGATGGTTGCAAGCTGCTGTTCGCCTCGTCGAAGCCGAATGTTGACCTCGCGCGCGTCGATATCGGGCAGGTGTTCGAGCAGGCGTGCGAGGCGACCCGAGCCGCCCGCGCGGGGTTGAGCGCCATCGACGGCGTCGGCCGGCGCCTCTTCGAGCGCTGCGGCTGACCTGCGGGCCAGATCGAGCTCGACGATGACCCCATCGAGGCTCACCCCTTGAATGCGTGGCGTGTCCGAAAAAATGCTGCGAAGCGCGATGCGAACGACCAGGCGCTCGATGCTCAGATTGAGGCCGTGGTCGCTGTCCTCGACGACGACCTCACTGAGCGTGACCCGATCGCCCCAGCCAATCGACATGGTCTGCCAGCGCGCGTCGATGCCGGCCGAGGCCAAATAGGCCGGCAGCTTACGCTCCGCGGTCTGCTTGACGAGCAGAGGCAAGGCGACGGCGGCTGCGCCCAACAACAGTGCGACGCATGCAAGGACGATTTTACGGCGTGTCACGTGTTGGAGGCCTCGTGGACAGAAGTGTCACCGGGAGATTTACCACGATTACAGCCCAATTTGTCAATTTTTCACCACGCGATCTCAGGCTTTGCTGGCGGGACTGCGGGAGTCCGCAATTCTTGACCTGGGCCCATTTGCCGGTGATGGTAGCACCCAGAGCATGGAAGCTCGCTATTTCACGAGAGTTTTACATGATGCGAAGTTCAGTGCCGATGGGCGACTTGCTGCGAAACCAGCGCAAGTACCGCTATCGACGACCAAGCCCTTATCGCAAGTGGCTGGCCCTTCTCGTACTGTGTGGCGCGGCCTACGGCGTCTATTGGTTCGCCTTCTCCGAGGCCGACTTCACCGTGCACTCCGAGCTCGACGGCGCCTACCAGGAGGCCATGCTCGTGGTCTCCGAGGCCATGCACATCGCAGCAGATCAGGTCGTCGAAGAGGTGGTCGAGTCGAGCGTCGAGAGCGAGCCTGTCGTCAGCGCGCAGGCCTTGAGCGCGACCTGGCAGGAGGGCTCGCCGGTCGTTGTGGCCGGTGTACTGGAGAAGAACGAGTCGGTGTTTTTGGCCCTGCAGGCGCGAAACATCTCGCAGGCGGCGATTCACAACGTGGTCACGGCCACGGGCAAGGAGTTCAACTTTCGTCGCAGCCGCCCCGGCGATAGCTGGGTGGCCGAGGTCGCAGCCGACGGCACGATCACGCGCTTTCGCTACCAGAGCTCGCCGGAAGACGTCTTTGTGACCACGCGCGACGAGAATGGGCAGTACACCTGCAAAAAAGACGAGGTCAAGGTCGAGGCGCGCATCGAGGTGATCGGCGGCGCGATCAACAACACCTTCTGGCAGGCGCTCGAAGCCACAGGCGAGCAAGGCGGGCTGGCCTTTCGCTTCATGGAGATCTTTGCTTTCACGATCGACTTCAACACCGAGACGCGCGAGGGCGACCAGTTTGCCCTGGTCTTCGAGAAAAAATACCTCGACGGCAAGTTCTTGCGCTACGGGCGCCTGCTCGCTGCCAAGTACGTCGGTCCGACCGGCACGCACTACGCATTTCACAACGAGAGCAAGGGCGAGCGCGGCTACTATGACCTCAAGGGCGAGAACCTGGCGCGCCAGTTTTTGCGCAGCCCGCTGCCGGTTACGCGCATCACCAGCCGCTTTGGCCGGCGCGTCCACCCCGTGCTCGGAAGCGTGCGCGACCACCAGGGCGTCGACTACGGCGCGCCCACCGGCACGCCCGTGCAAAGCGTCGCCGACGGCGTGATCACCTTCTCCGGCTGGAAGGGCGCCAACGGCAAGCTCGTCGCCGTGCGCCACTCCGGCGGCTTTGAGACCTATTACGCCCATCTCTCCGAGATCACCAAGGGCATCACCGCCGGCAAGCGCGTCACCCGCGGACAGCTGATCGGCAAGGTCGGCACGACCGGGCGCTCGACGGGGCCCCATCTGCACTTTGGCATGAAGAAGAACTCGAAGTACGTCGATCCGCTCAAGGTCGACGCCATGCGCGGCGACCCGCTCAAGGGCGCCGAGCTCGATCGTTTCACCCAGGGCATCGTCAATCCCTATCGACAGCGCCTCGAAGAAGCCCTCGAAGGCACCAAGCCCGCGCCTATTGAACTTGCGGGCGAATAGCTGATAGACCGGTGAACCGCTGCTTCACATTGGCCTTTTCAAACGATCTCGCGAGCCGACCGACATGACCGACACCGCTGCTGCCGAAAAGAAGAGTTTCATCGTACGCAAGCTCGAGCGCGTGGCCGACATCGGCAACAAGTTGCCCGATCCACTCACGCTCTTTGTGATCATGGCCGCGCTCGTGGTCGTGGTCTCGGCGGTCTTCTCTGGGGCGAGCGCCGAGGTCATGCAGCGAAGCGGCGCCGTCGAACTCAAGACGGTGCAGAGCCTCTTGAGCTGGGATGGCATCCGCTGGATGTTTCTCAAGGCGATCGACAACTTCACGGGCTTTGCGCCGCTTGGCCCCGTGCTCACGGTCATGATCGGCATCGGCGTCGCCGAGCGCACAGGCTTCATCACGATGGGCCTTCGCATCCTGGTTGGCTCCGTGCCGCCGAGTTTGATCACGGCCACGCTGGTCTTTGCCAGCGTCATGAGCTCGATGGTCGCCGATGCCGGCTATATCGTGCTCACGCCGCTTGGCGCGATGCTTTTTGCCGGACTTGGCCGCCACCCGATCGCAGGCCTTGCGGCGGCCTATGCCGGCGTCTCCGGCGGCTTCAGCGCCAACCTGTTGATCACCGGCCTCGATCCCATGCTCGCGCGCCTGACCGGCCAGGCCGCCCAGAGCATCGACCCGAGCTACGTCGTCAACGCCACGGCCAACTACTACTTTTTGGTTGCGAGCACCGTACTGATAACGATCGTCGGCACGCTCGTCACCACGCGCATCGTCGAGCCGATGCTCGGCAAGTGGGATCCCAGCCAAGCCAGCGTCGAGATCGAGCCTCCCGAAGAGCCCACCGCCAGGGAGCGCAAGGCCTTCTTCATCGCGATGGGCGTGGCAAGCCTCGTCGGCCTGGGCATCTTTTTGCTTGGCTTCATCGAGAGCTCGCCGCTTCGCGACGCGATCAAGCCCGAAGACCCGCCGATCGAGAGCCTGCACTCGTTTTTCGAGTCGATCGAGGTGCTGATCACCTTGCTCTTCATCATGCCCGGCATTGTCTACGGCGTGCTCGTCGGCCTGGTCAAAAACGACCGCGACGTCGCCGCGATGGCCAGCGACTCGATGGGCACCATGGGCGCCTACATCGTGCTGGCCTTTGTCGCCGGTCAGTTCGTCGCCTACTTCAACTGGACCAATCTCGGCGCCGTGAGCGCCGTTCACGGCGCCGATCTGCTCAAGAACATCGGCCTGACCGGCATCCCGCTGCTCATCGCTTTCTTGGCCGTCAGCGCCCTGATGAACATCTTTGTAGGCAGCGCCAGCGCCAAGTGGGCCTTCATGGCCCCGATCTTTGTCCCGATGCTCATGATGATGGGCTTTAGCCCCGAGGTCGTCCAGGCCGCCTATCGCGTCGGCGACTCGATCACCAACATCATCACCCCGCTCATGCCCTATCTGCCGATCATCATCGTCTTCGCCCAGCGCTACGTAAAAGACATCGGCATCGGCACGATCTTGTCGACGATGCTGCCCTACTCGGTGGCCTTCGGGTTTTTCTGGGTGATCATGCTGATCGTCTGGATGCTCACCGGCATCCCGCTGGGACCGGGCGTGAGCACGACCTACCCGATGTAGTGTGATCCGACTCGGTGCAGGGCGCCACGCAAACGGCCCCACCGGCGCTAAAGCGCCCCCTCCCCACCAGGTGGGGAGGGGCAATGCGCAAAAAGCCCCCTCCGGCGCTAAAGCGCCACCTCCCCACCCTTAGGCCCGGTCGCCCAACAGCTCGCGGGCGGCGTCGCGCGTCGTCGCCGTTACCCGCGCGCCGCCCAGCATGCGGGCGATCTCTTCGACGCGCTCGTCCTCGCTCAGGGGGCGAATCGTCGATTGGGTGCGCTCTTTGGTGAGCAATTTTTCGACCAGATAGTGGTGGTCGCTGCGCGAGGCGATCTGCGCCAGATGCGTGATGCAGAGCACCTGGTGGCCGCGCGCGGTGCCCTTGATCTTGTGGGCGACGACGTCGGCCGTCGAGCCGCCGATGCCGGCGTCGACCTCGTCAAAGACGTAGGTATCGACGGCGTCGCGCTCGATCAGCACCGACTTGATCGCGAGCATGATGCGCGAGAGCTCGCCGCCGCTGGCGATCTTGGAGAGCGGCTTGGGGGTCTCGCCGGGGTTGGCGGCGAGCAAAAACTCGATGACGTCGAGGCCGCTGGCCGAGAGGCGAAAGGACGGCTCGTCGAGGCCGTCGTCTTTTGCGGCGAGCTTGGCCGGGGGCAGGTCTTTGGGCTCAAAGTTTACGACGAAGCGCGTGCGGGCCATGTTGAGCTCGGTGAGCTCGGCCTCGATGCGCGCTTGCAGGTTGGTGGCGGCCTTGCGCCGGGCCTGGCTCAAGGTGCGGGCGAGCTCGTAGGCCCGTTTGTGGGCTGCGTGCAGGGCCTTTTCGAGCTCCTGGCCGCGCTCCTCGGCGTTCTCCAGTCGGCTCAACTCCTCGCGCATCTCCTCGGTGGCCGCGATGATGTCCTCGACCTCGCCGCCGTGTTTGCGGCGCAGGCGCTTGATCAGCTCGAGGCGCTCGATGTGGCGATCGATCGTTGCCGGGTCGGCGTCGAGATCGCTGTGGAAGGCGCGAAGCTCGTGGGCCAGCTCCTCGGCCTGGATGCGCACCTCGGAGAGGCGCGTGGAGAGCGTCTCGAGCGCGTCGTGGAACGGGGCGACACGCTCCAGGGCAGTGCAGGCCTCGGCCAACTGCTCGGCGGCCGACCCGTCGCGCTCGTAGCACAAGTCGAGGGCGCGGGCGACGGCGTCCTCGATCTTCCCGGCGTTCTTGAGGCGGTCGACCTCTTTGGTGAGCGTCTCCTCCTCGCCGGCCTTGAGCTTGGCCTCGTCGAGTTCGGTGAGCTGGAAGCGCAAGAAATCGATGCGGTGCAGGCGCTCGCGCACGTTTTGGGCGATCTCGCGCAGCTCGCGGCGAAGCCCGGCGAGCTCGTCGTTGGCGAGCTTCATCGACTGGCGGGCCTCGCCCAGGCTGGCGAAGGTGTCGAGGATGTCGACGTGCTCGTCGGCCTGCATCAGGCTGTAGTGCTCGTGCTGGCCGCTGATGTCGACCAGGCCGCGCGTGATCTGGGCTAGCATCGCGGCGGTGGTCAGGCTGCCGTTGACAAAAATCTTGTTGCGCCCGCCGCGGCTGACGATGCGGCGCACGATCAGCTGCGCGCCGGCCTCGATGCCCTGGGCCTCGAGGATCGTGGCGATGCGAGCGCAGGTCTCGGCGCGCGGCTCGAAGATGCCCTCGACGACGGCCTCGTCCTCGTCGGTGCGAATCACGTCGGTCGAGGCGCGCCCGCCTAAGATCAGGTTGAGCGCGTCGATGATGATCGACTTGCCGGCGCCCGTCTCGCCGGAAAGCACGGTGAAGCCGTCACGAAACGGGATCTCGAGGTGCTCGATGATGGCAAAGTTTCGGATGATCAGATGCGTAAGCATATAGGCGGCGGATCTCTGGGATCGAGTCTAGACGTCGAACTCGGGTCTTACTGCGTCTTGATGCGGCTTTGGGCCTTGCTGGGCGTGCTCCGGGCGAGCAGCCTCCCATGAAGCCAGGAAATAAACCACATCTGTCTCGGATTCAACAACAGGCGGCAAAGAATGATCTAATCCACCACGGTCCGTTTTGTCGGCATCCCAGGCTTACAAACCATGTCCAGGCTCATCGCTCCTCCTTCGCTCAACGTCATCGACTCGGCCACCTGGCTGCGCGAGCGCGTCGAAGCCCTGGTTTCCACAGGCGAAAGCGAGCAGGCGATCGGTTATCTGCACCGCCTGCAGGCCAGCACCGAGGACGAGGCCACGCGCCTCTACTGCCACAGCTATCTGGGCATCTTGTACTTGATCAGCGAGGATGTGGCGCGCGCGCGCGCCGCGCTCGCCGAGGCCAACCGTCTCTCGCCGCGCGAGCCCTACATCGCCTATGCGCTCGGCCACTGCCAGAGCTCACACAACGATTGGCAGGCGACGCTGTATTTCTTCGAGGCGATCCATCTGGCCGCCAGCCCCCACGACCGCGCCGAGTTCATGCGCAGCGCCGCGCTGAGCGTGCAACGCCTGGGCCTCACCGAGATGGCCCACGCCATGATGCTCGGCGCCCTCGATCGCGATCTAGGAAACCCCTGGATCCTCGACGCGCTTGCTCGCCTCTACGAACAAGAGGGCATGTGGATGGAGACGCTCGACATCCTCGACGGCCTGATCGCCGCATTGGCCAGCGCGACCAGCGCGATGGTCGTTCGCACCACGCCCAGCGTCGGCCAACTGCTTCGAAACGCCCTGCTCGGCGATCCCGCCGGCGAGCAGGCGCTGCGCAAGCGCACCCGCGCGATCAACGCCCGGCTTCGCGCCAACATCGATCTGGTCTATGGCGAGCATGACCGCCGCCTGCTCGAGCACACGGGCCTGGCTCCCACCAACCTGCCCAACGCCCTGCACATCCTCGTGCGCGAGCTCGGCCTGCGCGAGCGCAGCTACCAGCTGCTCGAGTCCGCCCAGTCCTTGTGGGCGCGCGCGCGCCACGAGCGCTTCGACGTCTTTCTCACCCCCAACACCCTCGCCGCCTCGATCCATTGGCTCGTCGAGCGCCTGCACTGGCGCATCCCCACCCCGGCCACCGAGCTGACCACCCGCTACGGCGTCGAGGCCGAAACCACCCGCGCCGCCGCCCGCATCCTGGCCGAGCGCTTCAAGATCCGCTTTCTCCCCCAGCGCCCCGACAACGCCGGCCTCGACGCCACCGAGGCCGAGCGCCTCGACCGCATCCAACGCGCCCTGCTCCTCGACGTCGATCTGAGCAGCTTCGACACCACCGTCGCGATGCTCGGCAGCTAAACCCCTCCCCACCCGAAGCCCACTTGATCCGCATCAATGAAAACGCATTGTTTTCAATGGCTTGATTGGGAAGTGTGGAGGGTTGCGACGTGGTTCGTTGGTGGGGATCGTCTTGGGCGAGGTTTGGGTGTAGTGAAAAGGTAGGTCATCACACTTACCGAGACACCTCTTGAAGAAGGTGTTTCCACTACACCCGAGGCAAATATGGCAAAGCTGCGCTCCATTGTCACCAAGATTACCGATGCCGGTCAAAGTCCGCTGCCCGATGCCTTGGGGCAATATGTCGTCATCGTCACCCAGCTGCTGAGCAGCACGATTTTAGGCGAGGTGGCCACGCGTCTTCGTATCCCGCGCTCCAAGGGTTATCAGGGCGTCGACATCTTCGTCTTTCTGCTCGCCTTCTTCTGTTCCATCAAACTTTACGGCAGCCTTCACGCTTTCAGTCGGCGCATCGCACCGTGGAGACCCTTGTTGGCGGCGGCCGTTGGACGGCGTCGTTTTCCCACGCAATCCTCAATTTCACGCGCGCTGCAAGCGCTCGAATTCGAACAGGTCGTGGCGTTTTGCGATTGGCTGATCCAAGATTCGATCAAAGACCATCTCTTACTCGAGCATGAGTCGGTAACCACGCGTGATTGCGAAGGCCAAGCCTTGCACGTCTTTCACTTCGATCCACGCGTGACGGTGCTGCGTGAGCGCGCGCTGCCCGAACAGGATCAGGATCAGGATCAGGATCAGGATCAGGAGGGCGTCAAGGGTGAGGAGCCTACACGTCGCAGCCTAGGCTTTGCCGAGCCTGGCTATCCGGGGCGCAAACGCGGCGAGCTTCAGATTACGCGCTCTATGCTCCAGCACGCCGGCACGGGGCAATTTTTGATGGTGCGTGTGGGCGCGGGAAATGGCGACTTCAAAGAAGATCTGCACGCAGCGCTCGGCGCGGTGCGCTGCTTTGCCACGACCCACGCGATCGCGCTCGAGCGTTGTCTGTTCTGTTGCGACGGCGTCAGCGGCGGCTTTCAACAGGCCAAAGCAGCGCTGGAATTTGGGGTGCCCTTTATCGGCCGCCTGGCCTGCTACGAGGTGCTTGAGGAGTTTGATGCCAAGCGCGCGATGGCTTGCGGACGCTGGGAGCGCGTCGAAGACTCGGGCTCGGGTCCCAGGCGTTGGGCCCTTGAGCTGGGCAGCTACACCCTCGACAACGGCGCGCAAGTTCGCCTTGTCGTCAGCGCCTTCGTGCCAAGCGATGGTAAAAAGAGCGGCGCCGGCCGCTTCATCGACGGCGTCCAATACGAGATCTTTGCCACGTCGTTAGACGCGAGCGCTTGGCCGGCAAGCGAGCTCGTCACCGAGTATTATGCGCGCTGTGGTCAGGAGAACCGCTATGCGCAATGCGACAACGAGCTCCATATCAGTCGCGTTTTCAGCTACAACCTGGCCGGCCAGATGCTAAGCGAGGCCATCGCCTTGTGGCTGTGGAACACGCAGACGCTGATGGGCGCGAAGATGGTTGAGACATTGGGCGATTCGGGCCGCCAGCTCACGCCTCGCGAGAGCACCACCAAAAGCTTCGTCGAGATCTTCGGGCCCAGGCCCTCAAGCGTTGTGCACGAAGAAGTCTTGGCGCATTCATCCGAGCCCGATGCCACCAAGGCCGAACATAATTTGGCTGTCCAAGCGATCGCCGCCATCATCAACCAACACAAACACCTGGGAGATGATCCGCATTGGGCCTTCGATCTGAGGCGTCCGATTTGTGGCGCAGGATTTGCCCTGAGACTGCACAGGCTCGCTGGCGAGGACGGCCACGCCGAGATTCGCTTTCGCGCGCCGAAAGCGAGCTGTGGTCTGTGCGCAATGCGCGCGCAATGCAGCACGTCCACCCTGCCAAATTTTCGCAAGGAAATTTACATGTCCATACCCTTTGGGCTTGCCGAGGTCGAGGCTGCACTCCAAGGCGAGCCTGTTTCGAGAGCGGACGCACGTTTTGGGCCGGCACGCCTGTTTGCGCCAACCGCCCCGTTGTCGCCCACCGGCCAATTCAGGCGCATGGCACCGGCGCTACTGCCGGCCGTTTTGCGCCGCCGGTTTCGTGAGGCTTGTGAGGACAGCGTCATCGGGCTAGCGCTCACGGTGCCCGGCCAACGCGTCGCACTCTACGATCACTTTGCACCGACAGCAGCCCGCCGCCAAAATCGCCGCCAGACCTGGCCACAGCGCCTGCAATGGAATGCCCTGCCGTCCGAGGCGACGATTGAGGTTACCATTGAGGCCCGCCCAGGTCTCCACACTCTATTGACGCGTAAGGCCTCGTAAACAAAGATGTTTATTTGATCCGCATCAAGTGGGCCCCGCGTAGGCGGGGATGAGCCGCGCCGCCCACGCCAGCCATGCTGCACGGAAAAGTGTTCCCCGCGTAGGCGGGGATGAGCCGTCGTTCAAACAAGCGCTTCGCGCCATTGTAACGTGTTCCCCGCGTAGGCGGGGATGAGCCGCTCGCCAAGGTAATATTCAAGAGGACATTAACGTGTTCCCCGCGTAGGCGGGGATGAGCCGGCTTACACACTGCTACGCGCAGCGAGGAAGAAGTGTTCCCCGCGTAGGCGGGGATGAGCCGCTGCTACTTGTTTTGCCAACTTGGTATAGCCAGTGTTCCCCGCGTAGGCGGGGATGAGCCGGTCGGCCAGGTTTCGCCTGTGCAAGGCTTTAGGTGTTCCCCGCGTAGGCGGGGATGAGCCGGCTTCGACGAGCGGCCCTTGGGCGCCTTGTGGGTGTTCCCCGCGTAGGCGGGGATGAGCCGTGAATAGGATATAGGGAGTTTGGGAATTCCCTGTGTTCCCCGCGTAGGCGGGGATGAGCCGGATCGCTGCCCCGCCGCGCAGGCGTGCCCATTGTGTTCCCCGCGTAGGCGGGGATGAGCCGGATGCCGTCGAACAGCGACGACTTGCCGGAGCGTGTTCCCCGCGTAGGCGGGGATGAGCCGATCCGCAGGCGCCGACGACGTGAGGCGTAACGGTGTTCCCCGCGTAGGCGGGGATGAGCCGAGTGGCCAAACCGGCAGTAACCGGCGAGCACCGTGTTCCCCGCGTAGGCGGGGATGAGCCGCGATTGAGAGTCAGGAAATCCCCATTTACGGGGTGTTCCCCGCGTAGGCGGGGATGAGCCGAACGCGAGTAAGAAAGTGTACAGCGAGACGAGGTGTTCCCCGCGTAGGCGGGGATGAGCCGGGCTGGGCCTAGTACTCGACCACAGGGATTTTGACCGATTCAACTCCATGTTCGCTCGCGCTGTATCTGGGTGTGAGGGCCGATACCAAGACGGTGCAAGATTCGTGTTACGCTCGCGACCAATCGCGGACGC
>JACCWM010000023.1 GCA_013697635.1 Lujinxingiaceae bacterium | reverse complement strand
AAAGCCCACCGCCAGGCGGTGACCGAAAGCTACTACCGCGCGCGCAGCCATGACCGCAACCCGCAGCGCCAGGGCCCGGCCCACTATCCCGTAGGCACGACGCCCCCGGGCCACCAAAAATGCGTGGATGTCGCGGGGTCAGGGACCCCGACTTCCGGTGCTGAAATGAAGTGAACTAGGAGACAGCCTCTTACTCGCCACCTGCTTGCAGCGACTGATCTTCGGCCGCCTTGACCTCGCCGCCACTGCCGCCATCACTGTATTGAATACGTAGTGAGGCGAGGGGCACGACCTTCCAAAAGCGCCGTGCGCAGTTGGACCAGTCGTCGAGGATCGCGCGCGCGGTGGGGCTGTCGGTCGCCGCAACGTGACGCTCGAGCAAAGCCCGCAGGTTCGCCATGTCTTCGGCGCGTGAGAGGTCTTCGAGGATCACGAAGTCATGATGGCAGCGCATGGGCAAACGACCCAGCGGATCATAGACGTAGGCCGTGCCGCCGGTCATTCCAGCGCCGAAGTTCTTACCCGTCGGCCCCAGCACGACGACCTGGCCTGCAGTCATGTACTCGCAGCCGTGATCGCCGACACCTTCAACGACGGCCGTCGCGCCGCTGTTTCGAACGGCAAAGCGCTCGCCGGCCGCACCGCGCACGAGCAGTGCGCCTCCGGTCGCGCCGTAGAGCACGGTGTTACCGATGACCACGTCTTGTGATCCGTCGCTGAGTGTGGTCGGCGGCACGACCGCCACCTCGCCGCCGCTCATGCCCTTGCCCACATAGTCGTTGGCTTCGCCACATAGAATCAAACGTAAGCCGGCAATGCAAAACGCGCCAAAACTCTGGCCGGCCGATCCGTCGAAGGTCAACTCGACGCTTCCCTCAGCCAGGCCCTGGTTTCCCTTTTGCAGCGCGATCAGACCAGCGAGACGGGCACCGACGGTGCGATCGGTATTGCAGATCGGATAGCGAAGCGCGATCGCTTGGCCCAGGTCGAGGGCCTGGCGCGTATCGGTCACGATGCGATCGTTGAGCGAGGGGGCTGGCCGCACGTTTCTGGCCCACGTGCGATAAGGCGCGCCAAAGGCCGCGTTGTGCGGCGCGATCAGCGCCGACAGGTCGAGGCTATTGGCCTTGGGATGGTCCTCGACCTGAATCTGGTGAAGCAAGTCCGTGCGACCGATCACTTCACTGATCGAGCGCACGCCCAGGCTGGCCAAAATCTCACGCACATCTTTGGCGACCGAATCGAAGTAGCGCACCAGCGCCTCGGGATTGCCTTCGAATTTTGTGCGCAAATCGGGGCGCTGAGTGGCGATGCCGACCGGGCAGGTATCCAGATGGCACTGGCGAACGTAGCGACAGCCAATGGCGATCAGCGCTGCGGTCCCGAAATTGAACTCCTCACCCCCGAGCATCGCCGCGATCACCACGTCGCGCCCAGTCTTGAGTCCGCCGTCGACGCGCAGTTTGACGCGCTCACGCAGTCCGTTGAGCACCAGAACCTGCTGCACCTCGGCCAGACCCAACTCCCACGCGCTGCCCGCATTCTTGATCGAGCTCAAGGGTGATGCGCCCGTGCCGCCGTCGTGCCCGCTGATCAAGATTACGTCGGCGTAGGCCTTGGCCACTCCGGCGGCGATCGTGCCCACGCCGGCCTCGGCCACGAGCTTGACGCAGATATCGGCCCGTTCGTTGACCTGCTTGAGATCATAGATCAGCTGGGCCAGGTCTTCGATGCTGTAGATGTCGTGGTGGGGCGGCGGCGAGATCAATGGCACGCCAGGCGTGGCGTGGCGAAGTTCGGCAATGTATTCGGTGACTTTGTGTCCCGGTAGTTGACCGCCCTCGCCAGGCTTGGAGCCCTGCGCCATCTTGATCTCGAGCTCCTGCGCGTGCGCCAGATACTGAGGTGTGACGCCAAAGCGTCCGGATGCGACCTGCTTGATCGCCGCAGCCGCCGAGTCGCCGTTTGCCCGGCGGATGTAGTGCGCGGGATCTTCACCACCCTCGCCGGTATTGCTCTTGCCACCGATGCGATTCATCGCGACCGCAATCGCCTCGTGCGCCTCGGGAGAGAGGGATCCGAGCGACATGGCTGCCGTCGTAAATCGCGTGCGAATGGCCTCGATCGGCTCGACTTCCTCGAGCGCAACCGGGCTCTGATTCGCACGAAAATCGAGCAGATCGCGCAGGTGCACCGGCCCTCGATTCGTCGCCTCGCGCGCAAAATCCTCGTAGGCACCGGCCTTGTCCTTTCGCATCTTGCCCATCGCCCCGAGCATTTGCGGCGACCACGCGTGCAGCTCGCCGCTGCGTCGGAAGCGGAAAAAACCCAGATCTTCGAGCGACTTGAGCTTGACCTGCCCAAAGCCCATGCGATGGCGCTCGATCGCCTCGTAGGCGATCTCCTCGAAACCAATGCCCTTGATCGTCGAAGACGTCCCCGAGAAGCAACGCGCGATCACCTCGTCTCCCACGCCAATCGCCTCGAAGATCTGCGAGCCGCGATAGCTTCCCAAGACGCTGATTCCCATCTTCGACATGACCTTGAGCAGGCCCTTCTCGATCGTATCGACGTAGTTACTCAAGCGCCGCGAGAAGGCCTCCTCCTCACAGGCAACCTCCTGAGCAATGGTTTGAATCGCCAGGTACGGATAGACCGCGCTCGCCCCGTAACCAATCAGCGTGGCGAAGTGATGCACATCGCGCGGCTCACCGCTTTCAACGATCACGCTCGCGCGAAGCCGCGTTCCAGCCACGAGCAGGTGGTTGTTGATCGCGCCGACCGCCAACAAGATCGGGATCGGCGCAAGCTCGGCGTCGACCATGCGATCGCTGATGATCAACAACTCGCAGCCACGCTCGATCGCAGCCGCAGCATCCACGCACAGCGCGTCAAGCGCGGCGACCAGCCCCTTTGGCCCAAGCGCCGCCTCAAAAACGCAAGGCAGCCGGCTGACCTGCTCGGCCCCGAAAGCCTCGGTGATGATCGTGAGTTCGACGTCGGTGACCACCGGGCCGGCCAATTCGACTTGATGGGCGTGCTCGGGGGTATGGGCGAGCCAATTGCGCCGTCCACCCAGGTTGACCCCGAGCGACATGACGATCTTCTCGCGGATCGGATCGATGGGCGGATTGGTTACCTGGGCAAAGCGCTGCTTGAAATAAGTCGGCAACAGGCGGGGCAAGTGCGAAAGAACGGCAAGTGGCGTGTCATCACCCATCGAACTGATCGGCTCGAGTTTCTCAAGCGCCATTGGCTCGAACAGGTACTTGATCTCCTCGCGACTGTAGCCAAAGCAGGCCTGGCGCTCGGTGAGATCTGCCATGTCCTCGAGCACCCGCTCGCTGGCCCTGAAATCATGAGCCGGCAAGCAAACGAGGTTCTCGTCGAGCCACCGGCGGTAGGGCTCGGCGGCGGCAAGATCACGCTTGATTTCAGAGCCTCGCAGCAACTTGCCGGCCTTCAAATCGACTGCAATCATGTGGCCCGGCCCCAGACGTCCACGCTCGGTGATCGCGTCGTCGATCGAGAATATCCCGACCTCCGAGCTCACCATCAGCAAGCCGCTTTGGGTCACTTTGTAGCGCGCAGGACGCAGTCCGTTTCGATCGAGTGTAGCCCCGACGATGTCACCGTCGCCAAAAATCAAAGCCGCCGGGCCATCCCAGGGCTCGTTGAGGCAGGCATGGTACTCGTAGAAGGCTCGCACGTCGGGATCAAAGTCAGGGATTGACTCCCAGGCTTCCGGTACGAGCATGACCATCGCATGGGGCAACGTTCGCCCCGACAACGCGAGCAGTTCGGCCACGCTGTCCAAACTGGCCGAATCGCTCTGGCCTGGGCTCAAGATTGGTGCCACATAAGCGATGTCTTTGCCCCAGACTGGCGAGGCCAGGTCGGCCTCCCGAAGCCGCGTACCGTTTCGATTGCCAAGGATGGTATTGATCTCGCCGTTGTGCCCGAGCATGCGAAAGGGCTGAGCCAGCGGCCACGACGGAAAAGTATTGGTGCTGAAGCGCTGGTGAAAGATCGCAAATGAGGTCTCCATCAGCCCGTCGCGCAAATCCGGATAAAAGTCCGCTAACGCCGGCGCCATCATCAGTCCCTTGTACACGATCGAGCGCGTCGACATAGACGACACGTACAATTCTACGCCTGCGGCGCGCGCTAGCGTTTCGATCTCGCGACGCAAGGCGTACAAACGCCGATCGAGTTCGAGCCCGGACGCCGCCACCGCCTCGCTCCCAAAGTCCACCAAAAGCTGCTCGATGCGCGGCATCGTCGCAGCAGCTTTGACTCCCAGGACCTCCGGCACGACCGGCACCGGCCGCCAGACAAACTGCATCAAGCCTCGGCGCAACAGCACCGCTTCAATGATGCGTCGAGCCTCGCTCAAAGCCGTAGCCTCCGAACGCGGAAGAAAGAAAACTCCGACGCCGAGCGGCCCATCGGCTTTTTGACCGCTAAGATGATGAAATTCACGCTCAAAGAACGCTTGAGGTAACCCCATCAATACGCCTGCACCGTCGCCTGTGCGTGCATCAGCGCCCACTGCGCCGCGATGTGCGAGGTTGACGAGTGCGCTCAGCGCATGTGCGAGAATATCCGCACGTGCTTTGCCATGGATGTCGGCGACAAAGCCCACACCACAGCCGTCATGCTCGTGGGCGGGATCGTAGAGGGGAAATGCAGGATGCAAAAAGGATGCTTGGCTCAATGGCGTCACCGGAAAAAGCGGTAGATAAATTCGTGGAAGCGAGCACCAGGAAGACAAAGAAGGTCGCATTGAACACGTTGCACCAACCGCGGGCCCCGCAACGGGGGGCATGACTCGACGTGCTGCGAGAATAACGCGGAGCAACGTTCCTGTGTTCCAAAGTTTAGCACGACTTGGTCCAATGGGCAGCCGCCGAGCTTGCGGCAATTTGCCGCAATTCCTTTGCGCCGTCGATGGTCAATATACGTTCCGCTGAACTCTGCGCCAGCCAATCAGCCAGAGCAAAGTTCAAGAATTCATCGTGTCAAGGCTGGACCCATGTTCTCTTTGAAATCCAGGATTCTGATGATGAGCCACAATCGTGGCCACCCCATGGCGGTGATCAGAATCCGAGCAACTTTCGCACGGCATCCAAAAAGAAGTTTGCGACATGCTCGCCGGTGCGTTTTTGGCGAGCGTGTGACGTGGGATTTTTTTGATGGAAGAACATCCCTTTGCCTTCGAACACGTCGACGACAAGGGGCTCGCGTTCTGGATCGAGCAGATAGGGCAAGAAGGTCGCCGTGCGGCGCGTCTTATAGGCAAGCCGGGTATCAAAGCCGATGACCAGCGGCATGCGTTTCTCGCAGCAGTCCTGTTCGAGGGTATGGCCTGCAACGTCGCCATAGCCCTCGACGATGATGCTGCCACTGCCGGAGAAGGTGAGAAAACGCACCTGGCTTGTTGCCCAGGCATGCCAGCTTGTCAGACGCCAATGCGCTGTGACACTGATCGCGCCGACGACGGCGACGATGTTGCGTGCGCGGAGCACGACGCCGGGGTGATCGTCGAGGCAAATCTCCATGAGGTAGGCGTCAGGATCGTCGGGTGAGCCAAGTGATACGAGTCTACCGTCGGATTTGTCCGCCTCGGCCTCCAGGCGTGTGAGCATGATCAGGCCGGATGCATAGCTCAAGTTGGGAGCTTTCCAATCAAAGAACAGCGCCGAGCGCGCGCCCAGGCGGTCCGATTGGATGTAGCCCGAGCGCGCCGACAGGCTGGAGCCGGTAGGAACGGTCACCTCGATGGTGCGCGCGCTCGGGTGGGTTTGGATTTCGCCCTTGCTGGATGCGGGCATCAGTTGCAGGGGCCGGGCCCGTGAAACCAGCGGCATGCCCAAAAAGTACCAGAGGGTGCGGCGAATGAAAGGCGCAAAAAAGATCAGTAGGGCAGCGAGCAAAAGCCCTGGCCAGCGACGTTCGAGCTCGATGGCCAGCCAGTGCTGTTTGTGCAGAAGCTGCTCCTCGAGCAAGAGTTCATCGGCACGCGCCGCCAGGCGCTGTCGCTCAGCCTCGACGGCCTCGAAGCGCTCGAGGCCAAGGCGCAGCTCGTCTTGCATCTGCGCCGTGCGGCGCTCGAGTTCGCGCTCGGCGTCCTCGCGAAGTTTTCGGGCCTCGGCGCTGGCATTCTCTTCGACGCGAAGCGCCGCCTGGCTGAGCGCCTGGCGTTGGCGCTCAACGTTGGCTTCGAATTCGCGCATGCGCGCGCGCACCCTCTGGCATGTGACCCACTTGATGGGATTCCAGGTGCTGCAGTACTCGCGCTCGATCGCTGAGAGCGCCTCGGTGCTGTGCTCGCGATTTTGTTCGATCGTTTCATAGACGCGGGCCTGCTGGCGAGCGGCCATCTCCTCGAGTTCCTTGACGCTCTGCTCGAGCTCACCGCGAAGCGCATCTTCTTCGCGCTCGATGCGCTCTCGAATTTGGGCGATCAGCGTGCCCTCGCGCTCGAGTTCGGTCTCGCGTGCCTCCACCTCCCGGCTGTGGCGGCCAAGCTCGTCGCGGATCTGATCGATTTGAGTCGGCGCTTCGACGAGCGTTCGTACAGTGGGCCAGAGATAGGTCACCACGAGGTAGCCAGTGAACAAGACGGCCATCAGCCCGACGACGATCAGGGCGCTTTGCAAAAACTTGGCAACGATGGCGGCGAACAGGCGCATGATTACTCTACAGGGCTTGGCTGGCGTCCACGCACAGGTGCGAACGGCGAAACCATAGCACGGCGAGCGCTAATTGGCGCCCTCGAGCAGTGGAAATTCGACGCGGCGGATCTTGCGCGCCTCCATGTCGACGAGCAGCACACCATCGACCTCAAAGGCACAGCGATACTCCAAGAGCTGGCGGCGAGTGGCGGCAGTCTCGATGCGCGGCGCGCGGCTGCCGGTCTTGACCTCGGCAACGAAGCGACGCCCGGCCGCCTCGACGATCAGATCGGCGACCAGTTCGATGCTGATCGGTTCGTCGTCGACGTGAATCGTCCAACGGTGGCTGCATTGCGTGGCGATCACGGTGTAGCCGTGGCGGCGAAGCAGGCCTTCGGCTTGGATTTCACCGCGTCGTGCTCGTCGTTGACGACGCTTCTGGCGCCAGCGCTCCAGGCCACGCCGCACCAGGTAGCGTGCATAGGCGATCACCAGGCCCAGGGCGAGCAGCCCGGCCAGTGCCCAGCCTAAAAGCTCGCGCTCGATCGTATCGATCATCGCCGTGCCTGCGGCCGTGATGAAACAAATCGGCGCGGCGCTTCGTTACCAAGCGCCATGTGACCAGCGACGAGCATTGATGTCTCAGGGGATCGTGTTAGGTTCACAGAGTGGGTGAAACCGCCCATTAATCGTTGCCAGATTTGTGTTTTGGGCCAGCGTGCGTTAAAAAGTCGGCCAAGAACGCGAAAAAAGCTAGATGTAATTCGCATAAGTTGTTAAAGCATTCAGCCCGCTGTGGATCGGTCACGGCTTGGGCAAAGTACATCATCGAAAAAAGGAAGGAAGGATCACTGTGAAGCATACGTCAGGAAACGAGCTTGGACCCATTGAAGTCGCCGTGCGCGACAACAACGTCAACCGCGCCATTCAGCAGCTTAAGCGTGAAGTGGGCCGTGAAGGTATCGGCCGTGAAGCCAAGCGCCGTCGCTTTTACATGAAGCCCAGCGTCGCCAAGCGCGTCAAGTCGATCGAGGCCGAGCGCCGTCGTCGCAAGGACGAGGCCAGCCGCCGCAAGCGCCGCGACTACTAATCGCCGCGCTCCTCCGGTAACGCTCAAGCTTCAGCGTGGAAGTCGTAATTGCCCATCATGTCGAAATCACTCGCGACATGCATGGGTTTTTTGCGTTTGAGTTAGATCCCTTCCGGCGACGGCTCAGAGAATCGCTCGTTGCGCCCGCTGCGGCCAAGGAGTTGGGCGAGCAACCACCACAGGCCGAAGGCGACGACGCCTAAGACGGCGATCGCTGCCAGAAGCTCGAGCAACGAAGCGCTCTCTTCGGGGCCAGCCATGCCCTCGGTGAGGCGCGGCAAGACGACACCGTTGGCCGTATTGAGGGCGGCATGGGCGATGATCGCCGGCCACAAGCTCTGGGTGCGGATCGTCAAATAGGCAAAGAAGCTGCCAATGATCGCCAGCGGAACGAACGAGACCGGATTGAGGTGCATCAGGGCAAAGAGCAGGCCATTGACGACGATCGCCGTGGTGACACCCTGGGTTACGCGCTGTTCGGGCAAGATCGCGCCTCGGAACAATACCTCCTCACAGATCGGGGCAGCGACGGCGATGGCAACAATGCCGAGAAACTGCTCAAAAGGAGTGGCGTTCAAAAGCAGGTTTTCCATCGCTTCACGGTATTGCTCGGCGATCACCTGAAAAGGTGGGACGAGCTCGACGATCAGCGCGCCGAGCACGTTGGCGAGCAGGCCGATGGCAACCGCGGTCACAACGACCAGCGCAAGGATGGCCGGCGACGCGCCCAGACGGCGCAGGCTCGGCCAACGAGGCGCCTGAGGCCCGCGTGTGCGCTGGTAGATCAGCGCGACGCCGAGGATGATACCAAATTGTGAGACCAAAATGCTTAGATGAGTGCCCAGCCAGGCGCTCAACACGTTGCTGACGACGACGAAGAGCACGAGCGCGGTGAGAAACAGAGCGTAGGGGCGCCCGTTAGGCGGCGTCTGGTAATCGAGTCTGCGGATGTCCATCGGTTGGCTCCTGAGCGCGCGGGTGCATGATGGGCGGCCCAACAACGGTTAACATACGCATCAGGGACATGGTCTACAAGTTTTGCGGCGCCGGTGGGCCCGCTAAAACGTGGTGCGGTTGATCGCCTTCTCGTCGGCGTTGCGGCCGACTTCGAGGCTGGCGCCGCGCACATGGTCGAGCTCGAGTCGAAGTCCGAAACTCTGCGTTTGGCCTGCCTCGATACGCTCGACGACCTGTGTGCCAAGCACTTTGGCCCGCCGCCCCTGGCCGCGTATGACGCGTAGCTCGACGTTGGTGGCCGGCTCGGACAAGGTGTTCTCCAAGAATCCCTGACACAAGATTGCGCCGGGGGCGATCGGGCGGCACTCGGCCGACTGAAGCACCACGCCCTGGTGGGCCAGGCGCTTGAGCAGCGGCTCGAGGTGAGCGTGGCGCGCAGCGCGCATGTCGTCAGCGCGCCTCGGCGGGGCAACGCGCAAGAAATCGTGGAAGTGGGCGAGTGCCGCGCTCTTGTTGCCGCGAAGACGCTCGAGATCCCCCAGAAAGTAGTGCGCTTCGGCGAGCGTGGGATCGCAGGCCGCGGCAGCGGCGAACTGGCGGTAGGAGTCGGCGGCCTGGCCAAGGCGGCCGAGCGTTCGCCCGGCCAGAAAGTAGGCGCGACAGTTGCCGGGATTCTCAAAGAGAATGCGCGCGACGGCCTCGGCGCCCTCCTCGGGGCCAAGCAGAGGCAAGGCCATCTCCAGGGCATGGGTGCGAAGCAGCAAGCCCGGCGCGGCGAGGGTGCCGATATGACTCAGAGCTCGATCTTCGTGTCCGCTGGCCTGCAAGGCGGCCACATAAAGGGCGTGGGCGATGTTCGGGTCGGCCGCCTCGGCGCCGGGCATGGCCAGCGCGCGCTCGAGCACGCGCGCCGCTGCCCCAAGGTCGCTGTCGAACAACCAGTCGGCGATCAGCACCAACTGGTCAAAACCCGCAGCCTGGCGAAGCGCCGGATCCAAGAAGCTGCGTACCTGAGCAGCGAGCGGGCCATGGGCGCCGTGCATGGCGGCGAGCTGTGCCAGGGCGATCGGGTCTTTCTCGGTGCCGCGGCGCAGTGTGCGAGCGGCCTGGCGAACGGTGGCGACATCGCCTCGGCGCGAGGCGAGCAGCGCGAGGCCAAGGCGTGCTTGAAGGTCTTGTGCGTCGGCCTCGAGCGCCTTTTGCAAGGCCGCTTCGGCCGTCGCGTTGTCAAATCCAAGCAGCGCCTGCAGCCCGGATCGGAGCGCGCCCTCGGGCAGCGTCGCCAGATGGCTGGTGAGCGCGCGTTGCGGGCGCACGAAGGGCACGGCCGGCCGGCTGGCCAACGATGCGATGTCGCCCGAGACGACCTCCGGCATGCGCTGCAGGGTGCGTGGGCTCGTCACGGTGTGCACGAGCGCCCAGTGCGTGGCCTGCTCGTGCCAGGAGGGTTGCACGCTGGCCTGTGGGCAAACCGCATCATCGCGCAGCACGGCCGGCTCGCCCTCGATCAGCCAGTTCTGCAGCTCGTAGGCCTTTGCGCCCGCCGAATCGAGCATGACCGCGCGCTGGCGAAGCACGCACTTGAATTGCGTGCCCCGACGAGGATGCTCCCAGGGCTCGAAGTCGACGATCGAATAGATCGTGATCGCGTAGCCGCCCTTCGGACTTGACCAACCCGAGTGCGCCTCGGAGTGGCGAGCGTCCTCGAGCCCGCTGGCTTGGCTGAACACCGGCGCTCCAATGCGCTCGAGCAGGCCAGTCGCGCGGCTCGCCTTGGCGCCCGGCTCGGAGAGAATGGCCTGGAGCTCCTCGGGTGGCTTGGCGCTAAAATAAAGCGGGTGCACCGGCCCCATCGGAGCGCCGCTTCGAAACCGCTCGAGAAAGGCACCGTCGCTGCCACGGTAAAGCTCGGTCGCTTCGAAATGAAAGGCGTGGCCGACGCCGCCCACCATGCGATCGCCTCGACTCGACAGGCGCACGATCAGCTCGTGGCGCTGCGAGGCCCAGCCGAGCACGGTGCGCTCAGCCAGTGCGAGATCTTCGGAATCGGTTTGGGCGTGAAGCGGTGCGCACAGACACACGAGTGTGACCAGGGTCGCGCCACTCACAGTCTGGCGAATCGTTCGAAGGTTTGGTTTGGTCATCGAGGTCGGGGGGTGCAATAACTCCAATTGCAGCACACTTTATGTTCAATAGAGCAAAAGCCAGACGCCGTCTATCCTCGCATGGAAGATCATCGCCAGGGGTTGCTCGAGCGGTCCTGCGCGCGTAGGAACAAAACGGCTACATAATAAAAATCAATGGGTTGGGATTGTTTTGCACGAGATGGTTGGTTATCATACCCGTTATCTGCTGACAGGATGCGTCCTGAGGCAGGTCCCAGGAAACACCATCCTGGGCGACGGGCGATGGGCCTGTCACAAGCGCCACGTTCGGGCCCGGCACCTGAATGAGGTGGCTGCGAGTAGGGAAATCGCGACCTAGGCATGCCGCAAAAGGAGGTGATCCAGTGGAAAGTTCCTGTAGTTATACGGCTGGTGAGGTGGTGCGCTTCTAGTGGGCCACACGGCCTAGCGTCGTTGTTCCGTGCTCGAGGCCGATTTATCGGCGGAACGATGCGCGTGCGATGCAAATCGCAACGCTAGAAGTTATCCCAAACACTACCGCCCTTGCGTGGCTTCGGCATAGCCGGGCCGATAAGACCTCGAAGCGGTCACGCAAGGTTTTTTTCTTTTCTTGTGCCCCACCCCGGACGTCGGCGTGGCGCGCCCCTTCGGGTCGCGCAAACACGCCTTTGCCCGGGGCTAGCCAACAGCCTGGATCGCCTCTACGAGGCTCGCAGCTGTTTGAGCCATTGATCCTGTTCACACTTTCGAGTGCGCGCACTGCCGCAATCGCCAGGTCCAACGGCATTGCGCGCCGCGAGCCTCTGAAAGAGGCGATCCAGGCTGTTGCGTAGCCCCGGACAAAGAGCCCGTGCCCGCCACGACAGTGGCAGGCACCGGG
>JACCWM010000021.1 GCA_013697635.1 Lujinxingiaceae bacterium | reverse complement strand
AAAGCCCACCGCCAGGCGGTGACCGAAAGCTACTACCGCGCGCGCAGCCATGACCGCAACCCGCAGCGCCAGGGCCCGGCCCACTATCCCGTAGGCACGACGCCCCCGGGCCACCAAAAATGCGTGGCCGTCGCGGGGTCAGGGACCCCGACTTCCGCCGGGGTTACTTTGTAAAATTAGTTTGGAAGCACGGTGCATTGGGTTGTTGTTGGACTGGCGCAGAGGGTATCATCAGGCATTCGTGTTACGGGCATTCCAAAGAAGGGGCACCGTAAATCAGGGGAGTCGATGAGTACGAGTTTCTCAAGTGAAGCGTGGGTTCGCCTGCTCAATGCCAGTTTGGAGGCCGCCGCCCACGGCGTTGTGATTACCGACTGTGATGGTGCGATCATCTGGATCAACGCCGCCTTCACAGAGATGACGGGCTACGAGAGCACCGACGTAATCGGTCGCAATCCAAGGATTCTTAATTCGGGGGCGCAGGACGCGGCTTTTTATCAGAGCATGTGGTCAACGCTGTTGGCTGGCGAAACATGGCGCGGGGAAGTGATCAATCGACGCAAGGATGGGAGCCTGTACTCGGAGCGACAAAGCATTCGACCGGTTTACCTGGATGATGGGAAGATTACGCACTTCATTGCGATCAAAGAAGACGTCACGGCGCAGAAGACGGTTGCGGCCAAGGTCAAGGAGATGGATCGCCTGATTGTGATTGGCACACTGGCCGACAGCATCGCCCATGAGGTGAACAATCCCCTGGCCTATATTCGCTCCAGTTTGGACTTACTGAAGCGTCAATTGACCGACCACGAAGGGCGCGTGGCCGTTGCACACCTTTCCCCAACAGAAGTCCGAGAGGCGATTGACGAAGCGCTCGAGGGCACTCAACGCATCGAGATGGTCATTTCGGGACTACAGACACTGGCGGCTAATAGCGATGACCCCAAGATTGGTCCCATCGATGTCGAGGCGACCATCGAGTTGGCCATCAAGTTGTCGATTAATCGAATTCGGCGCTGCGCCCGACTGGTCAGGGACTATGCCCCAGACCCGGTGGCGGTTAGCGGAAACGAAGCGCAACTCTTACAGGCCTTGTCGAACATCTTGCTCAATGCCACCGAAGCCATCGAAGTGAGCGGAGGCGATGACAATCAGATTCGCGTTGCCACACGCTACGGCGAGGGCAAAGTCTTCGTGGAGATTTCGGATACTGGAATCGGGATGCCATTCGAGGTTTTGCCCCACATCTTCGAGCCGTTTTACTCTACCAGGCCCAAGAGCGACGGCGTCGGCCTGGGCCTGCCGATATGCCAAAACATCGTTCGCAAGTTGGGCGGGAGTGTGGAAGTCGAGAGTGAATATGGTGCAGGAGCGATGGTTCGAATCGTCCTTGCGATGCATGTTTGATCGGCGACTTGAGCAAGTGCTGGCGCGGGCTGTCGGAGGGCCAGGGACCCCGACAGCCGCCTGCGCGCGTTGTGCCTAATCGATGACGATCTGGTATTTGCTCAGCAGGCCGCCGAGGCCAGACTGGGAGAACTTGGCCTTCTTGAGGCGGTTGCGCTCAGGGTCGATGGTGTAGTTGTAGGCTGTGCGCAGATCGGCTCCCTCGAGTATGGTGTTGTCGAAGGTGGCCATGGCCAGGTCGCAGTTGCTGAAGGTGGCGGTGGTGAGGTTGGTCTCGGTGAAGTCGGCGTCTTGGAGGTTGCAGCCTTCGATGACGATTTTGGGTAGTTTCATGCGAAAGAACGAGGCCATCTTGAGGTAGCAGTCTTTGAGAACGATCGAGAAGAGGAATCGATTGCAGTCATTGAAGCGAAGGCCGAGCATCTTGCATTCTTTGAAGTGGGCGTCTTTGAAGACGGTGTTGTTGAGATTTTATCCTGAGCTGGGAGGTCTCCAACTCGCTCGACATGGGCTTTTGCCTCGTCGCACTCGAGCGGGCATTTCGCTGGGGCAAGCCCGAAATCTTCAACACGGACCAGGGCTGCCAATTCACAAGCAAGAGCTTCACCGGCCTCCTCGACCAGGCTGAGGTGCGCATCAGCATGGACGGCAAGGGTCGCGCCATCGACAACATCTGGATCGAGCGCTTCTGGCGAAGTCTCAAATACGAGGAGGTCTATCTGAAGGACTACGAGAGCGTTCCACAAGCGGTAGCCGAGATGGCGAGCTACATCGATTTTTACAACTGGGAGCGACCTCATCAGTCATTGAACTATGAAGTTCCGGGCAGGATTTATTGCCCGCAACACCCCAGGTGGCAACTTGAGAGGCCACTTAAGAAATCGTTAGAATTGGTCTAGACAATGGGGTCCACCATACTCAGGCCAGGCACGGGCATCGGCGATGACCTGGCTGATGTTTCAGATGAGCGCGCTCGGCCCGAGCGTGGGGCAAAACGTGCATTTTCGCGCGCGCGAGGGCAGCGAGTATGCCAGTGAGCGTTTTGGAAACGAAGTCGGGCGGCTGCTGGGCGTGATCGAGCAGCGTTTGAGCGCCGAGCGCTATCTGGCCGGCGACGCCTACAGCATCGCCGACATGGCGACCTATCCCTGGCTGCGCCCGACGATCGTGGGGTCGTTGGAGCATTATCCGGCGATCTCACGCTGGTTCGAGGAGCTTGGCGCGCGCCCGGCGGTTCAGCGCGCCCTGGCCGTGCGCTTGAGCTGATTCGCGACCTGCAAATCAGGGTTGATCGGCGTCGATCACGACCGAGGCCGCCGAGCGGCTAGCGGGTCCATGGAAGACCGCCTCGATGTTGTTGCCGTCGGGATCGAGCACGTAGGCCGCGTAGTAGCCGGGGTGATAGTCGCGCTCGCCAGGGGGGCCATTGTCGGTTCCGCCGGCGGTGAGCGCCGCCTCGTAGAAACGATCGACGCTCTCGCGGTCCTCGGCCTGGAAGGCCAGGTGGATGTGGGAGACGCGCTCGTCCGCCTTGGTGATGAAGAGCTCGTCGGAGATGAAGAAATCCTGGCCTTCGGCGCCAAGTTCGCGGTCCAGGGCGTAGAGCACGGTGTGATAAAAGCGCTTGCTCGCGCCCAGGTCCGCCACCCGCAAGTGAACGTGGTCAAACAACCTGCCGTAGTGAAATTCCATCGGTTTCCTCAAGCCTTCAGCGAACTGCGTTCAACCCACGCTCCCCGATTGCAGATGAGCCAGCCAATCATAGCGAGCGTCGGGCAATCTTGCACCACTTTTGCACAAACTCGCCATCAACACGTCATCGGTACGTCATTCTGAGGGCAACATCGGGGCGTTTAATACTCCAAGACGCACGAGGAAGGCCTCGTCGCACTTCACCCCGGCCCGCACGCTCTTGAATGGAGTCACCTATGTCTCGCACTCGCACCCTGATCATCGCCCTCTCGCTCGCCATGCTCGTCTTCGTGCTCGCAAGCCCAGTATCGGCAAAGACGCGCATTGATGTGCAGCCGGTCAATTCGGTGGTGCTCGCCCAGCTCTGGACTTCGACGGCGGCAGCCGAGATCGCATTTCATATGGAGATGACGCTGTCCTATCTGCACGATCTGCTCGCGGAACTCAACGCGCAAGATTTTGGCTACGACGTCGCCTACGACGACTACGAGGAATACGACGAGGACTACGACGGTCCCGGCTGTTGAGCGGGGCGATCTTAGTCGCAGATGGCCACGGAGAAGCTGCCTTGGACGTCGCTGTCCAGTCCGGTAGCGCTGATACTGCCCTGGATGGAGCGATCGGCGTCGTCGATCGCCTCGATGGTGACGGTGCCGCTCACGGCCGAGTCGGAGTGGTTGACGTTGCCCTCGAGGTTGTTGAAGGTCACGGCGCTGGCGGCGCTGAAGGTGCCGGGCTGCTGGATCCCGGCGATGACGATGCTCAGATAAGCGCCCGATGGCGAGGAGAAGCAGTTGTAGTTAGAGGAGTCGGACAAGGTGATGAAGTAGTTGCCGGCGGCGTCGGACTCGGCGGTGCCCGAGCCATAGACGAAGCTCTTGCCCTGGACCTCGCCGGAGACCGAGGAGCCAAAGTCACCGATGGTATCGAGGTCGACGCAAGCGAAGCTGCCCAGACAAATGAGGGCGACGGCCAAGGCTGTGGGTCGAAGGATCATGCGGCTCTCGTTCTGCGGGTGGCCAATGGGGGCAAGCTCGGGGGGTATCGTATTGAACTTGTTCATGGAGTGCAAACGTCGCTCACGCGCATGGCGAGGTTGTGGGCGCTGTAGATACGCAGGCCATCGACCCAAAGATGGGCCGTGGCGCGGGCGAGCACGCTATGCGCCTCGTGCTCAACGGCGGTGATCTCGAGCTCGACGCTTGCCAGCCGATGCTGGGGTAGAACCTGGCCGCGGTACTTCCACGTGAGCGCCTGGGCAAGAGCCAGAGGCTCAAAGCGCGGGTTGGCAAAGTCGTCGGCCAGGCCGCGCTCGATCATGAAGAACTGCAGGGTCTGGATCATCGCCTCGATGCCGAGCGAGCCCGGTTGGACCGGATCCTGGTAGAAGTGGGCCTTGAAGAACCACTCGTTGACATCGACGTCCTTTCGAGCGCGCATCAGTCCGAGGCCGGCCTGGCCGCCGTCTGGCCAAAAGCCGTCGACGCGGTCGATCATCAAGAGCATGGGCTCGGGCAGGCGCAGCGCGGCGTCGAAGAAGGCCGGCGGGCGAGCCGTGAGGTCGACGAGAAAGTCGTTGGGCGCAGCAAGCCAGCTCTGTTCTTGTGGCGAGGCGGCGATGCCGGCCTGGCGGGCAAGTGAGGCGGCCGGGAAAAAGCCGAAGGTCGTGTCCATGGTGTAAAAGCGCGTGTCACCAAGGTACATCTCGACATCAAAGCTTTGGATGACCATACCAGCCGACTGCGCCGCGCTCTTGAGCGTGACGTGGGTGCGCAATGTGCCGCTGTCGGGCAGGATTTCGGTGAGCAGCGTGCCTGTGCCGTCGAGGTTTCGGTAGTAGAGATCTTCGCGGGCGCGAACCGGCGCGCCGGTAAACAGTGACAACCATCCGCACGGTTGCAGGCCGGCCTCGAGCAGCACGCAAAAGGGCATGGTGCGCGCGCCGCCCTGGGTGAAGTACCAGGCATCGGCAGGCACGTCGTACTCGAGCACGACGCTCGTTCCGACGCGCTCGACGCCCGGAGTGCCGTCGAGCGCCGTGGCGCGCGTGAGGAAGTGGTACGGCGCGCCGGGCAAGCGCGGCATGCGCCGCGTGCCATCAAAGGGGGCGTAGAGCGGGCCCATCGCGTCGCTGGGTTTTCCAAGCGCGCAGGCGATCATGGAGGCGTAGTCGTAGACAAAGCCGTTGGTGCTGGCGCAGATGCGATCGTCGACTTCGCGCAGCGGCGCCTCGTTGGCCAGCGGCCAGTCCACCACCAGTTGTACGCCCATGCCTCGGCAATGAAAGGCTTTGAGGCCGTCGACCGTGGCCAAAATGTCGACAAAGAGCATCGGGATCGGACCGTCGATCACCTCTTCGACAAAGAGCTCGTAGACGAGCTCGCGCGAGCGCGGCGTAGCCTGGCCGCGGCAGCGAAGCATGTAGGCGACGTCAGGCACCGGCTCAAAGCGCCAGCCGTCGCGCTTGAGCGTGTAGCCGAGCGCGCTCATGTAAAAGGCCATGGCCTGCAGGCCGCCCTCGAACATCAGAGTGCCCGGCATGCAGGGATCGTGTTTGAAATGGCCTTCGAGAAACCAGTCGGTCGAGGAGAGTGCCAGCACCGAGCGCAGATAACCGCGCTTCCACGGCCCGCCGTTTGTATCGAGCTCGACGACCTCACCCATCAGACACATTTTGGCGGCCTGGATCTTGGGCGTTCGCGTGTGGGTCTGGAGCAGCTCGTAGCCCTTGCCAAAGCAGCCAAAGGCGTCACCTTGGGCAAAGGCCTGGACCTGGGCGTGAGTGAAGCTGCGCCCGATCTGGTCGACGGCCGGCGGATCGAGACGCACGTCTTTTCGGTGCTCGCCCGTTGCGGCGTCCCACAGGACGCCCATGGAGTCGGCAAGCTCGGCGTCGGTGAAAAAACCCGCCTGGCCGTGGCGAACCGAGAGGCGCGCGTCGCCTGCGATATGGCAGTCGTAGTGGAAGAAGAAGAGGCGGATGTCGCCCTGGTTGGCGTGGGCGTCGATGTGAATGTCAAAGGCCAGGGTGTCGCCGGCCTTGGGCAGGCCGCCGTGATAGGTCAGTTCGCAGCCGAGCAGGCGGTAGATGCGCTCGCTCTTGTTGAGAAAGTCGACGCCCATCCAGGAGATCAGCAGCAGGTCGGCCTGGCCACTCTCGATCATGATGCCGGCGGGCATGTAGCCCTGGTTCAGGTACCAGGAGTCGTGGCGAACGTCGGTTTCGGTGTAGATGGTGCCGGTGGAGAGCACGCCGGGCTCGGCGTCGATGGCGGTGACGCGGTCCGCGAGGAGCAGGGGCGGCTCGGGCATGCGGACCTGACGGTGATAGGGATCTTGGCGTTCGAAGAGTGGGCCGAAGACAGCGGAAATCTTGCCGGTGGCGAGGGTCTCGAGGTCTTGGCGGGAAAAGTGGGCCTTTTGACCCTTTGTCTTGGGCGTTGTTGCTGCTGTTGCTGTTGTTGCTGTTGTTGCTGTGAGCGCGAAGAACGCGCGTTGAGATTGGGCGAGGAACTCGTGGTGGACGCGGGATTGGGCGGCCAGGGTCTCGAGGTATTGGTGGTGAGCGCGGGTGTAGTGGGTCAGGTGTGTGGTGAGGGCGTTTACGTTTACGTTTACGTTTTCGTTTTCGTTTACGTTTACGTTTACGTTTACGTTTTCGTTTTCGTTTTCGTTTTCGTTTTCGTTTTCGTTTTCGTTTTCGTTTTCGTTTTTGACGAGGCGTTGGGTCAGGG
>JACCWM010000014.1 GCA_013697635.1 Lujinxingiaceae bacterium | reverse complement strand
GTGGCAGAGTCGGTCGACGAGCGCCACGGTGCAGGTGGCGTTGGGAAAGACCTGGCCCCAGTCCTTGAAGGCGAGGTTCGTGGTCAGGGCGATCGATTTTTGGGCGTGGTAGCGCCGGTTGACGATCCGGCGGTGGGCACCACCGTCAAGAGTAACAACTGCCCGGTCGCGCCAGCCTGCAACGCAAAGCTCACGGGAGCGACGACGACGATTGACGAGCTCGACCGCGGTTGCTTCGAGCAAAAGACCACGTATTGGTGGCCGGTAGCCGAGGGTCACAACAACCACCACTATTATACGATCGCCGATGCGACCGGCGCGCCAGACAGCGCGCGTACAGACGACGCGCTTGGCGGCGGTGTCGAGGATGGCGCGGCGCTCGACGCGTTCGAAGACAGCGCGGCTCCCGCGCCTGGCGGGCTCGGCGACGGCGGTCTCCGAGAGCTGCGCGTGCACTGTGGCCCAGCCCTCGAAGTCGCCCGCTGGCCTTGCGATCTTCGGGTTGCTCGGCTTCGCATGGTGGCGACGCAGACGGAGCGCTCAGCGCAGCAAATCCTCGGGGCCAAAGAGCAGCACCTCTCCCGCTTGAACCGCAGCCTGAACGAAGTCATCGGCCTGTCCTCGACCGCTAAAGAGTCCCAGATGTATCGACGAAACGTGAGGTAGCTCGGCTGCGACAAGACGCGAGCGATGGCGCAACAGGTCGAGATCTCGCCCACTCACGCCTCCCCATTTGCACTCGGCCACAAAGAGCTGGTCGTGGGCCGAGATCGCCACAATGTCGACCTCGTTTTGCGACTTGTGATCCCACCAACTGCCGACTCTCACGGGCCGAAAGGGAAACTCGAGCGTTGCGACGTGCTCGCGACAAATCTGCTCGAACACCGCGCCCATGTGGTCATCAAGGGCAGGCTCGATCATCTGGCTCCACAGGGTTTGTGGATCGACCAGGCCAATGCTACCGGCGCGAACCAGCGGCGCGACCGTGGAATGCCAGAAGGTAAGGTAGGGATCTATGATGTGGTAGAGCGCACGCCGCGAGCGCTCGGGCTTGTTCTCGGTGATCGGCACGCGACGCTCGATGAGCTGCATCTGCTCGAGCCATTGCAGCGGGCGCAGCAGCGATCCTCCAGACTTTCCGACGCGGCTCGTCAGGCGGCCCCAGGCGCGATCGCCTGTGGCGATCGCCTCGATGATCGAATAATGCACCTCGGCGTCAGGCACGAATGCATCGAGCAAACGCTCGGCTTCATCGACGAGACGTCCGCCCGGATCGAGCATCATTTCGCCGATGTTCTCACCCAAAGACAGGCTCGGATCGATGAGCGCCAGATGCCCGGGCAGGTTGCCGACTATGCCGTAGAGCAAAAACTGCTGGCGAGCGCTCCACTGGGGCGCGAATCCGGCGGCCGCAGCGCAGCTAAATGGCGCAAAAGAGATGCGCGCGGTGCGCCGGCCATACAGCGGTTGATCGTGCTCCTCGAGCTGCTTCATGGCCGAGACATACGAGCCCGAGAGCACAAGACGAATGCGCGAGCCTTGCCACTGGTGGTCCCAGAAGCGCTGAATGATCGATGTGAGCGCCCCCGAGACGGCCGTCAAATAGGGAAACTCGTCGAGCACGAGCACAAAAGGCGAGCTGCCTACTTTTTGCGTGAGGTATTCAAACAACGCCTCCCACGAAGGCAAAAGCGCCCCTTGAATCAGCGCAGCATCGTCGAAATGCTGTCCAAAGATCTGACTGAGGCTGGCGAGTTGTTCGGACTCGGTGCGCCGTGTCGCCTGGTAGTAGAGGCCGCCGGCCTGCTTTGCAAAGCGCGATAAGACAAAGCTCTTGCCGATGCGTCGGCGACCGACCACGAAGATCAATTCAGGACGCTCTCGCCGCCAGGAACGCGCCAGTTGATTCCACTCTCGCTGTCGATCGAGGATCGCTTCGGGCTTTTTCAACAAAGGCGACTCAGGCATGGAGGCTCCGCGATCGTTCAATCAGAAGTTACTTCCACTGGTGGAACTTCCAGCGCTGGAAGTTCCACCAGTGGAAGTTATACCCGCGACCTAGGCAAAAAGAAAACATCGCGTAGGTCGTGACCGAAGAGCGTTCAGCGCTGGGTCGCCAGAAAGCTGGCGAGCGCTGCGTGGTAGGCGGGTGCAGTTTGTGGCTGTGGCTTGCCGGGATTAGGCCGTCGCGCGCGCCATGCACGAGCAGGATCGGCATCTGGGCGCGGGGCAGCTTGGTGGCGTTGTCGAAGCGAAAACGCAGCAGCAGCCCCGGCAGCAGAAACGGGTTGAGCTCCTTAGCCAGGGCGACGAGGCTGGTGAAGGGGCTCTCCAAGATCAGCGCGCGCGCCGCGTCGACGTTTGCGGCGAGCTCGGAGGCGACGCCGGTGCCGATCGAGCGGCCGTAAATCACAATGTCGGCGGGCAAAAGGCCCTTGGCGAGCAGGTAATCCCAGGCGGCCTGCGCGTCGTGGTAGAGGCCGGCCTCGCTGAGGCGCCCGGAGCTCTTGCCGTAGCCGCGATAGTCGATGATGAAGGTGTCCAGGCCGAGCGCGGTGAAGTCGGAGGCGACCTCTTTCCAGGTGCGCAGGCTGCCGGCGTTGCCGTGAAAGTAGAGCACGGTCGCGCGGCTGTCGCCGGGTGCGCGCGACCAAATCGCGTTGAGGCGTTCGCCGTCGACGGTCTCAAAGAAATGCTCTTCTTCGTGGTCCGCGAGGGCGAACGCATAGTCGGCAGGCAGGCGCTCGGGAACGAAGATGAGCTTGGATTGCAGCAAGGTGATAACGATGAAAAAGCTCACGGTGAGGATGAAAACCAGGGCGACCATGCGCAAAATGCGCTTCTTTAATTCCATGCTAACGAGGCCGAAAGGCCGGTGACCTCACCAACGGTTGGGCTCAGCGTGACGCCCGAAGAGGCGCTCTGGGCCGGCACGCGACTCCAGGTAAAGCCGTGCTCGAGGCCGTCGAAGATCGTCGAGGCGATGTGGCCGAGCATGGCGATCGAGAGGCCGATCGAGACGACCTGGGAGACGCGGCCCAGGGCTGGCGAGGTGATCCCGAGCAGGTTGGTATCCGGGTCTTGCCAGGTGCCATAGAAATGTGCAATGCGCATGGGTCGCTCCCGAAACCAATGGCCTGGTCGGTGGAAAACGCGATTCTAGCGTTGCGAGGGCTCGACGCCAAGTCTTAAGGTGGCGTTCTGTCAGAGGCGGGCGAAGTCGATTGAGATCGGCGTCCCACCGCCGAGCAGGCGCGCGCGACGCTCGTCGAGGGCGCGCTTTTGGGGCGCTTTGAGTTGGGTGAAGTCGAGGCGCTTGTGCAGCGCGGCGTAGATCGTCGCATCCCTTAGAGACAGAAAAAGCGGAATGTGTTCGAGCCACTCTGGGGAGATTTCCCAATGGCGTCGATAGCCCCGCAGCAGCGCTTTGCCGAAGGTTTCGGCGAAAGCATTTTGCCTGGGGCCGTCGCCTTCGACGTTCCACCAGCACACGGAGTACAAGACCGTGGCGAGGTCGCAGACGAACCAGTGATAGAGGCAATCGTCGAAGTCGAAGATCGTCATGCCCCCCTGGTCGACGAAGAAGTTTCCCTGGTGCAGGTCGGCATGGATGAGACCGAAGGTCTCCGCCGATCTGGAGAGCCCAGAGATCGCCTCGACGATGCCCCGACAGCCTTCAATCACGTCCCCCTCGCCAGCAGGTATATAGGCCTCGAAGTTCAACATCGGGTCCTCGTTCCACGCGTAGCGGCGCGGACGGCCTTGAGGCACCTTGAACTCAACCGAGGCCGCATGCATCCGCCCCAACACCTCGCCCCAGCGCTCAAAAAACGTCGGGTTCCAGAGTTCGGGATCCGAGGCTTCCACGCGAATGCCAGGGGCAAACGTGAACGCCGTGGCGTGGTACAAATCCCCGTTCTGAGCGTGCAGTGACTCGATCAATTGTCCAGATCTCCCCACCAGCGGACGCGCTACGCAGATGCCGCGATTGGCGAGGTCCTCGATCCAATCCAGCTCGGCCTCGACAAGCTCCCGTGTCCGATCCGATTGGTGGGTCAGCCTCAAAATGCGCTCGCCATGCTCATCGCGCAGCTTATAGACGAGATTTTCGAACCCACCGACAAACGTGACAGGCCAACCCCGCACACCCTTGCGCCGGCCATTTGAACCCCACGCCCACCCCCACCACACTCTCGCCTCTCGCCCATCATTTAAACCTCGCGATCCGTGATCGAACATCTCTTTTGGTCATTTCAGACGCCGGCTCCACCCCGACTACCCTCAAACGCACACCGCGACCCCGTCCGGCTTCCCGGTGACCCCCAAAACGATGGCAGCGACCCTCTCCCGGATCCGAGCACCCTCCCCACCCCCGTGGCAACCTTCACCGGACCGCGCGCACCCTTCACACGGTCATTTGAGATCAGTCCAGCCGGGCCGAACGAAGATTTCTTCGTAGCGACCCTTTCTGAATCCAAGACACCCGTTAAACGGCACAGTTACTGGACGCAACGCCAAAAGTACGTGGCCTCAAGGGACCCGACCTAACCGCCTCGTCGCCCCCGAAAAGACCCTGCCGGGCTCGTCTCGGTAGTGAATCAGAGGAGGCGTGCGAGCAGCGTGCGCGATGTCAAGCCTTGGCGACTCCGTATAACGATCATTCCTAGACTTGCTCCAAGCTGGGCATGCTGCCACGATGCAAGGCAGTCAATCAAGGCCGCTTCGTGCGGGGGAATGTCCATTTGTAGCGACGCTCCCGTGCAGGTCCACTGCCCAAGGAATCGTTATGAGTCAGCCCCTCCAGCCCGATGGCATGCACGCCCAAGTTCATGGCCACCCAACACACATGGAGCAGCGCTCAGTGATCGTCGGGGTCGATATCCCGTTTTTTCACATGGTGAAATTGCTGTTCACCTTTGCGCTTGCCGCGGTGCCGGCGATGCTGCTCGTCTTTGTCTTCATGTCGCTTCTTGGCCTGCTCGCCACGGTCGTCTTCGGTGGATTGGGCGCGCTCCTGATGGGCAGCATGTGAGGCGACGTCGATGAAAATGAAACTGGGCGATCTCGAAATGGAGCAGGGCAAAGGCATCAGCTTCCACCAGAGCCTGGAGCGCCCCAGCGCCGAATCCACGGCCCACGCCACCACGGCCGCCGGCTCGAGCGATGTGCTCGCGGCCCTGAGCGCTGCGCTGCCCAAGCTCAGCGCAACGCAGCTCCAGCTGCTCAGCGGGCTCGCTGCGCTGCTCGCGCTGCTCAGCGTCTTGTTGGGCCTCTTCAGCGCGCTGTCCTGGCTGGCGCTGGTTCCCCTGCCGGGCCTCGGTGTCATGGCAATCCTCGCGCTCGTTCTGGCCCAGCGCGCGCGCAGAAGACCGGTTGTCGGGAGCGAGGCCGGCGTGCTCACCACGCGCAAGGCGCGACTGCTGGGATTGATGTCGGCAACCCAGACCCACCACCGCGTCGAAGAGCTTCAAGACGCGCTTGGCTGGACGGCGGCGGCCGTCGTCACGACGCTGCAGGCGCTCGTCGAAGAGCAGCAGGTAGTCGAGGATCTCGACCTTGAAACAGGCCATTGGAACTACTTGGCGAACAGCGCGCAGTGGCAGCTCGACTTGGCCGACCCACGATCGCTGCCGATCGCCGAGCGCGCCCTCGCACTACAGGCCACACAAACCCACGAAGACTAATCGGATCGACCCACAAACCTGATGCAAGTGACCAAGGAAGAGAGCACATGAAGAGCAAAGGCACCGCAGCACTGTTGGCGTTTCTACTGGGTGGTTTCGGTGTACACAAATTCTACCTCGGCCAATCCGGCCAAGGCGTGATGTACGTTCTGTTCTGTTGGACGTTTATCCCGGCCGTCATCGCCCTGATCGAGACCTTCGTCTATCTGATGATGAGCGAGCAAGAGTTCAACAAGCGCTACAATCAGCAGTATCTGCCCGCCTACGCCGGCGCCGGCGCCCAGATGGGTCAAAACGTCACGATCAACCTCGGCTCCGAACAACTCAAGGGCCTCACCGGCCCGGTCGCGCCCGCCCGCAACGTGCTCGAAGAGCTCCAAAAGCTCAAGGAGCTGCACGTCGCCGGCGTGCTCACCGACGAGGAGTTCACGGTCCAAAAGCAACGTATGCTCATGTAACAGCCCCCCATGCGATGAAAAGCGTCGTTTCATCAAGCAACGACGCCAGAAGTCGTGGCCTCAAGGGACCCGACCTACGCACTATAGGTCGCGGGCGTCGACGCACATGGAGTTTACGCAGGCCGTCGGAGGCGGGTTGATGCAGCGCGGCTGGGGACAGGGGAAGTCATCGGGCTGCCAGTTGACCTGACCGCAAACGGAATCCCAGGCTGCGGCGTTGGTCTCGCAGACGCTTACGTGAGGCGATGGTCGGGTGGTTAATGGACGTGGTGAGGCGATGGTCGTGCCGGCCCGGACGTGGTGAGGCGAGGGTCGGGTGGTTGATGGACGTAGTGAAACGATGGTCGTGCCGGCCCGGACGTGGTGAGGCGATGGTCGGGTGGTTGATGGACGTCCACACCCTGGTTAAAACCAGGGGCTGAGCATAGTGGGGCTGCGCTGAGGCTAAAGCCTCGCTCCGCCGTGGTGTGCGGAGGATGATTTTTTTATTGAGGCGTGGGGTCAGTATCCGCCGAAGCGAAATTGCCGCCGTCGTCAATTACATCGAACGCCAAAAACAACTCCATGCCACCCGCGACCTGCTCCTCGATCTCGAAACCGTCCGTCGTCCACCCACCGACCCCACCCCCGCAAACCACGGCGGAGCGAGGCTTTAGCCTCAGCGTAGCCCCACTATGCTCAGCCCCTGGTTTTAACCAGGGTGTGGACGTCCATCAACCACCCGGCCATCGCCTCACCACGTCCGGGCCGGCACGACCCTCGCCTCACCACGTCCATCAACGCCTCACCACGTCCATCAACCACCCGACCCTCGCCTCACCACGTCCGGAATGCCCGGGCAGCCGGGCTTCAATGCCGTGGTCGCTAAGCGGCTCAGGTTCGGCCGCTTGCGCGCCGTCAGCAGCCGTCGGCTTGCCAAGCCAGCCGCGGGCGTCGAGCCAGTCAAAGAGCTGATCTCGCCGACCAAAGACGAGCGAGGAGATCGAGATTGTGATCAGGCCTACGAGGGCGACGAGCGACATCATTTTATCGTCAACCAGCCCTGTTCCCACGGCCAAGGCCGTGAAGATAAAGCCGAACTCGCTGACCTGGGCCAGGGTTAGCCCAGCCATAAAAGCTGCCCGTCTTACGTATCCCTGACGCACGATCAGCAGATAGATAATCAGGGGTTTGCCCACCAGTGTCAGCACGACGAAGACTGCCACCGCCAGGCCATATTCCAGGGCTGCGCCCAGCTGCATTTGAATGCCCAGCGAGACAAAGAAGATCGCGATGAAGAGGTTGGTCAGGGGATGGACCTGACGCTGAAGGTCATGGTTATAGGGCAACTGGGCCAGGCAGAGTCCGGCCAAGAACGCCCCGATTTCCACGGAAAGTTGCAAGGCTTCGGCCAGCAAGACGAAGACGAAGCAAAGCGCCAGGCTCCAAACAAACAGCCCCTCGCGCGAGCGCGAGATCCAGGCAAAGGGGCGTGGCAGAAGGTAGCGCGCGGCCAGCGCCGCTGTGGCCAAGATGACGACCATGCCAAGCAGCGCCAGCCCCAGCTGAGTGAGCAGGGCGCCGATCTCGAGGTTGTCGCCCCCTCGGCCCAATGCCGCGACAAAGGTCAGTGCGACGATCACGGCGAGGTCCTGGACCAACAAGACGCCCACCGCGACGCGTCCAAACAGGCTGTCGAGGGTCTTGCTCTGATCGAGCAGCTTGACGACCACCACCGTGCTACTAAACATCAAGGCAACGGCCAAAACCATGCTCTCAGCGATCGTAAAGCCGACGCCAACCGAGAGCCCAAAGGTAATGAGCACGGTCAACCCCATCTGACCTGCGGCCGTGATCACGGCGACCATGCCGACATCTTTGACCTTGTCCAGGCTGAGTTCGAGTCCGACCAAAAAGAGCAGGAGCACAATGCCCACTTCGGCGATCACCTCGATCGAGTGGCCCACACTGAGCAAGCCGCTCACGGGGCCGAGCAGCAAGCCGGCGACGATGTAGGCGATGATCGAGGGGATTTGGAAGCGTCGCGCGATTATCGCGAGCGCTGCGGCCGCTGAGACCATCATTGCAATTTGAAGGATAAATTCTTCGGCGTGCAAGGGCGGACCTCGACAACATGGGGTGAGCGTGCCGCAGCCTCACTACCACACCGGGCAAGGTGCATACAAAACCGTATTCTATTTGTTGGCAAGGAAGGGGGGCAACGCTGGCCGATGTCGCATGGCTTTCTGGCGGCTCGGTGCGCGGTGCGATGCTCAGACGGAGCGTTGTTTGGCCGTGCGTGGCAAGCGGACCGTAAAGGTCGTCCCCTCGCTCTGCGAGGAGGCGACGCGGACGGTGCCGCCGTGAGCGTCGACGATGTGCTTGACGATAAAGAGGCCAAGGCCAAGACCCGCGGCTTTCTGCCTGCGCTCTTCGTCATGAAAGGGCTCGAAGATGACCGGGATTAATTGGGGGGAAATGAAGCCGCGGTTGTAAACGCGCAACTCAACGTTGTCGCCGTTGCCGGCGACGTGAACCAGAACCGGATTCTCCGCTTGAGCGTGCTCAACGGCGTTGGCGACCAAATTGGAGACGACCTGCAAGAGGCGATCGACGTCCCAGCAGCCGGATGTGTCGCCCTGGACCTCGAGTTGAATCGCGGCCTTGTCGGGCTTGGCAGCGCGGATCTCGTCGATGGCCTGATCGCACACCTCGGCCAGGGTGACATTGCTTCGCTCGATTAGGATGCCGGCCGCCAGACGGATGCGTGTCAGGTCGAGCAATTGATCGACCATGCGCACCATTCGGTCGGTGCTCGAGAGGATCCGATCGAGCGGGCCTGCGAGGCGCTCGCCTTCGATCTTGCGAAGGACCCCGGCCAACATCTGGATTGCTGTCAGGGGGTTGCGCAGATCGTGGCCGAGCATGGCGACGAAGATTTGTAAGAACACAACATCACGTTCGCGTTGCTCGAGCAGCGCAGATTTTTCGGCCTCGGCCTTCAAGACGGTTAAGTAGGCGCCGAGTTGGGCTGCGACGATCGATAAAAAGGCGAGGTGAGTTTCGGCGTAGGGCTCTGGGCGCTCCACGTAGAGGATCCCGATCGTCTCGCCCAGGCTGAAGATCGGCACTGCCAGATGGACGGCTGAGTCGGTCGAAAGCGTGCGATGGTCGTGGACGGCGTCTTCGACAAGCAGAGCCAGCATTTTATCGAGGCGATGTTTTAGTGCCGCCACGTTATCTTGTTCCGGGGGCATCGGGACGATCGTAATCGGCCGGGAGAGCAGCGAGGCCGCCTCGAGTAGCCCACAGCAGCGGTAGGGGACCACAGCCTCGAGCAGTGTGAGTACGCGGTGGATTCGTGTCTGGGGGTCTTCAACCGATTCCAGCGCCTGAGCGATGTCGTAGAGGATTGGCGTCCATGGGGGCATGCGCATCTCGAGCCTCATTTGCTACGTTATTGGTCAGGCTTGAAAGGCGATGGCAGGCCCGTCAGCACGCCTTGAAGGTCGCTGAGCGCTCGGCCAATTTGGACCCCATCTTTGGTGATGGTCATCTCGTACAGTTCCGTGGCGTGCTCGATGCCACGTGCCTTGATCACGGTCATCGCTCGATTCAGCCGGCCTCGCGCCTCGACATAGCGTATATAGAGCACGTTGTCGACCGCAAACGATAAGCCGTGGCCGGAGATCTGGCCGGTCCCGAGCAGCTCGGAGACTTCCAGGTTCATCTGGCTCGTGACGCCGGCCCGCCGAAGATGCTTGGTCAGCGCGTAGATCAACTCCATGAAGCGCTTGTCGGAGATTGCTCCGAGCGCGAGGCTCGTCAAGCTGTCGAGCACGACACGGCGCGCGCCGCTGGCCTCGACCACCGCGCGCGCTTCCAGCAGGAATCGATCCGTCGAGATCTCGATGGGCGGGATATGGTAAATCACCAAAAGACCGGCTTTCTCGAGGGCTTCAAGGTCCCATCCGAAACCGCGTGCGGTGGCCCTGAGCTGATCAGGGGCCTCCTCGAGGGCGAGAAACACCCCGGGTTGGCCAAGCCTTGCCCCCTCGACGAGGAATTTGAGCCCGAGGATGGTCTTACCCGTTCCGGTTCCACCGACGACGACCGTGGCGCTGTTTGCCGGCCAGCCGCCGCGCAAGATACTGTCCAAACCTGGCGTGCCCGTGCTGGATCGCGTGGGCGTGGAGGTGTTTGAATTGGAAGGTGGAGAGAGCGAGAGGTCGGGCGCACGCACACGTGGAACGAAGTCGATGCCAGCGGCCACGATATCAAAAAAGTGCGTGCCCGTGACAAAGCTCGAGCCGCGCAGCTTTCGCACTTCGAGCTCGCGTATCGTGTTGAGATCGCTGCGGGCGGCGCGAAGTTGGACGATGCCATCGGCGATCGCAAACTCCGGCAGCGTGATGATTTCCGACTCGGTGTACTCGCCGATGAGCAGCGTGGTCGCCCCCCAACTGGTCATGGTCACAGCGAGGTCGTAGACGAATGTGCGCCGGCGCTCGGGTTCGACCCGGTCTTGAATTGCCTTGAAGCTGTCGACCACGACAAGCTCCGGGTCGTGCTCCTCGACGCGAGCGGTCAGCATGGCCAGCGCCGCCTCGGCGCCCTGCGTGCGCAAGACCGAGCCGAGATCGGCGAGCACGATGTGCTCTTGGAGCAGCGCGGCATCGAAAAACTCGAAGAGCTGCATGAAGCGAATCAACTTCACGGCCGGCTCGGAGAGGGTCGTAAAGTAGATGCACTTCTTGCCCTGCCTGGCGGCTTCGAACACCGTTTGCAAGATGAGCACCGTCTTTCCGGCACCGGGCTCACCGGCAATGACGTTGACGGACTGGGCAGGGAAGCCGCCGTCGAAGATGGCATCGAGCCTCTCAATACCAGTGGCGATGCGCGGAAGTTTCAAGCTCGGGGTCTGGGAGTTCATGATCACGCTTGGTTGGTTGGGATATCGCCCTGGCGACGCAGCTCCGGGGAGCGCTCGAGCAAGGCGATGACCACGGTTCCGGTCAGCTCTGTGAGCAGAGGGTAGAGCGCAGCTTCCAAGAGAAAGCGCAGGGCCTCGACGCTGGCCACGTCGTCTTGCTGCCAGCAGGTGGGCAGCGTGTAGCAAAACTCCAGGCCATCGCGCGTGATCGCAAAACCCTCGAGACCTTTGATATTGGGCTTTAGCATCGCAGTATTCTTGGCGGCCTTTCGAAACAGGGTCGCCGTCGTCGCCATGCCGAGCACGTCGACAAGCGTACTCCAGACGAGTTCGAAGAGGTGCGCCGCGTGGGTTTCCGAACCTGGTTTCGTCATCACTACCTACCTTAGGCGTACAAACCGGCGGAACCTGCTCGAAATGTATTGGGTACGACAGCCAAAACCAGCCGGAACCGCAAGTGGTAATTTATGTCGGCGGGTAGAATTGTCAAGGGGCAAGAATAGTGCGCAGAATCGGCGCTGGCCGAGGACCTGGGCCACCGCCCCGAGCGCGCCCCTTTCAGGCTCGCCACGATCCTCATCGCGATCGACCGGCCGGGGGCTCCCAGAGTTCGAAGCGGTTGCCTTCGGGGTCGCTGGCCCAGCCGCGGCTTCGCTCGCAATCCACTGCTGACGGATCGAACCTGCGAAATCGGCGCCCGGGTTTCCTGGCGCGCGCAGATTCGGTATAGAGTAAAGCTGGTTGGTAGTAGCCCCACAGGTGGAGTAGAAACGATGAGAAATGCACATGACTGGTTTGTTGCGTCGCTCCCGATTCTCATGGCGGGCGTTGTTGCTGGCTGCATGGGCCACGGCGATTCGCACGACTTGCACGACGGCCACGGCCCCTTGCCCGGCGCGGTGGACGTGAATCCCCCCTGGACCGGGGACTGGCCGCGTCGGTGAGCGCGTCATCGTGCACTTTACGAACAACTTGCCCGAGGCGACCACGATCCACTGGCATGGCCTGCGCATCCCGGCGCCGATGGCACCATCGCGCTCGCCGACGACATGGTCTCGCTGATGAACGGGCGCGAAGGCAACTACGTGGACCACCCGTTCCACCTGCACGGCTTTGCCTTCGAGATCCTCGACCGCAACGGCGTGGCTGTGCCCTTCCGCAGCCGCAAGGACACGCTCAACCTCGCGGCGAATGAGACGGTACGCCTCGCCGTGACCTTCGATGGCCATCCGGGCCGCTGGATGTACCACTGCCACATCCTCGAACACGAGGAGCGCGGCATGATGGGCGAGCTGGTCGTGACCGAGCCCTGATACCCCGAGCAGAGCGTCCGAAGGAGGTGTCGGTGGCTACTCACTCGGCAAGGTCGGCTCCCATGCAAGGTCGGCTCCCATGAGGTCACGACTTTTGCCGGCGCCGGAAGCCGAAACCGACCTGGAGGTCGTTCAATTCACAACCACGAGGCCCGGGGGTCGCGCTAGGCTTGACCCGCCGGCTACACGGGTTTCCAAAAGGTCAGGCAAGAAAGGCCGGCAAATCGCGCACGGTTTCGCTGTAGACGCCCGGTGGAAGCGGCCTGGCAGGCGCGCCGCTCGACCACCTGGGCTCGAGGCTGAAGATCTCGAGCATGGCGTCGGCCGCGATCCGGCGTGTCTCGATGTCGTAGCCGCTGTGGGAGAGTACGATCTCGATCTCGCTGCCCAATTCGCGGCGAGCCTCGAGGGTGTAGCCGCCCTCTTGCAGGCTGCCGGCTCGGTAGCCCATGCGCACCAGGCTGCGGGCCATGGCGAGCGCTGCGACCCTGCTACCCCTCATGATCTCCAGCACCCTGGCGGCGTCGATCACGAGCTCACGTTCGATCTGGGCAAAGGGCTGGGTGATCTCGGCCTCGGCCTGCAGGGCCGCCCACGTCTTGCGCTGTGCGTCGCTCAGTGAGATTGGGTCCAGAATCGCCCGGGCCTGAGCGAGCGGATTCGCGCTCGCTCGATACGCCTCGAGCAAGGCCGTCGTGTCGATCAACTCGTTCTTCGTCTCGACCATCTCCGACCTCAATTCGTCTCGTGTCTGCTGCGCAGAATATCGCCCACGGCTTGGGGACGCAACTGTGGGTCTTCGAAGGTCGGCTCCCATGAGGTCACGACTTTCTACTCCCCGGGCCTGTGGGGGCGAGATCATCTGGCAGCGCGAAGTGCTGCGGCGCGAAAGGCTGTGTCGAAGAGTTCCAAGAAGCTGGCGATTTGCGTTGCGCCATAGATGGCAGCGAGTGTGAGTACGATCGAAAGGAGCCCGAACGCGATCAGGTCTCCGGAGCCGATGCCTGCCCCACGAAACGACCGAATGGGCCAGAGCACGGCGGCGGCCCATATCATCGCGACGAGGCGACGGCCAGGTGGTTGATGGACGGGTTGAGGCGACGGCCAGGTGGTTGATGGACGGGTTGAGGCGACGGCCAGGTGGTTGATGGACGTCCACACCCTGGTTAAAACCAGGGCCTGAACATAGTGGGGCTGCGCAGGGGCTGAAGCCCCGCTCCGCCGTGCCAAAGCCTGGTGGCATGAATGTTTGGGGCTCGAACAGTGAGTCAAAAGCGGTGCATGACATTGAATTGGCTTTTATGCGTTGCACAGCGCGGCGGAGGGGGGCTTTAGCCCCCAGCGTAGCCCCACTATGTTCAGGCCCTGGGTTTAGCCAGGGGAGAGCGTCCATTAACCACCCGTCGTCGCCTCACCACGTCGATTCCGGTAACGATTGCGCCACGGCACGACGTCGATTCCAGTGCCGCAAAACCGCGTCGAGTCGCCACAAATTTTTGGGCAAACAGCGGAATGAATAGATGTGGTGAGGCGACAAGGGTCCGGGCGTTTCGCTGCATAATAGCGGGGCGGTTCGCGTCTCTCGGTCGGTTTCCTCGCGGTTTCCTCTCGCGCCAAGGCGCGCCGGTGCACGGTTGGTTCGGGAGCGACGTCGCGGTCCAAATTGCGCCCGGCAGGCTTGCCTGCCGCGGGGGCGCTGTATCTGTAACGGAGCCTGGGGGCTTGTCCCCCCAGGCGGACCGTCGGCGATGGCCACGCGGCCTTGCGGTGGGAGGTCGTCGGATGCGCGGCGATCAATGGATCGGTTGGCCGGTGCCGTGCGACGACCGACGGGGGCAAGCCCCGCGGCTGGCCAGGTGCGCCTCGCGGCGCAGAAGGCCGTCGGGGCGCAAGGCCCCGCGGCCGGTGCCGTACCATAATCCGTGGTTGATGGACGCGTTGCCCTGGCGAGAACTGTGCACGAATTGGAAGGTCCCGTTTTTTCACATCTATTGGCGGTTTTTTTCGAGCAAGTCGAGGGCGACGTCGACGATCATGTCTTCCTGGCCGCCGATCATTTTGCGGCGGCCGAGCTCGATGAGGATGTCGCGGGGGTCGACGCCGTGTTGGAGGGCGGCGCGTTCGGTGTGGAGGAGGAAGGAGGAGTAGACGCCGGCGTAGCCGAGCATGAGGGCGTTGCCGTCGGTTTGGACGGGGCGGATTTGGAGGGGGCGGACGATCTGGTCGGCGGCGTCGAGCAGGGGGTAGAGGGCGATGTCGGTGCGGATGTTCATGCGGTTGGTGACGGCGATCAGGGCTTCGAGGGCGCAGTTGCCGGCGCCGGCGCCCATGCCGGCTAAGGAGGCGTCGACGCGGTCGGCGCCGGCTTCGATGGCGATGATCGTGTTGGCGACGCCGAGGCCGAGGTTGTTGTGGTTGTGGAAGCCGACCTGGCAGTCGAGGGCCTGGCGAAGGGCGTCGACGCGCTCGTGGGTCTCGGCCATGAGCAGGGCGCCGGCGGAGTCGGTGACGTAGACGCAGTGGGCGCCGTAGGACTGCATTTTCTTGGCTTGGACGACGAGCTCGGCGGTGGGGATCATGTGGGCCATCATCAGAAAGCCGACGGTGTCGAGCTCCATGTGGCGCGCGCGCTCGATGTGCTGGCGGGCGACATCAGCCTCGGTGCAGTGGGTGGCGATGCGGATGGTGTCGATGCCGGCCTCGCGGGCCATCTCCATGTCGGCGATCGTGCCGATGCCGGGTAGGAGCAGGGCAGCGAGGCGAGTGTTCTTGAGCACGGCGCGCACGGCCTGGAGGTACTCGAGCTCGGTGTGGGCGGAGAAGCCGTAATTGAAGGAGTTGCCGTTGAGGCCGTCGCCGTGGCTGACCTCGACAATGTCGACGCCGGCCTGCTCGAGCTTTTGGGCCACGGCGACCATCTGGTCGACCGTGTACTGGTGGGCCAGGGCGTGCATGCCGTCGCGAAGGGTGCAGTCGTTGACGATGATTTTCTTGTGGATTTCGTAGCTCATTGCGATGCCCTGGCGAGCAGCTCGCCCATGCGAACGGCGGCGGCGGTCATGATGTCGAGGTTGCCGGCGTAGTCGGGCAGGT
>JACCWM010000199.1 GCA_013697635.1 Lujinxingiaceae bacterium | reverse complement strand
GCGCCGGCCTGATGGCCGGCGCACCTCACGAGTGATCAGAGGATCAACTCAGCGAAAGCTCAAAACGGGATGTCGTCGTCGTTGAAGGACTGATCGAAGTTGGACTCGTTGCCGCCCGCTGGAGGGCCGGCGTCGTGCTCGCTGTACTGGTGGCCGCCGCCGCCGCTGCCGCCGGATGCGCCGCGGCCTTCCGAGGCGCCGCCGCCGTCGAGGAATTGAATGGTCTGGGCCATGATCTCGGTGGTGTAGCGTTTGTTGCCGTCCTTGTCTTCCCAGTCACGCGTCTGGATGCGGCCCTCGACGTAGGCCTGGCGGCCCTTCTTGAGGTATTTTGCGCAGTTCTCGGCCTGCTTGCCAAACACCACGACCTTGTGCCACTCGGTGCGCTCCTGGCGCTGGCCGCTTTTGTCGTTCCAAACCTCGTTGGTGGCCAGATTGAAATTGGTCATGGCCATGCCGCTCTGGGTGTAGCGAAGCTCGGGGTCAGACCCCAGGCGTCCAATGATCATTGCTTTGTTCAAGGTCATCGCTATGCTCCGTCGTGAGTAAGTGAGTCGGTTGAGGCTTCGTATCGCACGAATTGCTCTGTCATAGACTGTGGGACGGGCGCCCGTCAAATTGCCCGTGGCGTTTTGCCAGTCAATGGAGACCTCTCAATTGGCCTCGATCTGTTATCGATGGATTTCCAAAAAAGTTGCGTGTGTTAGACAAAATAGTTGTTGAGCTTCAGCCTTGATACAGATCAAAAAGCACGTCCTAGTGATGTCAAAACACTGAACAAATGTCAAGACTTCCATAACGAGACGCTATGAGCCTCTTTGACAAGTTGAGCGAGCGCGTGGGGGATTTTCTCGGGGAAGTCCTGCTGCCAGAAGACATTCGCAGCTCGCATGAGCGCGCCTCTCAGGCGATCAAGCGCCAGGACTACGGCGCGGCGCTCAACATCCTCGATGCGGCCGACAGGATGCGGCCAGGCGTTGAGCGAACGCGCCATATGATGGGGCTGTGTTATTTTTATCGCGGTGAGTTCGATCGCTCGGTGGCGTTGTTTCGCGAGGCGATAGCGCTTCGCGAGGAGGCGTCGAGCCATTTCTACGTTGCGCTCGCACTGGAAAAGCAGCGGCGCTTTCACGATGCCCAGGTTCACCTTCAGCGGGCGATAGCGATCAGCGGCCAGAGCGCGCTGGAGTTCGACCTGCATTTTGGGTTGGGCCGCATATTCTTGGCCCAGCGGCGCGCGGACAAGGCGATCAAGGAGCTTCGAAAGGCGCTGCGCATCTGGCCGGACCAGAGCGAGGCGGCCGTCACACTTGCTGAAGCCTTGCTCGAGCGCGAGCAGTTCGTCGAGGCGCGCGAGATCATGGCCACCGCCGCGGACAAGGCGTCGAGCAAGCATGCGCTGTTGGTGACGGCGCGCATCGAGGAGGCTTGCGCCAACGCGGGCGCGGCGCGCGCGGCCTACGAGGGTGTGCTCAGCCTCGACGGGCAGGACGCATCGGCGTTGATCGGCGCTGCGCGAAACTGCCTGGCGACCAGCGATCACGCGCGTGCCAACGAGTACCTGCTGCGCGCCCTGGAGGCTAGCAGCGGCGGCGAGCGTGTCGACGTCTTCGTGTTGTTGGGGCGAGTCAATGAGACGGTCGCCAACTATCCCAAGGCGCTCTCGTTTTATCAGACCGCACTGGCCGCCGACCAGGGACACCTCGAGGCGGTGCTGGGTGCCGGGCGCATGAGCCTGCTTTTGGGCGAGGTTCATGAGGCGGCCGGGCACTTTGCGGCCGTGCTCAGCTCGGGAGACGGGCGACATACGCGCGAGGCGTTGCTGGGGCTTGGGCGATGCCGTTTGGCCCAGGAGGACTTTGCCGGCGCGCGCCATCTGCTCGAGGAGGCCGATCAGCACGCTCAGCTGCGCGATGCCGACGTCTTGCACGCGCTGGGTCAGGTCGCGCTGGGCTCGGGCGATGCCGCCGAGGCGGTCGTCGCGCTTCGAGAAGCGCTGCATGTGGGCGGCAACAGCGATCGCTCGCAGGCCATTCGCGCCGACTTGCACGAGGCGCTGGTGCGCTTGCGACCGCGCTGGAAGCTGCCGGAGAACTTTGACAATCCGGTGGACGTAATGGCCGCGCTGGTGCAGCTTCGTGAACACGCCAGTCAGAACCCGCGGCTGGGCCGCTTCCTTACGCCGATTCACGCGCTGATCGCCCGCATGGACGCCCCGCTGGCCATCGCGATCGTCGGCGAGTTCAACGCCGGTAAGTCCACGTTAGTGAACGCGATTTTGGGCGAGGAGGTGGTGCCGATGGGGGTTTTGCCGACGACGGCCCATCCGTGCATCATGCAATATGGCCCGCGCAAGGCCACGCGCGTTGCCTACCACGACGGACGAAGCGTCGAGGTGGGCTTTGAGGAGGCGACCCGACTGATGAAGGCCGAAGCCGATCAGATCGAACGCCTCGACTATCTCTACCCGCATCCCGAACTGCGCTCGGTGCATTTCTGGGACACGCCGGGCTTCAACGCGCTCGACGAGCGCCACGAGGAGGCCGCGCTCTGGGCGCTCGAGCATGGGGAGGCGATCTTGTGGGTGCTCGATGCCAACCAGGTGCTCTCACACACGGAGTTCGAGCGCATCGAGGCGCTGCCGGCGGGCAACGAGCGTCTGATCGTTTTGATCAACAAGATCGACCGGTTAGGCAGCGGCAACAAGCGCGCCGAGCAGCTCGAGCAGCTCGTCGAATATGTCGAGGACAACGCCGGCGATCACCTGATCGGCTGCTTTGCGATCTCGGCGCTGGAGGCCTTGAACGCCCGAAAGCGTGGCGAGCAGCCGGACGAGGCGTCGGGCTTCGAGGCGTTTTGGAAGTTTCTCGACGCGCGCTTCATCCAGCGCTCCGGGCGCATTAAGACGCTCGAGGTGGGTCGCCAGCTCGGCCTGCTCGTCGAGGAGCTCGACGGCTTTGGTGGCGAGATGGTAGCGCGCTTCAGCCGGCTGGGTGAGTCGGCCAGTGACATCCGGCGCTGGATCACCGAGGAGGCCGGCGAGCGGCCGGTGGCGCGCGCGCAAAAGGAGGCCTCGGAGCTCTCTGATCGCATCGACTTCGTAATCACCGGCGTCGAGCGCGAGGTGGCCGAGGCGCTTAAGCCGCGCGGCACATGGTCGACCAAGATGGTGCTCGGCGAGGAGGATCGAGCCTTCGTGCTCGAGCTGCTCAAGGAGCGCTTGCAGGGCGTGCTCGACCGCTCGAGACGCACGGTGCAAAACGAGATCAGCGTGCTGGAGTCCGAGCTTGCCGAGCGGGTCGGCCCGATCTTGAGCGACCTCTCGCTGCAAAATCAGCGGGCGATGAACCGGCGCCTGGAGGGTTTCTATGACGAGACTCGCCTCTTGAAGGTGCTGCTCACCGAGCGCGTCTACGGCCAGCTCGCCGCCCAGGCCCGTGGCCAGATTGATGCAGGCGGCGTTGCCACGCTGCGCGAGATCGAGGAGTCGCCCGAGGGTGACCGGGCGCGGCGCAAGGCGCTGCTTCGCGAGTTGGTGCCTGAGCCTCGCTTGCTGTTTCGCCAGGCGCTCTCTGGGTGGATGGAGGAATTTTTCCTTGCAGCTACGCGCTTTTGCGATAGGCTCCAACGCGATTTGGCCTTGCTCGAGCTCGAAGCAACCTACCGTTACGATTTTTCCGAGTTGCGCCGCCTCGGTAGCGACTCTGAGCGTGCCGATTCCTGACCTTTTAGCCCAATTTTCAGCGTATGAATGGTTCTAATTCGACCTGTCTCAAAGCCCTCGCGCTTGTGTTCGGGTTCAGCCTGGTGGTCGCCTGTGATCGCGATCCCAAGAGCAGCGAAACGGGCTCCGAGCTGAGCGGCGAGCAGGCTGCGGTCGTGGCCTCGGGTGAGCAGGCTGACGATGCAGCCGCGCAGTTTGCACCGCAGGCCCAACACATCGCCTCAACGCCTCGCCCAGCGACGATCGCCAAAGAGGCGCCGCTCGATGTGGCGCAGCTCTTGCCGAGCGCGGACGCGCAAAAGCTCATCGGGCGCGGCGCGGTCACGACCGAGCCGCTTTTGGGAAAGCCCGCCTCGCCCAATTACAACGCGATGATGTTCAGGGCGACCAACGCACCGGCAAGCTACGGCGTGGGTTTGCAGGTCTGGAAGCTCGAGGACGCGAGCAGCGCGGAGGCTCGTTTGGGCGAGCTCAAGGGCCAGTATCTGAGCGTGCTCAAGGTGGCGCCGGCCGGAGCGACGATCAAGAGTCCGTCCTTTTTGGCCGAGCGCGCGGGGATCCGCAGCTATCTCTTCGTCAGCGAGAAGTCGCCCCATGTGGTGGGGCTGAGCTGCGCGTCCGATGTGTGCAAGAGTTGGTCGGCACTGGTCACGCTGGGCAGCGAGATCGAATCACGGCTTTGACTTCAAACCGCTCAGAAATCCTACCAACAGGGCGTTGACCTCTTCGGGCGCGTCCTGCATCACCCAGTGGCTGGCGTGGGGCAAGAATTCGACGCGTCCGTTGGTGCTGCGCTCAGCCGATGGCTGCGCCATGTTGCGCCCGAGCGCGGTGTCCTGCTCGCCCCAGATGACCAGCGTGGGCTGCTCGATCGGGCGCTTGCCGCCGCGCTCGTTGAAATTCTTGGCGGCCGCGCGATACCAGCTGATCATGGACTTGAAGGCGCCCGGCTGCGCCCAGGCCGTCTTGTAGAGGGCGATGTCGGCCTCGCTGAAGGCGCCCTTGCGCACCGTGTCACGCAGGATTTTGACGCCCGCGCCCCAGTCGTTCATGGGGAAGATCCGCTCGATCAGGCCGGGGACCTGGAAGAGGACGATGTACCAGCTTCGGCGCATCTGGGCGAAATCGCTCTTCAAAGCCTTTTGAAAGACGCTGTGATGGGGGCAGTTGAGCACCGCCAAGCTGCTCAAACGCTCGCTGTGGCGCTCGGCAAACCACCAGCTCACCGCGCCGCCCCAATCGTGGCCGACGATGTGGGCCTTTTGGTGGCCGGCGGCCTCGATGATGCCGGCGACGTCGTCGGCGAGCTGGTCGGTGGAGTAGGCGGCGAGCTTGGTGGGCTTCTCGCTCAAGTTGTAGCCGCGTTGATCGGGGGCGATGACGCGAAAGCCAGCCTCGACCAGGGCGACGATCTGATGGCGCCAGGAGTACCAAAACTCCGGGAAGCCGTGCAGAAGCACGACAAGCTCGCCGTCTTCGGGTCCGGCGTCGAGCGCCTCGAGGGTGACGCCGTTGGTGTCGATCTCGACAAAGCGCGCGATGGACTCGAGGCCGCCCTCGCGAGCGCAGGCCTCGTGAAGCTGGCGGTGGGCGGCGTTGTCCAGTGGGCGAAGTTTGGCGGTTTGCTGTGCGATATCGACGGCCATGGAATCCTCGAGGAAACTGTCGTATGGGTGCGGGCAAAGGCCCCCTCCGGCTCTTCGAGCCACCTCACCACAAGTGGGGAGGAGAACAGCTATCAGGGCCGGCGCATCGCAGCAATGATTTTTTGGGCCTCGCGCACCTTGATCTCGCCGGTCTTGATCAGCAGGTTGACGACCTCCTCGATCTCGGCCTCGCTGGCGCCGGCGGTGGCTGCGACGCTTCGCGCGTGCAGAGCCATGTGGCCGCGCTGGATGCCTTCGGTGGCGAGGGCTTTGAGCGCGCCGAGGTTTTGGGCCAGGCCGACGGCGGCCATCACGCAGGCAAGCTCGCCGGCGCCGTTGATGCGCAAGATCTTGTGGGCGAGCTGCACGGTCGGGTGCAGGCGAATCGGGCCGCCGACGGTGCCCACGGCCAGGGGAATCTCAAGCTCGCCGACCAGGTGGTCATCGACGAGGCGCCAGGTGGCCATGGGGCGGTACTGGCCGTCGCGGCAGCAGTAGGCGTGGGCGCCGGCCTCGATCGCGCGCCAGTCGTTGCCGGTGGCCACGCAAACCGCGCCGATGCCGTTCATCACGCCCTTGTTGTGCGTTGCGGCGCGGTAGGGATCGGTCTCGGCGAACTCGCTGGCGAGCACGATGCCTTCGGCGACCTCGCGCCCGGAGAAACCCTTCCAGGCCAGCAGATCGAGGGCGATACGACAGCTCGCCGTGGCCAGGCGACGGTCGGCCAGATTGGAGAGGATGCGCAAGAAGACACGACCACCGGTGAGTGCCTCGATCATGGGAGCGAGGTCTTCGGCCAGCGAGTTGACGAGATTTGCGCCCATGGCGTCGCAGGTGTCGACGATCAGGTGGACGACGAGCATCGCGCGGTATTTGCCCTCGTCGAGGATGCGCGCCTCGATGTCGCGCACGCCGCCGCCGCGCTCGCTCATGGCGGGCTGCAGGGCGTTGGCCTCGACGATCAGGCGGGCGCGGGCTTCGAGTACGCGGGTTTTGGCAAGCTCGAGGTCGGGGCAGCCGACGACCTGGATCTGGCCGATCATCAGCGAGGAATCACAGCGCGCGTCAAAGCCGCCGGCGTCACGCGCGATCTTGGCCACGTGGCTGACGGCGGCGATGATGCTCGGCTCCTCGACGGCCATGGGCACGAGGTAGTCGCGCCCGTTGATCACGAAGTTCAGCCCCAGGCCCAGGGGCAACTCGAGCACGCCGATCGTGTTCTCGACCATCTGGTTGGCGAGCTCGGGCGTGAGGCCGCCGCTGCGGTTGGTGAGCAGCGCGGCGTCGGCCTCGTTGATCACGTCGTGCTCGACGAGATAGGCCAGACGCTCTTCGACCGACATACGGTAGAAGCCCGCGACGCGGCTCGTTGGCCGTGCACTGTGGGCGCCATCACGTTTGATCTCGAGGTCTTTCATCGGTGGTCTGACTCTGGATTCCAACATGTTCGGCCTCGGGCTCTGACATCAATGCAACAACTCCATTGGTTGCAGACTGAGTTGTAGGGCCTTGTGAACGGCGATTCAACGCTTGATCAGCCCAGTGGCCGGCATTGGGGGCTGAGCGGCGCAAGCGCGGTGATGAATGGTTCTTGTGTCGCACGAATCAAGCTCGCACCCAGATGTAGGCGTCGACGACTTGTACTTCGTATGTGGTGACGGGTGCGCAGCGTTTTCCACTTTTACAACGCCCCGTCTCGAGATCGAAGACGTAGCCATGCCAGGGGCAGTTGATCTGGCCGTCGAAGACGATGCCCATGGCCATCGATTTGTATTTGTGCGGGCAGTATTCGTCGACGGCGAAGAAGCCCTCGTCTGCCTTGCATATGAGCACGCCACGGCCATGAACCTCGACACGTTTGGGCATGATGACCGGGACCTCGTCGACGCGACAGGCGAGCTCGAAGCCTTGCTCGATGAGCTGTTCTTGGGCATCACCCATGGTGTCTTCTGTGCGGTCGAAGGGTCAAACGCACCGGCGGCCATCGCCGGGCAGACAAGAAACACGTCGTTCGGAGCGAACATTCAGTAGAGCTTTCGAATGCCGATGCCCTGATAGTAATGCAGCAAGATCTCTTTGTGGCTGTGGCCTTTGGCTGCCATGCCGACTGCGCCGGTCTGACACATGCCCACGCCGTGACCAAAGCCGCCGCCGCGAAAGTGGAAGTTCGTGACGAAGCCATTTTTGTCGCGATCGAAGGTGACGATGAAGAGTCCGCTGCGCAACCCCCCGAAGAGGCGGCGCACGTTGAGCTCGCGCTCGATCACGGCATCACTCTTCTCACCCTTGAGCTCGAAGCGGATCACGCGCCCGCTGACGCCTCGGCTCAAGACCTTGACGTCCTTGATGCGACCGATGTCGTGGCCGGCCTCTTTGAGCCAGGCGATGGGCGTCTTGGCCTCGACCGTGCGCGTCCAGCGGTAGAGCGCGGCGCTGCCTACGGGGGCATCCTTGCTGTAGGCGGGAAAGTCGCTGGCGAGGAAAGCCTCGAGCTTGGCCTCGGTGACGCCGCCCTTGAACTGGGCGGGCAGGTTGGCGGCGGCCGTGTCGAGCTTGCCGCGAAGGTGTGGACGGGGCTCTGCGTCCCAGACGTTTTCGTTGTTCTCGGTGAAGCCTGCCGCATTGGAGCTATAGACGGCGTTGACGATCTGCGTTCCATAGAGCATGACCTCGCCGCGCGTGGCCTCGACGGCGGCCGAGGTGCGCGGATGCTCGACGTCGATGCCGCCGTAGACCTGGTCGTAGACGTCGGCGCGAAGCATGTAGGGATCGGCCAGGTTTCGAACGCCAATGGCGGCAAATATCTCGTTTCTGGCAGCGATCGCCTGGGCTTGCAGGGCGTTCTCCGGCGCGCTGGCATAGACCTCAGCTGGGACCACGCCCTTGAGCACCTTTTCGGCGCCCAGGCTGTTGATCACGACGACCTTGCCGTTGCGATCGGCGGCAAAGATCAGCGAGCCGGTGTAGCGGCGAGTCTCCTCGCCGCGCTCGTAGGATTTGCGAATGTTGGGGATCGTGTAGGCGATCGTTTCTTCCTTGCCGGGCATGGCCGAGGCCCACATCACGTCTCTGTGCTGGACGGTGACGTCGACGCCCTTGCCTTTGAGGGTGAGCAGCCCGCTTGGAAACTTGAGCCGCTCGCTGTGCATGGCGCCGGCGATGCCGTAGCGCGCCTCGAGCTGGGCGCGGATCTTGTTGGCCTCGGCAAGCGTCGCCGTGCCGCCCACGCACACCAGGATGACGCGCGAATCGAAGAGCTGGCCGTGCACGGCAAAGAGCCCGCCGACCTCGAAGCTCTCCGGGATGTAGCCGCGCTGTGTCCATTGGCGGTTGACGTCGTCGACACGCGCGCGCTTGTCCACCGAGACGCGGTCGACGACCACCCAGTGCTTGTACTCGCCGGCGCGCGAATCCGTGATGCTCACCGTGTAGGTGGTGTTGGCAGGCAGATGGATCTCGGCGCCGCCCTCGCCATGGGGCATCACACGGATGGGCTGGGTCGGGGTAAATTCGACGCTGTCTCGGCCCTCGAGGATGCCCAGGCGAATCAGCGGGTCGCCATCGCGCGTGAAGTTGAGCTGGGGGGCGTAGAGCATCGCGACGCGGTCGGCGGTCGACATCTCGCGGCCCTGGGCCGAGGCGGTGAGCGGGCCTGCAACGAGCACCAGGAGCAGGGCAATGGCTAGGGTACGGCTGGACGTCATGGTGTTTGCTGGGTTCGGTCGAAGAGATGCCGCCGGTTGGCGAAGCTGCGTCTCAAATGCTCATACCATAGGGGAAGGCCGTGGGCCATATTGTGTAGCGCGCGGAGCACGCGGCCCCGTAACCCGGGCATCCCTGCCCGGTCCGTTCGCCCGGGCAGGGATGGTCAAGGGCCCCCACCGGCGCTAAAGCGCCACCTCCCCATAAAGTGGGGAGGGACTGGACGCGAAGCATGGGGCCTTGGTAGTCTGCCGGGCCAACAGACGTATTGAATTTTATCGATGGCTTTTTCTAAACAGGAGCAAGGCATGGCTCGCCATATCTGTGCGATCGACCAGGGTACCACTGGAACCACCGTGATCATTTTGGACGAGGCGCTGCGGGTGTGCGCGCGGGTCAACCGGGAGTTCGAGCAGATTTTCCCCAAGCCGTCCTGGGTCGAGCACGATCCGGAGGCGATCTGGCGCTCGACCCAGGAGACGATCGCCGAGGCGCGGATGCAGGCAGGGATTGAGGCTTCGGAGATCGTGGGTGTGGGGATCACCAACCAGCGCGAGACGACGGTGATCTGGGATCGCAAGACGGGCGCGCCCATTCATAACGCGATCGTGTGGCAGGACAGGCGAACGCGGGGGCGCATTCAGCAGCTCGTCGATGACGGCTACGAGGAGCTCGTGCGCGAGCGCACGGGCTTGCTGCTCGACCCGTATTTTTCGGGCACGAAGATCGAGTGGATCTTGGATAACGTCGAGGGGGCGCGGGCGCGAGCCGAGCGCGGGGAGCTGGCGTTTGGGACGATCGACACCTTCTTGTTGTGGCGGCTGACGGGGGGCGCGGTGCACGCGAGCGATGTGTCCAACGCGTCGCGAACGCTCTTGATGGATTTGAAGAAGGCCGCCTGGGACGACGAGCTGCTCAAGTTGTTTCGCGTGCCGCGGGCGCTGTTGCCGACGATCGTGGGCAACTCCGAGGTGTACGGGGAGGTGCGTGGTATTGAGGGGCTGGCTGATGGGACGCCGGTGTGTGGTATGGCCGGCGATCAGCAATCGGCGCTGTTTGGACAGACCTGTTTTAGCGCGGGAGAGGCCAAGTGCACCTATGGCACGGGCGCGTTTTTGTTGATGAATACTGGCGAGGTGCCGGTGTCGAGTCGGCACCGGCTGCTGACGACGGCGGCGTGGCGCATCGGGGACAAGATGACCTATGCGCTCGAGGGC
>JACCWM010000180.1 GCA_013697635.1 Lujinxingiaceae bacterium | reverse complement strand
GGGGTCGGCCACCAAAGACATCACGTAGCTTGTGTGGTGATCAGGCCGGGAGCATCATGCAGGCCGCTCGGCAATACAAAGGGAGTGGAGCGGGCGTTGAGGCGCGCGCGGATCAAGACGACGAGCGGCCGTGTTTTGCGTCTTGGAAGGGTGCTCCATGTGATCAATCCGCCGCGTGATGGTGCTGATTTTGCTACGGACGAAGCCGTTGAGGTTCACCACGTCGAGGCGGGTGCAGTACCGATGGAGGTGTTGCGCGATGCGTTGAAGTCCTGGACCGCAGATGAGCTCGAAGCAGACCCATGGCTCGATGGCGCGCTGTCGGAGTTGGCAATAGAGCAAGCACACTCTGAGCTCTACAGGCATGCGCGGGCGAGTTTGTGCTGGTCCAAGGCGGTTGAAGTGGTAGAGGCCGAATCAGGCGAAGACGTCATGCAGGCGCTCAACGACACAGTTCTCGCTTACGAACCACCTGAGACAGAGCTCATTATCGCACCGGAGAGAGGACCCGTAGGCCAGTTCCCTGTTTCACAAAAGCCCTGGGAGTTTCTCACGTGCCAGGAAGCCAACGACCCCTTGTTGCTGCTTCCGGCCAACTCGTATGCGTGGGTCAATCGCGCTCAGTGGGATACCCTGCGGCTGGCTGTGTTGGCGCTGAACGTGGGCTCCGTATACGGAAGAGCCCCGAGCATCGGCATTGCTCCTGGCCAGGTACCACTTTGTCGAGAAACGGCGCTCGATACCGACCGCTGGGTCGACTTGATCTGTGGCGAACCTGTCCATGAGGGCAAAATAGTAAAATTCGAACACGGCGGCCTTGAACGTGTACCATCGCTCGTGCCCGACCTTGAGTGCCGAGACTACTTTTCACTCACCTTTCAAGAGCTCGCAACGCCGTCGTGGAGCACGTGGGACGAGCTCGCTGCGATGTACTGGGTGGCGCTGGGCAAGGCTGCGAAAGGTGGCGCTTCGGCGAGGATGAAGGATGGGCGATTCATGTTGCCTCTGGTTGGCGACCGCTGGGCTGTGGTTGCTGTTCGAAAGTTAAGTAACTCGGCGAGCACGCTTGGCGTGCGGGCAGGCTTTCGCATGCAACTTGAAGCGGAGGTTAACAGCGTTGTGGGTCTGCCTTCGGCTTCGGACGCGATGACGGGCACAGCCAGCGTACCGTTTTGTATTTTGGGCCACGGCTATTCGATCACGGTCGAGTTGCGGCGTTCAACAATCAGCACCTAGGAGTGGGCCAATGACCGTTGACCGCAAATCACGAGCGCAGCATCTCTCGTTGGTCAGGGCCATCCGTGGCGTCCTCTGTCTGGGAAGCACAGAGGACGCCCGGTGCGAGAGCACGCTTCGACTGTTGGGCATGTATTTATTGGCAAAAATGGCCATGACGACGAACGTTCGAGAGACGGATCACAGTACTCGGCGAAAGGCACAGCGAGGGATCTCCGACGCGCAGATCGACCTCGTTCGGATGCACGGGCGTTCCGTCTTCCAGCCTGGCGGCCGAAGCCTCTATTTCATGGGGAAGATGGAGTGTGGCCGGTTGAAGGCTGTGGGCATCAATGCCGATGGTTGCGCAAATCTCGCGATCGTGTTCGGCCCAGATGGCTTCCTCATCACGACCTTTCGCAGCCCGGACTTTCGTCGCGCCCGTTTGCATGGAACTCGGTTGCAACGTTAATGGCGAGCCGCTGGCGGGGGGCTCTACACGTCGAGCACGACCTCTTCCTCGTAGACCTGGTCGACGGCGAGGGCGTTCTCGGCGTCGGCGGGCTCGGGGAGGCCGGCGCGGCGGCGGTTGGTGGGGCGCACGCGCTCGGCGTGGGCGGGCATCTCGGCCAGGCGAAAGAGGTTCTCGATGATCGAGGCGACCGGGGAGTAGTGCTTGTTCCAGCGCTCGGTGGCCAGGTTGCGTTTGTTCTGGGCGTCCTGGGTCTCGCGCAGGTCCTTGTTCAGGGCCGCGACCGCGCGCTCGAGGTGGGCGACGTCGCGGGTGATGCCCTCGGTGCGGGCCGCGAGATCGATGGGCTCGAGGTCGGGC
>JACCWM010000168.1 GCA_013697635.1 Lujinxingiaceae bacterium | reverse complement strand
GAGTTTGGACCACCTCGAGCGCCTGGCGATAGTTCGAGACCGCCTCGTCGATGACCACACCCTCGCCAAGATGCAAACGGCGCGGCTTGCAGGCGCCGTCGAGCACGAAGGCGTCGTAGCGGGGCTTCACATTTAACTTTTGCTCAATGCTGACGGCATGGTTGTAGTGCACGAAGCTTACCATCGCGCTGTTCTGCGCTTTGAGGGCGCGACAAATGGGGGCCATCTCGGGTCTTGCCACCTGGCGCAACAGGGCAAAGCGCGGCAACTGCTTTGTGAGCGTCTCCTCGACGCCTCGCTTTTGTTTTCGCAGCGCGGCAAGCCGTTTGTCGAGGGCCTGGCGCTCGCTCTTGGACGTCGTCTTTTGGTTGACCAACGCCAATTCCTGGGTTGCGAGCGCACGAAAGCTCTCGAGGTGTTTTCGCTGGCCCTCGGGTGCAGCTTCATAGAGGCGTCTCATATCGCGCACATAGAGCTCTGAGCGGGTGGCAAGGCCCTGCCAGATCAGCACCTTGGCCAGCAGATCGTTGCCCTCTCGTGCCGATGGGTTGGTTGAGAGAACAGTATCGAAATTGACGCGTACCGTGGCTAGAAAGCGCATCAGCTCGATATCACTGGCCGACGCATGGAGGTTGGCGAGGAAGTGGCGCTCGGAGATGTCGAGCGCGCGCTGAAAGTAGGTTAGTGCCTTGTTGAGATCGTCTCGTCCCAGATAAATAAGGCCGATGTTACTCAGGCTTGTCGCGACATCAGGATGATCTGGACCCAGTGCCCGCTCCCAAATCGCAAGCGAGCGCTCATGGAAAACGAGCGCCTTCTGATAGGAGCCGAGACGACCGTGAATGCTGCCGATGTTGTTCAAACTTAAAGCGACATCGGGATGGTCTGGGCCCAGTGCACGCTCCCAAATCGCAAGCGCGCGCTCATGGACAACGAGCGACTTCTCATAGGAGCCGAGACTGTCGTGTGCGCTACCGATGTTGTTCAGGCTTGTCGCGACATCGGGATGGTCTGGGCCCAGTGCGCGCTCGTGAATCGCAAGCGCACGCTCATAGAAAATAAGCGCCTTCTCATAGGAGCCGAGACTGCTGTGTGCGTAGCCGATGTTATTCAGGCTTAAAGCCACTTCGGGATGCTCTGGGCCCAGTGCCTGCTCCAAAATCGCAAGCGCACGCTCAAAGAAAATGAGCGCCTTCTCATAAGAGCCGAGACGACTGTGTGCGTTGCCGATGTTGTTCACGCTTTGCGCCACATCGGGATGGTCTGGGCCCAGTGACCGTTCCAAACTCGCAAGCGCGCGCCCATGGAAAGCGAGCGACTTCTCATAGGAGCCGAGACTATCGTGTGCGTCGCCGATGTTGTTCAGGCTTTGCGCCACTTCGGGATGGTCTGGGCCCAGCGCGCGCTCACGAATCACAAGCGCACGCTCATAGAAAACGAGCGCCTTCTCAAAGGAGCCGAGACGACTGTGTGTGATGCCGATGTTGTTCAGACTTTGCGCCACATCGGGATGGTCCAAGCCCAGTGCTTGCTCCCAAATCGCATTCGCGCGCTCATAAAAAACGAGCGCCTTCTCATAGGAGCCGAGACGACTGTGTGCGCCACCGATGTTGTTCAGGCTTTGCGCCACATTGGGATGGTCTAAGCCCAGGGCCCGCTCCCAAATCGCAAGCGCGCGTTCATTGAATACGAGCGCCTTTTCATAGGAGCCGAGACGACTGTGTGCGTTGCCGATGTTGTTCAGGCTTATAGCGACATCAGGATGCTCAGGGCCTCGTGTTCGCTCCCAAATCGCAAGCGCGCGCTCGTAGAAAACGAGCGCCTTCTCATAGGAGCCGAGACTCTCGTGTGCGGTGCCGATGTTGTTCAGGCTTCGCGCCACATCAGGATGATCCAAGCCCAGTGCACGCTCCCAAATCGCATGCGCACGCTCATAGAAAACGAGCGCCTTCTCAAAGGAGCCAAGACGATTGTGTGCGTAGCCGATGTTGTTCAGGCTCAAAGCGGCTTCAGGATGGTCTGGGCCCACTGCACGCTCCCAAACCACAAGCGCACGCTCATAATAAACGAGCGCGTTTTCAAAGGAGCCGAGGCGACTGTGTGCGTGGCCGATCTTGTTCAAGTTTGGGGCGACACCGGGATGGTCCAAGCCCCATGCATGCTCGAGAATCGCCAGCGAGCGCTCATGAAAAATGAGTGCCTTCTCATAGGAGCCGAGACGACCGTGCGCGCTGCCGATGTTGTTCAGGCTTTCTGCCACATCAAAATGGTCCAAGCCCAGTGCACGCTCACGAATCGCAAGCGCGCGCTCGTAGTGGGTCAGCGCCTCTTGGAGTTGACCCCCGTCAGCCAATCCTGTCCCCTCCAGAGATAGCTGCACGGCCATCGCCAATTCTGCCAGCTCCGCTTCGCTGCGCGGTATCTTGACCGTAGTGTAGGAATCAAGAAAGAGGCGGAAGCGGCGCGCCTCATCGACCGAAATCTTACCCACCAAAGCCAACTTCTCTGGCGAGATGCCAGGATCTTTGATCACCGCATTCAGGAGCTTGTCGGCAACGGCCCCGTAGCGAAGCGCGAGATAACAGTTCCACTCGATCGGTCGGTTTGGGCAAGTCGCCCGACAAACGGCCTTGTCTCTGCCGCTTTTGTCAGCGCACAGCTCATCGGCGACGCTGCGCTTGATCGGGGCGGTCTGGGCTGGCTCTTGTTGAGCGCCACCTGGCAGCGGCAAGGCAATAGCGATGCACACCACGGTCGCGAGTATCAACGCCTGGCCCAGGCGGCTACGATCTCGTTTCATGTTCATAAGCGCTCACCAGACGTGGGTTGTGCCTCAAAACGGTATCTCTATCAAACGCCATTGGCCAACACCGGCTGGGGTCATTCACCATGGCTCATCGCAAAAAACGCTCCCCAGAAGAACGCCGAGTGGGCCGCGCCCTGGGCGCGCATCGCCTCGATCAGCGCGATCTGTGCCTGGCGAAGCGCCTGGCGAGGTG
>JACCWM010000164.1 GCA_013697635.1 Lujinxingiaceae bacterium | reverse complement strand
GTATCTGCTCGACGAGCCTGGGGCCTTGTTGCCCCAGGCGGCGCAATCTGGACCTCGACGTCGAACCCATGCGCACCGGCGCGCCTTGGCGCGAGGTCCGGTGCTGTATCTGCTCGACGAGCCTGGGGCCTTGTTGCCCCAGGCGGACTCGCTGCTCGGCCATTGCGGGCTACTTTAGTGCGGTGATAGGGTGCGCTCTCGAGGCTGAAAACGGCACGAAATCTCGACGAGGATTGCAGACGATGGTTATCCGGCAAGACTTCATCATGCGCATGATCGAGCAGCTCGCGGCAGCCTTCTCGCGGGTGTTCGCGGGCCAACCCGTGAGCGAGATCAGCGACCCGCAGCTCGCCATGGTCGAGCTCGATGACGCGCTGAGCGAGGTGTTGCACGTGCGCGCCGAGCTGCTCGACGTGCAGCCCGAGGACATGCTCGAGGCCTTTACGCCGCAGCTCGCTGCCGAGGCTGCGCGCATCTTCGTGGCCCGCGCGCAGCTCGCGCGGCGCCTGGGCCGAGCCCAGGCCTGGCAAGTCTCGGTGCGCTTCGCGACGCGCGGCCTCGCTGAAGGAATCGGGCACGGATTTCACACCGGCCAGGGCACGGCGATCGACCTGCTGCGCGAAGTGCTGCGCGATGAGACGCTCGCCAGCGCGCATTCAAACCAGGAATTGAGCGTGCTTTGGACCACGATTTTTGAACACGAGGCAAGCCGGCGCCGCTTGGCGACCGCCGAAGACGCGATCTTTGCCGCCATCGCGCTTGGCACTGAGACGGAAAAACTTCAGGAGCGCGGCCTGCTGTTCTTTACGCAGCTGCTCGAGCTCGATGACGAGGACATCGCGCAGGGCGGGCTAACGCGTGCAGAGATTGTCGAAGCGCTGGCCGAGCTGCGCGGCAGGTAGGGTGCACCGGTTTTGACTCAGGCCTGGGCCGGCGCCGCGGGCGGCTTGATCAAGAGCGCCACGATCGCCGTCAGCGCGCAGATGCTCCCGAGCACCACAAAAGCCGTGCCAAAGCGCTCGGCTTCACCGGCCAGGAGCGCGACCAAAGGCGGTCCCAGCGCGGTGGCCCCGTTTCGAACCGCCGTGACTACGCCCTTGATTGCTCCCAGCGCGGCGATGCCATAATACTCCGGCCAGAGCATGTTGTTTGCTGAAGCCGTCATTCCGGAGGCCACGCCGAGCAGCGAGCCGTAAGCCAGCGAGGCTGCAAGCGCCGGCAGCGCCACAAAGGTCGAGGCCATGGCGAGCACCATGAATACCATCGCCAGGCTGATCGCAAACCGGCTGGAGACGCGCTCCAAGACCATACCGGACACGTAGGTCATGAGCAGCGCGGCGCCGGCAAAGGTGGCAAACGAGAGCGGGATGCGCGCTGCGCCCCACTGCATCGACTCGAAGATCGCCACCTGATGAAAGATCAAGGCCGTGACCGCCATCGGAAACACCGAGACGCAGGCCACCATCACCCAGAACGCCGGCATACGCATCGCCTCAGCGAGCGAAAAGGCGCGTTCCTCGGCCTCGTAGACCTCGGCTATCGGCTGATCGATGCTGGCCTTGACGCCATCGGACCACTCGTCGAGTCGACGCTCGCGCAGCAAAAAGGCCACAAGCGGCGCAAACATCAGGATGTACAGGCCTGCAAACAACCAGAGCGAGCCGCGCCAACCCAGCAGTGTCATCAGCGCAAAGACAATCGCCGGAAAGACCATCTCGCCGGCGGCATAGCCCTGACCGACGACGGCCAGCGCCCGGCCCCGGTAGCGGCGAAACCACTGCACGGTCACGGTGAGCGTGCCAAGCCCGATCGAGCCCTGCCCCAAAAGTCGCAACAGAAAAAAGGCCGCTCCCAGCATCACCGCGTTCTGCACGCTCGCAAAGAGCGCGCAGCTTGCGCCGAGCAAGACCACCACCACGCCCAAAAAGCGTCGGCTCGGCCAGCGGTCAGCGAGCCGGCCCATCATCGGAAGACACGCCGCCGCGCTCAGTGTCATGGCCGCATACAGCGAGGAGATCTCCAGGCGGCTCAATCCCGCGGCCGCCATCGCATGCTCGATGTAGAGCGAGATGACAAACGACTGCCCCGGCGACGAGAGCAGCGAGCACCAAAAGCAAACCCCGACCACCGCCCAGCCGTAGAAGCTGGGATTAGGAAAGAAGTACGTCCAGATGCGATGCAAGGGCTTCAATAGCGTGGAGCTCACTTCGTATAAAACTCGCACTTCGTATAAAACTCGGTGAAGGTGATCACGCCGCCATTTCGGGTGTAGGTGCCCGAGCTCTCGTCGAACACCTGGAGATCAACGTAGCAGCGACAGCCCGTGGCGACCGTCGAGCAGAAAGCCACGGAGTCCTCGACCATGTTTTCGATCGTCTCTTCAAACTCAGACTCGAGTTTGGAGTGAGCGATTGGCGCCCATACACGCCAGCAGGTAGGCTACGCAATCTATCGCCTGCGATCAATCAACAGCCTTGGACGGCACACCCGTGAGCAACTGGCGTGAAAAGACTGCTCTCACACGAACCCCAGGAGCGGCGTCCTCGATCTCCAAAGTGCCCCCGAGATTCGAAGCGCGTCTTTTCATGTTGCGAAGTCCACCACGGCTTGCTGCGACGGCCTCAGCCGTGATGCCTTTGCCGTCGTCGACGACCTCGAGGCGCAGCGCGTCTTCATCGACCCCGATCGTAAGCGTGATCTGGCCAGGCTCGCCGTGGCGCACGGCGTTTCGCACGGCCTCCTGAGCGATGTGAACGATATGGTGGGGCCACTCTCCCGGCAGCGGGCCGACCGGACTTTCCCGGTCCACCAGCACGAAGCTCACTGCAGCGGGGCACTGACTCGTGCACTTTCGCGCGAGGCGACCGATGATATCCGCCCATTCCATTGTCTCGTGTTGCAGTGACCAGACCACTCCTCGAAGCTCATCGAGGTTACCTCGGGCCTGCTCGACGAAACTTTCGAGGCGAGCCTTCTGGTGCTCACTCAATGCATCAGACTTCAATGCGCGAGCCTGAAAGATCAAGCTCGTCAACTCCGCGCCGATACCGTCATGCAGATCGCGAGCGATTCGCTCGCGTTCGCGCTCCATGTGCACGCTTTGCAGCTTTCGCTCCAAGAGACTGCGCTCGGCCGTTCCACGCACGTTGGACATCTGGCCGCCGAGCATGATCCATAACAGCCAGATGCAAATGCCGCCAAACAAGATCGACGCCAGCCCATCCCACCACTGGCCGGACACCATAAAAAGCGCCACCAACAACGCGATGCCTCCGAGTTCCAGGCACATCGAGAAGGATTTTATGCGGGGCCGCTGGGAAATGTTGAACAACTGAGCGACGATCACCAGCCACCAAACGCTGCCGGCGCTGCCTGAAGCGTAGATCAAGGCGATGCCCACGAGCATTACGGTGATGCCCTCGGTGTAGGTCGCCCGAAAATGCATGGGATGGCTTGGCCCATGACGTCTGTAAACCCAGGTAGCCATCACGACCGCCGTGCAAACCGCCCCCATCAGAGGCAGCACCAGAGCGACATCCACGCGCCACAGCCCTTGAAGTTGGGGGATCATGACCAGAATACAGACCGCCAGGGCCATGGCGATAAAGGATGCCGTCGGCCAAATGCCACGTACCGCCACCAGACCGTCGGCCCAATTGGCTTCCAACGCCTGGACGATGGCCGCCTCGCGCTCCGCTTCGGTGTAGGGCGCCTGCGCCAAAACTTCGCGTTGGCCCTTCTCGGCAACACCCATGTAGGGCCCATCGAGCGTCAACTCGATTGCAGACATCTGGAACCTCGACAACTCAGCACTCTGGCGGGGAAAACCTCTGCTTCTCGTTAAAATTCTATGCCTTAGTGCATCGCACGATGTCAACGTCGAGTCCCATGATCATGGGATTGTTCATCGCCCGCACTTGCCTCATTATCGCGCACAATGAGAGGCCAATCTAGGCCGTCTGCATTTCAACTCATGGAGAATTCATGCCAATGTCTTCAATTCGTACCGCTGCCTTCGCCGCACTTCCCCTGGCCTTGATGCTCGCTGTGGCTTCACCAGCGTTTGCCCAGACCGAAGCAACTGCCAAGGAGAGCTGCCTGGCTTCCAACATCGCCGTGAAGGACGACTTGGAGATGGCCGCGCGCTGGAACGAGCGGGTCAAGAGCCGGCCCATCGCCCAGATCGCGGTGCACGCGGGCTTTTTGATGGGCGGCGGCCTCAACGGCAGCTTCAGCAGCGATCCGGACAGCGGCCTGGGCTATGGCTGGAGCCTGGCCGCACGCACCGAGGTGATGCTGCTCAACCCGCTGTGGATCTCGGGGCGCGCGCGCTACTTTGGCGGCAATGGGCACAGCATTCACCTCGACGCGATGGCCGGGCTGAACTTGCGTGACTACGAACAGCGCTGGATCAAGGCCGGACAGTCCTCAACGACCACCGGTTCGACCACCATTTCTTCCTCCTGGAACTCCCACTGCCAGCTTCGGCGCAGCGACTTTCAGCTGCTCGGCGGCACCAAGATTATCGCTACCGGCGGCGAGGCCGTCGGTGACTCCGAGAACGTGCTCGCCCTGCAGGCAGGCGTCCAGAGCATGTACAACAACGGCAAAATCGGCAGCTGGGCGCTCACCGGCCTCTTCGAACCATTCTCCACGGCCTACGGCGGCCAACTCACCATGGGCGTGGGCGGCATCTACGGCTCGCCCAACTGGCTGTACACGGACTTTATCTTCGGATTCCTTCTGGGCGGCCAAAGCGCCTTTTGGATGACCATCGACTTTGGCGCAATCTTTGAAATCTAGGATGTCATCATGAGCTACTCGCACATCGCACGAACCCTCCTCTTTGCACTTTTTACGCTGGCTCTGAGTGGCTGTGGCGCGTTCATGGTCAAGACTCAACCGGACTTTGAACCGAACATGCGCTACAGCAGCGATCCGATCAAGGTCAAGGTCGCGCAGGACAGCAAGGGTGAATTCTACCTCACCGATATGGAGGATGACGCCATTCGCCGCCCGTGGAAGGTCGTGGGAACCTTCAAGGCTCTTGGACCTTTTTTTACGTCTTGGGCGGGCGCCGCTCGCGAGATGGGATGTGACGCCTTCTGGGTCGCCAACGAGGTCACGACCGTGGGCAACACCACCTTCTTGCGCTCCACCGAGGGTACGGTGCACGGCGTCAAAATCGACTCGGGCGATCAGCTCTGTATTCTCTTCACCGACGACGAGGCCGTCGCCGAGCGCGAAAGCGAGATCAACTGGGTCTTTACGGCCTACCAGCGTCCTCCCTTGAATTCCGGTTGGAATCTGGCCAACAACATCTCCTCTGACGGCGGCTACACCGTGGCTCTGGAGAAGTATTTGCGCCACATTCCGCTGGGCCTGTCCCTTCGTCTGGGCTCGGCCGTCGGCCCGAGCCTCGATGGGTTCACGTCGAGCGCCCTGACCTGGGTGACCGCAGGAGGCATGGTCATGGTGCCTGCCCTCAACCTCTGGAAGCTTCAACTCGCGCCGGCCGCCGGCCTGCTCTACGGCATTAGCAGTGTCGGCCCCTCCGGTGAAAAAGAGGCGGTGAGCGCGCTCATTGCCATCGCCGGCGGTTATGCCGACTTAGTGATCGCGCGCTACTTCGCTCTGGGCGTTGGTATGGAGTACTGGCTGGCCATGAGCGATGCTCCTCAGACCCCCGATGGCCTGAAATTTCTCTTTCGCTACGGCTTTGCTTTCTAAGCGGCTATCAGGTCCACGGATTGATGAGCTTTCGGCTGAGCGCCACTGCGGTAGCCTCGGTCTTGGTCGTGACATCGAGCTTGGTGTAGATCGCCTTGACGTGGGTCTGCACCGTTCCCAGCGCGATGCACAATACGTTGGCCACCTCGGCATAGCTCAGGCCACGGGCGAGCAAGGTGAGCACTTCGCGCTCTCTTATGGTGAGCAGTTCCTCGGCCGAGGAGCTTGGCCCCTCCAGGCCTTCGGCATTGAAGTGAGCGACCATGCTCTCGACCGCCATATTCGTCACAGCAACACCGCCGGACTCCACGCTCAACAACGCCGCTTGGAGCTCTTCTACGCTTGAATCCTTGAGCAGGTAGCCGCGCGCGCCCGCACGAAATGCTTCGATCACAATCGGTGCATCGTCGAAGATCGTCAAAACGAGCAAGCGCATCTCTGGGCGTTGCCGGCGCAGCTTTTCGATGAGCTGGACCCCGCTGATGCCCGGAAGACCGATGTCGATAAGCCCCATATCTGCGTGCCCACCCTCTTGCACCCACTTCAAGGCGGACTCCGCGCTCGTGTGTGAGGCGCTCAGTGTATAGCCCAACAAATCAATTTGCTCACCCCAGTGGTGCAAAACGGATGGGTCATCATCGACGAGCAAAACGGACTTTGGCATGGTTCTCTCTGTTATGACAGTATCGTCAGGATGCAACTAATACTGGGGGAACAGGGGACAACCATAACAGGGGTATGCGCTTTGGTATAGCGATAGGTTTGTTGATTTTCTCGTGGTCTTTGGCATGATCATGCTTTATCGGTTGCGAACTTTTGCGCTGGAATACCAATGAATGCCTCTTCCATGCCCCAAGCCTTTGTCCTTCGTTTCGGCCCATGGGTTGCGATTATGGTTTTTTCAGCCGTCATGCTCGCCGGGATCGGTGGTTGCGACGATGAGAAAGCCAAAGGTGCTGGCGCCACGGTTGAGGGCCCCTATGCCGATGTGCTCGACGCGCTGTGCAACACGATCAGCCGCTGCCCCAACGCCGCCGGCCGTCCCTTCGCCTATCGCAATCGCAACGAGTGCATCGCCATCCTCAACTTCGCCTTCACCTGCCGGCTGACTGAGATCGATGCGCCTGGAAGTGCGGTGCGCTTCGGCGTCAAGGAGCTTCGCCCTGACATCAATGCCGCTCAATCCGCGGCGTGCGTGGCCTGGCTCAACACAGCGAGCTGCGATGCGATCGAGCGCGGCGGCGACAATACCCCCTGCTCGCAGGCCTTCGACCTCCCGGAGGACGACGATGGCCACAACGCCGGCACGGCCAAACTCGACGAGTCCTGCACCTCGGATGCGAGCTGTCTGGCCAATCTTTATTGCACGCCAGAGCAGCTCGATCGCGAGCAAGGCAGCGTCGCCTGCCGGGTGTGCAAGCCTCGCCACGGTGAGGGAGCGGCCTGCAGCCAGTACACGCGCCAATGCCAGGACGGACTGCACTGCACCTACCAAGAAGATGATGCGCGCCGCTGCGCACCGCTCGATGCCGACGACGCCGTCTGCGTCGACAGCGAGCAGTGCACGTCGGGTTTTTGCAACTACACGCTTCAACAAGGCGGCGGCTGGGGCAAGTGCGACTCTGGCGGCGTGATTGGCGCCCCCTGCGACGAGGCCACCGAGAGCCAGGGACTGGGCTCGAGCTGTCGCCAGCCGTACTACTGTGACGCCGGCAGTTGCCGGGCACGCCGTAGCGTCGGTGAGCCCTGTCGCAGCGACTACGCCTGCGAGCGCTATCGATGTGACCAGGAGGCTGGGCTGTGCGGCGTGGCCGATGGCCAGAGATGCTCGGAGCACGAGGATTGTCGCTCGCAGGTCTGCTTTGAGGGCACCTGTGGCGGGCCGCCAGGGGCCTGCTCGGCCGACTCTCAATGCGCCGATGACGAGACATGCGCCGGTCTTTGCCGCCCGCCCAACTGCTCGTGCTCGGGCTGCCCGACGGGCATATGCACGTCCAAAGCCGATTCCAGCCCGTCGTGTGTTGACGACTTCGATTGCGATTCGAACAATTGCCTGGCAACCAAGAGGTGCGGCCCGGCGGCGGTCATTGGCAGCGCTTGCACCGACGATTTTCGCTGCTATCCGCTTGGCTACTGCGCCAACAATGTCTGCGTCGAGCGCCCCGGCCCCGGCCAGGAGTGCACCCGGATCGACACCTGTCAGGAGCCGTTTTTGTGCGTTGAGGAGCGCTGCCAGATCATGAACTTGATCTGCAAGCCGGCCCGAGCCGGCCAACGCTGCGCCGCGCTTCGCGTCTGCGACGACGCCTCCTACTGCGATCTTTTCGACGGTGTCACGTGCAAGCCGCGTGCGGCCGCTGACCAGCCCTGCTCCCAATCACGCTTTCTCGGCGTCGATAACTGCATCAAAGGCTTCTTCTGTATGGCCGACGACTCCGGCGAGTCGAGCTGCAAGCCGCGCCCCAAACTCGGCGAAGCCTGCAGCGGGGTGTGCACCGAGGGCTCGTACTGTTTTGAGAGCGTCTGCCAGGCCGACCCGATCGGTCGCCCCTGCCACAGCAGCGGCTCCTGCCCCGACGCCTTGTACTGCCACGACCGCCAGGAGGTCTGCCTGCCCCGGCTGGGAAAAGGTGCCGCCTGCGATCGCTGGGATCAATCCTGCCGCAGCGAATACATCTGCGGCTCGTCGAACACCTGCGAGGATCGCTTAGCGCTCGATGCCCGCTGCGACGACACGATCGAATGCGCCCAAAACCTTTACTGTTCCCGCGATAACTACACCTGCCAGCTCGCCGCCACAGCCGGCCAACCCTGCGACCACAGCACCCCGTGCGTCCCCGGACTGCGCTGCTCAAGCAGCGAGCGCATCTGCGAGCCAGCCGCCACAGCCGGCGAATCGTGCAGCTCTGCGGCCGATTGCCAGAGCGGCGTCTGCTACCAATACTCCTTTTGCCAGGCCACCGCCGCCTGCACGATGCCCTGAAAACGGGACCCTGCCCCCCAACAGAAGAGTCGGGCAAGGTGCGAATCGGCGTCGAGATTCTATTCACGGGCCTACCGTGAAGCGGCCCGCGTTCAAGTCTTTGCGATAACTCCCAACCAAGGAGAGAGAACATGCCAAAAGCGAAGTGGCTCACTATCCTGGGTTCGTTGGTCGGCGTGTCTGCCGTCTATATGACCGTGATCAGGCCTCGCCACATGCGCTGGGGTGCCACCCAGCAGGAGATCGATCGGCCCATGCTCGGCGACGAACTCGTCAACAAACCTACCTACGTAACGACGCGGGCCATTACCATCGATGCTCGCCCCGAGGACGTCTGGCCGTGGTTGGTTCAAATGGGCGAGCACCGCGGCGGTTTTTACAGCTACGACTTGATCGATCGCCTGCTCGGGATCAAGGTTCACAGCGCTCACCGAATCCTGCCCCGATTCCAACACCTCGATGAGGGCGACGCGCTCGATCTGAAAGGCAACATGATCGTGCGCAAGATCGAAGCCGGCCGCGCTCTGGTGATCGGACCCGGCAAGTCTGTCGAGCACATCGACTCGACCTGGTCGATCGCTCTTCACCCACTGGGTTCGACGCGCACGCGCCTCGTCTCACGGGTCCGGCCCCGCTTTGACCTGAAGAGTGCCCGTGCACTGCTTTTGCTCCTCGTCCTCGACATCGGCCAGATCATCATGGAGCAAAAATGGCTGCATGAGATCAAGAGCCACGCCGAGGGAACTTATGAGTTGTGGCCGCCCGAATCGGCGCCAACGCTGCACTGATTTGATAGCAACAATTTTCATGGGCGGACTTGATATTCTTTGACGAACTGGCTAGGTTCCGGCCGTCACCGGCACCGTTTTTTTTGAGGATCCCATGCCCAGCTCGATCGCAAGACCCCTCGCTATCTTCGCCCTCATCATGGCAGCCTTCGCGCTCGCTTGCGCCAATGATGGTGGCCCCAACGATCAAGACGATCCAATGTCCGGCGCAGAGGCATTGTGCTGGAATACGGGTGGAGCCTGGGAGAGTGGCGCCTGCGAGTGCGCCCAAGACGGCGCCACGCTCAATCATGTTTTCGACAGCCAGCTTGGCTGCAAAGCCCCCAATCCTCCGGCCGCCAACGCGCGCGAGACCCTTTGCTGGGATTCCGGTGGAGCCTGGGAGAGCGGCGCCTGCGAGTGCGCCCAGGACGGCGCCACGCTCTACCACATCTTCGACGAGGATCTTGGCTGCATCGCACCTGAGGCCGCCTCGATCGAGGCGCTTTGTTGGGATACCGGCGGCGCCTGGGAGAACGGAGCCTGTGACTGCGCCCAAGACGGCGCCACGCTCAACCATGTCTTCGACAGCCACGTCGGCTGCCGTGCACCCAACTTGCAATAACGCGAGCAAGCCGCTTCGAAGGGTGGAGCAAACAAGTGAGCCGTAATCCATGCAATATGACTGGGTAATTCAGGCCGCGATCGTCGCCTTCCTCCTCACTCTCCTTGCTCTTGTCGTTCGCAAAGGGCACAGACTCTGGCGACGCTATTCGCGATGTTCTGTCCCTGACGAGACCGTGGACTGGATCTTCGAGGGGTATCGGTGGTTTCTTGCAAATCTAGGCGGCTACGAGACATTCTCCAATACCCGGATCGTAAGCGAGGCGGATTTCCAGGCCGATATGACGATTCTGGAAGGTCCGGAGCGGGCCGAAAAAGTCTTCGAGCGCATTCAAGCCATGATGGGGATCGAGCGTTGGCCCTGTCACCTGGAGCGAAACGACGCCTACGAGAAGGTGGCGGGATCCGAGACCTCGACGGTGGCGTCCTTCGTCGCCGACGGATGGGAGGGCCGTGGAGTCATTCGCTACAGGCCCACGCTCGCTGAAAACTTGCCTGAACTCGTGACCGTACTTGCCCACGAGCTCGGCCACTATATCCTCGGCGCCACAGGAGATGATGCGCCGGGAGGACCAACGATGGAGGAGCCCCTCACGGACTTGTGCAGCGTCTTTATGGGTTTCGGTGTGTTCTCGACCAACGCCGCCTTCCAACCCATCATCGATGAGGACGTGAGCCTCAGCGACATCGTACGCCAGATCCGCCAGCCCTACATACAGGTAAAGAAGCTCGCGTACCTCAACCAGGAGGACCACGCCTACGCCCTGGCCATCTCGGCAACCCTTTTGAATTGCACCGAAGACGTCTCCCAGAATCTCACCGTGAGCGCAAAAATTCGGTTCCACCGGGCCCTCAAGCATCTTCGCAAAGACCACCTCGAGCGCGTCGAGCACTTGCGCTCCATCGAAGGCCGAGACGTTCGCGACAAGGCTCATCCCCTCGCGCACGTGCGGGCCGCCGCCAAGCGCCAGGTCCGCGCCGACGATCAGCGCGAACGCCTCGAGCAGCAGCCCAAGAAAAAGCGACGAAAGCGCTTCCCTCCGTTAAGGCCATGAGCCACGGAAGCCAGGCCTTGATTGGCGAGCGTCGTCGTGGCTTCGAGCAAGCCGCTTCGAAGGGCGGCGGGCGTTGACGAAGTAAAAATGCCGAGGACGCGGCCTTTGAAGTCGGCTAAAGCAACCCGAGGCTATGGCGAGCAGGCCGAGGATCAGGCTGATCGCGGGGTCGAGGTGGCCGGTGACGACGAGATCGAAGTTGGGTGCGAGAGCATGTCGCTACGATCGGTCAGCGTCAGCTTTGGAGCGGTGTAGGCTATATCGACCAGACCCAGGGTGGCGGCGTATTCGAATAAAAAGCACTGGGTGTAGCTCTGCCCGAGCACACAGTCGGCGCCGAAGCCTGCGATTTGGCCGTAGTGACGATCGCCCACATATAGATTCAGATACTCGGTCTCGATCGAGGGGCGCACTCCGGTGATCACCATATGGTTGAAGAGGTCCGTGAAGTTGATCCAGCTGTGCGCAGGCGCAGCGAGCAGGGCAAGCACGATGGCCTTGCGGCTCTTTACGAGCAGGTCCAGGTCGACGCCCTCGGCGAGGCTTGCTCTTTGGCCCTTGACCTGTTCGACACGGCGCAGCTCATCGAAGCCGCTTTGCTCGCTCCAGCTCGTCCACAGCGCGCGCAGCGTCTCGTGGGTGGGCTGTGTGAGCGTGCGCTTGCCCTTGTCACTGAGCACGAAGCGGCGCCCCTCGGGCTCAAGAAAGCCGGACTCGAGCAGTATTTTGGGCCAGGCGAAGGCGCGCACCGGCGTGGCTGGGGTGGTCATCGAGACATCGATCGTGGCGGGCAGCGCTTGCTGGCTCTTGATTTTGTAGGGCGGTGGCGGCTCGACTAGCGCTTTGAGCGGCTCGCGCAGCTCCGTGGGTAAGGAGCGCTCGTAGAAGAGCAACCACAGCGGGGTGAGCGTCTTGTAGGTGTCGTCGAGCATGGCGACGAGCTCGGCCAGCCCGTCGCCGAGCAGGTAATCTGCGATCAGCGCGACGAGGGAGGCCTTGCGCGTGGGGAGCTTCTGCTCGGTGATGAGCTCGGCGCGTCGCTTGAGCTCGGCGACGGTGAGCTCCTGGAGGTGGTCGACTAGTTTCATAGGCTTGGCAAGGGGTCGAACAACGTTAATCCGTGGGCTCTCCCAGACGGGTTAACCCGACAAGTTCCTCGTCGCGTGCCGCAATCCGCCGAGTGACGATCTGGCCTCCTGCTGCGCTAGACCGTTTGCATCAGCGCGTCGATGTCGAAGAAGACCTCGCTGTAGAGCGCGCTCGGCAGTTGGTCCAGCGTGATGTTCTTGCCCTCGTGGTCGGCTGAAATGCTGCGGACCTCGATGCCATCTCCAGACCAGCTCAGGGCCTCGGGCGCAAGGCCCGTATGCGCGACGGTGATGTCCCAGTCGCCGACCTTGCGCGTGCTCTGGTTGATCATGCCGGCGTCCTCGCGGGGGCCAAGCTCGTAGCCCAGGCGGTTGAGCCGGCCGAGGAAGGTCGCCGGTTCGACCTGATCGAGCTTGACGAGGTAGGCGTCGAGATTTTCAATGCGGCCCTTATCGAAGATCGGTCGCTCGAGCTGTCGAAACGCTTGGACCTGCTCGCCATCGGCCAAAAGCTCGAGCCAGATGGTGCGCGCCTCGCCAAGCTCGATGGGATGGGGCAGGCCGATGCGCTGTGTGGCGTCGTCAAAGCTCACGGGCTCAAGCTGGGCGCCGAAGGGCTCGGCCGCGTCGTCGAGCTGAAAGCAGCGCAACAGCTCGCCGCTTTGCGCGTCGCAGATGCTCCAGACCAGCCCCGAGGCCAGCGTTCGCATCACGGGATTGTCGGCAAAGCGCTCAAGCCACACCGAAGGCAGCCAGCGACGCGCAGCGATCATGGCCTCTTCGAGGCGGCGAATCTGAGTGCGGCGAATGCGCTTGAGGTCGGTCTTGAGCTGCTTGACGCTCTCACGGGCCTCTTTGACGCGCGCGGCGTCGTCGTCTTTTCGGGCCGCAGGCATGGCCTTGAGCGCTGCGCCATCGGCGTCGCAAAAGCTGAGTTCGCCGTCGGCGCCCAGCTGCACGACGATCGTGCGCGGGCCGTAGTCGAAGACGCGCGCCCCAGAGCGATCGAAGCCGAGGTTGCCAAGGGAGGCCTCGATGAGCTCTTCGACCGTGATCTGTCGGGCCTGGGCGATGGCGCGCACGCCGTCGCGCGCGCGGTGGCGCAAGGCGTCGCGACGCGTGCGGTGGGTCCAGTCGTCCATGATGCGCGCGGCCTGGTCGGATTGGGTGCGCACGAGCGTGTCGATGGCGTAGTCGCTCCAGCCATAGCTTTGCGAGGAGGCAAACTCCTCGAGACGCCGACCCAAGGCCTCGATTTGAGCAGGCCCTGCGAGGATCGCTTGCATGTAGAGCGCCCAGCCGAGCTCGCCCTTGCCGTCGACCCGGATCAATTGTTGTCGCACAAGGCGTGGCAGTCCTGGTCGACGAGGCGCGCGCGAACTTCGCGCACTTTGACGCCCTGCTCGTTGGCTGACTCGTTGAGGGCCTCGCTGACAAACCAGCGTCGCGCGCCGTCTGAGAGCGCGGCGCCGCTTTTCCAGTGCAGCGCGCCTAAGCCGGTCCAGGCCGTTTCCACGGCCGTGGGCAGCTCGCGTGCCACAAGACCTGCGAGGCGGGCATCGAGGCGTGCGTCACCGTCAGGGTCTTGGGCGAAGGCGGCGACGTCGAGGCCCTGGGCGTGAACGCGCACGATCGCGTCCTGCAACAAGTCGCGCACCTCACGCACTTTCTCACGCTTCAAAGCCTCTTCGCGCAGGGGAAGGTGCTCCGCCGATGCTAGTGAACCCAGAAACCGTGCGCCAGAGATGCGCATGTCCTTGGTGCGCGATTTGAGCAGGGGCAGCACGTGGGTGTTGACGTCGATTCTCTCTTTGCTGAGTAGGACGAAGTCCATGCACACGTTTCGCACGCTCTCTTCACTGTGCGTGAGGCCGCTCAGGGCCGCCTCCCAGGCCAACTCCGGATACATGAGGAAGAGCCAGCACAGTGCATGTAGGTCCGTGAATGCGCTGCTGTAGTAGGGGGGCGTGCCGTAGTAGGGGGGCTTGCCAAAGTTGGCAGGCCGTTGGATACGCCCCGCGATCACGGCCTCGGCGAGGTCGGCGGGAAAGCTCGGCACGTGCTTGATGAAGATGTCAACGTTGCCTTGCACAGCAGCCGAGCGGAAGGCCCCGAGTATGTCCGTCAGCGCACGCCGGGCCGTGGGTGAATCGGCGAAGTGGCCAAGCATCTCGGCGAGGTGGTACTGGATGGCATCATTGAAGTAGGCGATTTCGCCTTGAAAACGCTCGGCCAGCGTGGCGATGAATATCTCGACGATTCCCTCGCCATGCGCGACGTATTTGGGCCAGTCCTTGCCATTGGAGTCGCGCAGGGCCACGAAGATCTCGGCACGAAGCTCGGACGTGATGCCCTCGTCGGCCGTTTCATCGTTGATTTCATCGGCCGGCCGTTGCACCGCTTGCAAGATCACCTGGATGTCGGCGAGTTTCTCGCTGTCGAGCTGAGTTTGTGCGAGCTCGAAGGCCTCGCGCGCGGGCGCCATGGCGCGCAGGATCTCGGCTGCGGCCAGCCGCGTGTCCTTCTTGCGCGAGTTCAGCGCCGAGCCCAGATGAGCACAGACCGCCTGAACCGACAGGGCGCTCAGGGCATGCTTGGCCCCCTCGCGCAGGCCCTTGGTCTTCTCGTCGAGCAGGGCGACGAGGGTGGCCGCCGCGCGATCGTCGGCCGTCGCGCCCAAAACACCGATCATCGCGCCGCGCTGTGAACCCCCGTCGCCACGATCCAACGCCGCGCAAAGGGCCGGCACCACGGCCGTGCCAAGCGCGTGCAGGCCGATGTCGCGGTGGACGTCGAAGCCGTAGAAGGGATCGCTCGTGATCGTGACCAGTGTATCGACCGTGCGCTGGCAGACCTCGTCGGTAGGTGCTGCGCCGATGAGCAGCCAGGGCAGCTTCGGACCGGCGGCTATCAGCGGCCCCAGCCGCTCTTTGGGGACGAGGGCGACGAGCGATTGGATGTGCGCTTGCCATTCACGAAAATTGCCTCCGCTCCAGCCGGGTTGAAAGGCGCTGGCAAAGCCGGCAATCTTTGCGTCGAGGTGAGCCGAGGGCGTCTTGTTTGCGAGCTGGCAGGCGCGGCAGTAGCCCAACACGAGGTGAAACGCTGCGTAATGCTCTCGGCTGTCGGAAAAATCCTCCAGTTCGCCGAGCGCTAGCTCAAGAGCGGGGATCACCGACTCGCCGCGTTGGCCGATGGTTTCGATGGCCGGAAGACGTTTATCGGTCGTCATCGCCATCTTGCACGCCAAGATCGCGACCCCGGCCGGTGCGGCAACCTCGACGAGTTGGGCAAAGATCTTGTCGCTCTTGATCGTGCTTACGGCCGGCGAGAGGGCCGCGGACAAGAGGGCGGCCTGCCAGATCTCGTCGGACCAGCAGGGCAAGCCCTCCCCCCAGAAGGGGTATTCGGTCTGCACAAAGCGAGCAGCGAGGGTCTCGATCAATGCATCGGGCAACACGCTCGCTTCCAGAAAACCCAGACCGACGAGCTTTGCACCCAATGACTCACGCAGCGGAGAGGGCAGCGTGGTCCAGTTGGCCGCGAGGCGCTGGAAAAACGCGTCGTCGCCGCTCTTGGCCTTGAGCAAGGCGTCGAGATAATTCGAGAAACCAGGAAGGTCGGAGTCCGACCAGCTTGGATAGCTCTGCTTGGCGTCCCAGATGGCGATGGCGTGGGTAAGCTTCAAAAAGGCATCGCCGTCGTAGGCGTTTGCGGGCTCGGCTAGCACGTGCCAGGCACCGCGATACCTTGCCAGGTTGAGTCGATCCCCTTTGAATGCCTGCCACAGAAGCTGACTCAGAGTTCCCTCCGGCTCGCTTTTGGTGATGCTCTTCATCTTCTCGTAGGCATTCCAGTCATCGGGGTTCTTCTGGTCGATTGTGACGATGTCATCCACGGTGATCGAACTCATGGGACGCTCCTCTTGCAGCCAGGGTCGGGTCAGATTGGCCAATTATCTCGAAATCATTGGCCCTACCTAAGCAGAGGATTGGGTGGCTGGCAAGCGTCGACGTAATGCCCGAATCGATTCGAAACGGTTGCCTGTTGAGGGTTGGCAACGCATAGTGAGATCGATTTGGCCGACCAGTGGACCAATGGAAAATGTTGAACTCGATGAGTGCGTAAAAATGCGACGAAAAGCGATAATTTTGGTGGCCCTGATGGCTCTGGCAAGCGCTGCAGGCTGCGACACGCAGGTCGGTGAGACGGCCCAACCAAAGCTCGATGCGACGCAGCCTGAGGCCGATGTCTCCGAGACGACGCCGGATGCGAGCGAGCCGGACAGCACTCTGGCCGACAGCGCCGACTTGCAGGATGGCGCGGCTCTGGAGGATGTCGACCAGCAAAACGACGCCGACGCCGACCCTGAGTTTGCACCGCCCTGGAATGCTTCGACGCCGCCCGGCGGCGTGCGCCCGGCGCTGGTTTTCTTGCCTGATGATTACCAGACGACCCGGCGTTGGCCTCTTGTGATCATGCTCCACGGCTACTCATCGAACGCGGCGGGCTCGAACACCTATCTGGGCCTCGAAGCTCACACCACCAGCCACGGCTACATCGGCATCGCCCCCGAAGGCTTGCGCGACTCGGTGGGCAACCGATTCTGGAACGCGACCGATGCCTGCTGTGACAACAACGACAACGGCGTCGATGACGTGGCCTACCTCACGGCCCTGATCGACGAGGCCGAGCAACGCCTCGCCGTCGATCCTGAGCGCATCTATCTCATCGGCCACTCCAACGGCGGCTTCATGAGCTACCGGCTGGCCTGCGAGCTTGGCTCGCGCATCGCGGCGCTGGCAAGCCTGGCCGGCTCAGAGCATGACAAGGCCAGCGACTGCACGGCACCGGGCAAGACGGGCGTTTTGCAGATCCACGGCACCCTCGATAGCGTTGTGCTCTACGGCGGCGGCATGTTCTATGGAAATCGCTACCCGGGCGCCGAAGACGTGGTCGCCCGCTGGGCTACGAGAAATGGCTGCGAGCCTAGCCCAACGCGCCTCGAGAACATCGATGTGACAAGTCTAATCCTCGGCAAGGAAACCGAGGTCGAGCGCTGGAGCGCGTGCGACGACGATAGCTCGGTCGAGCTATGGCGCATTCGCGGCGGCAGCCACATCCCGGCACTGACCGCGCACTTCACAGGCAACGTACTGGACTTTCTCTTTCGCCATCGTGGCCGGCGCTAGCTGCTCGGCGCCAGCTTCAGGGCTTGAGCTTGAAGCTGCCCTTGACGGTGTAGAGCTCGTCGGTGCTGCTGGCGTTGGTGCGGCGCAATACCGCATCGATGGTGCCAGCCGCCCAACCACCATCGGTGTCGTAAGTGGTCAGCGTGAGCGTGCCCGACTCGCTCTTCATGCTAAGCGACATGCCGTTCTTGTCGTCGAAGCCCCCCAGTGACATATCCGCTTTTTTCGCGACGAAGACATGTTCACCGACCGTCGGGCCTTCCAAAGAGAGCGTCATCGTATAGACTTCCGAGTCACTGTCTTCCTTTCGCACGAACAGCAATTGAAGGCTGGAGGCGTAGGCGATACCGCTAATCTGGTCGACGGGGACTATCACCGTGCGCTCGCCCTCCAGACTCGGCCCGGACACCTTCAACTGGAAGTGAGCCGTGTCCGATGGAGTACGCTCCGTGGCCTTGTCATCACCGCAAGCCGCCAGAGACAGCACCAGAAAAAACGCGAGAGAAAAACGAAGCAAAGTGAACATATCTTACCTTGGAAAGTTGAGTTTTTGATCCGCCTCAATACGGTACACGTTTGGGATTGTAGCACAAGAAACCAAGACTCTAAATTTGACAAGGCCAAGCCTAAACAAAGGCCACTTCTCCCGCCATCACACAGACAATACGCTCGCCCACCCGTGCCTGGGTGATGCTCGTCGCCAGAAAGTCGTCCATCTCCAGGCATTGGGCGACCAGCTCGACCATGTCTCCGGGCACGACCTCGGCTAAAAAGTGCGCACCGAGGATCTTGGTCGCACGGATGTTCAAAGGGGGCAGCGCGTCGGCTAATTCGAGCGCGCCAGCCTCAAGAAAGCGAAACATGCACAGGCCAAGCTGGCCCAGCATCTCGATCTGGATCGCGCCGGGCAGCACCGGGTAGCCAGGAAAATGGCCGGCAATTCCCAGATGATCGGACCCGATGAGGCGCTGCCCATAGGCTAGCGACTCGCTCAGGTCAACGCCGAGCAGCCGGTCGACGAGCAACATGGGTGCGCGATGTGGCAGCAGCCGCTCGACCAGATCCTGGCCCGTATGGGCCAAATTTCGAGGCAACGCGTCGTGTGCTCTAAGCGGCGTCTTGCGATAGCTGCGTAGCAGTTTGTCGATGTCCTCGGCGCTCACACCCTTCCCAGCGGTCGCGCGATGACGTCTTCGATGATATTGCAAGCCTCGTCGATGTCTTGCTTGGTGAGCTGCGAGGAAACCGAGATGCGAAAGCGGCGTGCATGGGCCTCGACGGCGGGAAAATCAATCGGCTGCAAGAACAGCCCGCGTTGCTGTGCGGCCATGGCCATCATGATCAGATGCTCGCCCGATGAGCCGATGATGATCGGGATGACCTGCGAGGCCGACTCGCCCAGATCGAGGTTGAGCGACTCGAGGTTCTTGCGAAAATAGTGCACGTTCTCCCACATCGCATCGCGAAGGCTCGAATCGCGCGTGGCCACCTCGAGCGACTTGCGCATCGCCGCGACGATCGCCGGTGGCAACGCACAGGAGAACTGAAACGGCGAGGCGTAGCACTTCATGTAGCGAACCAGGTTCTCGTTGGCGCAGACAAAGCCGCCGACGCCACCAAAGGACTTGCTCAGCGTGCCAAAACTCACGCCGATCTTGTCCTCGAGGCCAAAGTGCTCACCAATTCCACGGCCGTTCTCACCAAAGAGCAGCGTCGAGTGGGCCTCATCCAGATAGATCGGCACACCATGGCTCTCACAGACCTCGACGACCGCCGGCAAATCAGCCAGATCTCCGTCCATCGAATAGACGCCTTCGATCGCCACCAGGACACGCTTGCCTTTGTGGCGGGCCAGCGTCTCATCGAGTGAGTTGGCATCGTTGTGCGCAAAACTGACAAGCTTTGCGCCCGCGAGTTTTGCGCCGTCGATCAGACTCTTGTGGCACTTGTCGTCGATGACGAGCACGTCACCGCGTTGTAAGATCGCCTGGATCGCGCCCATATTGCCGCCCAGGCCGCTCGAGAACAGCACACAGGCATCCTTCTGCTTGAAGCGGGCGAGCTCCTCGGCGAACAGCTCGTGCTGATCGAAGGTGCCCGAGAGCAGCGCCGCGCCCGCGGCGCCCACGCCGTAGGTATCGAGCGCCGCCTTGGCCGCCGCGACCACCTCAGGATGGGTCGACAGACCCAGGTAGTTGTACGAGGTCAAGTTGATCATCTGGCGCGTCACACCATCGAGGTTGGTGCGAAGCGAGGTGCGAGGCGTCGGCGCGGCCAGCATCGGCTGCTCGAAGAACTGAAAGGCCATGGCCACGCGCGGGTCTTTGATCCACGTCAGAAAATCCTGAGGCGGAGCGAGCACGTCGTCGTTGTCGTTGTGACCGAAGTCCGCCAGACTGTATTTCAGTATATCACGATCATTCATCATCGAACTTCTTGGGGCAAAGGCGGCGCGAAGCTGCTCACGCGTTGACGTACTCGAGAAATTTGTCCGCGAGCTGACTGATGTTCTGCACCTCAGCCAACTCCGAGCGCGGCACCTTGATCTTGAGCTCACGCATCGAGCAGGAGACCACCTCGATGATGTCCAGGCTGTTGGCGCCGTAGTCGCGCATCGAGCTCTCAGGGTTGATCGCGCTCTGGTCGAGGTCGTCGATGTTCTCCAAAAGATTGCGGGTGATGACTTCGATGATTTGATCTTTGCTCATTGTCACTCCGTTCGGTTGCCACCGGCCGGCGAAGCCTCGCTTTGGCGGTGGTAGCGCATCATCATATTGTCCAAAAACGCCATGCCTCGATCGACGGTAATGACCTCGCCGGTCATGGCGTCGAGCAGTCCACTGCATAGTGCAAGAATCGCCTTGCCGCAATCATGCGGTTGCAACAGGTCGTCGTCGCCAAAGCCCTCGCGCCTCAAGAATTCGGCAAAATCAGGGCCAAACATCTGTTCGAAAGAGTCGGTCTTGACCATGCCAAAGCGCACGACGTTGACGCGCCCGCCCTCCTCCTTGATGTGCACCGCAAGGTAGCGCGCGAAGCTCTCCAAGACCGCCTTCGAAGCGGCCACAAAATCGTAGGCCGGATAGTGGCGCTCGCCACCATCGCTGGAGACGCCGATGACATGGCCAGGATAGCGCCCGAAGCGCTCTTTGATCGCCGCCGTATAATGCACGAGCGGCCAGGCACTGTACTCCAGAGTCTTGAAAAACGAGCGCTTCTTGTAGCTCTCCAGCGTGGGTGTTCGCTGGGCAAAGGCCACATTGCTCACGAAAACATCGATGCCGTCGTGCGTTCTGGCAATGGCGTCGAGCAGCGCGCGCGTATCGTCCTCGTTGGAGACATCGGCCTCAAGCAAGGTGGGCGCGCGGCCGCCGCGCGCTGCGAAGGCCTCGACGATCGCCTCTTCGCTGGCCGAGCCCCACTTGTAGGTCAACACCACACGCGCGCCGGCCGCGCCAAACTCCAGCCCCGTGGCCAGACCAATGCCACGCGTGCCACCCGTCACCAGCACTGTTTTGTCGCTCATATCGATCGAGATCACCGCAAACACTCCTCTGGGTGGCGCCGCTCAAGGCACATAGGTCAAACCACCGCTGATATGAATGACTTCGCCGTTGATGAAATCGGCCGCGTCGCTGCTCAAAAAATGCACGAGTGAGGCAACCTCCTCGGGGGTTCCCTGGCGCTTTCGCGGACACCACTGCTTCCAAAACGCCTCGAGCTTCTCGTCGCCATGCTCGCGGCTCATGTCCGTGGGCACCAGCCCCAAGACGACGACGTTGGCCGTGATCCCCTTGGGGCCATACTCACGCGCCAGAGTCTTGGTCATGCCGACCAGCCCGGCCTTGCTCGCTGCATAGTTCACCTGCCCGCTGGCGCCGTCTTGGGCGATCGAGGAGATGTTGATGATGCGTCCGCTGCGATTGCTCAGAAAATGCATCAGAAACTGACGCGTGACGAAAAAGGGTCCGGTCAAATTCGTCGCGATCACCTGGTTCCAATCCTCATCGCTCATCAGCGCCGCGGCGTTGTTTCGCAAGATCGCGGCATTGTTTACCACCGTGTCGACGTTTTCATAATCCTCGATCACCTGATCGACGACGCGCTCCACCCCGGCTGAATCACACACATCAAGCGCGTAACCTTGCACGCGACGCCCCGGCGCAAGATCTGCAGCGAGGCGCTCGGTTTCTCGGGCAGCGTCGGCATTGTTCACGTAGCTAAACGCCACGTCGCGCCCTTGTTGAGCGAGCTTGAGAACGATCGCGCGACCAATGCCACGCGAACCACCGGTTACAAATGCAGACATGGCGTACTCTTTTGGATCCAGATTCGAGGAGGGCTGGAAATTGAGGTCTGGAGGCTTTGGACAGCGTTAAAGCCCGTGCAAATCATCAAAGCAACATTTAGCGAAGGTCCAGCGGCTTGCAGTCAAAAAAGTCCACGTTCAACATCAGCACATCAACATCGACATCAGCAATTTGTTCAACTCTGGGAGAGTGTGCGCTCTCCCAACCAAAGCCTCCAGGCCTCAGTCTCCAGCCACGACGCGCATCAATACGACTTCACATCCGTACTCTTCGGCCAGCAACGGCGCCTCTCAAAGGGATAGCTGGGCAAGCTCAACCGCTCACCGACAAGCCCATCGAGGCCTCGCCAGTCAACGCGCGTGCCCTGACAATGCAACTTCGCTGCCACCTCCAGCACACAAGCCCAATCGTCGCGCTGGGCATCGAGCGATGCGAAAAAGCTCGCTTCACCCTTGTCCACGCAGCGGCGCGCCAGGTTGATCAACGTCGGCGACGGTCCAATCTCCACAAAGTCGCGCGCACCTGCGGTCCACAGCGCGCTCATTCCCTGCGAGAACTTCACCGGTGCCCGAATGTGGCGCGACCAGTAATTTTCATTGCACACATGATCTAAGTCCACGAACTCCCCGGTCAAATTCGAGACCAGGTTGATGTGCGCCACACGGTAGTTAAACTGAGACGCAAACACCTGAAACTGCTCGACAATCGGATCCATCAACGCCGAGTGAAATGCATGCGAGACGTTGAGCATCTGGCTCAAGAAACCCTGCTCGGAGAGCGCGTCGAGCACCGAATCGAGCGCCTCGCTCTCACCTGAGAGCACCACTTGAGCCGGGCCGTTGATCGCGGCAAGCGAGAGCGAACCCTCATAGCTTTGCAGCGCCGGGCTCACCTCGGCCTCGGAGGCAAACACGACCGCCATCGAGCCCACCTCGTCGAGCGACTGCATCAATCGCCCACGCTCGGCGATCAGTCGCAGGCCGACCTCCAGATCGATGACGCCCGCCACACAGGCCGCCACGTACTCGCCAACGCTGTGCCCCATGACGGCATCGGGCTCAATGCCTGCGCCGCGCCACATCTCAAAGAGCGCATACTCCAGCGCAAACAACGCCGGCTGGGCAAAGGCTGTCTGGTGAATGCGCACATCGTTGGCGTCGCTTGGAAACATGACCGACAACAGGGGCGCCGACAAGTAGGGATCGACGATGTCCGCGCAGCGCTCGAGCGTCGCTCGAAAGCTCGCCTGGGTTTCAAAAAGACGACGCCCCATCTGCGGGTACTGTGCCCCCTGCCCGCTGAACAAAAAGGCCAACGGCACGCGCTCCTTGCCTGCCGGTGCGCTTCCCCGATAAAGACTCTTGGAGCGCTCACCGCCAAGAAAACTCGACAGCCCGGCGCTGGCCGAAGCGCTCGAATCCGCCACAAGCGCAAGCCGCTCACCAAAGTGGTTTCTGCCCACGTTGAGCGTGCTGGCCACTTCGGCAAGCGAGGCCTCGGGGTGCGCCGATAACCAGGCATCCAGCCCACGGGCCGACGCCTCAAGCGCTGCCGGCGATTTGGCCGAAATCGTCAGCACCTGCAGCTGACGATCCGCCTCGGTCGTCAAGCGCTTGCGCGCAATCGGCGCCTCTTCGAGGATCACATGGGCGTTTGTGCCGCCAAAACCAAAGGAGCTTACGCCGGCCAGGCGCAAGATGCTTCGGCCGTCCTTTGAAAACGGCTCGAAGGCCGTCGTCGAAGACGGAATGCGAAAGGGCGTATGCTCAAAGGCACACTTGGGGCTGGGTACGACGACGTTGAGATGGGCTGGCATCTGGCCATGAGAGAGCACCAGGGCGGCCTTGATCAGGCCTGCGATTCCGGCGGCAGCCTCGAGATGTCCGATGTTCGTCTTGACCGACGCCAGATAGCAGGGCCTGTCTGCCTCACGGCCTGCGCCGAGCACAGCATTGAGGCTGCTGACCTCGATCGCATCACCGAGTTCGGTGCCTGTGCCATGCGCCTCGACATAGCCGATATCGGCCGCCAGGACGCCGGCATCCGCGAGCGCTTCGCCAATGACGGCCTGCTGAGAGAGCCCGTTGGGTGCCGTAAGGCCATTGCTCTGGCCGTCTTGATTGACCGCCGTGCCACGAATCACAGCGATCACGCGGTCACCGTCTCGAAGCGCATGCGAGAGCCGCTTGAGCACGACCACGCCACAGCCCTCGCCACGCACGTAGCCATCGGCCGCGGCATCGAATGTCTTGCATCGCCCGTCGGGCGCCATCATGCCGGCCTGCGAGAAGGCGATCGTCATCTGGGGCACGAGCATCACGTTGACGCCCCCGACGAGCGCCAGATCGCAGCGGCCCAGCCTCAGGTTCTGAACGCCCAGATCGAGCGCCACCAGGGACGACGAGCAGGCCGTATCGACGACCATGCTCGGACCACGCAAATCCAACAAATAGGACAGCCGATTGGCGGCAATCGAGCCGGCAATCCCGGTGCCCGCACGCGGCGGAATCGCCGTCTGCATCAGACTGAAGTCGTGGCTGCTCAGCCCGATGAACACGCCGGTTCGCGAGCCGGCCAGGCCGGCCGGCGCGATCGCGGCGTCCTCGAGCGCCTGCCAGGCCACCTCGAGCACCAGACGTTGCTGCGGGTCCATGGCGGCCGCCTCACGCGTCGAGAGGCCGAAAAAGCTCGCGTCGAACGTGTCGACGCCGTCCACAAAGCCCGCGCGCCGCGTGTTCATCGTATCGAAGCTCGACAGCTCGGCGTCATAATAGGCATCGATGTCCCAACGATCTCTGGGCACCTCGACGACGGCCTCGCGCGCTGCGATGAGCAGCTCCCAAAACGCCTGTGGGCTGGCTGCCCCCGGAAACCTGCATCCCATTCCCACGAGCGCGACAGGCTCGCCCAGCGCCGCTTCCGGCCGCGCCTGGGCGTTGATCTCGCTCGCATCGGCGCCGGCCCCGGCCAGGTGGCGCGCCAAAGCCTCGATGGTCGGGTGGTCATAGAGCGTGGTCACTGGAATCGCTACCTCGAGCCAGCGCTCCAGCTCGCCAACCAGACCGACAGCCTCCATCGAGCCCATGCCCAGGCTGGCAAAAGTCGCGCCCAGATCGATCGCCTCGCGCTTCAGGCCCAACTCCTCGCTCAGCCGCGTGCGCAGCCAAGCCTCGATCGCGCGTCCTGGCTTCGACAAGTGCCCGCCACCGAGGCCAACCTTGGGCGAGGAGGCCACCGCGGCGGCCTCGACCTTGCGTTCAGCCTGGGCCGGGTCAGCGGCGTTGGGTGCCCACTTGTAGACGACCTCGAGGCGATCTTCGAGATAAGCCTGGCGCGTGGCACGGCGTTGGATCTTGCCGCTCGAGGTCTTGTCGATGCTGCGCGCCGCAATGAGCACGACGGCCGCAGGCGACACGTCGTGCGATGCGGTCACGGCCCCAGCCACGGCCGGCGCAAGGGTTGCCACCTCGAGCCCGTCGCGAACATCGACCTCATGAACGATGATCAGGCGCTCCTCGCCACCGTCGTCCACGGAAAAAGCCGCACCGCAGCCCGAGCGAAGCGAGGCGTGGGTGGCCTCGACGGTCCATTCGATGTCCTGCGGATAGTGATTGGTGCCACGGATGATGATCAAATCCTTGTGGCGCCCGGTGATGAAGATCTCGTCGTTTCGCATGAAGCCAAGGTCGCCGCTGCGAAAATACGGACCCTCGTCGCTGACGGCGATGTAGGCACAGAAAATCTCCTCGTTGAGCTGGGCTCGGTTCCAATAGCCGCGCGCAACGCTCGTGCCCCGAAGCCAGATCTCACCCACACCATCGGCGCCCACACGACGTCGCGTGTGCGGATCGACTATCGCCACCTCGAAATCACCCTGCAATATCCCGCAGCTCATCAGCTCGGCGCTCTCACGCCCTGGGCGAGCAAGCTCAACGCGGTTGTCCTCGAGCGCGGCGCGGTCAAGCTCCAGGCTCAACGGGTGCGAGGCTACCGGTTTGGCGCTCACAATCAGCGTGCACTCGGCCAGGCCGTAGGACGGGATGTGGGCGGTCGGCCGAAAGCCCACCGGCTCGAAAAAGTCGCTGAAGCGCTGCAGCGTCTCGCGACGAATCGGCTCGGCGCCGTTGCAGGCCACATGCCACGCGCTCAAATCCAGCGTATCGCGCTCAGCGAGGCTCGTCTTTCGCACCGCCAGGTCGTAGGCGAAATTGGGCGCGCCGGTGCCGTTGCACTTGTAGCGCGACATCGCCTGAACCCAGCGAAACGGACGCTTCAAAAAGTCGATGGGCGACATGATCACGCCCGTATTGCCAAGATGCAAGGGCTGCAATACGGCCCCGATCAGCCCCATGTCGTGGTACAGGGGCAGCCAGTGCATCGCGACATCGTGCGCGTCGAGACCAAAGCCGGCCTGGATGAGCGACGAGTTGTAAATCAGGTTTTGATGGCTGAGCATCACGCCTTTGGGCTGACCGGTCGAGCCTGACGTGTACTGCAAAAACGCCAGATCGCCTTGACCGACCCCCGGATCTTTCCAGCTCGATGCCAGCTCAAGCTCGACCTCGTCGGTCGCGATCAAGACCAGCCGCTCGAGCTCCCCGTAGCCAGCAAACAGAAACTGGGCCATCTGAGCAAGCGGGCCCGTGGTGAGCACCACGTCGAGCTCGGCGTCCTTGATGATCGCCTGAAGCCGAGGCAGCGTGCGATTGAGCCGCGAGGGATCGGGCGGATAGGCCGGCACAGCCACCACACCGGCATAAAGACAGCCAAAAAAGGCCTCCACGTACTCCAAGGAGGGCGGATACAACAAGAGCGCGCGGTCGCCGGGCTTCATCTGCGCCTGCAAGCGCGCACCGATCGCGCGTGCACGCCCATCGACCTCGGCAAAGCTCATGCGCGAGTCGTCGGCCTCCCCATCGTTTAAAAAGATGTAGCCGGGCGCCTGCTTGGCCCAACTCGCCCGCTCCCTGAGCAACTCAACAAGCGTCTTAGATTCGCGATTCGCTCCACGCACGGCAGTCCTGGCGACAAAATCCATTGATTGGTTCCATGACTCATCAACTGCTGAGAGATTGAGCAGAGTCTAGACACATTCGGACCTCCGTGTAGCCATTTCCCCGCATTAGTTCAAGGAGAGAAACCTTCCAACTGGTCGGAACCTTGAGCGATTCCGACCCTTTGACCTGCCCACGCCAAGGGAATAGAAAAAAGCCCGGCGATGATCTATCGTAGCCTCGGCCGCCCCCTGGCTGCCATGACTTTCACAGACGTACCTGAGCGCCGCCATGTCCTCGGCCCACATCTTCTACATCCCGATTCTTTTGTTCATCGGATTGTTTGCCGGCTTCTTTCTCGGCCGGCGCGCCGTCGAAGCCGAGCAGGAAGCACGTCTTCGCCGCCGGCGCCGTCAACAGGCGGCACGCGAGCTTGCACAAAACCCCACCGCCACGCCCGATCCCTGACAAGAAAGTCCCAGGTGCAGCCAGGCTTGCAATGCGGAATTACCGCATGGCTAAAGGCCGATCTGGCATTGCACCCCCGATTTATTGCTGATTTTGCTGGCTCAGCGCTCCCAGGCCTCGCGTGAGTCTTCGGCGCCAAATCGGCCCTCGGACACGGCCCGTGCCAGCATATTCTTGAACTCATCCATGTTCTCGCCGGTCGCAGCCGAAACGATCAGAAACGGCAACTTGAGCTCGTCCTGGAAGTGCGCGCGCAGCGCTTCGGCCTGCTCGCGCACGTAGGGCAAGTCGGACTTGTTCAAGATGACGAGCTGGGGCTGCTCGAGAAGCGCCTCGTTGTAGCGAGCGAGCTCCTTTTGAATCACCTCGAAGTCGCCGATCGGATCGCGAGGATTGTCCTGGCCCTCGATCGAGGGTGTGACCTCGATGATGTGAACGAGCAGGTTGGTGCGCTCGACGTGCTTCAAGAATTGGATGCCCAGGCCATGGCCTTCGTGGGCGCCTTCGATCAGGCCGGGGATGTCGGCGACGACGAACTCGCGAAAATTCTTCCACTGCACCACGCCCAGATTGGGCACGAGCGTGGTGAACGGGTAATCGGCGATCTTGGGCCGGGCGCTGGAGATCGCCGCGATGATCGTCGACTTGCCAACGGAGGGAAAGCCTATCAGGCCGATGTCGGCGATCAGCTTGAGCTCCAGGCGCAGTTGAAACTTCTCGCCGAGCTTGCCCGGCGTCGCACGTCGCGGCGCCCGATTGGTCGGCGTGGCGAAGTTCTGGTTTCCAAGACCGCCCTTGCCGCCGCGCGCGATCACGATCGTTTGGCCGACCTCGACCAGATCGGCGATCACCTCTTCGCTTCGCTTGTCGTGCACGAGCGTACCAACGGGCAGATAGACGATCGTATCGGCGCCCTGCTTGCCCGACATATTGTTGGGGCCGCCGTGGCGGCCGTCATCGGCGGCAACGCGTTTTTGATGGCGAAAATCACTGAGCGTATTGACGTTGTTCGTCGCCACGAAGATCACGTCGCCACCCTTGCCGCCGTCACCACCGGCCGGGCCGCCGCGTGGAATGTACTTCTCACGGCGAAAGGCAACCATGCCATCGCCCCCACGCCCGGCAATGATCTCGATCTGCGCTTCGTCTACGAACATCTCAAACTCCCTTGATTACCAAAGCAAACGCCCCGGACTCCTGAACAATCAGGAATCAGGGGCGCTGGCCACTTTCCAAAACTGCCTTGCGAATTGCTTACTGCGCGGCTGCTGCCTCAGTGGGGACCACGGAGACGAAGCGGCGATTCTTGGCGCCCTTCTCGAACTTCACCACACCCTCGACCAGCGAGAAAATCGTGAAGTCGCGGCCCAATCCAACGTTTTGCCCCGGGTGAAACTTCGTTCCGGTCTGGCGAACGATAATGCCACCGGGCAGGATCGTCTCGCCGCCGAACTTCTTGACACCGCGGCGTTGCGCGTTGGAGTCGCGACCGTTGCGCGAGCTTCCTTGTCCTTTTTTATGAGCCATGACTAACTCCTAAACCATACGTGATGATGAAAGTAAAACGGTGGAAACGTCTCGTCACAACGTCTTAGACGTTGACGGCCGTGATCTTGATGCGCGTAAACGGCTGGCGATGTCCGCGCTTGACACGGTATCCCTGACGACGCTTCTTCTTGAAGACGATCTCTTTTTTGGCGAGGCCCGTCTTGATCACGCTGGCCTGCACCGTCGCGCCGGCCACAAGGGGCGCGCCGACGACAAGATCGTCTCCGGTGCCCACAGCGAGCACCTGGTCGAAGAGGATCGTGGCGCCGTTGACGGCGTCGGCGAGTTTCTCCACGTTGAATTCATCACCAGGTTGAACCCGGTATTGCTTTCCGCCTGTTCGAATTACAGCGTGCATCTCTAACTCCTGCGTTGTTTGCATATACTTTCGCAGCGGCAACACGTTTGAAACCCTGTACGAAAATACAGTTTCCAAACGAGCTGTCCTGCTATCTTATTTCCACGTTCTCAGCGAGCCAAATAACTGCGCGCCCCAAGGGACTGGGATAGATACATGGAGCACCTCGGCACGTCAAGTGATCGACGTATGTTTCTTAACATCGCGCCGCTATGCCAGCAGCCGCGGCACGAGCCGCTCGGGCGTCTTGAGCGCACGTACGTAGTAGACCGCCCTCAAGATCGCGCGCTCACGCTCGCTCAGATCGCCGTGGTGGCCCTGGCGCGCGATCCGATCACGCACAATATGATAGAGGCTGATCGCGCCGGCCACCGAGATATTGAAGCTTTGCACAAAGCCCAGCATCGGGATCACGCAGCGCACATCGGCCATCTCCAACATCTGCTCGGAGACGCCGTCGCGCTCATTGCCAAAAACCATCGCCGTGGGGCGGGTAAAATCGATCGCCTCGATCGGAACCGCCGCCTCCAGATGGGTGGCGACGATCTGAAAGCCGCGTTCCTTGAGCGCGCGCCCGCATTCGCTCGCGGACGGCCATCGCTCCACCTCGAGCCACTTCTCGGCACCCTGGCTGATCCGTTGCGATTTTTTGAAGATGTCGAGCGATTCGATCACGTGCACCCCACCAAAGCCCAGTGCTTCGGTGCTGCGCAACACGGCCGCAACGTTTCCCTGGTCATAGATCCCGTCAAGCACGGGCACCACGGTAAAGGTGCGCTCGGCCAACACCGACTCGATACGCTGGCGTCGCGCCGGCGTAATGTGCGCCTCCAAGAGCTCAACCAGCCGCTCGGCTTGTGCCGTCAGCGGCACATCGAGCTCCAACATCGCCCCCAAATCGAGCACTTCTTCGTAAGGAAACACGCCAACACCTCGCCACAGATCACGATCCAGCGTCGACTCTATACCCCGTATTTTGCTGAGCGGCCAATCAGGATGGAATCAACACCACCATCAAAGTGTTGCCTAGCGGTTGCAAGCACTCACGGAACTTGACGTTTTCACGCGTCGGGCCTATTTTGCCAACCTTGAAGACGTCGCCCTGGAAATCCCGGGTGCACGCTACCGCCTCAGAGGACACACATATGGCTCGCGTAACCGTTGAAGACTGTCTCGAACACATCGAAAACCGCTTTGCGCTCGTGATGCTTGGCACCACACGCGCACGCGAGCTGCGAAAGGGCTCTGAGCGCATCTTCCCCTCCTCCAACAAAGAGGCGGTGCACGCGCTTCGCGAGATCAGCGCCGGATACGTGCGCTTTGATGACAAGAGCAAGGCCAAACTCGCCAAGGCCCTCGGTCTTGACCAGCTTGCTTTGCACAACGCCGAGCAGGAACTCAAGAAGTCGCAGCGCTGAGAAACAAAGGCCTCAGGCGTCGCCACCATGGCGAGCGGGGAGCACGCCCAGGTGAAGCAGTGCCTGCACGTCGACCTTCTCGCCGCGTTGCCAGCGTGACAACAGATCGTCGTAGAGCGGATCGCTGGTGTCGGGCATCTTGCCCATCTGGCCAAACGCCTCGACGATCGCGTCGAACTTGGTGGCAAGCTCGGTAAAGATCACGTTGAATGAACCACCAGGCTGTTTGTACTCCATGATCTCGCCCAGACGGCCATAGGCTGTTCGACCGACGGCTTGATAATAGCCAGGGCTGACGGGCGTGCGGGCCAGATGTTGGCCAAAGAATCCGCAACTAAAGAGGCTGACATCGCCCAGGCGACGATAGGCTTCGATGCGACGCTCGCCCATGCTGTTCATTGCCTCACCAAGCAACATCGCTGCAGGCTTGTGAAAACCTACTTCTTCGCTCAGTTGCCCATCGAGTCGGGAAAAACCTTGTAACAAGTGGGCAAGGTAGGCCTGGGTCTCCTCGGAGGTCGTAAGCCCTAATTTTTGGAAGGCCGAAATGAGCTCGTTTCGAAAATAGCCAAGCAAGTTAGCAACTTTGTGAATGGAGTTCTGCGAATCCGACATCTTTACCTCCTGGACCCTCGCGGTTTCCGACCGAATATGTGTAGGTTGGTTGTGCCAACAAAGAAATTGTATACGAGTTGCCCGCGCGCTGCACGAAAACACCCGCAAAAATCAGCCTTGCGTGCTCTGGCACTGTTCACCCTGGCTGCTGGCTTGGCCTTGAGCCCCATTTCATCGGCCCAGGCCCAGTTTGCGCCAACCGATGACAGCGTTGACGATCCCCAGGCGCCAGTTGATGATAACGCTCATCTTGACGCCACGCGATTGGTCTTTTGGTTGATTCAACCAGCCGCCGTTTCTGTCAAAGCCCTTCAAGATTTTCATGTCGGCCTCGAAGAAGCCTTGGCCGGTGAGCGCGCTCGCCACCTTCTCGGTGAGCAGGCCTTTCGTCGCCACGTCGCCGAGTTCTCCGCTCCACTGCCGCTTTGCGTCGTCGGGCTCGCCCCCTGCGTCTCACCTCAGACCCTTGCTTTTGACACGCTCAAGCTGTCTCTGGTGATACGTCTGCGTCTGCAAGCGAATACGTCACACTTTGAAGTTAACTACGAGGTGATGGACCGTCGAGGTTTGGTCTCGCGCACAGCGACTAACTCGGCCACGACAGCGCGCGCGCTGGCCTTCGATCTGGTGCGCGAGATCTTCGACGCCACCGGCACGGTCTCCTTCGATTCCCAGCCGCGCGGCGCGGTCGTCGAGATCGACGGCGAGCCGATTGGCACTACGCCCGTCAGCCAGCGCCTGCCTGTTGGCAACCACAGCTACCGCGTGCGCATCGCGGATCACCGCGACGCCGAAGGCAGCATCGAGATCGCCAGCGCCTCCTCGAGCTTGGTCCAGCACGATCTGGGCCTCCTGCCCGGCAAGCTCAGCATCGATGGCGCTCCCGAGGGTGCTATTCTGCTTGTCAATGGCGCCGAGTGGGGTACGGCCAACGCGCTCGCTGAGCTTGAGCCCGGCAACTACACGATCGAGGTGCGCGCCAACGGCTATCTGAGCTTTCACGATAACGTTCGCGTCTTGCCCGGCCAGACCATTCAACGCGCCGTCTTGCTCAATCCTGCGCCGACCCTGCTCAAGCGCATACCACCCGAGGCGATAACGATCAGCCGCTACGGCGCGCGCCTGGCCTACGACGTGGGTTTTCATTCCACGACCTTTCGAAACGCCCGCGGCGAAATCGATGCCCAGGAGCTCGAGTTTCGCGGGTTTACCCAGGACGGCGTGCTGCCCACCGGCCAGCTAAGCCGCTTCGTCTCGCCGCACGGCGTGCGCGCCGAGGCGTACTACACCGGCGAGAACTTCGGGCTGACCCTGCTCTCTTTATCCTATCTTCAGAGCTCGACTGAGCTGGCCGCCGAGCTCGAAGTGCGCCAGAGCCGCGAGATCGTCCCGGTCACCGTCACCGACGTGCGACGCCTTCAGCTTCGCCCCTTTCAGCTAAGCTACCGCATGTTCTTCGATAACTTCGTGCCGGTGCTCGAGGGCGGTATCGGAATCGGCTTTCAGTGGATTGACGTCTCCGGCGAGCTGCTGGCCAAGCCGACGACGCTCTCCCAGACCGAAGCCTTTTGGACGCTCGGCCTGGGCCTGCAATATTTTTTTACGCCCAACCTTGCGGCCATGGTCCGCTACAACGCCCAGAGCTACTTCAACCCGGGCCTGGGCGTTGAGCACATGTTGAATTTGGGCATCGGGATGGTATTTGGCAATGTCTTCGGATTCGAAGCCGAACCGCCAGGCAAGCTATGAGAGCTCCGATCGCAGGGCGCGCGCGCGCATTTTTGCTGGCCACCATCACCATCGCCAGTCTGCTCAGCGTCTTTGCCACGGCCGCACTGGCTTCGGGACCGTCGGCTACGAGCGCACTCAAACGCGCCAATGATGCCTACAACCAGAGCCGCTACGACGAGGCAAGAGACGGGTTCATCGAGGCGATCCAGGCCGAGCCCCACGCGCCTGACGCTTATCGCAACCTGGCGCGCACCTACTTTTGGCAAAACGACTACAGCTCGGCTACGGCCTACTACGATCTCTACATGCGCCTGGCCGCAGAGGCCGCCGACCTCGAGCAGGTGCGCGCCGAGCGCCGCCTGGCCGCGACGCGCGCCGGCGATCAGATCTGGCAGATGCCCGAGGGCCAGCGCCTCGCGCTCAAGGCGCTCGGCGACGAGCTCGACGAGGGCCGAGCCTACACCGCCGGCGGCGGCGGCGCCTGGGGTCTGTACCGCACGCTCTTGCGCATGCAATTCGCCCAGCCCGAGCTCGCACAGCTGCGACGACGGCTGGTGCGCCGCCTGCTCGACGAGTACGAAGGCCTGATGGTGCCTCAAGTAAACCAGCTCGCGCCCCTGCTCGATCTGGAAGACTGGAAGGTGCAACGCGAGCGTCTGCGCGCCGCGCGAACGCTCACCAATGACGAGGCCATGCTCGACGTGCTGCGCCGCCGCGAGATGATCGTCGAGGCGGCCGAGGCCCTGCTGCTGGGCCGCTATCCGGCGGCCGCTACCCTGGCCGAGAGCGCCGCTTCAGAGAACGCCGATATCGCCTTCTTGCACTGGTATCGCATCGCGGCGCTGATCTACGCCGGCCGCCACGCGCTGGCCATGACGGCCGTCGAGGAGCTTGGCCGTCGCCTGCTCGACGCCGCGCCTGCACAACTCGACTACGCGCGCATCGTGCGCGCTGCCGTGCTCCAGGCCAGCGGCAAGCACGACGACGCCGCCGGCATCTACCTCGATCTACTCAGCAAATAGCAAATAGATGGTGCACTAAGGCGCGTCGGCACAGCAGCGAAATCCGGTCGAATAGTCCCAATGCGACGCGCTGTGGGCGCCGGTTCGCTACAGACACCCCGCACCATTTCTCACCGTGTCGACATAGAACCCGCCGCGAAACGTGCCGCTGGCATCGGCCGTCCACTCGTGCACGTTACCCATCATGTCAAAGAGCCCCTCGGCCGTGACACAGCCGTCCTTTTCGCCGGTCAACGTGACGGTGTCGTCTTGTTGGTTGATGCAGGCGTTGCCAAGGCGCGACCAGATCGAGTCGTCGCTGGTCCCAAAGTACTCGACGGCCGGATGAACCGCGCGCGCGTCGTTGCAGACGCCAGGCTGGCGCGCATCACCGTAAGGATAGGTTGTTGTTGCCGGTCCCTGGCAGGCCCGAAGCCACTCGACATCGGTGCAAAGCCGCTTGCCAGCTTCCGTGCAGGCCGCCCTGGCCTGGGTGCCCGAGATGTAGCCTTGCGCAACGGCGCCCGCCATCGAGACCGCGCGCACGCGTCGGGTGCCAGGATTGAAAAACGGCGACCAGGAGCGCAAAGATCCGTTGCCCAGCACCTCGACGAGCGCCGCCTCGTAGCGATCGACGCAAAACCCCGCCACGCGTACCATACCCGGCGCACACCCTCCGACGCCGCTCGCTTCCCTCAAATCCACATTGGGCCGGGGCATCTGCTCATAGGACGCGTTGGCATCGCACTGCTCACCGGTTGACACGCGCGCCACGCAGCACTGGATGTCAGCCGGTCCCGGGCAATGCCCCGCGATCGACTCGCGCTCCCCATCGCACCTGGAGAGATGCAAACACTCACCGGCACGCGTGCCGGCCGTACACGCAATCACCGGCTCGGGCTCGACGTCATTGAGCGCGATGTCCTGGCTGACGTCCTCGAGCGCCACGTCCTCGCCAGGCGCTACATCGACCAACACCTCGCCGACTTCCCAGGCTGCGTCCGCTCCGGTGTCAGGATCGCTCTTGCCAGCGTCGAGCGGCTGCGGATCCGGGCCACACGAGACGACGAGCGCCAGCCCAATGACCCCAAGAACTTGAGTCCAACGGCCGCTGCACGCTCGCATCGTAGCTCCTAGAGATTCTTCAGCACGTCGTCGATGCTCGTATTGGCGTCGCCAAAAAACATGGACGTGTTCTCCTTGAAAAACAACGAGTTACCTACGCCCGCATAGCCAGACGAGAGGCTTCGCTTGAGCACGTAAACCTGAGCGGCGTCCCAGACGGTGAGCTGGGGCATGCCGTAGATCGGGCTCGAGCGGTCGGTGAGCGCGTCAGGGTTGACGATGTCGTTGGCGCCAATCACGAGCACGACGTCGGTCGAGCGGAAGTCTCGGTTGATCTCGTCCATCTCGAGCACGACCTCGTAGGGGATGTCGGCCTCCGCGAGCAAGACGTTCATGTGGCCGGGCATGCGACCGGCCACGGGGTGGATGCCAAAGTGCACCTCCACGCCCTGAGCGCGCAGCGTGCGCGTCATCTGGCTGACGCTGTGCTGGGCCTTGGCCACGGCCATGCCATAGCCGGGCACGATGATCACGCGGCGCGCCTTCTTGAGGTTGACGGCGACCTCGGCGGCCGTTGCCGTGCGCACCTCGCGCTCGATGCCGTCGCTGACCACGGCGACCACCTTGGAATCGGAGGTGCCAAAGCCTGCAAAAACCACGTTCCAGATCGAGCGATTCATCGCCCGACACATGATGTAGCTCAAGATCGCCCCGCTGCTGCCGACCAACGCTCCGGTCACGATCAGCAGGTCGTTGGAGAGCATGAAGCCCGCCGCTGCTGCCGCCCAGCCCGAATAACTGTTGAGCAACGAGACGACCACGGGCATATCGGCGCCGCCGATCGCTAAGACCAGATGCACGCCGATGATCGAGGCGATCAGCGCGTTGACGAGCAGCGGCATCATGCCCTCGCCAGGCCCGGGCGCAAGCGTAAAGAGGACGCCAAAGCCGACCATGGCGAGCACGAGCAGCGCGTTGAGCACATGGCGACCCGGCAAGAGCAGCGGCGCGCCGCTGATCTTGGCCGAGAGCTTCGCCCAGGCAACGATCGAGCCGGTAAAGGTCAGCGCGCCGACGGCCACCGCGACATAGACCTCGATCAAGAACACCGTATTGATGGCTTCGGGCGGCTTGCCAAGATAGGAGGCAAAGCCTACCAGCACGGCCGCAAGGCCCACAAAGCTGTGCAAGATCGCGACGAGCTCGGGCATCATCGTCATCGCCACGCGCGAGGCCGCCAACGCGCCCAGCACCGCGCCCAGGCCCAGCGCAACGAGCAAGATCGCGATCGCCGTGTTCGGGTCGTGCAGAAAGGTCGCGCCAATCGCCAGCGCCATGCCGATCATGCCCATCAAATTGCCGCGCCGGGCCGTGCCCTCTTTGGAGAGGCTGCCAAGGCTCGAGATGAACAGTACGGCGGCGATGAGATAGATGATTGTCAGCAGATTATCAAAGTTTTCAGGCATGGCTGCCACCTCGCGCGCCCTTATCCGAGCGGAACATCTTGAGCATGCGTTGGGTCACCAAAAAGCCACCAAATACGTTGATGCTCGCCACCAGAGTGGCCGCCGCCCCCAGCATCACCACCAGGTTGGTACCCTCGGTGGTCACCTGCAAGATGCCACCCAAAATGATGATGCCGCTGATCGCGTTGGTCACGCTCATCAAAGGCGTATGCAACGAGGCCTTGACGTTCCAAATCACCTTCCAGCCCACAAAACAGGCCAGAACAAAGATCGAAAAGTGTTGGATGAAGTCGGTCGGCGCATAAAGCCCGATGCACAACAGCAGCGCCAGTCCGAGCGCGCCGCCGATATACAGGCCGACCTGCGACTTGCGAGGCTCATCGTCGGCACCGACGGTGGGCGCGCTCATGCTCGGGCTCGCCATCTCGATTGCCGCCACGGGCAGCACGGGCGCCGCCGGCGCGGGCACCTTGGGCGGTGGCCACATCAATTTGCCGGCGTCGAGCACGATCATCTGGTAGATGATCTCGTCCTCGAGATCGATCTTGAACTCTTCGGCCGAGCCCAACAAATTGACCAAATGCGCCACGTTGCGGCTAAAAAATTCGCTGGCGTGGGTGGGTAGCCGGCTGGTCAGATCCGTAAAGCCGATGATCGTCACACCCTGGTGATCGACCAGCTCGCCGGCCACGGTCAGCTCGCAGTTGCCGCCGGTCTCGGCCGCCAGATCGACGACCACCGAGCCGGCACGCATCGCCTCGACCATCTCGCGCTTGACGAGCAGCGGCGCCGGCTTGCCCGGGATCGCCGCGGTCGTGATCACGATGTCCGTGATCGGCGCCTGCTCCAAAAAGAGCGCCATCTCGGCGTCGATGAACTCCTGGCTCATCACCTTGGCATAGCCGCCGCCGCCGTCACCGGACTCGACAAAATCCATCTCGAGCACGCGCGCGCCCAGGGTCTCGATCTCTTCTTTGACCGCGGCGCGCGTATCAAATGCGTAAACGATCGCGCCCAGCTCGCGCGCCGCAGCGATCGCCGCAAGGCCCGCGACACCGGCGCCGATCACCAACACCCGCGCCGGCTCGGTCTTGCCCGCCGCCGTAAACTGCGCTCCAAAACAGCGCCCAAAAGCATGCGCCGCCTCGAGCACCGCCCGGTAGCCCGAGATCCCGGCCTGCGAGCTCAAGACGTCCATCGCCTGCGCGCGCGAGATCCGCGGGATACAATCGAGCGCCAGCACTGTGGCCTTGCGCTCTGCGAGCCGCCCGACGAGTTCTTGGTTTTGAGCCGGCCAGATCAGGCTGATCAGCGTCTTGCCCTCCCCCAGCAAATCCGCCTCGTGCCGATCGTTGGCCTCATCAAAAGCCGGCGGCCGCACCTTGAGGATGACGTCCGCCGACGCCCAGAGCTCGGCCGCATCAGCGACGATCGTCGCCCCGGCCGCCTCAAAGGCCTGATCGCTGAGCCTGGCAGCCGCGCCCGCGCCCGCCTCGACCAACACTTCGTAGCCCATCTTTGTGTATTGAGCCACGGTCTGAGGGATCGCGGCAACGCGCTTCTCAGCCGCATCAATCTCGCGAGGAATGCCGATCTTCATAAGCAGATCCTGAGCTTCATCAACGAAGCCTCGATAGGAACGGAAAAGAGCTTAAAGTGCTCAAGAGTCGGCCGATTGTAACTCGCTTGATCTGCAAATGCTACTGTGTACCTGGAGCACGCTTTTGTTGGTTTTTTGGCGAGGGCGGGGGTGTCGAGGGGCCCGACACGCGTGGTTTGGACGCGGCGAGACGCGCCGCGAGGCGCACCTGGCCAGCCGCGGGGCTTGCCTCCGTCGGTCGTCGCACGGCACCGGCCAACCGTTCCGTTGATCGCGTGAACGCTACTTGATCCAGTAGGTCTTCACGTTGCAAAACTCCATCGCCCCGAAGGCCGAGAGCTCGCGGCCGTAGCCGCTCTTTTTGACGCCGCCAAAGGGCAGGCGCGGGTCGCTCTTGACGATGTCGTTGACCGCGACGTGACCGGCGTTGAGCTGGCGAGCGAGGTCTTCGCCGCGGGCGCTGCGCGTCCAGATGCTCGCGCCCAGGCCATACTCGGAGCGGTTGGCCAGCTCGATGGCGTGGGCGGTGTTCTCGGCCAGGGTGACGGCGGCCACCGGGCCAAAGGTCTCCTGCTCGAAGGCCAACATCTCGGGGTCGACGTCGATGAGCAAAGTGGGCGCGTAGAAGAAGCCGTCGCCCTCGAGCACCTCGCCGCCGAGCAGGCACTGAGCGCCGCGCTTGATGCTCTTCTTGACCTGGCGGTGCAACTCGTCGCGCAGATCTTTTCTGGCCAGCGGGCCGACCTCGGTCTCCTCGAGATGGGGATCTCCGACGACGAGGCGCTCCAGTCGGGCGCGAAAGGCATCGATGAAGCGCTCGTAGACGGGCTTCTCGACGATGAAACGCTTGGCGGCGATGCAGCTTTGCCCGTTGTTGAGCATGCGCGCCACGGCGGCCTGCTCGACGGCCAGGTCGAGATCGCAGTCCTTGAGCACGATGAACGGATCCGAGCCGCCCAGCTCCAACACGCACTTCTTGATCACCTCGCCGGCCGTCGCGGCCACCGAGCGCCCGGCGCCCACCGAACCGGTCAGGGTTACCGCTGCGATATGGTGATCGCGGATGACGTCGGCTACCTTGCGATCGTTGATGAACAGATTGACCAAAACGCCTTGAGGAAAGCCGGCGTTAGCAAAGATCTCCTCGATGTCGAGCGCGCATCCCGGCACGTTGGGCGCATGCTTCAAGACGGCGACGTTGCCCGCCATCAGGGCCGGGGCAGCGAAGCGGAAGAACTGCCAGAACGGGAAATTCCAGGGCATCACCGCCAGAATCGAGCCCAGCGGCTCAAACGCCACGTAACTCTTGCTGGCCTCGGTGTCGACACGCTGGGGCTGCAAGAAGCGAGCGGCGTTCTCGGCGAAGTACTCGCAGGCCCAGGCGCACTTCTCGACCTCGGCCAGGGCCTGGCGGATGGGCTTGCCCATCTCGTCGGTCATGCGCCGCGCATAGTGGTGGGCGCCGCTTCGCAGCTCGGCGGCGACATTGTGAAACAAGATCGCACGCTCGGCATACGAGCTCAGCCGCCATGGAGAACAGGCCTCGTGCGACAAGGTCAACTTGCGAGCGACATCGTCATTGGAATCGAGCGGGTATTCGGCCAGCAGATGGCCCGTGGCAGGATTGATTGCGCGCAACATGGACAACCTCGTACGACGTGATTGAAGCAGAAGGCATGGGCCAGCGTCTTGGCCCATCTCATATTCTGTCGGCTAATCTAGGCGCTTGACCAGCTTTTGCAAGCCTCGGGCTGGATGCTCAAAATTGCGCTTCGGCGCCCCGCAACTGCCTCAAAGCGTCGAGCGTCACCTCGCCGAGCAGCTCGCCAAGCGAGAGTTCGCTGCCTGGCGAGACCAGGCCCAAACTCGCGGCAAGCTCGCCCACGACCGAGGCTGGACTGCGCTCCAAATAGCGCAAGTCTTGCAGCGAGTCGGCGCCGTCTCGCTTGGAGAGGCGGCGCTGCTGGGCGTCGAGCATCAAGGGCACATGCCAGAAGCGCGGCAGGGCAAAGCCCATCGCCTCAAAGAGCTCGATCTGGCGCGGCGTCGACTCGAGCAGGTCGACGC
>JACCWM010000150.1 GCA_013697635.1 Lujinxingiaceae bacterium | reverse complement strand
ATCTAAGCACCTCCTTGGAATGGGTGAACTCAGAGGCTGTGCCTTAGTTGCTGACGCCGTGTCCAGAATGGGGAATTCTAATTGTCGCCACTGCGGAGAAGTAATTGTCGCTGGGCAGCAGGCCTCGCCGATAAAGCAGTCCGTCGCCTTGGAACACTGAACCTCGGTGTCCGCCTGTGAGCAGGCACCAAGCACGACAACGAGGATCATCATCAAAGCGCGCGCGTACCGAGCCATATCTAGCCTTGTCAATTCATGCGATGGAAGTGCCGTGATGCGTCGCGAGCGAGTTGGCAGCCGGCCGCCGGCGCCGGGGGGTCAGGGGGCCCGACGGACGCTCTTAGGCTGTCAAAAAGCGTGCTCGTCACGAGAGCTCGAATCGCGACAGGTCAACGATGCGCCCCTGCGTATCGCCTCCTTCGGCGCCGGGACGGGTCAAGAGCCAGGCTTTGAGACGCTCCTGAATTTCTTCCTTCGAGACATCGGGATACCGCCGTTTGAGCTGGGAGAGGCGCAGCTGGATGCCGGACTCGGCGAGGTCAAGAGCGATAAGGAGGCGTTGGGCGTAAATGGGATCTTTAAAGTCTTTCTTTGCCATTTGAACAGCTCGTTGAGATTCTGAAATCATTCTCTTCGATGTGTCCAAAAAAACCGAAGCAACATCACTCTGCCCCGGACCGTTGCTGATATGTCAACTATCCTGACATAGGGGGAGACTGGGGAGACTGGGAGCATCTATATACACGTTCCCATTTGGCACACCTGGCCATCCGGGCACCCCCCACAGTCATAACCACAACCACCATCATGGTGGCCACACTGCTGCGACCCACAAACATCTTCGATGCTGCGACAGTTCATCATGACCTCAAACGATGTCTCGATGGTTCGAACACCGGCGAAGTGATAGCGCATCAGCAGCGTTACAGGCACGGGTTCATCGGCCGTGGACGTGAGGGTGACGGTCATCCCGGAGAAAGTACCCGTGATGTCTGGGTGGCGTCCAGGAGCGAAGCTCACGGAGAGGTACTGAGGATCGATCTCGATAGTCCGGGTTTGCGGTGGCTCGTTGCCCCGATACAACTCGATGCCTGTATCGAAATATTCGTTGACCTGTCTGAGGACATCATGAGCCTGGGCGATGACTTTTAGAAACTCAGTAACTGAAGTGGCGTCTGGGCCTCTGGATGTCCCCGAGAACGTGACGTATTCGCCGACTGCGGATAACGAAAAGGGGATGCCGGAGTCCACACTCGTACTATTGATAGAGACGCTTGGCGGGGCGATGAGCTGGAATATCTGGCGGAGCATCGTCCACATGTCGTCATGCATTAAGTGTAGGTTTATCTTAAGCGTTATGATGCCCATGGCAGCCGTCGCAACACCAACGAGTTGCGTCAAGGGCACGAACATAGCCGCGACGCCGGAGTATACGAGTGCGGCCGAGACCAGTAGCCCGACGACGTGGACGGCTACTCTGACGCTAAAACAGTCCCACCAACTCTCTGGGGTAGTCTGACCCTGACATAGAGTATTCTGCTCGAGGCCAAAGTAGGATTCGTTGGCCAACAAAACCGCCGCAACTTGTTCGGCTTCCTCGGCCGAGAGGGCGAGGATGTTCGCCTCGGAGTCGGCAAAGAGAATCGCCAGTCGCTCTTGAATATGGGGATCGTTCATTTGAGCAGCGAGCGCTCGCTGATAGCCAAGGAACTCGAGCAGATAGGCTTTGGGATCGCCGGGCAAGGGCGCCGCGGCCATGACGTCCACATCGTGAGTAACACTTCCCAGCGTTGAAGAGATTGTCACCGTGTACGGCCCTGCCAGGAGGCCTGCGGGAATCATAAACCCCACCACCGTGGGGGTGATCTGCAGCACATTTATACCGGCGTCACCGACGGTGACCGTCAAACTTGCGACGTCAATGACACAATCAAAGCCAACCGTGAGGGCCTGCAGGGGCGAAACCTCGTCCCGGGAAAATGATGCGCTTTCGAGGGATGAACAATCGCTCGACGCCACCTCGCTTGGGTAGGGGATGTACTTCCAATCGCTGAACGGCGCCGTACCCCCATCGTCGGACTCGCCATCGGTCTCGACGTCTCCCGTTGAGCCCGTGTCCTCAACTCCCGTGTCCTCAACATTTGTATTTTTTGTTTTGCGCTCATTTTCCGCCGAACATGACGTCAACAACACCATCACGAGCAAGCCCACGACAGCAAATTTACCACGACCCATTCCATCCATCATTGTCCGCATCCTCTCTCCTCAATTTGTTCCGGCAAAATCACCGGCGGTTCAGTCAACTCATCATCTATGGGTTCGGGCTGAACCTCTTCGTGCTCCAAAGACTTGAGAATCTCGGCGCACGCCTGGTGCTCAGGTTCGAACTCACAGGCCTGCCGGAGCACGGAGATCACGGAAGCCAGGCGCTCAAAGCCCTCGCTCTCGGAGCGGACAATGCGCATGCAGTTCGCATCACGGTCGTAGCTCAAATCGATGAGGCCCGAGGTCACGATGCCCACAAGGTGGCCGTCGACGTCGAAGACTCCCCCGCCGCTCGATCCCTGGAAGGCGTCGCCGCGAAACCACATCAGCTCCGGGCTTCTCGCCGAGGGCCGCACATCGACATCGAGGTCCACCTTGGTGCTCGTGCCAAGGGGGTGGGAGACAAGGATGGCGGGCGTGGTTTGCGTAATCTTCTCGACGCGAACCTTCGCCACGGATATGTCGCGATTCGCCGTGGGCTCGAGCTCGACGACCGCGGTATCCAATCCGGCGTCGCTGGCAAGGACACGGGTGCATCGACGTCCCTCGAAAGCCCAACTATCTTCCGGCAAAATCACTTCATCGAAGTCGCTGACAACCACCATCTGGTCACAAGGCAGGGCGTCGAGGCAATGCCTGGCCGTCACCATGAGGTCAGGCCCAACGAGCACCCCCGAGCACCTTGACAGGGCGACCTCATCGGCCAGAGGCTCCTCGTCGCAGAGCAATAGAGTCTGAGTCAGGGGAGCACCATGAGAGCCCGTGTGTGTGTTCGCACGCAGAATCGCCACCTCGGCCTCGATGGCCGCAGCCTGCCGCGGGGGCAGCACCTCATGCGCCTCGGCGGGGCTAACCCAGTTTATATTCCCGTAAATCACCGGCTGGTGAAGGGCGGTCAGGTCCACGACGGGATCACAATCAAAGTCTAGCCCTTCATCAGGGTGCAATGGAGGGGGGGATTCCGGGCTTGATGGATCGAGCCCACAGGCTCCCGCCCCAAGTGCGGCGAGGAGGAGTAGGTGCAGTACGAGCGAGTAGCGCATGGGCTTTGCCGGAAAGATGGGTGAACGTGCAGTCAAAGGGATAGTATCTCGCTGTTCTGTGCAGCGCCATCCCCTGTGGGCGCCGGGGGGTCAGGGGGCCCGACGCGGGCGGCCGGCCGTCGACTGTGCGAGCTACTGGGGGTCGAGGCGCAGGGCCTGGTGCGTCAGGTAGTTGGCGAGCCACAATTTGTTGTCGGGGCCAAGGGTGATGCCGCGCACGCCGGTGGCGGTCTTGACGCGGTGGAGTTCAGTGCCGGTGGCGAGGTCGAAGGCGATGAGCTCGCTGGTGCCGTGATCGGAGACGAAGAGGTGGTGGGAGTTGAGGGCCATGCCTACGGGCTGGTTGAGGCCGGTGTTGATGAACACCTCCCAGCTCACCTGGTGCATCTCCCAGTGCTCGGCCAGGTTTTCGTTGGTCAAGGGGAGGTTTTTTAGCTTCACGCCGGTCTTGGTGTTCATGCGCAGGATGCGCTTGTTGGTCGTGTCGTTGATGTAGAGCCAGCCGCTGGATTTATCGAGGACCATGTGGCTGGGCAGGGTGGCGTGGCGGTTGATCTTGACCTCGGTATAGCGATGAATTCGTCCGTCGGCGTGGTCGTGGCCGCCGGGGTAGTGGGGCGACTGGAAATCGTAGCGCGCGATATGGCCATGGTAGCCGTCGTAGACCCAGTAGACGTTGTTCGTGTCGTGGGCGATGCCCATGGCAAAGGGGCTGCCGTGGAGCATGTCGAGGTGGCTGCCGTTGACCTCGGCCGAGGGCGACGAGCCGACCACGGCGTAGATCGTCATGTCGCTCGACCACAGCGAGGGTCCGGCGAAGGTGCCGCCGCTGTGATTGGCGTCTTGGACGCCGACGCCGGTCGCCCAGAGGCCGTTCTCGCCAAAGGCCAGCGAGGTGGGCCGGGACATGAAGTGCCAGGCGTTGCCGTCGCGGCGAAAGTCGGCCTGCTGATTGCTCAAGCCGGCGTTGGAAAGCGTGACCGTGGAGCCGCCCGAGTTGGAAGTGCCCTGGTTCAAGACCCAGAGCTCGTCTTTTCGCGTCGAGTGCAGATGAAAGGCCAGATCATTGGGAGAGCTTATCCCGGCCGTCGAGCCGGCGATCACGGTGAACTTGGGCAGTTTGTCGCCGTAGGTTGCCTCGGGGGCCGCCATGAAAAACTGCGGCACCGTATCCAAGATGGCGCCAGAGACATCGCCCTGGCCGACGTCGTCCTGGCCGGCATCGTCGGGCAGATCGATGAGATCGGGCAGATCCGCGTCGGGCTCGCTCGAGTCCGGCGTGTGGTCTACGTCGTCGTCGTCGGTGATGTCGGGCGGAAAGTGGTTGTGGGGCACGTCTGGGAAACCTTGGCCATCCGGGTGGTTGTGATCGACGTCCTCGTGGTTGTGGTCGACGTCCTCGTGGTTGTGATCGACGTCCAGGTGGTTGTGGTCGACGTCAGCGTGGTTGTGCACGTCCGGGTCTGTGACACCTGGGCGCTCGCGACGATTGTCCTCAGCCGAGCAGGCCGAGCCAAGTGCACACACAATCAAGCAGATGGCCCCGAGTGCGAGCCCTTTTGAGCGATACATTTTCATCAGTCTCCCGTGCGTTTATATCCAATTAATTCATTGACTTGCAGACAGATCAAGCGAGCTGTGGGACGACGACGTTGCGCAAATAGCGCGCGAGCTCGCGCATGCCATCGACGCCGATCTCGCGGCCGAGCACCTGGTTGTAATTGGTCGTGCCGTTGATGTCGTAGGTGTAGCGGTTGCCTTGAGCGTCCTCGACGAACTCGATGCCGGCAAGCTCGATGCCCTCGCCGGCGCACATGGCGATGTAGCGGGCGACGAGCGGATCGTCTGGCGAGAGCGGCGACGGCGAGAACTTGGCGCCGCCGTCGATGGGGCAATTGTCGGGGGTGGCCGGGGCCTGCTTGATCTGGCAGGCGTCGGAGGGGCAGAGCTCGAAGCCGTCGGTGGTCGAGCTCTGCATGGCCAAAATCATCTTGGAGCCGACGATCTCGACGCGGGTGATGTGCGGGCGCGCGGCCTGAATGTATTGCTGGATGATCACCTGACCGTTGGGACCAAAATCGAAGGTGCCGGCCGCCAGATGGTCGCAAAGCTCCTCGGACGAGGAGAACAACACGATGCCCAGGCCCTTGCCGCCGCGGTTGTGCTTGGTGATGAAGGGGCCTTCAAAGCTCTTGGCCAGCGCGACGAGGTGCTCGGCGCCGACGGCCAGGCCGGTGCGCGGCGTCAAAATGCCGTACTTCTTGAGCGCCATTGACTGGCGCAGCTTGCTCATCTCGAGCTCGAAGGCGCGCGAGCCGTTGATCACACGTGCACCGTGGCGCTCGAGCCAGGCGAGCATCTCGCGGGTGAGATCGACGCTGTGGCGATTGCCGCGCGTGTGCGAGGAGGGGCTCATGCGGTTGAGATAGATGCCCGGCGCCGGGGGCTCGGCGATGATGCCCTCGCATACGGCGATGCTGCGGTGCTCAAAGCCCTCGGCCTCGAGCGCGCTGAGCAGCGGCGGCAACCAGTCGGGATTCTCAAAGAGGATGTGAACCAGGTTGTTCTCGTTCATAACGCCTAACTCCTAGAAAGTGAGCCGCTCACTGCGGATCGAGTCGAAACACCTGGTTGGTCTGGTAGTTGGTGAACCACAGCCTGGCATCGGGGCCAAGCGTGATGCCGCGAATGCCCTCGCCGGCGTTGACGCGATCGATCTCGGCTTTGGAGGCGGTGTCAAAGGCGATGATGTCGCCCGTGCCATGATCGGTGACGAAGAGGGTCGTGCCGCTGAGCGCGATGCCCACCGGGTCGACCAGGCCAGTGCTCGCGAACACCTCCCAGCTCACCTGGTGCATCTCCCAGTGCTGTTGCAACTCCTCGTTGATCAAGGCCAGCTCCTTGAGCTTGGCGCCCGTGTTGGTGTTCATGCGAAGGATGCGCGATTTGCTCGTCTCGTTGATGTAGAGCCAGCCGCTCTCCTTATCGAGGATCATGTGGCTGGGCAGCGACTCGTGGCGCACGACCTTGACCTCGGTATAGCGGTGGACCAAGCCGTCGGAGTGATCGTGGCCTCCGGGATAATGGGGTGCTTGAAAGTCGTAGCGTACGATATGACCGTGGTAGCCGTCGAAGATCCAGTAGGCGTTGTCCTTGTCGTGGGCGATGCCCATGGCAAAGGGGCTGCCGTGGAGCATGTCGAGGTGGCTGCCGTTGACCTCGGCCGAGGGCTGGCGACCGGTGATCGCGTGGATCTCCATGTCGCTCGTCCACAGCGAGGGTCCGGCAAAGGTGCCGTCGTTGTGGTTGGCGTCTTGCACGCCCACGCCGGTGGCCCAGTTGCCGTTGTCGCCAAAGGCAAGCGAAGTGGGCATCGACATGAAGTGCCAGGCATTGCCATCGCGGCGCATATCGGCGCGCTGATCTTTTTTGCCTGCATCGGTCAACGTGACCGTGAAGCCGCCCTGGTTGACGTGGCCTTCGTTCAAGATCCAGAGCTCGTCTTTGCGCTCCTCGTCGGGATGAAACGCCAGGTCGTTGGGCGCGCCCACGCCGGAGCGGCTGTCGGCGATCAGCGTAAATTTCGGCAACTTCGCCGCGTAGTCCTCCTCGGCGGCCGGCTTGTAGAACTGGGGCAGCTCATTGACCAACTCCGGCTTGGTCTCCTCGATGATGATGAGCTCATCCTCTTGATCGTCTGGCGTGCAGGCCGTGCCCAAGATCGCAAACGCCAACAGAATCATCACCGGTCGTACAGCTTCGTTGCCCAATCGTATCAATCCAATCTCCATACTGAAGGCGCGCAGTGCTATCCACGCATGCGGCCTCGCCACCGAAATAGTCTGTGCCATGGGTACCCCAAAGCGGCATTGCATGTCCAGAGTTGGGTTTGGCCAGTGCATTGACAGTGGCCAACCTGGAATCTATCCTGCGGCCCTATGGCGTTTCACAAAGCCACGCGCAAGACAATCCCACCAGCTACCTGCCGTTTTTAGCGCACGAACCCAGGAGGGTCTTCATGAAGAGCCGTGCAGCCGTTGCATTTGAAGCCGGAAAGCCTTTGCAAATCGTCGAGATCGACGTCGAGCCGCCCAGACGCGGTGAAGTGCTCGTTCGGATCACCCACACCGGCGTGTGTCATACGGACGCCTTCACACTGAGCGGCGACGATCCGGAGGGGATCTTTCCGGCCGTGCTCGGTCATGAGGGCGCGGGCATCGTCGTCGAGGTGGGCGAGGGTGTGACGAGCTTGCAGGCGGGCGACCATGTCATTCCGCTGTATACGGCGGAGTGTCGCGAGTGCAAGTTTTGCAAGTCGGGCAAGACCAATCTGTGTCAGGCCGTTCGCGCCACGCAGGGAAAAGGGCTGATGCCCGATGGCACGACGCGTTTTTCTTACAACGGCCAGCCGATTTACCACTACATGGGCACGAGCACCTTTAGCGAGTACACGGTGGTGCCGGAGATTTCGCTGGCCAAGATCAATGCGCAGGCACCGCTCGAAAAGGTTTGTCTGTTGGGCTGCGGTGTGACCACGGGCATTGGCGCCGTGCACAACACGGCCAAGGTCCAAGCCGGCGATACGGTGGCCGTCTTCGGGTTGGGTGGGATCGGCCTTGCGGTGATCGTGGGCGCCAAGCAGGCCGGCGCAAGCCGCATCGTTGGCGTCGACATCAACCCGGACAAGTTTGCGCTGGCCCAAGAGCTCGGCGCCACGGACTGCGTCAACCCCCGTGATCACCAGCGCCCGATCCAAGAGGTGATCGTCGAGATGACCGACGGCGGCGTCGACTTTAGCTTCGAGTGCATCGGCAACGTCGAGGTGATGCGCTCGGCGCTGGAGTGCTGCCACAAGGGCTGGGGTGAGAGCGTGATCATCGGCGTGGCCGGCGCCGGCCAGGAGATCTGCACGCGGCCCTTCCAGCTCGTGACCGGGCGCGTCTGGCGCGGCTCGGCCTTTGGCGGCGTGCGCGGGCGCACCGAGCTTCCCGGCATGGTCGAGCAGGCGATGAAGGGCGAGCTCGATCTCGACCCCTTCATCACCCACACCATGGGGCTCGAGCGCATCAACGAGGCCTTCGAGCTGATGCACCAGGGCAAATCGATTCGCACGGTCATCCATTTTTGAGCAGCGCCGCCACTTTCACGGAGCGAAAGGTCTATGGAACGCATTGAATCCACCCTGTGTTTTGGCGGTCGCCAGGAGGTCTGGCAGCATGCTTCGACAACGCTTGGCTGTGAGATGCGCCTGGGCATCTATTTGCCCCCGGCCTCGAGCGGGCGCAGGCTGCCCGTGCTCTACTGGCTGAGCGGGCTGACCTGCAGCGAGCAAAACTTCATCACCAAGGCCGGCGCCCAGCGCTACGCCGCCGAGCACGACGTGATCCTCGTCGCCCCCGACACCAGCCCGCGCGGCCAAGGGGTGGCCAACGACGAGGCCTACGATCTGGGCCAGGGCGCGAGCTTTTATCTCAACGCCGCAGCCGAGCCCTGGGCGGCGCACTACCGCATGCACGACTATATCGTCGACGAGCTGGCCGCGCTGATCGACCGGAGCTTTCCCACCACGGGCGCGCGCTCAATTTTTGGCCACTCCATGGGCGGCCACGGCGCGCTCGTTGTAGCGCTCAAAAACCCCGGCGCCTTCAAGAGCGTCTCGGCCTTCTCGCCGATCGTCGCTCCCAGCCTCGTGCCCTGGGGCGAGAAGGCCTTGGGCGCCTATCTGGGCCCCGATCGCCAAGCCTGGCAGGCCTGGGACGCCTGCGCGCTGATCGCGAGCGCCCCCGAGCGTCTGCCCCTGCTCGTCGATCAGGGCACGGCCGATCAGTTTCTCGCGCTCCAACTTCGCCCCGAGCTCTTGGAAAAAGCCTGCGCGGCGGTGGGCCATCCGCTCGAGCTTCGTATGCAGCCAGGCTACGATCACAGCTACTATTTCATCGCCAGCTTTATCGGCGAGCACATCGCCTACCACGCCCGGGCGCTGGGTTAGATGCCTTAAAAAACGGCAGTCCGCTGCCAAGGTCGGGTGGCCTGAGGGGCCAACGGAGGGGGCCGACGTACCCATGATTTCCCACCGTACCAGCAGTCCTTAGAGTAGCGAGCTCAAGCCATTTGCCCCCTTGCTACTTTGTCATTTCATATCGCGTGGAAGAGTATCGTGCCGCCTCAGCGCGGCCCGAAATAGCCTCGTTGTTCTGTGTCGGTTCGTGTTCATTGAGGTCGTGCGTGAAAGGTCGTTGGGTGGTTGGGCTTTCATTGCTCATGCTCTTGCTCTTGCCCGTAGTCGGGCAAGCCGAGGAGCCTGTGGGCGAGCAGGCGGTTGAAGAGGCCGATGACGCGGGGGTGGCCTCCGCGTTCAAGTTCGTTGGCGGCAAGTCCTATGGCACGAACATCGGGATGTTGCGCCACGCATCATTTTCCTACGGCATAATCAACAGCGACGGGCTGCCGGGTATCCGTGGTTTTCACTACGCCGAGCGCGGGGGCTGGCTGGGGCAGTTAATCATCGCGGCTGCGGTCGGTGCGGCCAATCAGGACCATGCCAATACCCAGAACCGCAGTGTGACCTACGACGTGCCCTCTGACACGACCGGTCGGCTCGGGTTCTCCATGGACTATTTGCTCAGCGCGCCAAATGAGTATGGCTTTCGAGAGCCATACTTTCGCGCCATCCTCGACTACATGTTCGCCCTTTACGCCGACCAGGGCATGCCGGTGGCCAAGGGGCTGCCGTTTACGCTGGCTCCGGGCATCGGCTATGTCGCACGCGGCATCACGCAATCCACCATTATAAGCAAGGAGTGGCAGGGCTCGGGCTTTGGCGTCACGCTCAACATGGCCTACCCGATCACCCAGTGGGCCCAGATCGACGCGGGACTCTTCGCGGCCTTCTCCGGCGATGCCGGCCATGATGCACGCGTCGGTGGCACGTTGCACCTGGGTAACCGCTTCTTATTGGCCGGCGGGGTATCCTACTCCACCGACGACTCCACCGACGTCGAGGTCGTGACCGACTTTCGCGGAGGGTTTCGTCTATGAAGCCTCGGATGATTACCCCGCTTGTGTTGGCGTTGCTCGCCACTTTCTTGCCAACGGCGACGGCTGCAGAAATGGAGCCTGCTGAACTCTTGATGAACGTGGAGGCGCAACTTGCCGGCCACTCGATCGTGCCCAGTGCATCGACGGCGCGCTCGAGGCACGCTCGGGAGCGGACATCGCACTGCAGTTCGCCATCTACAGCGACAAGTCGATGCTCGGCGGGATTAGTGGTGCGGACTTCGCCTTTCGCGTTGGCCTGGTCGATGGACTGTACTTCTTGATGCGCGTGGTGGTGCCCTGGACGCTGATCGACACCGACTTCTTTTCCTTGGCGCTGGGCATGGGCGGCGAGATGACGCGCACCGTTGGTACGACCTACATGGCGCCGCTCATTAGCGTGCGCACGGCCGGCGATCTAGGCCTGTTCAGGCTGCGCGTCGAGTACGACTGGAACGTCGACTACGGCCACCGCTTTCGCGCGCATGTACCGCTGTTCGGGGGGCTGGGCAAAAGCGGCCTTGTGCTCGGCGCCGAGTTGGCCTTCTATGATGAACATGGCCATGGGTTTCACCAGCGAAGCGTGATCATCGGCAACTCTTTTTAGTCCCAGCCGCACAAGCTCAACAATTGATCTCTTCGAGACTGTCGTCGTCGTTGAAGTAGTAGGCTAGCAGGCGAAGCGTGACGCCGGCGGCGCTGAGCTCGTCGGCGCTGAGCATGGGCTGCCACTCGCAGTCCTCGTGGGAGACAAAGGCCAAAGCCGGCTCGCCCAGGGCGCTCTCGCGAAGCGGGTCGAAGATGATCCAGTTCTGACCGCAGCCGTAGGCCTCCTCGAGATCCTCGGCGCTCAAATCCTCGCCCTCGAGCGCCTCGATGAAGTCCTCATTGCCGCCCTCTTCGATGAAGTGTGATTCAAAGAAGCCGAAGTCGTCGGGTCTTCCCTTCTCGTCGAGCCCAAAGAATCCGAGTGCGCCACCGCCGGCGGATTCCCAGGTGATCCCGTTGTGATGGCTGGCCAGCGCGGCGTAGCTCGCCGGCGTCTCTGCGTGGGGCAGCCCCTTGAAGGGCGCATTGCAGCTGACCTCCTCGGCGCCGATTGTGAAGCTCACCGCGCCGTGGTCGTTGGTGAATTTCTCGATACGCTCAGCGAGGGCGGCGAGCAGTTCGCGGTCCTCGTCGCTTGCGCAAAGAAAGGAGAAATGGTCGAGAAAAGTGGCTGAAAGTTCGGAAGACACAGGAAACCTCGATGATTACAGGTTGGCTCTAGATAAGACCATCAGGTGGCTGCCCTATTGGGCCTCGGCGCCCACAAAGTTTAGGCCCCCGGGGTAGGCATAGGAAACGGCGTTGTCCATGCCGTAGGCGGTCACCGAAAAGGGGGCATCGGCCGCCATGACGTGCAGCCCGGCGGTGACCAAAACGGAGGCCACCTCGAAGTCACCGCCGCCCAGGGCGACGAAGTGAGCGTTGTCCAAGGCCACGCCGTCAAGGGTGACGGCGACGCCGCTTGGCCGGATGATTGAGACGTAATCCTTGCTGTAACCCGAGGGTGTGAGCACGTGGTAGTCCTTGCGAAAGCGCTCGACGGGCACGGCCAACACGAAGGCCGGATCGCCGATGAACTCTTCGGTCTGCTGCTGGCTGGCCAAAAACTGGCCGACGAGCACCTTGCCGCTGGCCTTGACCTCAAAGTTCTGGTCGCTAAAAAAGCTCACGAACTTGCCGGCGTTGAGCGTGACCTGGTGGGCGCCGGGCTGAGGCGGGTTGGTCGTGATCGTGACGTTGTCCTCGCCGGCCATGATGCGCCAGTGGTCCTTGGTGTTGGTGCGCCCCGGGCTGAAGGCGGCGATGTAGTGGCTGCCCCAGGAGTCCAACGGATAGAGCTGCTGCTCGAGGTGATCGGCGCAGCAACTATCGCGTGTGCTGTCGTAGCTGATCACGGCCTGCTCGTGGCCGGCAAAGACGGCGATCGGTTGATCGGCGGCGATGAAGGTGCCGGTGAGATCGTTGCCCGTGGCGCCCACCCTCCCGGTGCTGGCCTTGAGGTTGAGCACCTGGCCGTAGCTAAGCTGAAAATTGCGGCCCACGCCTGGAGGAAAGCCCGACATGTTGGGGCCGGCGACGATCTGCGCCGTGGAGTTGACCACGACATTGGTCAGCCCCTGGGCTGAGGCCACGATCGTCACGAAGGCCATCTGATCGGCTATTGCGGGCAGGCCCGGCAGGCTGGGCAAGGCCTGAGTGGGCCAGCTCATCGCGTAGTAGACCTTGCCCAGTGAGCTCACCGGCAGCAAGAGCGAGGCGTCGTTGCTGTAGAGGCGCTGGTTGTTGAAGGGGTTGAACTGGTGGGCCGTCACCGGCATTGAGCTGCGAATGAAGATCGACTTGTTCGAGGTTCCCGTGCCGTCGAGCACCATGCGCGGCATGGTGAAGGCTTTGGATTGGCCCGCCGGTACCACGGGATCGGCGATGTTGAACGTGGCGCCGATGTGGTTCGACTGGAAGACCACGGTGACCGGCACATTGTTTGGATTGCTGATCACGACGGCGTGGGGGATCTCGCGCGCGGAGGCGCCCGTGGTGGGATCGTCGTACTGATCGAGGTAAACCGACCAGTACTCGCATCCAAAGTAGCTGCCCACTTTGCCGCCCAGATCGCAGATCGTGCGGCAGGCGTTTCGCTCACAGACGGTGTCCTCGGTGCAGGCGGTCACATCGACCCAGCCGGTGCCCTCGGCGTTGCAGCGCTGGGTGTTTTGCGAGTCCAGACACTCCTGGCTCTGGGGGTGGCAGAGCTGCGCGCCGCACTCGCCGGCCAGGCAATGCTGTCCGCCAGCGCAGGTGCGCGCCAGGACGCCCGTGCCCGCAGCGTTGCAAACGAGCTGGGAGCTGCCATCGACGCAGCCGAGCACCTGGTCGGCCTGGCAGGTGTCGATGTTTGGCAGCTCGGGATCGCCGGTGTCCGTGCTCAACGCGTCCTGGGCCGTGGCGTCGGTGTGGCCAACATCTGGCTTGGGGATGCCATTGTTGATAGGCTCGATTTGTATGTTGTTGTTCGCCTTCTCGTCGAGCGAGCCTCGGCCCACATCGTCGCTGCACGCCAGCGAGCCCAGCACCACCATCATTGCGATCAGCGACCATCGAAAACGTGTCATCATCACCATCATCCATTGCAAAAAAACCTGCCCGAATTCGGGCAAAACCTAGCACCAAGGTTTAGGTGATGTCCATACTGCAAGCGTGTCTGCCCATCGCCCAAAGTGCATGAACCTGGCAAGCCGTGAGTTTTCTCTTCACTTCTTTTGTGCCCATTTGTACATTGCCTTGATAAGCTGATGACCTTGCGGTGAAGTGATTCTTGGTCGAGACTGAGGTTAAACGATGTCCAAACAGTTCTTAGAGTGCGAGCGGCTTTTGTTGCCAGCGGTATTTTGCCTGGTGTTGCTCGCTGCAGGTGGCTGTTCGGCTGATGATCCACTGAAAATGAGCCCGCGCGATCGCGACGTCGAGCATGACGCGGGCGAGCACGACGTGGGCGAGCACGACGCTGGCGAGCACGACGGGGCCACGCACGACGCCGTCGAGCACGATACGTGGGCCAAGGACGCCACGCTCGATGGCGCGCTCGACGTCGAGGCCGATGGGCAGATTGTGCCTCCTCATTGCGACGAGGTGGGCTGTCCGACGCTCGATTTTGTGACCCACGACGCCAGCGCTATCACGGCGACGCAGGCGACCTTGCATGGCGAGCTTATCGCGCTGCCCGGTGGGTCGCTGAGCGATCACGGCTTTTGTTGGTCGTTTGCGGCCCAGCCAACTGACGATCAACTCACCTGCGAGTCGCTGGGCGCGCCCAGGGCGCCGGGTGGCTTCGAGCTGCACGCGACGACGCTCGAGCCGGGCGCCATCTACCATGTGCGCGCCTATTTTTCCGCCGGCGCTGACACCTACTATGGCAACAGCGTTAGCTTTATGACGGCTGCGCCGGCGCCGAGAGCGTTTCTCGCAAGCCGCGGCGAGCATGGCGACTTCGTGCGCCTGTCGTGGAATCCGGCCGAGGGCGCCTCCTGGTACGGTGTGGTACGTGACGGCCAGGAGTTGGTGCGCATACCCGCCGCCGACCGGGTGAGCTACGACGACACAGGCGCCGGGGCGGCGCCGGCGCCCGGCGCGCCGACGCTGAGCGCAAGCCAGGGCAGCTTCGTCGATCATGTCGCGCTGAGTTGGAGCTTTGATGCTGACGCCGCTGACGGTGAGCACCATGAGTACGCCCTGATTGCAACCTACCGCAATACGGATAGTCCGGCGTCGGTCGCGACCACCGGCTACCGTGGAAGCGAGCAGGTCAGCGGCTTCGAGGTCGAGATCGAGGGTTTCTGGCAGGCCGTTAATGGACAGCTCTTTTTCAATGACACCAGCGCGCCGGCCGGAACGATCGTGCCAGGCGCCATAAGTGCCAGCAAAGGTGCGCACGATACGCACGTCGCGCTGAGCTCGGCGCCGGCCACGCTGTATGGGGGCGTTTCGGTGAGCTACCGCGTTCGCGCGCTGTATCGCGGCGCAAGCGGCGCGGCCTCAGCCTTGGTCAGCGGCTATCGCGGCGTCGGCGAGGCCACCTACCACTGGCAGCGCTCCGCCGGAGATAGTGACGCCAATTACAGCGACCTTGGCGGCGCGACCATGTTGAACTTTGCCGATACGAGCGCGCCAGCCAACGGCGATGCTCGCTATTATCGCGTGGTCGTCAGCGCGCCCGGGGCGCGAGCGATCGAATCCGCAGTCAGTCGCGGCTACATCCGGGTGTTCGGCTCGGGGGTCTTCACCAACTGCGGCCAGAACGGTCGCAGCGGGCCGGCTCAGAACCAGTGTGACGCGGCTTACCAGGGCAGCGAGATCGCCGGATTGGTCGCGGTGACCAACGGGTTTCAGTACTGGACCGTGCCCGTAACGGGAACCTATCGCATCGAGGTCGTGGGCGCGCGCGGTGGACAATCCGGCCAGCCGGGAGGCTTGGGAGCTTATATGCGCGGCGACTTCCAGCTCGTGGCCGGCCAGCAACTCAAGATCCTCGTTGGCCAGGTCGGCCTCAACGGGGATGTGTACAGCAGCGAATTCTACAGTGCTGGCGGCGGCGGTGGCAGCTTCGTCACCGATGTGAACAACTCGCCGTTGATTATTGCCGGCGGCGGCGGTGGCGGTGGTTTTTCGACCAACGACCATCCCAACCGTCACGCCACGAG
>JACCWM010000033.1 GCA_013697635.1 Lujinxingiaceae bacterium | reverse complement strand
CATCGACGAACGTGAACGGGCTATTTTTCTTGAAAATGCTGGGGGCCTGGCGGGGTCGGCCACCAAAGACATCACGTAGCTTGTGTGGTGATCAGGCCGGGAGCATCATGCAGGCCGCTCGGCAATAATTGGCATGCTCCTTGTAGTTGCAGTTGCACGAGCGCTCGAGCGTTTGCTGAGTTGACCGGGTCGCAAGGAGTTTGGATGGCGCGAAAAGTAGTAATCATCGGTGGCGTCGCGGGCGGAGCGTCGGCCGCAGCCAGGCTTCGCAGGCTCGATGAGTCTGCCCAAATCGTGATGGTGGAGCGCGGACCCTATATCTCGTTTGCAAACTGCGGGCTGCCTTATCATCTGAGCGGCGCGATCGCCTCTCGCGACGCGCTCGTGGTGACCACGGCCGAGGCCTTTGAGGCGCGCTTTAACGTGCGCGTGCTCACCATGACCGAGGCCGTGAGCATCGACCGGGAGCAAAAGATCGTCTCGATGCGCACCCTCACCACCGGTGAGCTCTTCGAGCAAAGCTACGATGAGCTCATCCTCTCGCCGGGGGCCGCGCCGATTCGACCGCCGTTGCCCGGCCTCGACGCACCGGGCGTCTTCGTGCTGCGCGATATCCCCGACCTCGACCGAATCATGGCCTATTTGTCCGAGCAGAACGTTGCACACGCGACGGTCGTCGGTGCGGGCTTCATTGGTATTGAGGTCGCGGAGAATCTCGTGGAGGCGGGAATCACGGTGCGCGTGATCGAGCGCGGGCCACAGATTCTGCCCTTCCTCGACGAGGAGTTTGCCAGCCTTGCGGCCCAGCAATGCCGGTGCAAGGGCATCGAGCTTTGCCTGAACACTAGCCTTTCCGGCGTCGAGACGGTCGAGGGCGCCCTCGAGGTTGTGCTCGCTGACGGCGCGCGCCTGGCCACGGGGCTGGTCCTCGTGGCGATCGGCGTGGTGGCTGAGTCGACCCTGGCCAAGGCGGCCGGCCTCGAGCTTGGCGAGCGCGGTGGCATTGCTGTTGACGCCCAGATGCGCACCTCCGATCCCCATATCTTCGCGGTCGGCGACGCCGTCGAGGTCGTCGACCGTGTCACGGGCAAGCGCTTGCCAAAATTCCTCGCCGGCCCGGCCAACCGCCAGGGACGCCTTGCGGCCGAGGTGATCGTTGGTCGCAGCTCGACCTATCCGGGAGCCTTGGGCACGAGCATCATCAAGGTGTTTGAACTCGCTGCCGCCTGCACCGGGCTGAGCGAGAAGGCGGCAATCGCCGGTGGCATCGCGCATCGCACGGCCTGGATTCACGCCAAAGATCACGCCAGCTATTATCCCGGAGCAAAGTCGCTGACGCTCAAAGCGATCTTCGATCCCGAGACGGGCAGACTGCTCGGCGCCCAGGCCGTGGGCTACGAGGGCGTCGACAAGCGCATCGACGTCTTGGCCACGGCCGTGGCCGCCTCGATGAGCGTCTATGACCTCGAAGCCCTCGACCTGGCCTACGCGCCGCCCTTTTCATCGGCCAAAGATCCCGTCAACCAACTGGGCGCGGTCGCCGCCGGCATGCTTCGCGGCGATCATCCCAGCGTGCGCTGGGACGAGCTCGCCCAAAAGCTCGACGGCGGCGCCTTGCTGCTCGATGTGCGCGAGCTTGACGAGGTCAACCGGGGCTCGATCGCCGGCGCGCGCCATCTGCCCCTGGCAAAGCTGCGCGAACACCTCGCCGAGATCCCCGCCTACCGTCCGGTGATCGTCTTTTGTCAGGAGGGCCTTCGTGGCTACCTTGCCACCCGAATACTCGCGCAAAACGGCTTTGACGCCTGCAATTTGCTCGGTGGCTACAGGCTCTGGACGATGATCCACCGACCCTGGGAGCTCTTCGAGACCGACCGCCCCAAAGTCAAAATTCACACCGTTGCAGCGCTGGCGTTTCTGGCTACCTGAGCGCGCAAAATTTTCCACCTGCCGCAAATCAACGAAAATATTTCACTCATAATCCAATTGGAGAAAGAACCATGGTTGATCAATTTCAAGACAAGGTCGTGATCGTCACCGGTGCCAGCGCAGGGATCGGGCGCGCCACGGCGCTGGCCTTTGCCGTTCGTGGAGCGCGTGTCGTCGTCTCCGACATCAACGAGGAGAAGGGCCGCCAGGTCGTCCAGGAGATCGTGGCCAACGAGGGCACCGCGATCTTCGTCAAGGCCGACGTCTCCAGAGAGGCCGACGTGCAGCACCTCGTCGAGCGCGCCGTGGAGGCCTTTGGCGGGCTGCACTTCGCGGTCAACAATGCTGGCATCGAGGGTACGCCCGCGCCCACCGGCGAGTGCAGCGCGGAGAACTGGGCGCGCACGCTGGCCGTCAACCTCACCGGCGTCTGGTTGTGCATGAAATACCAGCTCCCGCACCTGCTCGCAGCCGGCGGCGGCGCGATCATCAACGTCTCCTCGATTGCCGGCCTCAAGGGCATCGCCGCGATGCCCGCCTACACGGCCTCCAAGCACGGCGTCGTCGGCCTGACCAAGACGGCCGCCCTCGACTATGCGACGCAGAACGTGCGCGTCAACGCGATCTGCCCAGCAGCGATCGACACCGAGATGATCCAGCGCTTTTGCGGCGGCGACCAGCAAGCCATGGCCGGCATGCACGCCATGCAACCGATCGGCCGCATGGGCACCTCCGAGGAGGTCGCCGACGCCGCGCTCTTCTTGTGCACCGATCAAGCCCGCTTCCTGACCGGAGTCATCCTACCCGTCGATGGTGGCGTCATGGCAGGCTGATCGGGCAGGCTGATCGGGTAGGGTCGGCTCCCCTGAGGGGCCGACTTTTGGCTCAGGCGCTCACTGAGGCGCTGTTTCGCTTTCGATGCGCTGGCGGCGGATCTCCTCTTCGGCGGCGCGGCGCAGGGCCTCTTCTTGGGCGGCTTGCTCGCGGGCCTCGCGGGCTTCGACCTCGGCGTCGAGGGCGCGCTGTTGGGCTTGCTGGGCCTGGGTCATCGCCTCGGCGCAGAGTTGTTCGGCGTCGGCTAGCTTGAGCTGGGCCTCACGCAAGAGCTCCTCTGGGGTGGGGGCCGGGGTGCCGGGATCGCGCTCGACGATGTCGAAGATGAAGGTCAGGAGCAGGGCGTTTTGTACCTGCACCTCGCTGATGAGCTGGGGATCGCTGATCACGCTCAGCTGGTAGCTCACCGAGGCCCAGGAGAACACGCTCGAGGAGACCTGGCCGATCAGGGCGAGGCGAGTCAGCGCGAGGGCGTCGCGCTCCTGGGCGTCGTTGTTGAGAAAGGGGATGAGCACGGCGGCGCCGACCTCGTAGCGCAGGCGATTGTCGGCCAGGCGGCCTCGCACGCCGGCAAAACCCTCCAGACCGGCCTGAAAGGCGTTGCTCAACTCGTTGACCTCGATCTGGGGCGTGGCCGCATCGTTTTGGATGAGCAAGACGCCGTCGACAAAGCTCTGGCGAGCGCCGAGGCCCAGGCGAATCGAGGCGCTGAGCGGCGGCGTCTGGTAGGGCTCGACGAACATGCCGATCGATTCGGCCAGCGTCAGCGGCTCGAAGGCCTCGGCCAGGCGCAGCCGGTTCGTCGTCTGCGCGCGCTGGGTGCCGTCGGCCTGATTGATCACGTAGTTTGCTTCCTCCGCCGTCACCGCATCGGTGACGAAGAGGGCCGTCTCGGCCTGGACGCGGCCAAAGGCGCCCAACCAGGTCAACATGTAGTAGTTGTAGAGGCTCTCGATGCTGACATTGTCGGCATTCTTGACGAACTCATCGACCACCGGTGTGCGCGCCCAACTCTCGTTGATGCTCAAGGTGTTGCGCAGCACGTGTCGCACGTGGCGATAATCCAGGCCGCCCTTTGCCGAGAGACCAAAGAGCGTGGAGAATCCCTCAACTTGTCCGATGACGTTTCGATTCGAGGTCAGGTTGACGTTCGCTCCAACGCTGAGCGCGCCGTCGAAGCCCTGGCGCTCGGCCTCGAGCTGCTCGAGCGTATCCTTGGGCACAAACTGCGTGGTCTGGGCCGAGACCACCGCGCTCGAGAGCATCAACGAGACACCTGCAAATACAAACAAATACGGCTTTATCACTACGACTCCTCATTCAACGAATTACAGACAACCTGTTGTAAGAATTGGGTCTTTTCGACTCGATAGGTTGCCCGTTTGGGGGGCCAAGTCGTCGCATAACGGGCAGCCCAATGCAACCCGCAAACGATCGACGAGTGTCCATGCGACAATACGATTGCGCTCAACAAGACCTTGGCGCTCGACTATGATGCGATCGTATTGTTTTAGGCCGCACTTGAGCGAGGAAGGGATCATGAGAAAAGAGATCATCGAAAGTATTCAGCGCCTCGAAGAGCTATTGGCCAAGGTGCCCGACCCGGTGGCCAAGGACGTGCGAAAACAGATCGAGGAGCTTCGAAAGCTGCTGCTCGAGCAGCGAGCGCCGCGATTTGCGCTGGTCGGGCGCCGGGGCAGCGGCAAGTCTTCGCTGATCAACGCGATCTTCGGCGAGCCCGTGGCCGAGGTCGGCCACGAGAAAGCCCAGACGGGTCGTGGCAAGTGGTGGTCTTATGAGCGCGAGCTGGGCGTAATCGACATTCTCGACACGCGCGGTCTGCAGGAGGGTAGCAGCCCCACTGGCGAGGATGAGGCGGTCGATGCGACGGCCTCGATCCTCAACGAGCTCAAGGAGAAGGCGCCCGATACGATTCTCTTCTTGGTCAAGGCCAAGGAGGCCGACGCGGCCATCGACGGCGATCTGGCCGGCCTCTTGACCTTGAGCAACAAGATCAAGTCGATCCACGGCTTTCGCGTGCCATTTATCGCGATCGTCACCCACTGCGACGAGCTCGAGCCCAAGAACGTGCGTCTCCACGAGCCAAACAGTGAAGATGCCCGCGATCTCGAGGAGAAGCTCGCTCGCGTCAAGACAATCGAAACCCTCGTCGACGAGAAGATTCGTGAATACCCCGCGCTCAAAGACCAGCTGATCACCGTGATCGGCGTCTCGTCGTATCAGAGCTGGCGGCCCGATGGCACGGTGCGCGCCGACGAGCGCTGGCGCATGGAGGAGCTGCTCGATTTTTTGCTCCGTGAGCTTCCCAAGGAAGCTCAGGTCGCCTTCGCTCGCCTCTCACGCGTCCAGAAATTGCAGGAGTCGATCGCCGACAAGCTCACCCACGCCGTGGCCGTGATCTGCTCGGCGATTGCCTTCATCCCGATTCCTGCGGTCGACATCGCCCCGATCACCAGCCTGCAGGTCTCGTTGACCTCGGGCATCGCCTATCTCTCCGGGCGCGAGCTGACGCTCAAGACCACGGCCGAGTTTTTGACCGCTGCGGGCCTCAACGTGGGCGCCGGCCTGGCCTTTCGCGAGGCCGCTCGCGCGATCATCAAGCTCGTCGCCCCGGGCGTAGGCAGCGTCGTCTCGGCCGGCGTCGCCTACGCGGCCACCGTGGGCATCGGCAAGGCCGCCGCCGCCTACTTCATCAAGGGCGTGGGCAAGGACGAGATCAAGGGCGTCTTCGAGCGCGAGAAGGCCAACGCTCGGGTGGCCGGCGAGAGCTAAACGCTTGTCCTGATGCCGCTGCGGACTACATTGGGCACCATCCAAGTACGTCTGTGGCAGGCAAAGACAAGGAGCTTCGATGAGAAGGCCCGTGGGGCTGGTTGCCATGCTGTGCATGCTTGTGTGGATGGCCAGCCCGACCCGTGTGCACGCACAAGAGGGCATCGCCGGCGCAGATCCGGGCGTGCTCAGCGAGGGGCACCGCCCGTTTGAGCCCGGCGCGATGACCGATGAGGCGATCGGCGAGACCTTGTTGGCGGGATTTTCGCAAATCACGACGCTGATTGAGGTCGAGGTCACGGTGGGCGCGGGCGTGGTGACCCTGTCGGGCACAGCGCCGCGTCCACGCGCGCGGGCGCGCGCCGAGGCGATCGCCTGGCGGCTGCCGGGCGTGCTCGCTGTGGAGAATCTCATCGAGGTGCCCGCCCTGGTCGATGCCGTGGGCGTGGCCCAAGACGAGCGTACGGCAAGAGACGAGGCGATCCAGCAGCAGCTTCGCAATATCTTTGGACATGTCGCATCCCTGGGCGATCTCGGCGTCGTGGTCGAGGCCGGCGTGGTCAATCTGGTAGGCACCGTGCCCGACACCGAGGCCAGCCGCCGCGCCGAGGAGCTCGCTGCCGCACTCGACGGCGTGCTCTACGTGGACAACCAGACCATGGTCGTTCGCGGCTTCGGCGAGCGTCTGCGCCCGACGCTGGGCCGGGCGGTGGAGTTTCTCGAGGACAGTGTCTTGTATCTGCCCTTGTTTCTGGCTGCGCTCGTCGTGCTCGCGGTGTTCTTTTTGCTCGCAAAGTTGCTGATGCGGCTCGATTTTCTCTACCGGCGCCTGGCCCAAAAGCCGCTCGTGCAGGCGATCGTGCGCCAGCTCGTGGGCACCCTCGTGATGCTCATAGGCCTCGTGCTGATCTTGGAGATCTTCGACATCACCGCGCTGGTCGGCGCCGTGCTCGGCACGGCCGGCCTGGCCGGTCTCGCGCTTGGTTTTGCCTTTCGCGACATCGCCGAGAACTATCTGGCAAGCCTGATGCTGAGCATGCGCCGGCCCTTTCATCACAACGACTGGATTCGCATCGGCGAAGACGACGGTAAGGTCGTGCGCCTGACCACGCGAGAGACGGTGCTGATGACGCTCGACGGAAATCATGTGCGCATCCCCAACGCGATCGTCTTCAAGAGCATCATCCACAACTACACGCGCAATCCGCGACGGCGCTTCGAGATCGAGGTGGGAGTCGGCCTTGGCGAGGATGTCTTGCGCGCGCAGACCGTGGGCATCGACGCGCTTCGCGCGATGGCCGAGGTGATGAATGAGCCGCCGCCCTTTGCCTGGGTCGAGGATCTGGCGGACTCCGATGTGAAAGTGGTCTTTTACGGCTGGGTCGAGCAGCGCGCCCACGACTTTCTCGACGTGCGCGCCGAGGCCAAGCGCTGTCTCAAGCTCGCGCTCGACAGGGCCGGCGTCGAGATGCCCGAGCCCACTTACCGGGTCAAGCTGCGCCCCGCTGGCGAGCCCAAAGCGATCGGGATTCCCGACACCTCGAACCCGGTCAGCGAGCGGGGAGCACCGCGGCGTGTCGACGAGCTCGACGAGCAGATCGAGGAGGCCCGGCGCAGCGACGAGGAGGATGATTTGCTGGAGTAGCCGCGTGCTTCAAGACGCGCTCGTCTCGTGCAACACGGCGCGGCGCAGCCGGAGATGGGCATCTCGCACCTCGCGGCGCGAGTCCTCCAACGCGAGGCCTTCGCCGCAGGCCTCGGCTAACCGCTCGGCATGCAGCAAAAGCGTGTCGCGCTGGACGGTGCTGTCGGTGCGCGACGCGATGTGGCAGAGCACGGTGAGCAGGTGCAGGGCGGCGTTTCGGTCGGTGCTGACATAGGGGCGAAGCTGGCCGAAGGCGGCCTCGGCGAAGTCCTCGAAGCTCACCGGATAGGCGATGACGCGCAGCGTATTCTTGTCGTCAAAGCGCGCCGGCGAGGGCCACTCGCGCTGCATCAGGTCGACAAAAGCCGCTGCCAGGCGATCGACGCAGCTGATCACCGTGAAGGGATCGTTGATCCCCGTGGAGAGCGCGCGCGCGCTCATCTCGACGAGCTCGTTGATCAGGTACAAGATGTCCTGGTTTGGCGTGCGTTGCCAGTTGAGCGCGATGAGTCTGTTCAACCGACGCTCGAGCGCCTCGTCGAGTCGCTGGGGCGGCCAGATCCTGGCCAGTGAATCGCCGACGATGACGAAGTCGCCGGGTCGGCGCAACAGCTCGATGACGACGTCACAGCTCTTGGCCAGCCGGACGAGTCCCTCGGCGTCGACCGTCTGCACGTAGCCTCCCTGCAAGGCGAAGGCCTGGCGAGCCTGCGCGTCAAGTCGCGCTTTGAGCTCATCGTGCGTGATTTGCGGGCCGGCCTGGCAGCCCTGGCCATGACCGATGCGAGTGGGAAACATGCGCTCAATCCTTCGGTGGATCTGCGCGCCCACATTGGAGATGACCGTGGCTGCCTGCAAGGACTCGGTGATGTGGTGGATGAAGTAGATCAGCACGCCCAGATTGGCCAGGGTGAGCACCAGCGCCACGCTGACCGAGATCTGGGGCACGAAGAAGTCGTCCTCACCATCAAAGATCGTTCGCAGCACGAGCAGGCAATACAAGAAGGTGGCCACAAAAGTGCCCAGGACGACCTGATTGCCCCGGTCGCGCATGAAGTTGGTCAGCAGCCGAGGCCCAAATTGCTGGGAGGCCAGCGAGATCGAGGCGATCGTAATCGAGAAGGTCACGCCGGCCACCGTGATCATCGAGCCGGCCACCGTCGACAACAGCTCGCGCGCCCCATCGGGTTTGTTGGGCTCGATCCAACCAAATTGCTCGAGCCACTGCGGCCCATAGTAGCGGTCCATGGCAATGGTAAAAAACGACAAGCCGATCGCGAAGACGGTCATCAACGAGGGGATGAACCAGTAGCCCGCCCGTAGCGCCTCCCAGTATTTCATGACTCTGGCTTTCATCGCAGCCTATCCTTGAGCGTGGCAATTCACGTCAAGGATTGTACTCACGGACGACCATGCTTTTAGGACGGGTCGACGACGCGCCCGAGAAAGAGAATCGTGTTGGTCGTGCGGTCGCGGATCACGCTCAGAAATGGACGGTTCAATGTGATCACGACATCGGGCGGCAGGGAGGCCGACTCGCGCCCGATGATCACGGCCGTGGCTGCGGCCGCCTCGGTGCCCTTTTCGTCGACCTTGACGACGGCCTGATGGATGACGTCGGTGATGTAGAGATCGAGCGCGCTTATCCCGCTAAAATCCGCCCCATCGCTGAAGGCCGATTCCATGCCGAGCGCGACGAGCGCGTCCTTGAGCGAGAAGGCCGACTTGAGCTCGAACTTGGGCAGGTTGAGCTGCACGTAATCGTGGCTCAGGCCGGCGATGATGTCAGCGAGGCCGGCCGCGTCAAGGCCCTGCTCGAAGGCTGCGAGCTGGCCCGGGGCGGGCATGATCAACACCATGGAGAAGTCGCCGCCGGCGTAGGGAAGCTCGACGGCCGTAAACGCTTCGCTCACGCTGTGGGCCAGGCCGAGCTCCTGGTTCATCATCGGCACGTTGACGCTGGTGTTGTCGAGGCGATTGAAGGCCAGATCGCGCGTCGACTCGGCCTCAAACGGCGACTGCCAATCTGCGAGCAGATAGATCGCGTTGGTGAGCACGAAGCGCGTGTCCGAGCTGATCACACCCTGGGGAAGGAGCTGCTTGATCAGTTTTTCGGTCTTGAACTCTACCCACTGATTGATCACCTGGCGCGAGCCCTCGGGATCGTCGCTGAAATTGAGCAGGTGCATTCCTGCTCCATAATTGCGCGCCAGGGTGTCCAAAAACGTCGGCACTACGGCGACGTCGTGTTGTCCCCACACGGCGTTGACCACATTGAGGGTCACCTTCTCCTGGCCTTTGGCCTGGCTTGCAAGCGTCAAGTCCACACGATTGAAGAACGGATGCAGACGGGCCTGGTCGAGTTCAAAGCCCAGTGCGGCCTCCATGTCCTGGAGGGTTTGCCCGCGGGCGCCGGCGCTGGTCATGGCCAGCGCGCTCGAGATGCTGTGTGGCGAGAAGAAGAGGTTGTCGTCGACGGCCTCGGTTGCGATCAATTGCTTGTACAGGTCGAGCGAAAACTCCGTGCTCGCCCGGGCCTGGGCTGCAAGGTCGTCGGGGGTGACCGCCGGGTTGAGCAGGCGCTGCTCGGCTGAGCGCAAGATTTCCAGCTCGGGCTCGACCGTGTGTGGGTTGTTCGTGCCCGGGATCGGGTCCTCGTCCGGACGCGCTTCGGACGGGCCGCAGGCGCCCATCAAGACGGCGACGGTGCAAAGCGTGAGCAGGCGATTTCGGGTGTGCTTCTTCATGATGATATCCAGGCAAAAAGGTCGTCAACGAATTCTGTCACCCGCCAGCTAATGCAGAATCGATGCCAACCACCGAGTCGGCGTAGCTGCAGGCAAAGACCGATATACCTGGCGAGTGCACAACGGATATCTGAGAGATGTGCGCGTTTTTTCTGACGCTTGTGGGACTTGGGCTCAGGCAGGTCGGGTGCCCTGAGGGGCCAACCTCGGCGTCGTTGCATGGCCAATCGTTGACGGATCCCGGTGAGTTGCATACTGTCGAGTCGAACCTCGATCCCGGGATGCCTCATGTCGGTACTACCGTTCCTCCTGACCACCATTGCCCTCTTGCTTGCTGGCTGCCCGGACTCGGGCCTGTTCGTCAAAGGCGGCGAGCCGGTGGGCGGCGATCGCGACCTTGGCCAACACGATGTCGGCACGCGCGACGTCGAGGTGGCAACGCCCGATGGGGTCTCAGGCAGCGACGATGTGCCCAGCGGCCACGCAAACGACGGCTCGAGCGTTGGCGAGGACACGGGTAGCGAGGAGCCCGATGCGCAGTCAGCGCCCGATGGGGCTGGCCTGGACGCTGGCCTGGATGTTGGCCCTGGCGTTGAAGATGTCGCGGTCGATCCGCCCGAGGTGGGACCGCAGCCTGGCCTGACGGCGTCGGAGCAGATTCTCTTTGACGCGATCAACGCCTACCGTCAGGAAAACAGCCTTGCTCCCATCGCGCTCTCGTACTCATTGACGGCCGTTGCACGCGCTCACGTCAAAGATCTCAACGATCACCGCGCCACCGTGCTGGTGGGAACGTGCAATATGCACAGTTGGTCTGGGCATGGCCCATGGAGCGCGTGTTGCTACACCCCCGATCATGCGCAAGCCTCGTGCATGTGGAACAAGCCTCGTGAGATTACGAATTATCCGGGCAATGGCTACGAGATCTCCGCCAGCACGGCTAACCCCACCACGGCGCTGAGCCTTTGGAAAAACTCCTCGGGCCACAACGCCGTGATCCTCAACCAGGGTATTTGGACGCAAACCTGGCGCGCGATGGGAATCGGCGCCGAGGGTGGCTACGCCCATGTATGGTTTGGCCGAGAGTTGGATCCCGATTCGTTCTGAGGACATGATGACACGTCAACACACACTGCGCGCCGCCACATTGTTTCTGAGCCTGGGCCTTTTTGTCGCCTGCAGCAAAGACCCGGCTCCACAGGTGAGAGCCGACGCGAGCACGGCCGACGTCGCGCCCGACCTGAGCGATGCGCCCGGCGATGCGTCCCACGATGTGCCCGGAGACGACGCCGATGCCGACCTTGGCATGGCCGATGTCGGCCCACAGCTCGAAGCGGCGGCGCTGGCCAACGCGCTGGGATTTGGGGGCCACGCGCTGCTTCCCTGGCCGGCCGAGCAGTACATGCACCACGATGGCGAGACCCTGGTGCTGGCGCCGGACGCCCGGCTGCTTCCGGCTGGCTTTAGCACAACGCTCATCGCCGCCAGCGGTGCGAGCCGCGTCAGCCCGATCGTGACCTGGCTGCCCGGTGGCATCGACCCGCGAGGGCTGCCCGACCCCAACGACTGGGGGGCGAGCCTCGATCCGCAGAGTTCGGTGCGTGTGGTCGTGCTTCGCGAAGGCTTTGCGCCCGAGGCCTGGCCGGTTTTGGCCGAAATCGACCAGACGGCCAAGTCGCTGGCCGACGCGACGCTGCTTTTGCGGCCCCATCGCCCATTTCCCTCGCGAGCGCAGGTCGTGGTTGGCCTTCGCACCAGCCTTCGCACTTTTGGCTGCTATGCCCAGGATCATCCCGAGCTGGTCGTTCCTGATGGGCTCGAGTGCGCCGATCACGCGCCCTCTCAAGCCCTCGCTCGCATCTTGAGCGGCGCGCCCGACGGTGTCGCTGAAGAAGCATGGATGGGGCGTGGGCGAGCAGCACTCGTTGCCGCCCAGCCGCTGTTGGGCCCGGATGCGCCCGGTCTTGCTCAGGCATGGAGCTTCAGTGTGCGCGATGGCCGTGAGGTCGTCGACCCCATGCTCAAGATGCAGCGGTTAGCCGCTGCGGCCGACTCCTCGGCCTATAGCCTCGAGCCGCTGATCTACGAGGACGACCGAGCGCTGCTCTACGGCGAGCTCGACGTGCCCTGGTTTCTCGACGACAACGACCGCCTCGTGCTCGACCACAGCGGCGAGCCCCAGATCCAGAAGGTGCGCGCCGTGCGTTTTCTGGTCACGATCCCTCACACGGTCGGTAAGCCTCGCCCGGTGGTCCTGTTCGGCCACGGCTTCTTCAGCGCGATCGAGGAGCCGACCTGGGGCAACCTGTTCAACGGGCTGGCCCGCTGGCAGATGGCGGCCATCACCACGCGCTTTTACGGCTTCGCCGAGGTCGACTTCGGCAAGGCCGCTGCGGCCGTGGGCGGACCCACACTCGAGGGTCTGGCCGGCATCATCGATCTGCAGCGCCAGTCACAGGCCAACTTCACCGTCGTGCACAACATGGTGCGCGACCACCTGGCCGGCGCGCTCACCATCGACTTTGGCGACGGCGCATTTGCGCCTCTCGATGGCCAGAAAATCCCTTACATGGGCATCAGCAACGGTGGCACCCAGGGTCTGGTGATGATGAGCACCTCGCCGGTGCTCAGCCGCGGCGCTCTGGTCGTGCCCGGTGGCGGTTGGGCTCACATGATCCAGCGGGCCAGCCAGTGGAAGACGCTGGGTGCGGTCTTCGCAAAACGCTTTGACACCAGCGCCGAGCTGCAGCTGGGCATGGCCATGATTCAGCAGATCTTTGACCCCGTGGACTCGCTCAACTTCGTCGAGCACCTCGTCTCTAACCGCCTCGAGGGCATGCTCGCCGATCCCGAGATCCTGATCGTCGAGGCGGTCAACGACGCCCAGGTCGCCAATATGGTCACCCACTGGGTGGCGGGCACGGCCGGTGTTCCCCTGATCGTCCCCAGCGTCTCCGAGGTCTGGGCCACGGCAAGCATTGATGCCTCGCTCGACGCCGCCCCTCAGACGGTCGGCCACGAGATCTACGATCTCGGCGTGGCCGACAATCCGCCGGGCAATCTCGCAGCGACCGAAAACGGCGTGCACGACCAGGTCCGCCTGCTCGACACCTACCGCGAGCAAATGGGCATCTTTCTCGAGCAGGGTCGGGTCGTACGCACATGCGAGGGCCCTTGCAGCAGCCAGTGATTCCTGCAGAATTGAAATTTGCGCGCAAAGGCGATCGCGCCTATTGTGCAGATGTGCATACCCAAGGTTCTATTGGCTGGGCGAGGTTTCCCTGAGGGGTGGCCGTGACAAAGACGTTGATTTGTTTGGAGTTTTTAATGAAGTCGAATTTACGAAGCAGCCGATGGGCTGGCCTATGTCTTGCCATGATTTTGAGCGTGAGTGGCGCGAGCGCGCTCGCTGCGGTGCCGACCACGCTCCACCAACAGGGCCGCCTGTTGATGGACTCCGGTGAGCCCGTGACGGGCTCGACCCAGATGCGTTTTACCCTTTATAGCGCTGCGACAGGCGGGGAGATTCTCTGGCAAGACGAGGTCACCGCCGATCTCGGTGATGCCGGATTTTATTCGGTGACGCTTGGCGCTGATGGTAGCCCGCTCGATGCCGCCATTTTGCAAGATGGCAAAGCCTGGTTGGCCATTGCCGTCGATAGCGCCGCGGACATGACGCCGCGCTTTGCGATAAGCTCGGTGCCCTTTGCGCTGGTCAGCGAGCGCGCCGCAGTGGCCGACTCGGTGGCGGCCGGCTCGATCACACGCGATGCGCTCTCGGCAGGCCTGCAGGCCGACACGCTTGGCGGATTGGGTTGCAGCGAGGGCCAACTTGCCGTCAAGGGCGCCTCGGGATGGACCTGCGTCACCGCGTCGAGCGGCGCTGAATACACGGCCGGCGCCCACCTCGCCCTGGTCGGCAGCGAGTTTCGCGTGATCGACGGCGCAGCGGGCAACATCGACGCCAAGCTGCTCGGCGGCTTGTCGGCCGAAGCCTATTTGACAATGGTCGAGGCCTCGACGGTCTACCTCACATCGGCGGCAGCGGCCTCGAGCTATCTGACGCTCAACGATGCAACCAGCACCTTCTTGACTCAGACCAGCGCTGCCAGCACCTACTTGCGCCAGAGCGATGCGGCGGCCGTCTACCTGACGCAGGCCAATGCGGCCTCGACCTATCTGACAGCGGCACAGGCTACTAACCTCTATTACACCAAGGCCCAGGGCGATGGGCGCTACCTGCAACTCACCGGCGGCACGGTCACCGGCACGACCACCTTCAGCGGACGGGTCAACCAGAGCGCCGACGTTTACACGGCTGACTTCGTCGTGCAAAAGGACTCCAACAACGTCGTAAGCTCGAGCTATCGCGCGCAGCGCTCGGGCCGACTGGTGATCCGAAACGCACGCCGCGGTGAAACGGTGCCCATCCCATCGGGCATGCTCGAGGAGATGTGCGGCGAGGGCTGCTATTATTCGCTGGCCATGCGCACCTGGAGCGGCACAGCTGAGACGGCGTTCGCCTCGCGCGGACCTTTCTTCTTTCACTACGACACGGGTACGCGGCGCTGGCGCGAATCGACGGATAACAGCGGCATCGCCGGCAACAATACCACTCAACACGTGCGCAACATCTATGACTGTTGCTACTTTACGGACGGGACCTATTCGGCTTTTGCCCAGATTGGTGACTCCACCCGTGAGATGCATCTGTTGAACTGGCAAAGCGCCACCTGCCCCAACCCCGGACCTCTGGAGTGCATCCTGACGATCTCGAATTGATCAGGCCTGACTGTATTTGGAGATGCATGATGAGCTACTTGCCAGACGGCCCGCGCAAGCTTTGTATGTGCGCGTTGGCGCTATGTGTTTTGTCGACCCTCGGGGCCTGTAACCTGGGCGACTCGGTCGTCGTCCCCCCCCGGGTCAAGGTTGATACAGGCTTTGAGATTGAAGAGGATGTCACGGTTTTGCCGGACGTCCCCGAACTTCCCACAACCGAAGCACCGGTTGCGGGCCACCACGGCTGCGCCGCCGGCGGCATCGCCCGCGGCTCCGGCCTCCAACTCATTCACTGCACCGCGCCCACCGATCTGGGCGGGCCGGTGCTTCGCGGCTCAGGCATGACCGTGCAGACCGGTGCAACGCAGGTGCTGATCGGCCAGTAGCGCCGGGTGCTGCGCACATGGGCGCTGGTCGCGGCGTTGAGCTCCGCCATGCGGCCAAGTCCAGCCAGAGCACCGACACTCAGCGATGAAGCAGCACGAATCGCTGTTGCCCGGCGAGGCTCACCTCGGCCTCCACCCGATTGGAGTAGGGATTGGTCGTGGATTCGATAAAGATCGGCTCGCCGCCGTCCTGGCCCGGCCGGGCCAGGGCAAGCTCCCACTGGCGCCCGATCGGCTCGAGCTCGGCGTACCAGTTTTCGGTTGGCGTGTTGCGATAGTACAAGGAGAGCTTGCCCTGGATCGGATCACCGTCGACCTCGAAGCTCCAGAGCCGGTCGACGCCGTCGAGGCCAGCCTGCTCCTCGACACGTGCCGAGACGGTGGCGCTCGAGACCGCGGCGCCAAGCTCCAGGCGCGCTAATGTCCACCCCCTGGGATCGGTGAAGTAGACGACCTCGCCAGCGCTTCGCTCGCTCAAGCTCTCAGATGTCGCGTAGGCCGGCCCGCTTGCGCCTTCGATACGGCGCGCGACAAAGCGGTAGCGAAGCTCCACGAAATCGATGAGCGCCTTGAGATGGTAGTCCAAGAATCCGGGCGCGCTGTGGTTTTGGCCGGGATGCACCACATAGGCCTGATCGTCGGGCTGGCGCGCCATGGACGGGGCAACGACGGGTCGAAGCGCATCGATGCGCTGCTGGTAATAACCGAGTTCGAAGTCCTCCGCCATGAGCTGCGCGAGGCGCGCATAAAGCGCGTCGCGAAGCGCGGGCGTCTGCATGAACTTGGTGACCAGGGCGTTGCCCATCGTGCGCAAAAAGTCCTGGTCGTAGTCGAAGTAATCGTTCTCGCCGCGAATTCCGGAGAAGTAGTGCGTGCCGAAGGTCAGATTCTTGTCCCAGGGGATGAAACGCCAGCGTGGGTCCTGCGCGCCCTCGGCCTCGTCGCGATAGAGCCAGTAGTCGATATCCAGAGAATCCAGGTCGTGGGTGAGCACGTGGATCGCCAGAAAGTCGGTGATCGCCTCGACGTCGAAGCGCTCGGCAAACTCGCTGGCATAGCGCGCGCCGGCGGGCGTGGCCCGTGCCCAGCGGATCAGCTCGAGCAGGCCGGTCCAGTTCACGTCCTGCTCACGGTTGCCCTCTTGCTCGGGTCACGTGCTATGGAAAGTCGATGCACAAAACGTGCGTCCAATCTGCTTACCGTCAAAGGGGCCTGCGATCAAATCGCCCGGTACGTTCGCACGTGCAACGACAG
>JACCWM010000105.1 GCA_013697635.1 Lujinxingiaceae bacterium | reverse complement strand
ACCCCGACGTGATCGATCGCGGCCCCGACACCGGCGACACCGACGTCTGTCCGCCAACCGGATGCCTACCGGTACCCTGCGAAGACAGCGTACGCAGCAGCGACGGGCTCATCGCCCTGTACGATTTCGAGGAAGGCGCAGGCAGCGTCGTCTACGATCGCAGCGTCGATTACGTCGGGGCCGCCGTCTCTCTAAAGGCCGCGCTGGTCTTCGGCCAGGACTTCAACGGCCAGATCCACGACGAGAGCGGCAACGCACACCACGGCACCCTGCGCGGCGGCGCCCAATGGTCGCCCAGCGGAGGGCCCACCCCCGGACTGCCCGGCTATCTCAGCCACGACGCCTCCGAGCAGTCCTACACCGAGGTCGCCCACCACCCTCGCCTCCAGCTCGCCACGAGTCAGACGATCGCCTACTGGCGACGCCACAAGGGATCTTGGGGCGACGAGATCGGCATCGACCTCTCGAAGGGCGACAACAGCTACGCGATCAAGCACCGCGCCACCAGCCCGACCATCCTGGAGTGGGATCTGCGCGGCGGCCCGCAGGGAAGCCGCGCCGCAACCGCGTCCGGCAGCGTCGCGGCCGCCACCTGGCACTTCGTGGTCATGACCTGGGACGGCGCCCAGGCACGCATCTTTGTCGACGACATGGAGCGCGCCGCCGCCGGCCCCACCACGGTCACGGCGCCGATCGCCGCCGACACCCAACTTTTGCTCCTGGCCGCCCAGAACGCCGTCGCCAACGACGTGCGCCGCTACTCCAACGTCGACATCACCGGCCTGGCCCTCTTTGACCGCGCCCTCGATACCGATGAACGCAAGTTCCTCCACAACGCCGGCCGTCCCATGGACCTCGAGATCGTGGGTGACACGCACTGGCTCGAAAACGGCATCGGGCTCGACGGCGGCGGACTACGACAGCTCGACGCCTCCCCGCTCTACGACCGTATCCTCGAAGGCCAGCACGCCTTCTCTTTCGAAATGTGGGTCAAGGCCAACAACACCACACAAGGAGGTCCGGCCCGAATCGTCTCGTTGTCTCGAGATCCCTTTAACCGCAACTTCACCCTCGGAGCACAAGTGCTCGCCCTGGAGATGCGCCTGAGAAACACCGACACCAACGATAACGGCGCACCCGCACCGCTCCTACAACCCGCGCAAGTCACCACGGATCTCGAGCACTACGTCATCACCCTGAGCCAACGCCAGGCCACCCTGTATCGCAACGGCCAGCTCGTCCACACGGTCGCCACGTCCACCGATCTGAGCAGCTGGCAGAGGACCTTTCCCCTGCTCCTCGGCAACGAAGCCACCCTCGATCGCCCCTGGCTAGGCGCCTTCTACCTGCTCGCCATCTACGATCGCCCCCTCGACCTCGCCACGATCGCACGCCACTTCGCCGAGGGCCCCGCGACACCGCCACGCTGCACCGTCCCTGGCCCCTGAACTCGCCCACGCCCCGAGACCCTGGCGGCGTTAGTGTGCGCCCTAATACTCAACGACTTCTACACCTGGACGAAAGGTTTCAGAACTGTTTAACGGACCAAAAAACATCACCTGGCCCTGGGTTCCTTCCATGAACAACATCACAGGGGTGAAGGCCTGAGTGAGCAGGTAGTACATCGAATCCGACTCAGTTTCGCGAAACCCTCTCTCGTTCAGGTACTCATTCCAGCTGCGCGGCAGCTCGTGGTCCTCGAAGCCTTTGACGACGATGCGGTTGACGCCGGGCTCGAGGGGAGACGTCCTGACACAGTCGAAATCAAGCTCCCGGACGTCGCGCTCCTCATCGCCGTTTCGCTTCAATTGAGCTTCGATCTTTACGGTGATCCGGCAGGGTTCAGCCCGGGCAAAGCGCACGATGACGCGAACGTCCTTTGTGTAGGCGAAGTTCAAGGCTGTCTGCTTCACGCTCTGAACGCTTGCGAAGACGCCCTCGGACTGGGGCAAAAACGCGCCCACGACGAGCGCATTCTCTTGCTCGCCGTATCCCTCATCCTGCACCCAGGAGGAGACCCTGGAAAAGGAGGGGCGACGCACGACCTCTGCCGAAAAGCTCACATCGTCTCCATTGCTGTCCCGACCAACGACGTAGGAGACGATACCGTCCTCGATTGCATAACTCCCTGGGCGCGCACGATTTTGCATCTCCGTGTCATCGCCAATCAGCTCACGCGAGAGATGCCGGTGCTCGAAGGCGCCTTCGTCTCCAAAAATCCACAGATCTCCCCGTAGGATCGGCGCAGCGCTGATCATCTCGCTCCACCAGGCTCCCTGTATTGCCTCCCGAAGCGGTGCACGGTTGAGAGCATCTGCGGGTTCGTCGAATTCCCAGGGACCTGATGTCGGCTCCCCCAATGAGCACGCCGAGCCGGCCGAGGCGACCAGGATGAGCAGCACGGCGAGTCGGCGACAAAACATAGCGACCTTTTGTAGATACATGGTAGGCGGCGAGGTGGACCGCAACAGGTTGTACTTCATTCTCCTTGCACGGTAACGAGGCGCAGCGCGAAGCGTCAAGCCTGCCGAACGTTGGCGAGCCGGAACTCAAGCGCGTGCGCCTGCTTGCCACGATCGCCGTAGGCTCCGCGAGCTCGTCGGCTACGCTTCGATGACTCGCCCCCGAAGACAAATTGCCGGTCAGGTCGTGATCCAACCCCGATTGCCCATCGTTGACTCGACGCCATTCCGGTACTATATCCGGTACTATATATGGTACTGGTAGTTGGCGGTCAAACGATGGAATGACAATGACAGAGCGATTCACCAAATACATTGATGAGCTTGATTGTCATCTGTACTGACGTGTTTGGCGAGCCCCGTATTAGGGGCAGCCATTACCGCTTCACGACACCATGGCAAGGCAAGCCCATGGTCAATCTGCAAAAGGACCCTGGAGGAAAGGCCAAACCATACCAGGTCCAGCAAGTCGTCGAAGCGCTTAAGAAGTTGAGCGAAGAGTAATCTTATTTAACCAAAAATTAAAAAACGATAACCGAAATTTTAAAAACTAAACTTACAAAAACGAAGGTATTACGATGAACCACCCATTGCCCGAAGGATGGTCCGATCCTTTTGAAATGTCGGAAAAGGCATGGGCTGAAGGGGTGTGGATCAGCTGCTGAGCTGATGGATGGTGGGCGAGAGCGGGGTTGATAGAAAAAATTAGGGGCAGAGCCTCTTGGTTGTTGTCTGCGAAAACCCCAACCAAAAGGATGCCCCATGTCTGCCATTGCGCCCGAACTTCTCGATCTTGTCAACGGTGCTCCCGAACTCTGTGGAGCGTTGCAACGCCTGCTCGAGCATATTGCGAAGGCCAAG
>JACCWM010000100.1 GCA_013697635.1 Lujinxingiaceae bacterium | reverse complement strand
CCAGCGTGGCCGGCACGTCGATGCGGTCGCCGTCGGTCAGATGGGTGGGCAAGTCGAGCTCCATGAACACCGGGCGCGCCACGCGCAGGCCGGTTTGCCCCTGACCAAAGCGGCCGTCGTAGCTGTGGGCCCAGGCGTCGAGGCGCCAGGTGGTGATGCTGTCGGGCACGTGAAAGCTGACGCGGGCGTTGCCCTTGGCGTCGGATTCGATCTCGGGCATCCAGACCATCGTCTCAGGAAACCAGGAGCGCACCGTGCCCGCCTGAGGCGGCGCTTGGGCAACGCCACCCTTTTTGCTTACCTCGGCGGGCGCTTCGGGCTCGAATGGGTCGGATTTTTCAAGAATGCCGGAGTCTTCCATCGAGCGGGCGCGCCGCGCCATACCGCGGCTCTCGCCACGACCACCGCCGCCGGCCCTCTCCTCGGGCTGTGGCCAGTCGATCTCCTCGCTTGTCACCTCCATCATGGTCGGTGAGGGCGGCGCCGGGCTGATTTCCCCGAACACGACATCCGAAACAACACGGGAATTGGCGGCGCTAAACTTATCTTCAATGGTATGGCCAAACATCATGCCCATCAAACCGATCAGCACCGCGCCCAACCAGCCGGCCAGAGCCAGGCCGGCCGCGCGCTCATCGCGATCGAGCAGTACAAAGACCCAGTTGATCGCCGAAAGCCCCAAGACCGCCAGCGGAATGAACAACAATGCGAGGAGCACATTCTCGTCGATGTCTGCGCCACTCTGATCGATGACGATCAAGATGCGCACGCTGATCGCGATGGCGCCGGCACAACTTAAGATCCACCAGAGCGCCGGCACGCTGCGATCGCGCACGGTGGCCAGCGCCAGGAGCACGAGCACCAGCAACGATGCGATCGCGACGACGATAATGAAGCGATTTTCGAGCACGGCGGCCATCACAAAGCCGCCGAGCCCGGCCGCCAGGGTGACGGCCAGGGCGAGCGTCGTGTTTTTGATCGTATAGGCCGAGCGCCTCGAGGGGCTCCAGGTCAAGGCGACGATCAGGATCAGCAGCAGCCCCACGAACAACACCAAGGCCAAGCTCCACTTCATGAGCGCACTTTCAGCCCGCGCCCGGGCAAAGGGCGGCGAGATGTCGGAGCCAGACGGCAGGTACGACAAGAATGATCTCGGATCGGGTTCGAGCTCTGCGAGGAACTTCGCGGCGGCGATCTGCTGACCCAGCTCATCTTGCTCTTCTAGCCCATCGAGCATCGGCAGCAGCGCGGCCACGCTCGCTGAGCTCTGGCGAAGCAGGATTTCAAAGGGCACGTCGGCGCGCTCTTTGAGCGCGTAGAGGGCCTCATCGACACCCACAAGGCCAAAGGTCACCGGGCTCTTGTGGTCAGCGTCGTCTACGGCAAAGGACAGATTGACGTGGGCGGTATCGGTCGGCTCGTAGCTCTTGGCTTCGGCAGCGACGAGCACGTTTTGCGAGCCCTTCTGGCGCACCCAGAGCACAAGCTCGTCGACGACCACACTGCCTTTAAGCACGCGCAGTGACGCAAGTCCGCGCGACGAATCGGTCAGTGTCACGCTGTGGCGCGTGGGTGCTGCGGAGGCGGCGATAGGCTGGGCACTGACCAGCGACTCGCCGGCGAACAACATGAGCATTCGCGCCTTTTCATGGGGTTCGACGAGCACCGTGTATGGCTCGCCCACGCGCGCAACGGGAGTCAGCGCGCGCAGGTGGTAGGACATTTGGCGAACCCGCGCATCGATGTTTTGCATGCTCATGGCGTGGCCAGGAAAACGCGCCTGCAAGCGGCCCGCTGCCAGGGGTTGCCACTCGAAGATCACGCGCCCCCGCTCGTCGGTGACGAGATCGATGGTGCGCTGGCCGGCCTCCTCCTGAGCGTAGATCGTCAGCCGCTCCTCTGGCAGCGGCAAGCCGCGCACATCAGTGACCACGGCAACGGCCTGGTTCTTCTTGCCGACCACGAAGGCACCGCGGCCCAAAGGATGGATCTCGACGCGCGGATGAGATCCCGCGACGCTGATGCCATGTGAAGCCTGCTCGGCGCGCCCGGCGTCGGTGGTCACCACGCTTGCGAGTCGCACGCTCGAGCCGGGCCGCAACTCCGAGGGCGCCGTCCAGCTCTGGGCGATCTGTCCCTGGGTATCGCTCTTGCCCTCGATGGTGGTGCTCTTCTCCTCGTCCCAGGTGCGCCAGGAGACCAGGGTCTTGACGTTGGCGGCCGAGACGGCCTCGCCATGGGTGTAGCGGGCTTCGACGCGCCAGCTCAGCAGCTCGCCGGGTTGCACCGAGGGTTTCTCGCTGCTCAGCGAAACCGCAAAGCGTGGCAGCCTGAATGGAAGCACCGAGACGATCTGCTCGGCGCTCGCGCCGCCGGCCTCGACTGAAATCTTGTAGTCTCCTTGCAGGCACTGGCTGGCCAGCTCATAGCCGGCCGCGGCGACGCCCGAGCGGCTGGACGGTGTGCGCTGGTCAAAGACCAGGTTGCCCTGCGGGTCATGCATACGCCAGTGCACGTCGGCGGCGTTTATCGGGCGGCCGAGCGTGCGATCGACGACCACGGCGCGCATCAAGATTTTTTGTCCCGGCTGATACAGCGGCCGGTCGAGCGTGAGCGCGATCGCGGTTGCGTCGACCGCCGGCGAAAGCGTGTGCCACTGGTAGCGGTACTCCTTTCCGATACGCACTTGCAGGATCAAGGGGAAGGATTGCTTGTCTGTGCGCTCGGCTCCAGACTTTGGCCATTCACGCACGCCAGGAATGTTCAGCTCGAATACACCGTGCTCATCGATTGTGGTCTGTGCTATCTCGACGACGCCCTCGCCATGCAAAAACACATCGGCCGCGGTGTGGTGATAGACTCGATTCTCATGCGGCAAGGCGTAGAGCGTGGCGGTGCCCGAGGACCAGGGCGCCTTGGACTCGCCGCTGATCATGCCCAGCGCCATCGATGGCTGCGTCATGCTCAACGAGGCCGGCCACGTCGCGCCCAGACTAAAATCCGGCGAGGCTACGTCCCTCTCGAGCGAAAACGTCATGCCAAACACAGCGCTGACGAGCACGACGACAGCCAGAATCCAGATTGCCGAGAATCCGCGGCGGGTCCATGCAAAATCCATCGTCTCGCTCCCTGCGACTGCGCATCAGTTAGATGACATGATGTTCAAATTATGGCTTCTTCGCGACCGGTCTGAGCGTAAAGCTGAGCTCGGTGACCGTGATCGTGGTGCCCACGACCTGGCGCTCCGCGCCTTCGCCGGCGTACTTGTTCCAGTAGTGCTTGATCGGAAAGCTCCCGCTCCAAATCTCACCGCGGGGCTTGAGCACGATCATCAGCGGCTGAGCAGCGCACTCTTTTTGAGCGGCCGGGTCGCTGGTGCTGCAGACATACGGCTTCGCCTCTTTGAGCCGGGCTTCGACGAAGAGCTTCTTGTCATCGTTGTTGTAGGGCGCATGAATGCGCCCTACGAGCAGCAACAAGTGGCCCTCGATGTCGACGGTCAGTGACTGCTCGTCGCCTTCGCTGACGACCGTGCAGCCTCGGAAGCGGTATTCGTTGCTGATACGGCACTGATAGTCGCCGTCCTCGAGCAGGCGCGGCACATCGTCGCTTTGGGCGATTGTCGCCGTAGCCAAGATGGTGAAAACGGTCAGCATGGCACTCGCTCGCAAGCGAAACGATCGATTTTTGGCCTGGCGGTTCACGGGCATCTCCGGCGTCTGTTCGGGGAATTGAGGATTCGATGGTGCTCACTTGCGCAGCAGCACCTTGCCCGTGAAGGGTGCGATCTCGACGGCGCCGGTGACGCTCTGGCCGTCGAGATCCATCCACTCTCCGTCGACGACCACCCGGCGCGTGCCGCGGTTGGTGTTGAGCAACAATTGCGTGCTCGTGGCCTGCGGCTCGGGCGGCGTCCAAGCGAGCGTGAAGGCCGTCGAGTTCGCGTCGAGGCCGACAGGCTCGGCCTTCCACTCGGCCAGCGTGAAGTGCTCGTGGGCGCCGCCGAACATGCCGGGGGCGTACTCATAGCGCGGTGACTGGAAATCATGGCGGTAAACGAGCTTGTCGGAGAAGGGGTTCAAGTAGCGATTGTTGTTGAAGCTGCCCCAACGAATCCAGTCCAGACAATAGACCTCGAGCATGAGCATGGAGCGCTGCGCCGCTTTGGTCGAAAAGATTGTGTTGCCATAGAGCTGGTCATTGTACTCGGGAAAACAGTTGCTGCCCGTCTCATTGAGCATGTAGTTCGAGTAATCCGAGAAGGTTACGCCGTATTGATGGTCATAGATCAGGTTGTTGCGCACGATGTTGCCGATCGTGCGCGTGGTGTGGTCGACGTGAATGCCGGTGCCGGCGTTGGAGACCACGTTGTGCTCGAGGATGGTGTTTTGGATACGCTTGTCGCCAAAATAAAGACTGAACGAGATGCGGTAGTTCGTCTGCTGGGTAGTGCTCATCGATGCCGGAAATCCCAGCGTATCGGTGATGATGTTGCGCCGAAAGGTCGCCCCATTGAGAAAGTCAAAGGCGATGCCGCCGCCATCGTTGAGGATGGCCAGCGCGTTGTGTACGACGTTCTCCTCGGTGAGTTGGCGGTCTCCGGCAAGGCCCATGGCGATGTAGCCCACGCGATCGAGGCGGTTGTGGCGCACCACCGAGTCCGTACCCTTGACGTCCATGCCGATGTAGCCCCAGACGTCGAGGCCGAGCCCGGGCACCATCGCGATGTCGTGGACGTGATTTCGCGTGATGATGTTGCGCGCGCCGTCGATCGTGATCGCGGCGTCGTAGGTATCGCGCACGACGTTTTCATGCAGGGTCACGTCGTCGGCATAAGCCCGAATACCCCAGTAGGAATCCGCCACTTCGCAGTCGCGCATCGTGACGTGATTGTTCAAATAGACGATGTGAACCGCACCGTTGACCGAGTGGCGTATCGAGAGGCCATCGGCGACGATGTGGTTGCCGCCAAGCTGAAGCGGATTGCTCTGGGTGGCCACGTCGACGGCGAGCGTCGAAGGGTTGACGCCATTGGGAGCGTATAAATAGAGCTGGTTTGACGCCGTATCGAAGTACCACTCACCGGGCGCATCGAGCAAATTGAGCTTGTTCTCGATGAAATAGCCCCAGTCGCCGGGCGGCGTATAGTAGGCCGTGGCGGCCGCGAAGTTGAGCCGGCCGCCGGCCACATGCGAGGCGATCGTGGGTCGCTCGAAGGCCCAGTTAACGGCGTGGAGCACGGCGCGCGCGCCATCGTAGGTGCCGGCCGCAGCGGTCAAATCGGCGTCGATCAGATGGTTGTTCGAGCCGCTGTCGGTGCGAAGCCAGCCGGTGTTGGGAAAGCGCGCAAGCGTCTGGCGAACGGCGTTGACGAACACGTACTTGAGCGTCTCGTTTGGGCCCAGTGTCACCGGCGCTTTGTAGATTTGGCCGGAGTGCACACTCCAGCCGGTGACCGCGCGCGCGCCGCTGATGATCGGCCGAGCGCCGCTGCCATAGGCGCCAAGCACCAGAGGCCGCTCGGCGGTGCCGGAGCGCCCGACGTTCAGGGATTCGCGAAATGTCGCGCCACGCTTGAGCAAAATGACGTCGCCCGGCACAAAGTAGTTGCCATAGAGTTGAGCCTGGACCTTGGCAATGGTGCGCCATGGGGTGGCCTGCGACGTGCCCACGGCCGTGTCATCGCCGGCCGGATCGACATAAAAGGTGCGATTGGCGATGTGTATGCGTACATCGGCGGTGTCTTCGCCGCCCTTGCCGTCGGATACCCGGTAGACAAACCTGTCGGCCCCGATGAAGCCGGCGTTGGGCGTGTAGACGAAAGCCCCTGGCGAGCTGACCGTGAGCGTCCCGTTGGCTGGCTCAGTGACCACAACCACGCTGAGCTCGTCGCCGTCGGGGTCGATGTCGTTTGCGCGTACATCGGGAATCGTCAGCGCGACATTGGGCGAGCCGTAATGGGTCACACCGCGCGCAACCGGCGGCTCGTTGCCCGTGGCCGATGCGGCCAGCGTGGTCGCCAAGACCTGAGTCGACCAGTCCGAGCAGTTGTTGGCTCGGTCACAGGCGCGCACACGAAACGCGTAGTCCGTCGAGGCCGTCAGCCCCATCATGTCGTAGGAGACGCCTGGGGCATCGACGCTGACAACCACGCCAGCGCCGTTGGTCTGCACGTCGTAGCGCGTCACGGCAACGTTGTCGCTCGAGGCCTGCCAGGACAAAGTGAGGCTCGTCGTGCCGATGTTGGTCGCCGTCAAATTTTGCGGAACGCTCGGGGCCTGGGTATCGCTGGGATCGAGCGTGTCCCGGTCGTCGGCATCGGATCCGCCGGGTTCTCCGGAGTCTAAGATGGCCGTGTCCGAGAGCTCATCAATGTCGGCCGGATACGTCGTATCGGCCGTGATTGCCGTGTCGCCTGTTATGCCAGCCGGCCGCTCGAGGCTTCCATCGCACGCTGCAAAAACCAGGCAGCCGCTCAGCACCCAGGCGATCGTCGTGCTACGTTGAGCAGACGCCAATGGGGCGCTTGAACCTGGGACACTCTTCATAGCGGGTGACTCCGTAGATTGGTGCAGACAAACAAATCGGCTGTGAGCATCTCGCGGGCGACACGTAGCCCGCGTTTGGGCGTAGATCTCACTTCTTTTGACAACCCAGCTACGGTCGCTTGAAGTGAGCGCTGTGTCAAATGCCCGATGCATACCCCCGGGGGTGATGTGTGCGATCGACCAACAACCGTGAGTATTTCCCGCGACGCAAGCCTGGCTTCTCCCGGTTTGGCTTCTCCCGGTTTTTGGCTGGATCGTGCTCATCGAAACAGGTGCCGTTGCACGCAGACCCATCGGCAAAGCGCGCGCGCGGCGTGATGTCCGGATTGCGACGGCCATTCAGGCTTCGAGGCTGGTTTCGAGCACGGCCTGCTGCTTGTCGCGGCGGCAAGTGATGAGCCAGGCGATGCCTACCGAGAGGACGTACTAGACGATCAGCGCCGGTCATCATGGCCTGGGTTCACCCAAAAAGCGCCAGATCCGCGCCCGACAGGCCGTACTTCTTGGCCGGATCGCCGGCGTCGATGCCGAGCTTTCGACGAAGGGCCTTTTGAATGACGGCGGGGGTGAGCTTGGTGCCCGTGGCGCTGGTGGCGAGCGTGGTGGGGTCGACGCCCAGGGGTTTTTGGTCGGCGTCGGTGGCGCCGATGACGCGGTTGCCTTCGATGCCGGCGCCGAGCAACATCATCGAGGTGATCGGCCAGTGGTCCTTGCCGGAGTAGTCGCCGGGGCCGTTGTAGCGCGGGCCGCGGCCGAAATCGGAGCCAACGACGATCACGACCTTGTCGAGGATGTTGCGCCGGGTGGCCTCCTTGACGACGTAGTCGATGCCGTGGAGCAGCTTGGCGAGCTGGCGACGTTGGTCGCGGTCGTGGTTGGCGTGCGTGTCGAAGCCACCCAGGACCAGGTTCGCCGAGACGGCGAGGCCGGCCTCGAAGGCCGACATGGCGAGCTGGGTTTGCTGCATCAGGCTTTGCAAATCGCCCAACTGGTAGCCGGGAATGGTGACGAGCGATTCGGGCAGCACGAGGCGCTCGAGATCGGCGCTGGTGGCGCGAGCCAAGATCAGCTCGCCCATCGCACGGCGCGTGGCGGGCAGGCCGGCGGCGGCCTGTTGGGCTGCGAGGCGCTCGGCCTGGGCCGCCTTGATCCGATCAAAGGTCGAGTGGGCGTGGTAGGTTTCGGAGTCGGCGCGGTTTGGATCGTGGACGTTGGGGTCGGCGACGCGGGCAAGCGAGCCGGGGTTGCTCACCCGCGTCAGCGGCACCAAACCGTTGGTCGCGTCGTAGCCGCCGGCGCTGATGAAGGACATCGTATTGGTCGGACCGCGCGTTGCCGCTACGAGCGCGCTCAGGCTGGGGTAGTCCTCGGCGATGCGCCCACTCCAGACCACGCGGGTGCCCGTCTCGTGGTTGTTCGTCGAGGTGTCGACGCCATTGAGGATCGTCAGACGTGAGCCATGGGCGGCAAAGAACGCCTCGTTGGTCATCAAATGCTGGTTGTAAGCATCGGCATACTGCGCCTCGAGACCCAGCGCGCTGGCGTCGACGGGGAGCGCGGCGTATTTGATTCGGCCGCTCGTGCCTTCGGCGAGCGTGATGCGGTTGAGCTCGGCGTTGTTCTTGGGGTCGCACAAAAATGCCGGATCCCAGGCGCCGCCGGCGTGTATCGCGATAAAATAAGGCCCACCATAGTGGCCGGTTTCGGCGAAAGCGCTCTTGCTAAAGGGCGGAAGCACAGCTCCAAGGCCGGCCAGACCGGCGATCTTGAAGAACTCTCTGCGATCAAGTTTCCAGGACATGGGCTTGGCCTATTCGTAAAGGAAGCGGTAATCCGCGAGCAGGTAGGTGAGCACGGCCATCCAGGAGCGCACGACGTAGTCGGGGTCGCGGCGCACCTGATTGGCTTCGGGCAGGGGCTGGTCGGTCTCCAAATTCTTCTCGGCGCGACAGGCCCAAAACAGCCAGTCGGGCTGGGTGCCGTCAGCGACGCCCTGCTTGCCCTCCTGCCAGGTCTCGACAAAGAGCACATAGGCGCGCTCGATCGCCGGGTCGTCTAAGGCCAGCTCCTCGCCCAACAGATGCAGGTGCAAATAGCGGATATTCTCGCGGATGCGCGCGGCGGCGGCCGGAACCTCGTCGCCCGAAACGGCAAACGGCATGTCGGTGAGCTCGACGTGGGGAAAGAGCACGCGCTTGGCCTTGGTGTGGGTGAAATCGTAGCCGGTCGCCTTGCAAGAAACCTCGTTGGCCATGCGCCAAACGACGTTTGCCACGACGCCGTTGGGCGCCTTGAGGCGGTCGATGACCGTATCAGAGTTGATGCCGCCAAAGAGAATGCTGTAGTCGGTTTCGAGCAGCTCGCGCTTGTCCCAGCTGCGATCCCAGCGCACGCCGACGAGCGCCGAGATCTTGCGCGCGAGCAGCTCGGGCGACGACAATCGGGCCGTGGCCACCTCGCCCAGCTCGATCAGGCGCGCGGCCGATGGCGTTGCCTGCACACCGTCGGCGCGAAAATAGGGCCCGGCGATGATCGCCACGGCCGCGACCTTGAGGTTGTAATCGGCCCCAACAAAGGCGTCGGCCACCTCCCGAAAGTAGGCGTCCTGGGCTTCCCAGGCGTTTCGGCGCGCGTCATAACCCGCCGCGGCGCGGTCCTCGGGATGGATCAGCGGCGCGCGCCCGGTGAGCCCCTCGTGCATGATGTGCACGATGCTCAGCGCAAAGCGCGAGTCGGCGACGATGCGCTGGCCAAGCCACTGCAGGGCATCGTCGAAGTCCGAGACGGTCATCGCCTCTTTGCCAAAGCCGGGCGCGAACATGTCGGTATACCACTGACGCTCGGGCCGGTAGCGGGTCTGGCTGTTGTCGTCGAACTTTTGAAAGGCGCCGGCAATGGGATCGATCATGTAGTGGCATACGTTGCAGGCCGAGTCGTCGCGCGTCGGGTTCAAAAAGGCCGTCGAGGCCGTGGGATCGATCGGGCGCTCGGCCACACGCAAGATGTCGGTGGCCAAGAATGTCTTGAAGACAAAGCGCGCGCGCGCACGGTTGCGGTTGGTCGGCGTCGTCGGAAAGCGGCTCAAGACCATCGGGGAGCTGAGAACGCCGGCGTGGGGAAAGTCCACGCGGCTGCCATCGCGCGTTACACCGATCTTGGCCGCACGCCACTCACCGGCGTCCTGAGCGTTGGTAAACTGCAAGGGCACCTCGTAGAGATTGGCCGAGAAGGGATTGAAGACGGTGTAGTCGGCCGTGATGATCTCGGTAAAGGGGCGATCGTTTCGCACGATGTAGTTGATCAGCTCGAGGGGCTCGCGGGCGACCGCGAAGTTGACCCGGTCCTTGGTTGCATCATCGAGTCCGGCAAACCACTCCTGGGTGCGCGGGAAATCCTCGCGGTAGAGCACGCCCGTGGCGTGGCCGCGGTAGCTCAAATAGCGATCGGTCAAGAAGATGTCGTTCCACAGCGTGCTCAGCCGATCGTAGAAGGCGTCCTCGCCCATCATGGCGGTCAGCGTCGTTTTGAGGGCAGCCTCGCCGCCGGCTTCGACCGCGGCGTATTCGTTGGTCGTCGGCAGCCTTCCCACCAGATGCAACGCCGCTTTTCGCAGCGTCTGAGTCGGTGAGAGCATCGTCAGATCATCAAAGGCGTCGTGGCTCGAGGTGTCCGGACAGGTTTCTTCTTCGTTGCTCTCGATGCGCCGCACGAACTCCTCGAGCGCGGCGTACTCTGCGCTGTCGATCGACAAGACCTCGCCGCCGCCGTGGGCAACACGTCCCGTGGGCTTTAAGAGCAGCTGCGAGACGCCGCCAAATTGAACCTTCATCGCTTCGCGAAGGTTCTCGATGTTCGTATCGAGAAAGCCCGGATAGTTCGATGGCAGCAGCGTCAATCGGGAATTCTGCTCGAAGGCCGCACCTCCGAGCTGGTGGCAGCCTGTGCAGGTGGTCGACATCAGCGGGCCCCAGACCTCACGGGAGAAGAAATCGCGCGTCGACAGGCAATCCGGCTCGCCCACGGCACCGTCAGCAAAGGATGCATCCTCGCCAATCGCGTTGTTGGCCTGAGCGCCGACATCGGGCCTTGGGGCCTGTGTGTCGGCGTCGTCCTTGCAGCCTGCGGCAAGCACAAAAAGTGTCGCCACGATCAACCATCGGTAACCCATGCCTTCCTCATCATCAACCAATCAGTGAACTGGCGCTGAGTGTAGCGAGGCGCCCGTCAATCAGCAATATGCACGTGCTTTTGGAGTCAGACGGGCAACCGTGACATTAAAGGTAGTTGCCAATCAGCAATTGCTAATCGCCGGCTTCTGCGGGCGATGTGTGCTATTGGCGCGAGATCGCGTATCATGCGCCAAGATGAACGTTGGCATCGGCATCGGGCGTCAATTCAGGCTTACGCAAATCATTTGGTCAAGGCATCGTGAAATCATCACGCGAAAAATCAGGAGCTTCCGCGCCGCTCGGCTACGGGAAGCGCGCGAGCATGCTCCTGGCGCTTGGTTTGCTAGCCGCTCTGGCTTTCACAGGCTGTCGACCGTCGACCCAGGGCTGTCACGGCGCCAGCGATTGTTTTCAGGGCGAGCGCTGTGTCGATGGGCAGTGCCTGGCTGGCATCGTTCCTGTGGATGACGTCGGCTCGGACTCCTCTGACACTGGCTCGGACTCCTCTGACACTGGTGCTACAGAGCGTGGGGGCACGCTCGATCAGGCCTTTGGTACGCAGGGCATGATTGACCACCCGATCGCCGGTCACGTTGTGCTGGCAAGCTCTGTCGCCGCGCAGCTCGACGGCAGAATCATCCTCGCCGGCTCTGCCAATTCGCGGCCCGAAAAATACGAGTTCATGTTGATGGGCCTGATGGCCGACGGCAGCCTCGATCGCGGCTTTGGAGAAAATGGAGTCGTCCAGTTGGCGATTGACGAGGCCGCAATCGTGCGTGACGTCGCGCTCGACGCAAGGGGACGAATCGTCGTTGCGGGCTTGAGCAAGCAGGGCTCGTTGGCCGAAACGTTCACACTGGCTCGCTACCTCAAAAACGGCAGAATCGACTCCAGTTTTGGCACCGACGGTGTCTTGCACCTGCGCATGGGCGCTGTTCGAACACGCGCCACAAAGCTGTTGATCGATTCCCAGAATCGAATCGTCCTTGGCGGCCAGTTCCACGACCCCGAGAGCTTCGAGCCTTACTCGTTTCTGATCATGCGGCTGCTGGCCGAGAGCGGAGAAGTCGACACGAGCTTTGGCGAGCAGGGCCGCAGCGTCGTCACGATTGGAGACGCCGGCGATCGTATGCTGGCGATGGCGTTCGACGTGCAGGGCCGAATCCTGACCGCGGGCTACAGCGCCAATGGCCGGCAAGGTGACAAGATTGCCGTCGCCCGCTTGTTGAGCGATGGCAAGCCCGACGAAAGCTTTGGCACCGCTGGCAAACTGCAAATCGAGCTCGACGGCAAGGCTGCCCATGCGACCGCGATCGTGGCACTGTCCGGGGGCGACATAATCGTCGGTGGCATCCAATATCGCGACGTTGCCCAAACGACGGCTGCCTCGAGTCTGTTGTTGATGCGCCTCAACAACCGCGGCGAGCGCGTCGAGGAGTTTGGTGCGATGGGTAAAGTCGTGACCACCCTCAGCGCCGGCGCGGACACCGTGCGCGCCGTGCTCTACGACGCGCGCGGCTATTTGTGGGTCGTCGGCGACAGCCACGACGAGTCGATCTACAACCTCGTTTTGGCGCGCTACACCATGTTCGGCGAGCTCGATACGAGCTTTGGCACCAACGGCGTGGCCTACGCACGCACCGATGGCCAAGTCACCACAAGCTCGGCAATATTCTACGATGCCGATCGCCTCCTCGTTGCCGGCACGCTCGGCACAGACTTCGGTTGGTACGCGTTCTCGGCGCGCTGGTGGCTTCGCTGAGCTGCCAGAGTCGGGGTGCCAGGGTGAGCTGCCAGAGTCGGGGTGCCAGGGCACCCGACAATGCCCGAATTTGCTAGGCGAGCACGTCCTTGAGCGCCGAGAGCATCTCATCGCCCAAGGGCTCGACCGCCGGCCCGAAGCGGCGGACCACCTTGCCCTCGCGGTCGACCAAAAACTTGTTGAAGTTCCAGTCCACCTGCTCGCCGACGGCATCGGTGAGTTCGCCGTAGAGCGGATGCTGGTCCGGGCCCTTGACGCAGAGCTTGGCGAAGCGGAAGTCGGGGGGCAAGCGGGTCAGGGCGCCCGACTCTGCGAATTCTGATCGCGGCGCGTGCGTTCCAAGATTGCTCAGCGCGCGCCGTCGAGCACGCCTTGCGATTTCGCTCCACAGACCGTATCTTTTGGCCATGTCAGCCGGGCCCACGTGGCGCCAAGGCCGTTTCCAAGAGTACTGCCATGAAGAACGACAACGACGAAATGCGCGCCCAACGACTGCGTACGGCGTTGGATCTGTCCGAATCCGGCATCCAAATGCGTCTTTGTCAGCTCAAGCGCCGCCATCCCGGGGAGTCCGAGGCCGAACTGCAAGAGCGTCTTTTGGCCTGGCTGCTGGCGCGTCCCGCGGATTCGCCGGGGAGGCGCATCGATCCCACCACCATCCTGACGCCGTGACCAGCGAACTCTTCGAGACTCTGGAGTTTGTGGCCGACACCCTCGCACACCTTGGCGAGCCGTGGGCACTGATCGGCGGGCTCGCCGTCTCGGTTCACGTCGAGCCGCGCTTCACCCGAGACATCGACGTGGCGGTTGCCATCGACGACGATGCACAGGCCGAGGAGTTCATTCGGCTCTGGAGCGCGGCCGGCTTCGTCATCGAGACGGTCATGGAACAAGACGCCGTGGAGCGGCTGGCCACGGTGCGCTCCTTTCGCCGTGGCGCGGGGCACGGCATCGTCGTCGACCTTTTGTTCGCCTCCTCGGGCATCGAAGCCGAAATCGCCGCGGCCGCCTTGCGACTCGAGGTCGTGCCAGCTCTGATCGTTCCTGTCGCCCGTCCCGCGCACCTCATCGCGCTCAAACTACTCGCCGTCGACCCCGACCTGCGCCCTCAAGACGCCATCGATCTCAAGCATCTGGCCGCGATCATCGATGCCAACGAGCTCCACGAGACGCGCCTGGCTCTGCGACTGATCACAAGCCGCGGCTACGACCGTGGCCGCGATCTGGAAGCGCTGTTCACCCAATACCTGACGCCTTGAGAATCCAAGAGTCGGGGGGGCAGGGCGTCAGGGCACCCGACTATGCAGCGCAGGGAAGGCGAGGTGGCGCTTCAGCGCCGGTGGGGGCTCTTGCCGTTGTTTTTCCGTGATCGTGCACGTGTTCGGTCTCGTGCGCGCTACAACCAGTGCCATCGCCTTCACCCCGATAGAAATCTTTAAGAGCTGGTATCCTTGAGCAGATTGCCGGTCCCATGGCACACTGCGCGCGCAGCGCTTCCCTCCAAACCTGACACCATCGGCAAACGTCCCATGAGCACAAAGCACACATTTTTGGTTCGTCCTCAGGCGGGCGGCGAGCGCCTCGATCAGGTGCTCGTGAGCCACTTGGAGGGGCGCATCGAGCCGGCGCTGTCGCGACGTCGCGCGCGCAAGTTCATCGACGAGGGCGCGGTCTTCGTCGATGGCAAGGTGGTGCGCGTTGCCTCGCGGCCTGTGCAGGCCGGCGCGACCGTGTTGTTGATCGCCGAGGGCTACGAGGCGCTCGCCCAGACTGAAGAGCAACCCGAGGAGCAGCCCGTTGGCGTCTCGCTTGGCGCCGACGATATCTTGTACGAGGACGCCGACATCATCGCGGTGAACAAGCCGGCGGGCCTGCCCGCCCAGGCCACCCGCGATCCGGCGCGCGACCACCTGGTGGCCGTCGTCACGCGCTTCTTGCAGGCGCGCGACGGCGTCAAGGAGCCCTACGTCGGTTTGCAGCACCGGCTCGATGCCGAGACCAGCGGCGTGATGGTCTTTGCGCGCTCAAAGCGCGCGAACGCCGGGCTGACCGAGGCCTTTCGCGAGCGCACGACCCAAAAAACCTACCGCGCGCTCACCAGCGGCGACCCCAAATACTCGCCGCTGGCAGACGAGCCGCTCACGCAGTGGATGGTCGAGAACCACCTGGGCCGCGATCGCAACTCCAAGGTGTTTCGACAGGCCGAGGTACGCTCCGGCGGCGACTGGGCCCAGACCGAGTTTCGTGTGCTCGAGGCCACAAAGACCGCGCTCTACGTCGAGGCGACACCGCACACCGGGCGCACCCACCAAATCCGCGTGCACCTGGCCAGCAGCGATATTCCGATTCTGGGCGACACCGTCTACGGCGGCCCCAGACACATCGGCGGCAAGGCCGTCGAGCGCACGATGCTGCACGCCTGGCGACTCGAGCTGCCCCACCCGGTGACCAAAGAATGGTTGGTGATCGAGTGCCCGCTGCCCGAGGACTTCGAGGCGGTGAGACAGCGGCTCTTCGGGGTGTAGCGCGGGCCCGCTCCGGGCAGGGATGCCCGGGTTACGGGGGCTCCGGGCAGGGATGAATCAGCCCTCAAAAGCCGCGTCGGTGATCTCGAGGCCGCGGTCGATGATCGCAAAGCCCTCGCGAAGCTGCTCTTCGGTGATCGTCAGGGGTGGGTTGCACATGAAGCTGCCCCAGCGAACAAAGGTGAACAGGCCGTTGTCGCGGAAGAACTTGCCGAGCTGGCCCATGGCCGGATGCGAGCCGTTGTAGGGAGCCATGGCGTCGCCTGCGGAGTTTTTGCGTAGGTCGATCATGCCGAAAAGCCCGATAGCGCGGCCCTCCTTGAACGAGACATGGCGCGCCTGCAGGCGGTCCATCTCGCCGCGCATGACGTGCTGCATCTTGGCGGCGTGCTCGACGAGACCCTCGCCGAGCACGACATGGATAGCAGCCTCGGCGGCGGCCAGACAGACGCAGTGCGAGTTGTAGGTCAGGCCGCCCAAGAAGACGTTCTTCTCGTAGAAGGCGGCGATCGGATCGCTCAAGCCCACGGCGCCAAGCGGCGCATAGGCGCTGGTCAGACCCTTGGCCATGGTCAGAATGTCGGGCACGATGTCGTAGTGCTCGAAGGCGAACATCTTGCCTGTGCGCCCAAAGCCGGCCATGACCTCGTCGCAGACGAGCAAGATGCCGTACTTGGTGAGCAGCTCCTTGAGCCCCTTCAAATAACCCTTGGGCGGCGGCTGCACGCCGTTGGTGCCCGTGACCGTCTCGACGAACATCGCCGCGATCGTGTGCGGCCCCTCGTACATGATCACTTCTTCCAAGTACTTGAGGTTGTTCGCCGTCTGCTCCTCCTCGGTGTCGCCAAAGGAGTAGTCGTAGGGGCGCGGGTCCATCACGCGAATAAAGCCCGGGCCGCCCGGCTCGCTACCCCAGCGACGCGGGTCTCCCGTGAGCTGCATCGTGGCGTTGGTCGCGCCGTGGTAGCTGCGAAAGCGGCTCAAGATCTTTTGGCGGCCGGTAAAATCGCGGGCCATCTTGATCGCGTTCTCGTTAGCTTCGGCGCCGCTGAGCGTAAAGAAGAAGGTGTTGATGTTGCCGGGCACGATCTCGGCCAAGAGCTTGGCCGTGCGGGCGCGAACGGCCGTGGCGGTGCCGGGATAGACGAAGATCAGCTCGTCGAGCTGCTTCTTCATCGCCTCGATCACCTTGGGGTGGCCGTGACCGATGTTCACGCACATGAGCTGGCTGTTGAAATCGAGGATTTTTTGGCCGTCGGGCGTATAGAAGTAGACGCCCTCGGCGCGTGCGACGGGGATCGGGTCGAGGCCCTCGCCTTTGGTCCAGGTGTACAGGGTGTGTTGTTTGCACCCGTCGATCATTTCTTTCGATTCCACGGCACGCTCCGAAGGTAGATTGATCACAGACTTAAAAAACCTCCCCACGCGTGGGGAGGGGACCCCACCCGGGGCAAAAAGCGCCCCGACCTCCCCTTCCCTTCGGGTGGGGAGGTGAAAAATCAGCTCATCCAGGTCTGGTCGCTCTGCACGGCCCACTTGGAGGTGACCTTGCGCGGGCGCGTCCAGAAGAAGAAGCCGTCCATGCCGGTCATGTCGCCGTGGCCGAACTTGCTGTCGTTCCAGCCGCCGAAGGCAAACGGCTCGCGGGGCACGGGCACGCCGACGTTGACGCCGCACATGCCGGCCTCAAAGCGCTCGAGGGCGCGCTCGGCGACGTGGCCGCTCTGGGTGTAGATACAGGCGGCGTTGCCGTAGGGGCTGGCGTTCTCGATGTCGAGGGCCTCGTCGAGGGTGTTGACGCGGATGATCGAGATCACCGGACCAAAGATCTCGTCGGTGTGGCAGGCCATACCGGGCTTGACGTTGTCGATGATCGTTGCGCCCACCCACCAGCCGTCGCCTTCGACGTCGGGCTTGCGGCCGTCGACGAGGATCGTCGCGCCCTCGGCCTCGGCCTGGTTGATGTAGTGCAAGATGCGATCGCGCGACTCCAGCGAGACGATCGCGCCGACCTCGTCGGTGACGCTGAGGCGTGCGGAGCGCTCGGCGATGTCGTTGATGATGTGCTCGACGTTGCCGACGGCCAGGAGCACCGAGGCGGCCATGCAGCGCTGGCCGGCGCAGCCGGCATAGGAGGCCACGACGTTGCTTGCGGTGAGCGCCTGGTCGGCGTCGGGCACGACGACCAGATGGTTCTTGGCGCCGCCCAAACAGAGCATCTTCTTGCCCGTCTTGGCGCCGCGCTCGTAGAGCAGCTTGGCCACGGGCGTCGAGCCGACAAAGGCCACGGCCTTGATGCCCTCGTGATCGACGATCGCCTCGACCGCGTCGCGGCTGCCGTTGACGATATTGAGCACGCCGTCGGGCAGGCCGGCCTGCTTGAAGAGCTCGGCCAGGCGCATCGAGCCAAAGGGTACTTTTTCGGAGGGCTTGAGGATGAAGGTGTTCCCGGCGACGAGCGCCTGGGGGATCATCCAAAGCGGCACCATCGTTGGGAAGTTGAAGGGCACGATGCCGGCGACCACGCCCAGCGCCTCGTGGGTGACCCGGCAGTTGACGCCGCGGCTGACGTCGAGCTGGCCGCCATCAGCCATGTTCTGGCAGGAGGCGCCCATCTCGATGCACTCGATACCCTTGAGCACGCTGCCACGGGCCTGGTCGATCGTCTTGCCGTTCTCATGCGAGAGCAGCCAGCAGAGCTCGTCGAGGTTCTCCTCCATGAGCTGCTTGACGCGGTACAAGATCTGGGCGCGCTCGCGGATCGGCAAACCCTTCCAGGCCGGAAGCGCGGCCTTGGCGGCCTGGAAGGCGGCCTCGACGTCGCTAGCGTTGGAGATCACGACCGTGCCCATGACCTTGCCATGGCGAGGATTGAAGACCTCGTCGGTGCGCCCCGAGGCCGAGGGTGTCCACTCTCCACCGATCCAGTTGTTCGCCTGAACATACTCGACAAAATCGTAATCGCGTGCCGAAAAGCTATGGTTTTTCATTGAGTTGCTCCTGGATTGCCTTCAACCGAAGTGGGTGGGTTCACGTTTGATCAGCTTGCCGATGCCCTTCTTGCCGACGAACTCGCCGTCGCGCACCTGGACGGTACCACGCACGGTGACAAGCGCGCAGCGGCCCTTGACTTCATAGCCCTCAAAGGGGTTGTAGTCGATGTTCATGTGATGGGTCTTGGCGCTGATCGTGGAGCGGTGCTCCTTGTCGTAGACCACGAGATCGGCGTCGCTGCCGAGCTGAATCGTGCCCTTCTTGGGGAACATGCCGAAGAGCTTGGCGGCCTGCGTGCTCGCGGCGTCGACGAAGCGATGGATGTCGACGCGGCCCGTCTCGACGCCGTGCGTATAAAACATGCGAACGCGGTCCTCGAGCGAGGGGATGCCGTTTGGGATCAGACAGAAGTTGTCCTTGCCCATCTTCTTTTGCTCGGTGTTAAAGGGCGCGTGATCGCTGCCAAGCGTTGCGACCATGCCCTTGGAAAAACCCGCCCACAGCGCGTCCTGGTTGGATTTTTCCCGAAGCGGCGGGCTCATCACGAAGTTTGCGCCCTCAAAATCCGGGCGCTCGGCGTGGGTGTTGTCGAGCAACAGGTGCTGGATCAAAGTCTCGACCCAGACGTTGGCCCCCTGAAGCTGGGCCTCGATCGCCTCGTTGAGCGCCTCCTCGCAGGAGAGATGCACGATGTAGCCGTGCGCGCCGGTGAGCCGGGCCATCGTGCAGAAGTGGCGCGTGCCCTCGGCCTCGACGTAGGTCGGGCGGCTGGGCTCGTGCCACTCGGGGCCGGTTTTGCCCTCGCTGACGAACCTTTTTTGCAAGGCGTCGATCATGTCGGCGTTCTCGCAGTGGGCCGTGACGATCACGCCCAACTCGGCGGCGAGCTTCATCACGCCGTAGAGCTCTTTGTCGTCGACGCCAAGCGCGCCGCCGTAGGCCAAGAAGACCTTGAAGCTCGTGATACCGCTGGCGACGATCTGGCGCAGCTCGCGCTCGACCTCGTCATCAAAGCGCGTCACGGCCATGTGCCAGGTCCAGTCGCTCGCGGCGTTGCCCTCGGCCTTGCTGCGCCAGGTCTCGATCGCGGCAAGCGGCGACTCGTCGCGCCCCGGGATGCAAAAGTCGATAAGCGTCGTCGTGCCACCGCACAAGGCGGCAATGGTCGCCGTCTCATAGGTGTCGCAGGCAAACGAGCCCATAAACGGCAGATAGACGTGGGTGTGCGGATCGATGAAGCCCGGAAACACGAACTTTCCAGAGGCGTCGTACTCCTCGGTGCCCGCCGCCACGTCGAGGTGTTTTCCAATGGCGACGATCACGCCGTCGTCGCACAAAATGTCGGCGACATAGCGTTGACTGGCGGTGACGATCTCACCGTTGCGAATGACTAGGCTGGCCATGATTTCTCCGGAAAAAGTTGAACGTTCGCTCACAAAGACAGCTCGAATTCGTGCCTATGTGATAGAGAATCACGGCGAAAAAGGCAACTCGCGTCGAGATTTACAAAACGCGTCGCCGCAAAAATCATCCTTCGGCGTACAAATCGACGAGCGACCACATGACGATGGGAATTCCATCTTCTTCGGCGCGCTCGCGAAAGCCTCTTTCGAAGCCGCCGGCTGCCACATAAAAGATCATGGAACCCGGCTCCTGAGCTTCGTGTGCCCAACGGTTGCCGGCGTCGGCGAGCCGCTGAAGATCGCGGACGTGGTTTCGGTGAAGCTCAGTGCTGACCGGTGATCGATTCCATTTGATTGCGCCGGTCAACATTGCGCCGCTCGTGAGTCGACTGACGATGTCCATCTCCAGGCTGCGGCCCGCCTGCGCCCGCGAGCGCAAAGCCCACGAACCAGGCGTAGGTGTAGATGATCTTGAAGAACTCCGGGATGATCGAAGTGCTGGACGTGGAGTTACGCTCTAGTAGGCATCGCGGCGGTGGCGGACTCGAACGAGCGTCACCAGCAGAATATCGTCCTCGATAGAATAGATGATCCGATAATCACCTACTCGAACGCGCCACAGGTTCTCGGCCCCGCTGAGCTTTCGGACACCCTCTGGTCGGGGCTCGTCCTTGAGCGCGTCGATGGCCTGCGCAACACGGACTTGAATGGCTCGTTCGAGCTTCTTGAATTCGCGTGCGGCTGACTTGGTTAGCTCTACTGTGTAAGACAAATTACAGCTCTAATTCTTTCTTCAAGCCTTCCCAGTTGATGGTTTCCCCATCTGCCAGCGCTTCCTTCGCGGCCGCGACGTCGATACGGTCTTCGAGTAGCTGAAGAAGCTCGAGGTCTTCGATGGAAACCAGGGCAGCAACGTCTTTGCCATTGCGGTCCAAGACAATTCTCTCGCCGCCGTAAGAGACGCGATTGATCGCGTCGGCGAATTGGGCGCGGGCCTGCGTAGTCGTAATGCGAACCATGAGTTTCTCCTGGGCGAAGCGTGTACGAAATGTACATAACGTACAATGTACAGCCCTTCGCTAAAATTTCCAGCGGCCTTACGGCTCCAGTGACCCGCCTGCGTTTGTGGCGCGCATCAAGACCATGTGCGTGAGGCCTGCGAGCGCAAAGCCCACGAACCAGGCGTAGGTGTAGATGATCTTGAAGAACTCCGGGATGATCGAGGGTTCGACCAGGCCCGATTGCGCCAGGAATCCGGGCACGTTGGGCAAAATACCCACGGCCAAGGCGGCCAGGGCGACGGCGTTGTAGCCGCTCTTGTACCAGTAGCGGCCACTCTTCTGGTAGAGCGCCTCGAGGTCGAGCTCGGTCTTTCGAAGCAGGTAGTAGTCGACGATCAGGATGCCGCCGATCGCGCCGAGCAGCGCGGAGTAGCCGATAAGCCAGGTGAAGATGTAGTCGCCGGCGCTGGCGAGCAGCTTCCAGGGAAACATCGCCACGCCCAGGCCGGCGGTGACCATCGCGCCGGTGCGAAAGCTGACCTTGTGCGGGGCGATGTTCATGATCGCATTGGCCGGCGAGACGACGTTGGCGGCGATGTTCGTCGACAAGGTGGCCACGGTCAGCGCGATAAGCGAGAGCACGATGCTCATGCCCCCGCCCATCTTGCCGAGCAGGGCCGTCGGATCGGAGATCGCCTCGCCGTAAATCACCACGGTCGCCGAGGTGACGGCCACGCCGATGAAGGCAAACAGCGTCATGAAGGTCGGCAGGCCAATCGCCTGGCCCAAGATCTGGTCGCGCTGGGTCTTGGCATAGCGCGTAAAGTCCGGGATGTTTAAAGAGAGCGTCGCCCAAAAGCCCACCATCGCCGTCAGCGAGGGGAAAAACACCCGCCAGAACTGGCCTTCTTTGGCGCCGCCCTCGATGAACTGCGAGGGCGCCGAGAGCATCGGGCCAAAGCCGTCGGCTTTGACATAGGCCCAGCCGAGCAACAAGAAGCCCATGAGCACCAGAAACGGCGCCGCGAGCGTCTCCAGATGCTTGATCGACTCGATGCCGCGCCAGATGATCGCGACCTGCGCGGCCCAGAACACCAGAAAGCAGCCAAATTGCGCCAGGTTGATGCCCAGAATCGGCAGGGCCTCGGTGGCGATGCTTGGGCCCATCAACACGATCAACAACTGGTAGATCGCCGAGCCGCCGATCCAGGTCTGGATACCGAACCAGCCGCAGGCCACCAAACCGCGCATCACCGCCGCGATGTTCGCCCCATAAATGCCGAAACTCGCCCGCGCCAGCACGGGAAACGGAATGCCGTACTTGGTGCCCGGATGCCCGTTCAAGATCATCGGCACGAGCACGATCGCGTTACCCAGCGAGACGGTCAGCACCGCCTGCCACCAGTTCATGCCGCTCTCGACCAACCCGCCCGAGAGCATGTAGGTCGGCACACAGACCACCATGCCAATCCACAGCGCGGCCATGTTGAGCACCGACCAGCGGCGCTCGCTCAACGGTGTGGGCGCGATGTCGTCGTTGATCAGAGATGGATCTGGATTCTTGAGCATGGTGAACGTCCTGAGGCCTAACGTGTCCTGAAATGACTCCCGAGCCAGCGAGTATCTGAAACCTGCTCGCCCGCTGTCAACCCGGGCAGGAACGCCCAGGTTAGCTCAGGTCTCAAAAGCTGAACCCCAGCCGTACACTGGCCCCGTCTATCTGGCCCCGTGCGTCGACGACCGGAGCGACGTGCACGCGAGGAGCGATGACGTTGTGCTCGTAGTCGGCGGCTATGTGATAGCCGACAATGCTGCCACCACCGATGAATAGCGGGACGGCGATCATACCAAAAAATCCTGCGGACTCACTTTGGATCAGACTGACGGCATAAGCGCTCACGAACAGCGCAATCGTCCCAAGCAGCGCTCCAAGCAGCGCCCCCGGATAGTGCGAGGTGCCGCCCATCGCGATGCCCCCCAGGTTGACCCCGAGCGGAACGACGAACGGCACGGCCAAGACCGTTGCGACCATCAAAGGACCGGCGATGCTGTTGTTCCCCCATGCCAGCGCGACTAAGAATACCGCCGCCATGCCCATCACCAGGAGTGTACCAACGCTCACCAACGCTTGAATGGCGATCGTGCCACCATCATAGGGCTTCCACAGATGCTCCTGCGTATGTGGCCCGGCCGGCGCCACATAGCCGGGGGCATGTTGAGCCGTCGCAAGCCTCGGCAACCCAGAGACCGCCACAAACAGCGCGGCGGCGACGACCATTGACACGAGCGATGACCAGTTCATAGCGTAGATCTCCATATTCTTCGTGTGCGTTGTCATCTAAACCTGCCCAAAACTCTATACCTGCCAGCGCCCTTCGCCCAATAAAATGATGAGATGCCGGCGGTTCATGTCCTCTCTGAGGCTATCTCAATGAGCGTGGCTGCGATATGCTCCACGTATCCGATCGGTAAGTGGCCCATGAAAACATCGAACAGAATCGACAAACTGCGGGTGGGGGCGGCCGTAGCCGCTGGCGAGTTCGAGCTCGATCAGGAGCAGGCCCGCAAGAAACTTCGCGAGTTTCAGTTGGCCGACCCGCGCGACTACGTGCTCGAGTTCGTCAAGACGGCGCACTTGCTCGGCGCGACGCGGATCGATTTTACGATGGACGCCGACGAGCTCGAGGTCTGCTTTGACGGCGACACGCTGAGCGCCTCGGAGTTCGACACGCTCTATTCGGCGCCCTTTTCGCAGCGCTCGACGCCGCGCCAGCGCGCGCTTCGCCACCTGGCGATCGGCGTCAACGCCGCGCAGGGCATGGGCCTTCGCGAGTTGCTCATCGAGATCGGCGGCGATGCGCCTTTCGCCGTGCGCCTGCTCGACGACGCGGCCGAGGAGCTCAAGGCGCCTGGGAGCATCGCGCCCCAAACGCGTCTCTACATGCGTGAGCGCTTGCGTCCGGGCCACTTCTCGCGCTTTTTCAGCGGGCTGCGAAACGAGCTGACCGAGGCCAAGATCCTTCGCGCGCGCTGCCACTTCGCCGAGGTTGCGATTACGATCAATGGCGAGCGCATCAGCCACGGCTACACGCTGCCGGCCGACGTGCATTCAGCGGTCGACTTCAAGCGCGAGAATTGTCAGGGCCGCCTGGGCATCAACTTCGAGTTGGAAACGGCCACGACCTACATCCTGCAACACGGCGTGTTGATCACCACGGACGTGCGCTTGATCGAGCGTGTCGGTGCGCGCTCGATCGTCGATGCAGCCGGACTCACGCTCAACCTCTCCCAGAGCGCCTTTGTCGAAGACGACGCCTGGAGCGCGCTGCACGCCTCGTTGAGTGACGTGTCGCTCGATTCGCTGGCGAGCCATCTGCGCGCGCTTGATGGCGAGCCGTTGGAGTCTTTTGACGCGATGGTGCTGCTCAACAGATTGCGGCCCATGATCAACGAGTTCAACGACTCGAGCGCCAGGCACCCGGGCATTGTCGCGGTGCTCGACGCCCTCGCTGAGCTCCCGCTCTTTGAGGCGGCCACGGGCGCCGGCCTGCAACGAGAGAGGCTCTCGATCGCACAGGCGCGCGTCGTCGATCCCGTGAGCGGGCGACGCTCGCTGTTCTTTGGCGCGCGAGCTGCGGCCCCGGTTTTGAACTCGAGAACGCCCGGCTCGGGATCGTCTTTCCGGCGACGGTCGCTGAGAGCGCGTCGCACTATTTGCAATACTTTGCCGATGAGCTGCTCGATGTCGGTGAGGCGCTCAAGCGCCTCGAGACCATTGCATCCAATCGGGCCCGCTGGCAGGCGCGGCCGCGGCCGGCGCACCTCGATCGCGCAGAAGCGCTGCACCACAAGAGCCTCGAGCACGCAGGCTCGACGATCACGGCCGCGATCTTGGGCCCTGGCGAGCACTCGCGGCTGCAGTGGATCAAGGATGGTCACCTGCTCGCTGACAGGCGCTTTGCCTGCGCGCCGCCTTTAGGTTTTAGCCTGGTAATTCGTGGAGATTTCGAGGCCAACGAGCTCTTCGACGCTCCGGCCAACTCGAGCGCCATGGAGCGATGCGGCCAAGGCGCAGTGCTGCTGCTAGCCGAGCTCATCGACGAGATCTTGCCCGCGATGGATGAGCCCTGGCAGCTTGGCTACCTGCAGGCGCTGGCCAGCGGTGAGCTTGCGCGCGCGCTGATGGACGCCTTTGGCTGGTCGAGCTGGCCGCCTGTGCTCTGGTCGACAAATCTGCGTGAAGAGGGATTCGATGGGTTGCCCGCCAGAGCGATCATCGCGGCTCTGGGCGCGGCAGCACACCTCGAGCTCTTCGAAGATCGGCACCTTGAGCGCTGGTCGCTCAAGCGTTTGTTCGAGCGCGTTGAGCACACGGACGATACGCGCATTGTTTTGGTGCCGAGCAACGCGTTGCTGCTCGGCATGGAAACCGATCCTCGCCAGGCGAACGCGATTTTGCTCATGGCACCGCCGGCTGTGCAGGCCGTGCTCCTAGCCTGCCTGGGCAAGCATGTTGTCGCCCTGGCGGATTATTTGAAAGCGTTCGAGCGCGAGGAGCGCCTTCAGCAAACGGTTGAGCAACGCCAGGCGCGCGAGCTCGAGCGCGTGCGGGCTGCAAAAGCCGTGCGCCAGGCCAAGGAGGACGAAGAAGCTCGAATTCGCCAGGCGAACGAGCGCCGCTGGAGAAAGCGACCCTTGCGCGCCGAGCCTGGCAACGCCAACCTGGCCTGGCAAAAGAGCCGAGAGGTCGACGGCCTGAGCGTCAGCGTCGCTCTTGCCACGAACTACGCCGAAGGCGCGCTGATCTCTGTCAAGGATGGACGCCTGCTCGAGCGCAAACCCTTGACTGGCGCGATCATCGAGATCTGCGGCGCGCTCGAGGAGACACCGCTCTTCGATGCGCCGGCGCAGACCGCGCGGCTCGCTGCGGCATCGTTTGCCGGCGTCGAACTCTTCGCCGAGCTGATCGAGCAGGGTGTGGTCGAGCTCGATCGAGACTGGCAGGTAGACTACCTCGAAGCGCTGCTCTCGGGTGCATTAAAGACGTCGTGGATGGGCAGCTTTGGCTGGTCTGCGTGGTCATTTGAGCTGCAGTCTTGCCTGCAAAACCCAAAAAACATACCGCCGGCCGCACGACAAAAACGCAGTGCGTTGCTTGGGCGCGCCGCCCAATGCGAAGTCTTCGAGGACCTTCAAGGCAACCGCTGGAGCTTTGAGGCCCTGGTCGCCATCATGCAAGAGCGGCAAAAGGCGCACATCTTGTACCTCGGCACCGAGGATTTGAGGGCAAAAGCCTCTCGCGCCGACGAAAGCCTGGCCAGCGAGGTCGTTCTGCTCGCAACACCGCGCATTCAGAAGCTCTTGAAGGAGCTCTTCGCTCACCAGGCTCTGTGCGCCGCAGGCTTTGTGCAAGCGATCGCCGCACAGCGCCAACGCCAGGAAGGACCGCGCCCGCTCGCATCAGATAAGCCCTCGGTCGAAGGAGCTTCGAATCAGCAAGTCCAGGAGGCCAATGCCATGCGACTGCTAAGAGAGGTGCGCGCGCAAGTGCTCGCAAATTCGGGCGTATTTTCGACAGCCGACGCGCGCCGCCTCGACAACCTGCGCGCCGAGCAGGCCGGCGCCGGCCTGCTCGCCATGCGCCAGGGCGACGAGATCGTGCTCGCCATGAGCCATCCGGGCGCCGTCCACGCGCTCGAGCACATCGACGATGTGGTAGCGCGAGCTTTTGTGAGCGCGGCCGTCTTTGCCGCCATGCACCCGGGCGGCGGGCTCAACGAGGCGGCGTTTCTGGCACACTTGAGTGATATGTTCGATCTGTCATCAGAACCATTGCCAACACCGGTAAAAGTCGAATGAAAACAACGATCAACATTCGCACGATCCTCGACGATGTCATCCACCAGTTCTCCGATCCGCTGGCGTTTTTTCGTGAGCTGGTCCAAAACTCCATCGATGCCGGCAGCGGTGAGATCGAGATCGAGCTCAGCCACGATGGCGATGCGAAGGCGCCCACGACTCAAATCTCGTTTCGGGACTGGGGCGAGGGCATGACGCGCGAGATCATTGAGACCAAGCTCGTGCGCTTGTTCAGCTCGGGAAAAGACGACGATCTGACCAAGATCGGGCGCTTTGGCATTGGCTTTGTTTCGGTCTTTGCCATCGATCCCGAGGCGGTGGTCGTCGACACCGGCCGCGACGGGCAGTACTGGCGCGTGCTCTTTGCCAAAGACCGCAGCTACGAGCTCTTTGCGCTCGATGAGCCCGTCGAAGGCACGCTCATTCGCATCTTCAAGCCCATGGAGCGCGCCGCGTTCGAGGAATTGAAGCCGCGCGCGCAAAGCGCGATCGTCACCTGGTGCAAGCACGCCGCGGTGCCCATCGGTTTCAATGGCGAGGACGTGCGCCAGGATTTCGATCTGCCCTCGCGCTGCAAGCTCACCTTTGAGGAGCAGGGCACGCGCGTGGTCATGGGATTTGCGAGTGCCCAGAATCCGTTCGCTGGCTACTACAACCGCGGCCTGACGCTCAACGAGAGCGCGCGCAGCCCGTGGCCGTGGATCGCGTTCAAGATCGACTCGCGCTATCTCGAACACACGTTGACGCGCGATCAGATCATCGAAGATCGCCACTTCGAGAAGGCGCTCGGTTTGCTGCGTCGCCTGGCGCTCGAAGCGATGCCCGAGCGGCTGATCGACGCGCTCGAGGGCCTCGCCGCGCGCGCCGAGCTCGACGCCGACTACGAGATATTATGCGGCTATCTGGTCCATTACCTCGTGCACGGCCAGCGCTTTTTGCGCGCATGGCGCCGGCGCAAGCTCTTCAAGGCCGCCAATGGGCAGGCTCATAGCCTGGTCGAGGTGCAGCGCGCGCACAAACGCGGGCTGCTCTATCTGACCGGCGAGGCCGGCGCGCTGGCGGCGGCTTTTACCGACGAGCATATGGTCTTGCTCGACGGGCAGGGCACGTCGTGTCGGGCATTGCTCGAGAAGCTGCTCGAGCAGCCGGTTCAGGTGCTCGAAGAGCGCTACTGCCTGCCCTCGACGCTGCCCGCAGCGCCGGCGCAAAAGACGGCCGCGCTCGAGCGTGCGATCCGCGTAGTGTTGAGCCGGGCCAACATGGCCATCGATACGATTCTCTTCGTGAACTTTGACCCGCTCTCGGCCCAGCTCCAGCGCTGGCCGGGTCTGGTCATTGCCACAAGCCACAAGCCTGTTCGCATCGACGGCTGCACAAGACCCGATTTGAGCCAGCTCAAGGCCGGCCAAACGCTTTTGGTCAACACCTCGACTCAGGGAATCGATCGTCTGTGCGC
>JACCWM010000098.1 GCA_013697635.1 Lujinxingiaceae bacterium | reverse complement strand
CCAGCGTGGCCGGCACGTCGATGCGGTCGCCGTCGGTCAGATGGGTGGGCAAGTCGAGCTCCATGAACACCGGGCGCGCCACGCGCAGGCCGGTTTGCCCCTGACCAAAGCGGCCGTCGTAGCTGTGTGCCCAGGCGTCGAGGCGCCAGGTGGTGATGCTGTCGGGCACGTGAAAGCTGACGCGGGCGTTGCCCTTGGCGTCGGATTCGATCTCGGGCATCCAGACCATCGTCTCGGGAAACCAGGAGCGCACCGTGCCCGCCTGAGGCGGCGGGGGCGGCGCAGCGGGGGCGGCTGCACCATCGGCGAAAGCCTCGGGCTCGGCCGCGCCGATGCCTTTTGCTCCGCTCGCGCTCCTCGCGCTCGGACGCGCTGTGGTCTTCAAACGATCGTTGCCCCTGCTGCTGCCTCCGCGGACGCCCATCATCTTCAAGTCAATCTGGGCCATGTCTTCTTCAAAAGCCAGGCTTTCTTCGACCTCCCTGGGCGCCGGTGGCGCGGGCGAACGCGCGTCGCCAAAAGTGACGGCATTGGCGACCGATTCAGAAGCGTTTTGAAACTTCGACTCAAGCGTCACGAAGAGCGTCAGGACCAACACGCCGATCACGGCCGCGCCGCACCAGCCGGCCAGGGCCAGGCCGGCTGCGCGCTCCTCGCGCTCGAGCAGCACAATGGCCCAGGCAAACGCCAGGAGTAAAGAGATTGCGACCGGCACCACCAAGAGCGGGATGTACTGCGCTTGCTCGACGCTCACCCCCTGGGCCTGGAGCAGCAAGAGCGTGCGCACGCCCAGGGCGAGCGCTCCGGCACACGCGATCAGCCACCAGAGCACGGGCAGGCTGCGATCGCGCACAGTGACCAATGCCAGGAGCACGACGACCAGCAGTGTGCTAACCACGATGACGACGACGACTTTGTCTTTGAGCACGCTGGCCATCACAAAACCGCCGATTGCCGCCGCCAAGGCGACGGCCGCGACCAGCCCCATGCGCGTTGTCGTAAAGGCCGAGCGCTGGGCGCTTCGCCAGGTCAAAACGACGCCCAAAAACAGCAGCAAGGAGATCACGAGTGTGAAGCCCTGGCTCCATTGCTTGGCAACGGCCATGGCCTCGAGCCGCGCAAAATCGAAGGAGAGGTCAAAGCCTGCCGTCGCTCGGCCGTGATAGCTCGATAAGACCGCAGGCTCGAGCTCGGCCAAAAATTTTGCGGCCGCGATCTGCTGGCCCAGCTCGTCTTGTTCTTCGAGCCCGTCGAGCATCGGCAGCAGCGCGGCCACGGTCGTCGAGCTCTGACGAAGCAATATCTCGAAGGGCACGTCAGCGCGCTCCTTGAGCGCGTAGAGGGCCTCGTCGACGCCCACCAGCCCGAAGGTCACCGGACTCGTGTGGGCGGCCTCGTCGACCACCGCAAAGGAGAGGTTGACCTGGGCGGTGTCGGTCGGCGCGTAGCTCTTGGCTTCAGGCGAGATCAGCACATGCTCCGAGCCTTTTTGGCGTACCCAGAGCGGCAGCTCGTCGACGACTGCGTCGCCCACCAGCACACGCAACGTCGAGAGCCCACGCGCGAGATCGCTGGGCGTCAAACTATGGCGGCTGAGCTCCTCGGAGGCCGGGATCAGCGAGATGCCCACGAGCGTCTCGCCGGCGTACAGCAAGAGCGTTCGCGGCTGATCGTAGGGCTCAGCGAGCAGCGTGTAGGGCTCGCCGGCGCGCGCAACGGGCGTGAGCGCGCGCAGGTGGTGAGGCGATTGGCGAAGTTTTAGGTCAAAGTTTTGCAGGCTCATCGCGTGTGCCGGGAAGCGCGCCTGCATGCGCACCGTCGATCCCTGGCCGGCTGGTTGCCAGGCGAAGATCGCCCGGCCGCTCTCGTCGGTGACCAGATCGATGGTGCGCTGGCCGCCCTGCTCGCTTACGAAGACCGTGAGCCGCTCATTGGCCAGCGGCTTGCCGCGCACGTCGCTGACGACGGCGACGGCCTGGTTTTCTTGGCCGGACACGAAGGCGCCCCGGCCCAGGGCGTAAATCTCGGCGCGCGGATGCGAGCCCGCCACGCTCACACCATGCGAGGCCTGCTCGGCTCGCCCGGCATCGGTGGTCACCACCGCGGCCAGGCGCACGCTCGAGCCCGGCCGCAGCTCAGAGGGTGCCGTCCAGCTCTGGGAGATCTGGCCCTTGGCGTCGCTGATGCCCTCGAGCGTGGTGCTGCGCTCGGCGTCCCAGGTGCGCCAGGAGACCAGCGTCTTGACCTTCGCGCCCGCGACGGCCTCGCCATGGGTGTAGTGGGCCTCGACGCTCCAGCTCAAGAGTTCGCCGGGCTGCACCGAGGGCTTCTCGCTGCTTACTTTGACCGCGAAGCGCGGCAGTCTGAATGGAAGCACCGAGATAACTTGCTCGGCGCTCGCGCCGCCGGCCTCGACTGAAATCTTGTAGTCGCCTTGCAGGCACTGGCTGGCCAGCTCATAGCCGGCCGAGGCGACGCCGGCCCGGCTCGTGGGCGCGCGTTGGTCGAAGACCAGGTTGCCCTGCGGATCGTGCATGCGCCAGTGTACCTCGGCGGCCTCGAGCGGGCGGCCAATCTTGGAATCGACGACGACAGCGCGCATCAAGATGTTCTGTCCCGGCTGATACAGCGGCCGGTCGAGGGTCAAGGCGATCGCCGCCTTCGCCGTGCCGGTCGAAAGCTCGTGCCACAGGTATCGATCCTGCTCGCCGATGCGCACGCGCAGGACCAGCGAGGCGCCTTGCTCGCTCCAAGCCTCGCGCGCCTGCTCCGTCCAATCGCGCACCGGCGCAACAGTCAAGGCGAACACGCCATGCTCGGCCACGCTCGCTGTGGCCAACTCGACGGCGCGACCCTCGCCAAACGCCTCGACCGCGCCGTAATGCGCGGAGCCCCTTGGCAACACATAAAGAGTGGCCACACCCGAGGACCAGGCCGTTGGGGACTCTCCGCGAAGTGTGCCCACCACCACGGTGGGCTGCGTCATGCCCAAGGTCTCAGGCCATGTCGCGCTCAAGTAGAAGTCCGCGGCACCCACCTCTCGGTTGGCGAGCGAAAAGGTCAGCGCAAACGCTGCGCCAATCAGCGCCATCAGGGCAAGAATCCAAAGTGCCGAAAAACCGCGGCGGGTCCATGCAAGGTCCATGGTCTCGCTCCGTGCGATCGCGTATCAGGGTAAGTGACATTCGCCCCCACTCTAGCGCGCAGCGATCGCCTCGTAAACCGCGATGAATTCTACCCTCCCGGGCGTATGCGCTGAGTCTCAGGGCTCGAACACTTCGACCTTGAAGGCGATCAACGGGTCGTCGATCTGGGTGTCGTAGCGAAAGTGTACCCGGAAGGCCTCGCTGGCCGTCAGGAAGGCATCGATCTCCTCGCAGACATTGGCCGGGTCACATTGAAAAGCGCGGTCGGCGCCCAGCGTGCCCTTTTCACCATCGGTGGCGATCACCAAGTTGGTATCGGCGACCCAAAACGGCAAGTCGAAGGTCGTGCCGGCCACCACCGTGCCCTGCTCGACGGTCTCGACCAGCGTGTACTTCAAAGCCGAGCCACCGACCGGCGGATCGACGATCGCCTCGACATCAAGCTTGAGCAGGTAAGTGCGCCCCCAGACATGCTCAAAGCCCTCGATCGTGTCATAGAACAATTCCCAGCCCTCGGCACCCTGGCGGCGCACCATCAGGCACATCAGAGTTTCTTCGGCAACGCAGGGATGGCGGAAGTGGTCGACCTCCCAGTAAGGACCATCGCAGACCGCAGGATCTTCGGCGACCTCGAGGCCACCGCATTCGATCTGGCAGGTCGAGCAGTAGAAGTTTCCATCCGTTGCGCAGGGCTGGTACTGAGGGGCGACACAGCCGATTGCACAGGCCTCCAGACAGCCCTGCTCGACCTCTTTGGGCTGGCAAGTCGAGTTGACGCAGTGGTGAGTGCTCGGACAATCGGTGTCCATCCAGCATCCGTCTTGGCTGATCGCACAGACGCCCGCCTCACAGCCTGCACCCATCGAACACGTCATCCCGACGCAATCACCGGTGGGCAGCACTTCAGCATCGTAGAGCTCGTGGAGGCGCTCAAAAAGACCATCAGGATGCTCGCCGGTGGCGCCGCAGATGATCAGTCCGCCGTAGCTGCTGCCCGCGCTCACATGAGCCGGACAGCTAAATCCTTCCTCGGTGATCGATTGTTTGTAGATGCAGTAGGTGCGGCCCTCGATCTGGAGCGCATCGCCCTGGCCGCAGTTTGCGTCGTTTGTGGGCTCAGTATCGGGCTCGCCGCATGCTGCACCGATTACCAGAGCCAGCGCCGCGACCAACAGTGTCCCAAACATCTTCTTCGTTGCATTCATGGCAAATCTCCTTTGTTCTTCAATCACTTGGATTGCTCAGTCACTACCCAAAAAACACTCAATTGCACATGTTTGTGGCCCTGATCTCCGGCCTCGTCATCGAGGCGCGCCATGGTGGGCCAGAGCTTCTCGTCGTAGAAGCGTTGCAGCTCGTCGACTTGATCGGGATGAATCCGAAAGTTCAACGTGCGAGACAGCGACGCCTTCTCAGGCTCAAAAAAGCGCGCTTCGACGGTGGTCACGAGATTGCGCAGCAGGCTGTTCAAAGCGCCCACCCTGGAGAACCAATTCTCGCGCACCAGACGGCCGTGACGCGCGACCAGCCGATAAACCCCTTCGTGCTCCGGGTGCTCTTCGATACGTCCATCGCGAAGCAAAATCTCCACCGCCGCGAGCACGTCCGCCTCTTGTTCCTTTGGCAAGACCTGGTTGATCCGCGGCGCTGAGAGCGGCTCAGCCCACAGCATGTACTCGATGCGCTGGGGCAACTCGTGCTCCTGCTCGGGCTGAAAGAAGTTCGTCTTCAAGCTCTTCGACAAGCGCGCCGCTGTGGCGATGCTGATGTCGAGCGCCTCACAGATCTCGGCCAGCGAGTAATCCTGGCTGCGAAACTCATGGAAGTAGCCAATGCGCAGCAGATTCGTGAGCTCCTTGAGCGAGAGACCCGAGCGCGCCGCCAGCCGTATGCCGGCCTGAATCAGCGAGTAGACCAGCCGCTCCCTCAACTCCCCTTCCGCGATGTCGTCTCTTCCCAGCATAGTCCAGCCACCTTTGAATTGAGCCTCGCCACAATCGCTCAGGCATCACTTACAAGATAGACATTTATCAAAAATGATAAACGTTGCAAGAGAAACTTTTCACATTTGGGCTAACACGATTGAGGGATAGACTCCGAAGGCGCCTTCCACTAGCCTGGGAGCCAGTAAACGCCGAGTAAACGCCATGCACTTCGGAGGTGCTCACAATGAATACTCGACTTTCATATAGGCGCCTTGCCAATCCTTGGATGCTCCAGTTCGCCGCCTCGGCCGCCCTCGCTATCTTTATGCTCGCCATGGTGGGCTGCGAGTCTTCGCCCTCGCATGTCGCCCTCGCTCAGGCTCCTGTCATGGAGTCACAGGCGCGCCAGGAGGTCGAGGCCGCCCATCAGCTTGAGCGCTACGGCATCGACGCTCATGAGAGTGAACAGAGAGTCAACTCGCCAGGTGCGCCGACGCGTGTCCAACCCGTCGTCGATTCCCAACCACAGAAGGCCAGACCCATTGTGAGCGCGTTTCAGCGGCTGATCACGAACATAGTGGGCAAGTTCGAACCTGAGCCAAAACCCGCTTGCAAACTCGACGTTAATTTTTAGGGGAACCCAACAGCAACGGCCAGCCTACCAACGCCCAGTGGAGCAAAAATTATGGAGTATCGTCTTTTAGGCAATTCAGGGCTTCGCGTCAGCGCGCTCTCGATCGGTGGATGGTTGACCCTTGGAAAGAGCGTCGAGGACACGACCTCGCACGACATCTTGCGCGCCGCGATCGCCGGCGGGATCAACTTCATCGATGTTGCCGACATCTATGCCATCGGCGAGTCCGAGCGCGTGGTCGGCGAGGTCATCGTTGATTACAAGCGAAGCGATCTGGTGATCTCGAGCAAGGTGTTTTGGCCGATGAGCGACAACCCCAACGACCAGGGGCTCAGCCGCAAACACATCATGGAGAGCATCGACAAGAGCCTTGGCCGGCTGCAGACGGACTATCTCGACATCTATTTTTGCCACCGCTGGGATTTGAACTCGCCGCTGCTCGAGACAATGCGCGCGATGGACGATCTGATCCACCGCGGCAAAATCTTGTACTGGGGCACGAGCATGTGGTCGGCCGATCAGCTTCGCGATGCTCATGCACTCGCGGAGCGCTACAACCTACACGCGCCCATCGTCGAGCAGCCCCGCTACAATCTGATCCACCGCGACATCGAACAAGACGTCTTGCCGACCTGCGTCGAGCTGGGAATGGGGCTGACAATCTGGAGCCCTCTCGCTCAGGGCATGCTCACCGGCAAGTACAACCAGGGCGTGCCCGATAACTCGCGCGCGGCGACCTCGTCCTGGCTTGAGAGCGATCTCACCGAGGAGAATCTCGCGCGCGTGCGCCGCTTCTGCGAGACGGCCGAGCGCCTCGGCCACCGCCCCGAGCAGCTCGCGCTGGCCTGGCTGCTCAAACAAGAGGGAATCTCGAGCGTGATCACCGGCGCCACGCGCACCGAGCAGGTGCACAACAATCTGGCCGCAGCGCACATCGCGCTCGATGAGGCCGTGCTCGCCGAGATCGCCACGATTTTCTAAGCCTCGGGCACCTGAGCCTCAGGCAAATGGTGTTCGGGTGCTGGTGTTCGGGTGCCATACGCTCGGCGGGCAGAAAGCGTGGCAGATCGTCGAGCGGAATCAAGCCGTTTTGGACGAGCAGCACGGAGGTATCGCGCAGCGTGAACAGCCCCGAATCCAGGCAATGCTCACGCAGCTCGTCGACCTGCATCTGGCGAGAGATCGCGCGGCGCACGGTGGCCGTGACGCGCAAAAACTCGATGACAGCGATGCGCCCGCGAGTGCCGCGACCGGCGCAGCGGCTGCAGCCGCGGCCGCGAAAGGCCCGAAAGCTCGGCGGTGTGCCCTGCGGAAAGAGCTCGGCGACGATCTCGGGTTGCAAGGGAGCGGGCTCGCGACAGCTCGCGCAGATGCGCTTGGCCAGCCGCTGAGCGATGATGCCGATCAACTCGCTGGCGATCGAGTTTGGGTGCATGCCCAGATCGAAGAGCCGCTGCACAGCGTCGACGGCGTCATTGGAGTGCAAGGTGGAGAGCACCAGATGGCCGGTTTGTGAGGCACGAATCGCTTCGAGCGCCGTCTCCTGATCACGAATCTCGCCGACGAGGATCACGTCCGGATCTTGGCGCACAAAGGAGCGCATGGCGTCGGCGAAGGCAAAGCCGATGCGCGGACGCACCTGGGTCTGTTGCACGCCGCGTATGGCGTATTCGATCGGATCTTCGACCGTGATCACCTTGCGGCGGGCGTCCTGGGCCAGGATGTTCAACGCAGCGTAGAGCGTCGTCGATTTTCCCGAGCCCGTGGGCCCGACCACCAGCACCATGCCCGCCGGGCTGTCGATCAGGCGCTTGTACTGGCGCGCGATCACCTCAGGAAAGCCCAAATCTTCGATCGTCATCGGCCGCGTATCCTGCGGGAGCAGACGGATCACCACGTGCTCACCATGCAGGGAGGGCTGGGTCTGAACGCGCATGTCGTAGGTGGCCGTGCCGGCGCGCCGGCGCATGCGCCCGCCCTGGGGCAGGCGCCGCTCGGCGATGTCCATGCTGGCGCTCACCTTGATCACGTTAACCAGCGCCAGCAAATCGGTCGGGCTGAGCTGGTAGCGGCTCTGGTCGAGCAGCTCGCCGTCGATGCGAAAGCGCAGTCGCACCTCCTCGTCGTAGCGCTCCAGGTGGATGTCGCTGGCGCGCTCGCCGATGGCGTCGAGCAACATGGCCTCAAAGATCGTGACAATGCGGGCATCGAAGGCACTGGCACCCTGCTCGAGCATGTCGTTTTTGCCGGACTTCTCCGCCCCCTCGCCCGGCGTCGACGCGGTGATCAGCTGGCCCAGATCGAGCGCCTTCCAGAGCCGGCGGTAGTCGGTGGGAGTCAGCAAAAAGAGATCGATCTCGCGGGCATCAAGGGCTTTGGCCAGATGGCGAAGCTCGGCATCGGGGTCGGTCGTGGCCACGGCCAGACGATGGCCGGATTTGAAGACCGGCACCACCTGGTTGTGCTCCAAAAATGCTCGCGGCACCGCCTCCAAGAGCTCCGTTTGCACCTTCTCCAAGAGCCGCTCCACACGCGCGAGCTTGAGTCCGCGCTGCAGAGCGAGCGCACGGTAGAGGTCGTGCTCTTCGAGGTTGGCCGACTCCAAAAGAGCCTGGTTGATGCCCATACCTGTGGACGCGCAGAGCGCTTCGGCGCGCGACACGCCTTCGGCTTTCACCAACCCCATGTCCACGAGCACGTCGCCCAGGCTGGGCACCAGGCTGATCGTGCTGATCGTGCGCTCGTGGAGCTGACCATCGTCGCCTCGGCGCACCTGCACGAGCTGTTGGTTGCCCAGATTGTTTCCCAACACGACCACCAGCCGCCCGCCATCTGCTAGCTGGGCGAGCAGCTTTCGACGTCCGTCTCACTGATCGCCACTAAAATCGCATCAAACGGCGCCTCGTCCGGCCAGCCCGCGAGCCCATCGCCAAGCTTGAGCGCCACATTGCCGCGCCCCATCGTCTGCAAGCGTATGCGCACGGCCTCCTGACGAGCTGGCGAGCGCTCGAGGGAGTAGACCTGGGCGCAGAGCAGGCTCAAGATTGTGGTCAGATAGCCCGACCCGGTGCCCACCTCCAACACCCGAGAGTGCGCCTCGAGCTCAAGCGCCTCCATGAGTTGCGCGACGGTCTGAGCGGTGGGCAAGGTCTGGCGCTTCGCCGAGAGATTCGCGCCCTCCACACCCTCCTCGAAAGCGGCCGACTCGGTCAAATAGTGCTCTCGGGGGACCGACCCGATAGTACGTGCGAGCGAAGAAGAAAACGTAGGCAGCAAGGCTTTGGTGGTCATAGACGTCGGGGGAAAACGCAGGTGCTCAAGGGATTGAGGTGAATACACCCAACTACCATAAGCACTGTCCACAGACGGATCAAAGAACAAGCGCCGAGCGCGCCACCCTTGCGCTGCTCGATACGCTGGATGAAGGTTTTTCGAAAAACCATTTGACCATTGATGCTCATTAGTGTTTATTGGTTGTCATGAGTGACTACATGACCTTTCAAGAAGCATCCGAATTTTTGAACACTCCGCACAGCACGCTTTACCGCTGGCTGCGCGAAGGACACGTGCCTGCGCACAAACTCGGGCGACAGTGGCGCTTTTTGCGCCAGGAGCTCGAGGAGTTTCGGGCACAGGGCCCAACCAACAAAGCGGCAGCAGATTTGAAGGCTTTGGCCGAGCTTCTGCGCACGCGAAACCTCGAGGAGAGCGAAATGGATCATCTGAGCACATCACCCGCACAACTGGCGACCAACCTGATCTGGGACGCGCTCGACCATGGCGCCTCGGTGATCCACTTCCAGCCCGTGGTGGCCGGCCATGAAATTCGCTACCGCACGCGTGACGGCCTCGAGCGTCTCACCGAGCTATCGCCATCGGCCTTCGAGAGCCTCGATCGCCAGTGGCAGGAGCGCAGCCAGGCGCTGCGTAGTCCGTCGAGCCGCCGGTTGATTTTGGAGCGTGAGCTCGAAGCCGATGAGCCGAGTGAGGCGTGCCACCGCGTGCATGTGCGTTATCAGAAGCTCGAGACCACGGCCGGCGACCGTTTGACCCTGCGGCTTCGCCCGGAGAGCCGCTTCGCCGTCGATCTTGCGGCGATCACGCGTGACGAGGGCGAGCTCGAGACGCTTCGCCGCTGGGCACATGCGCCCAAGGGTCTGGTGATCTTTGCCGGCAAGTCGGGCTCGGGCAAGACGACCACGGCTTATGCATCGCTGATGGAGACCGCCCAAAGCGGTGAGCGCGTGGTCTTCAGTATCGAAGACCAGACGGCCTTCTTGCTTGAGGGCGTCAACCAGATCGAGATCGATCTCGACGACGCTCGCCAGTACCGCGAGACCTTCAACGCGATCTTCGAGTCCGATTTGGACGTCTTGTTCATCAGCTCGACCTTCGCCCAGCGCCACCTCGAACTGTTGTGGGGCACGGCGCTCAACACGGCCGAGTCCGGCCACCTGGTCTTCTTGCAGGTCGAGGCGGACTCCGCCGCCGATGCACTGGCGCGCGTGCAAGCCGCCGTCAGCCGCCCGATCGCCGACCAGGTCGTCGGTATCTGCTGGCAGGAGCTACGCAACGACGAGGCGGGCAAGCGCTATGCCGCCTACGAGTTTCTGGAGTCCGGCCGCGACCAGCAGTAGCCAGCAAACCTCCGATCATTGCTGAATCAAATCGATGCGCAGCAAATGGTCCTCGTCGGTGTAGGCGACGACATCATCAAAGCCCTCGCACTTGCCGGCGAAGACCGTCGTCCCCACGGCCGTCATCGCCTGGCGTTTCATCGCCGGGCAGCGCGCGTTGAAGTTCTGGCGAGTGACGTCGACGGGCCAGAGCGTGACGATGTCTTTTCGCACCTCCGCTTGCTTTGGCGCATCGGAGGACGTGAGCCGGATTCGGCTGACCATAAAACGTGCCTCGGCGTTCTGGGCCTCGCAGAGGGTCACGCCGTAGCGTGTGCCCGAGCTCTTGGCCTCCTCGAGGGCGGGGATCATCCCCACGGACTTGGTGGCATTTGGGCAGCGGCCCAGGTCCTGGCTCAGATCGAGGGACGGCACGATCGCGCTGTCGAAGATCGGCGCGCCTTCGACCTTCATGGCCGCACGCTCGGCCCCAGCCGGCAGAGGCTCGCCATTGAGCTCGGTGATCACGTTGGAGAGGCCCGGGACGCGGGCGAAGTCGATGGGCCGCTCGTTCAAATTCTTGAGCCAGGCTTGCGCTTTTTCGGGGCTATCGGTGCGCGAGCGTGGATTCTCCACGATGAAGGCGGCGAACTCGAAGAGCGCCTTGTTGGACTCGAGCGTGTCGAGCACGGCGGCCGAACCCGGCGCGCCCACGGCCTCGATGGCGAGCATCGCCTGCTGATGCTCCGAGAGGCCGCGGCGAGGCTCGTTCATATAAAACGAGATGCACGAGCGCAGGTTGTTGGCGATGAACGTGCTCGCGCCGTACTGGTGCTCGGCTTCATCGAGCCACTGGCGAGCCCGTTGCAAATTCTGCACGGCGACTCTTCGCTCAGCAATACCCTTAGAGCGCGGCTTGCTGAGCGAGGTGTCGGTGGCAGCGACGTCAATCTGCAAAGCGGAGTGCGTGGCGAGAACCGGTATACAACGCAATTCCCGTGCGGACTCGTTGAGGCTTGACGGTCCGTCCTGCCACGGTGCGTCCGTGATCGCTGCCTGCATCAAGGTCACCGCAGCGAGGAGGCGAAACTCGGGGATGGGAACCGAGGCGACCTTCAACAAATCATCGACCCAGTCGACCAGCCGCGTCGCCGCCGCGAGTTGCTCCGAAGCGCTCAGAGACAGAGTCAGGTTCAATTGATAAAGGGCTTCATAGAGGTGGTAGGAGCCCAGCGCACTCATCAACTCCTTATGGCGCTCACCGCGAACCGCTGCCGAGACCCCGGCTTCCATCTCGAGGAACTCATCGACGATCTCCGCGGTCGCAAGCTCACGGGTCGAAAAGCCCGCGATCGTCGCAAAAAAAGCCCCTCGCCCGTCGGCCAGGGCCTCGATCACGGCCTTGTTGCCGCTCATCGAGGCCGCTGAGTACTTGTTGCACTCGAAGTCGTTGATGCGGTGACCGAGCTCATGGCCAATGACGAAGGCCAAAAAGCTCTCGGGATAGGCCTTGTCTATGAGCGTTCGTTGCACAAGACCATGAGAAAAATAGACGACCGGCCGAGGGCCAGGGCAGATCACCGCCGGTGTAGGCTCCAGCACACCGGCCGGCACGAGGCGCAGCTCCGCGTTGAGCCCGGTCAGCGCATAATAGGGCCTGAAGACCTGCTCCCAGATCTCGAGAAACCGCGCGACATCGGCATCCTCCGGATTGACCGCATAACGCGTCGCCGCCGCATCGGCACGCTGACAAATCTTGGGCTGAAACGCCGGAGCCTGCGCATCGGGCTCGTCCCCACACGACGCCGCTCGCCACTGCTCACCGGACTCTCGGGTCGACGTCTCAGAATGTACTCGCGTCGTGCTCTGAGCAGGCTGTGTGCCAACATCAGGGGGCGCCGGTGTAGCGCAGCTCCCGAACAGCAACAGAAATGCAGCGACGAATCCCAATCGTTGGAGCAGGGCAATTTTCAAGAACAACCTCATTTTTTCAGTCGGTGTCTATCGACCATTCGGTGAACCAAAAAAACGCCCACCTTTGAACAGGTGGGCGTTTTTTGTCTTTGCTGCGAATAGCTGTTGGACAGCGCTCAGGCCGATTGCTTCTCGTAGACGAGCATGGGCTTGTCGCGGTTTAAGACGCTCTCTTCGGTGATGATGCACTCGCGCACGTTGGTCAGGCTGGGCAGCTCGTACATGATGTCGAGCATGACCTCCTCCAAGATGGCGCGCAGGCCGCGGGCGCCGGTCTTGCGCTTGATCGCCTCGCGCACGATGGCGAGCATCGCCTCCTGGTGGAAGCGCAGCTTGACCTTCTCGAGCTCGAACAACTTTTGGTACTGCTTGACCAGGCTGTTCTTGGGCTTCCACAAGATCTCGACGAGCATGCTCTCGTCGAGTTCGTCGAAGGCGACGATCACCGGGAAGCGGCCGACGAACTCGGGGATCATGCCGAACTTGACGACATCCTCGGGGCGCACGTGCTTCAACAGGGCGTTGGAGCTCTCGACGCGCTGGGTGAAGTCGGCGCCAAAGCCCATCTGACTCTTGCCGATGCGCCGGGCGATGATGTCGGTCAGGCCCTGGAAGCTGCCGCAGCAGATGAACAGTATGTTGGTCGTGTCGACCTGGATGAACTCTTGCTGGGGGCGGTTGCGGCTGCCCTCGGGGGTGATCATCACCTTGCTCGACTCGACCATCTTGAGCAGGGCCTGCTGCACACCCTCGCCGCCCACATCGCGCGTCGATGACGGCGAGTCGCCGCGGCGGCTGACCTTGTCGATCTCGTCGATGCAGACGATGCCGTGGCTTGCGCGCTCGACGTCGCGGTCGGCGGCGAGCCACAGGTTCTTGATCACGTTCTCGACGTCTTCACCGACATAGCCGGCCTCGGTGAGGCTGGTCGCATCGGCAATGGTGAAGGGCACGTCGAGCTTTCTGGCGAGCGACTGAGCCATCAGCGTCTTGCCGCTGCCGGTCGGCCCGATCATCAAGATGTTGCCCTTGGTCAACTCGATGTCGTCTTCTTCCTCGTCGACCTCAACCTCGGCGCCCTCGACCACGGGCTCGATCTCGAGGGCCTTGATGCGCTTGTAGTGGTTGTAAACGGCCACCGAGATCACGCGCTTGCCGTGATCTTGGCCGATGATGTGCTCGTCGAGAAATGCCTTGATCATGGACGGGCGCATCTCCTCGAGCTCTTTGCTCTTCTCGGGCTCGCGATGGCGATCTTCTTCGATGATCTCGCGGCACAGCGAAACGCACTCGTCGCAGATGTGGACCTTGGGGCCGGCGATGAGCTTTCGCACATCACGCGCCTCCTTGCCACAAAATGAGCAGCGGACCTTACTATCGGAATCGGTTGTTCTCATAAGTATTTTGCGCTCGGTAAGCAAATGCCAGGAAGTTAGGCGGCTGTTGGAAACCTGTTTGGGAAACGCCCCACTGCTACCATTTACTCCAACCATCGTTGTGGCGATGACTCAGATTTGAATGGAAATCGACGCGCTGTGCAAGAACTATTTCCTGCGAAGTTCAGCCATTGCTGTCCATCAACGCCTCGATCTGGCGGCGTACGACGGGATATTTTCGAACCATCTCGAGCGTGAGCTCGGCGTGACCCTCGGCATAACCGTTGCCAATCAACAGATCGACGTCCTTGCCCACACCCTCACTGCCCAGCGCAGCGCGCGCGAAGTCCGTGGCCATGTTGAAGAAGTAAACCTTGCCGCGCGCCCGCGTTGGCAAGATCGCCGACATCTCCGTGCCCGAAACATTGCACGTATTGATCACCACGTCGACGAGCTCGCCACCGGTCATCTCGAGCACGCGCTCGAGCACCTCGACCGGATCGCGTGCGTTGGCGCAGCGAAAGTCATCGACGATTTTTGCCTGCCGAAGGGCCAGCAGGTTATCATCGCGCAAGTCGATCGCGTAGATTTTCCCCTCTGCCCCCAGGGTCTCGCGCGCGGTGGCCGCGCAGAGCATGCCGGATTTACCGGCGCCCAGGATCAAAACATGCTTTTGGCCGGCGACCAGACGCTGTGTTTGCGCCGGTGCCCCGCATACGTCCAGTGCGGCCAGCGCAAGTCGCGCGTCCATGTCTGCGGGCAAAACGACGATCGGCGAGCTCGGCCACAGGTAGGCCGTTGCGCGCACATCGACCTGATCGGCGTCAAGGTGCACGCCGAGGATCTCCTCGATACGCAGCGGCGTCAGCGTCAGGCTCACCAGGCTCGCCACCCGGTCGCCGACTTTCATCGCCACCGGCGGGTTGTAATTGGGGCCCATGGCACGCACCGTGCCGATGAGCATGCCGCCGCTGCCCGTGACCGGATTTTGCATCTTGCCGCGCTCGGCCACGATCGCCTCGATGCGCGCCTTGATCGCCTCAGCATCGCGGCCTACCTCACCGACGATTTGATGAAAGCTCGCTGAATCGATGTTCAAAGTCTCGACGGCGATCTCGACCTCGTTGTCAAAGCCCGGCGCGTCGGCATCGAGGCGGCGCGCTCCCTGGGGCAGCGCGCCCACCGGATCGAGCACACGGTGGGTTCCAAACAAATGTCCCGTCCATCGATATGTCATCGTCTCGAGCTCCTCAGCTTGCGGGTTACTTTGCGGCCAAGCGCGCCATGACCAATTGCAAATCACTCCAGGCCGCGCGCTTGAGACTCTCGTTTCGAAGCAGCGATTCGGGGTGGTAGGTAGCCATCAGCGGCGTCAGCCGCCACTGGTACCAGCGTCCACGCAGCTGGCCCAAATCCTCGTCGCTTTGCAAAAGGGTTTGAGCGGCCGACTGGCCCAGCGTCACGATGATCTCCGGATCAATCGCCTCGATCTGCTTGATCAAATAGGTCGAGCACTGCTGAATCTCGTCGGACCCCGGATTGCGGTTCTCCAAGGGGCGACACTTGACCATATTGGTCAGGTAGACCTCCTCGCGCTTGAACCCCATGGCCACGATCATGCGATTGAGCAGCTCGCCCGACTCACCCACGAAAGGCTCGCCGAGTTTGTCATCCTGGCTGCTCGGACCCTCACCGATGAACATCAGGCGCGCGACCGCACTGCCGGCCCCGAAGACGACGTTAGTGCGGCCTTGATGCAGTGCACAGCGCTGACAGTTGGCCAGATAGTTTTTCAAAAAATCGAGCTTCTCGGGCGCGCTCATCGCAGCACCCCTGACCGCCGCTGCGGGCCGACTCGGCGTTCGTGGCACGGCCGGCTCCTCGATCGGCTCAAACGTGCGCCGTGACTGGCTTCCGAGCTGCTTCCAGAGCGCGTTTTCGTCCTGGGCCACCGTGGCAGGCATCTGGGGCGCCGGCGCCGGCATGGCTTCATCGGCCTTGTCCACCGCACGAGGCGCCGCGCTTCGCTCATAGACGGGTGTCTCCGGCCGATGCGGGGCTTCGCCGCTGGCGGCCGTGATCGGACGCGCCGGCTGAGAGGGTGGCGCCACCTGGCGAGGCTTCTCGTCGACGAGCGCGGCGCGCATCGTGGCCATGCGCGCATCGTCGCGCACCTTCTGGCGGCTCTGCCAGGCCTCGCGCTCCTCGACGGGCGCCTCGGGCGCGCCAAGCGCGCCGCTTTTGGCCTGCCACTCAACGTAGCGTCGAAGCTCGCGAGTTATTTGAAGGAGATGCGCTTTGGTGGCCATAGATTCTCAGCGAATGCTGCTCGGGCGCCCTGTTCAAGGCGATGAGAGCCCCTTGTTTGTTTGTCTGAGACGGGCTTGGCTGTCAAGGTAGGAATGGCGTGATTCGCTCGATCAAATGCCCTTGACAAGGCGGTGCGCCAGCAGCAAAGAGTGTGTGGCTTGGTACGGCTTGCTCCCCTTATACAGCCTCAATTCACTGGGACGTTTTGGTGATGATCATGAGCAACACACGCCTGCACGTCTTGAGCGCGCTCTTTGTCGCACTGTTTCTGGTGTTTGGCAGCGCCAATGGTTTTGCCCAAAGCTGGCCCGAAGAACAACTGCCGCCCGAGCAGCGCGGCGTTGATCCACTCGAAGATCCGGCATGGATGCTCTACCATCAGGCACTCATGGAGATGTATCAGGGCAAACCCGATGCGAGTAAGCTTTTGCTCGAGCAACTCGTACGTGAGCATCCTCAGCACTCGGCCACAGCACTTGCTCTGCGCGCGCTGCAGGTCATGGCCCTGGTCAATCCCCGGACAACGCCCGACGAGCCGGCCTGGGACGCGCAACCTTCCCTGCACGAGGCTGAGCGGGTCAGCGCTCAAGCGCGCGCCGAGCTGGCCATCTTTCAGACCATTCACGGCATCATTGTTGGCGGCGAGCTCTGCTATTTGCTCGATTGCGACGACGCGCGCCCGATTGTCGCAGGTCTTGCACTGGGCGCCGCAACCGGCCTGGGACTCTCGCTGCTCTTGACACAGGACGGATTGACCGCCGGCCACGCATCGCTGCTCAATTCCGCCACGACCTGGGGATTTTGGAGCGGCTTGACGCTGGGCTACGCCCTCGATCTGCCAAGCGGCGACGCCTACGTCACCTCGATGCTCATCGGCCAGCTCGGCGGCCTGGGCACAGGCGCCCTGCTATGGAGTGCGTTTGAGCCCACCGTGGGCACCGTCGCCGTGGCAAACTCCGGTGGCATCTGGACAACACTGGCCACCTTCTTTTTGCTTGGCGTCTTTCAATTAGACGTCTCCGATCGCGTCGTCGTTGGCTCCCTGTTCGCAGCGAGCCATATCGGCCTTGTCAGCGGTGCGCTCTTCGCCTCGCGCTATCCGATCAGCCGCAGTCGCATGTTGCTCATCGATGCCGGCGGAATTCTGGGCATGCTCTTGAGCACGAGCACCATCGCGATCATTGGCGGCGACGTCGACAGCAGGCCGGTCTTTGCGGCCGCGCTGGTGGGAATGCTCGGCGGCCTGGGTGCCGCGACCTATTTCACGCGCGCCTGGGATCTCGAGCAGACCGGCGCTCAGTTGTTCATCCTCCCCACCGACGAAGGCGCGATCGTCGGCCTTGGCGGCCGCTTCTAGGAATGACCATGAAGATCAAAGTGCGATTGAGCCTGGTTGCGGGGCTTTTATGTGGCCTGTTTTGCATGCTCAGCGCCGCGCTGGCGCTGGCTCAGCAAGAACCGCCGCCACAGCAGGGACTTCGAACAGCCCACGATCCGATTCAAGATCCCGCCTGGCAGCTCTACCACCAGGCTTTTGTCGAGCTCATTCGCGAGGATCACGACGCCGCGATAGCCTTGCTCAACAGGCTGGTCACTGAGCATCCCCAACACGCGGCTGCCCGCCTTGGCGAACGTGCCCTGAGGGTCATGTCGATCATCGAAGCACCGGTGCGCCGAGCGCCAGGGGCACCCGTCTTGCGCGAGGGACCCTATGCTTACCGGCCCGAATCGGTCAGCCGGCTCGCGCGCGTGGAGTTGGTCACCTTCCAAACAATCCACGGCATCGTCGTCGGCGGCGAGCTCTGCACGATTATCAAGTGCGATGTCGCATCGCTCTTTGTGGCCGTGGGCTTTGGCGGAGCCGGACTGGGGCTCTCCTTGTACCTGACGCCCGATGGCATCACGCCGGGACACTCGTCGCTGCTTAACTCCGGCACCACCTGGGGTTTTTGGAGCGGACTTTCGCTGGCCAATGCGCTCGACGTCGAAAACGGCCGCGCTTTTGTCGCCACGATGATGCTGGGCCAGGCGGCCGGCCTGGGTACCGCCGCCTTCTTGTGGAGCCTGTTTGAGCCCACTGCCGGCGCCGTCTCGATGGCCAACTCGGGCGCCATCTGGCTGAGCGTCATCACTCTGTTGGGCCATGGCCTGGCCGACTTCGAGGCCAGCTCCTCGATGCTCTGGGGCTCGTTGCTCGCCGCGAGCAACATCGGTCTGCTCGGCGGTGCCCTGCTCTCGTCGCGGGTTCCCATGAGCCGAGGCCGCGCGCTGATCATCGATGCCAGCGGCATCCTCGGACTGCTCACCGGTTTTGCCACACATGTCATGATCTCGGGCACCGATGGCAGCGCCCCATCCTTTGCAGGCGCCGGTATGGCTGGCACGCTTGTTGGCCTGAGCGCGGGCACCTACTTCTCGCGAAACTGGGATCATGTCTCAGCACCCAATGCCCAGTTGCTCATGATGCCCACCGACGGCGGCGCGATCGTCGGCCTGGGCGGGCGTTTTTGACCCCAAAAAAACCGGGGGTCCTGCCATCCATCCTCGTCAGGGCGGTCCTGCACAAGAAAAACTCGATCGCCTACTGCGGGGCCGGTTTTCGATGGCGAGGATCACGCGCGATTTTGACCACGAGCAACATGATCGGGAAGCTGTGCATGACGAAATCGAAGATGTAGATCGGTTCTGTGAGCCGCCCCTCGAAGAGCATCTGCGTCGTCTCGACCAGATGGGGCTCTGGCGTAAAGGGAGCCAGGCCGAGCAAGAGCGCGGCGACGATCAAAATTGGATAGGAAAGCCTGCTCAACCACTTATCGAGTAATTTGATCAGCGACTGCATCGCGCCTCCGGTTCTTCCACTAATTAGAGCAGCGAGACCGACCGTCACTCTCAACCACCGACAGGTGTCTGTCTCGACCGAAAAACATCTATAGAGCCAATTAGTTATTTAGTATATCTATTTTATAACCCGATGGTCAGGCTGACTAGCATCGCGCTCGATACTTATTAATCCCCTCACGACTTGCAGAAAAGGACGGCAGCGATGATCTCTTGCAAAGACGCCCGGTGGCTCCTGGTCACATTTGCGTTCGCCACTCTGGCCGTCAGTGTGGGCTGTAAACGCGACCCGTCGTCGGCCCGGGTGACGCTGCCCCAGGGCTGGAGCCTCGTCAGCGCCGACGAACTCGATGGCGCGCGGCGCGAGCAGATGAAGCTCGCCGATTCGGCGCGCGCCGAGCTCGCCACGCGCCTGATGCAACGTGTCGCTCAGGTCAGCCAGGCCGATGGCTTTAGCGCGGCAGTCGAGGTCTGCCATGGTGAGGCTCCCAAGATCGCCGCAGAGGTGGCCGCGAAGCATCGAGTGGCCATCGGCCGTACTTCGAGCCGGCTACGAAACCCGAGCAACCTCGCACCTGTGTGGAGTGAGGCGCTCTTCAACGAGCCGGGCGAGCCGGCGATCGCCGTCGGCCCGCATGGCGAGTTCGGCGTCGTGCACCCGATCGTGCTCGGCGAGCTCTGCGCGAACTGCCACGGCGCTGCTGACAAGCTTGCGCCCGGGGTCGCTGAGATCCTCACACAGCGCTACCCCGACGATCGCGCTACAGGCTATGCGCCCGGCGAGTTGCGCGGTTGGTTCTGGGTCGAAGTCCCTAAGAGCCGGTGAAGCCAACCTTCCATCGGCGAAAACCCGCACCAACGCTAACCGATCACGACGTCGACCCCCGACAGTGTTCGCTCAGGCCACGCCGAGCAGGCGCGCCTGCAAGGCGCGCATCTCGTCGCGCAGGCGCGAAGCTTCTTCGAAGCGCAGATCGGCCGCCGCGGCGCGCATCTGCTCGCGCAACTTCTCGATGCGTAGCTCCAAAAGCTGGGGCGAATCGTTGGCCTCGTCGGGGCCCGGCGTCGGATTGTCGAACATCGGCGCATCCTCGTCGGGTGGGATGTGTTGCTCGAGATCGGTGATGCGTTTGATGATCGTCTGCGGCGTGATGTTGTGCTTGATGTTGTGCGCCATCTGGATCTCGCGGCGTCGATTGGTCTCGTCGATCGCCTGGCGCATGCTGTCGGTGAGCTTGTCGGCATACAAGATGACGGTGCCGTCGACGTTTCGGGCGGCCCGCCCGATCGTCTGGATCAGGCTGCGCGCGCTTCGCAAGAAACCCTCCTTGTCGGCGTCGAGTATGGCCACCAGGCTGACCTCGGGGATATCCAGGCCCTCGCGCAGCAGGTTGATCCCGATGAGCACATCGAAGACGCCTTTTCGCAAGTCGCGGATGATGCTCATGCGCTCGATCGTATCGATGTCGCTGTGCAGATAGCGCACCTTGATGCCGAGCTCCTCGAGGTACTCGGTCAGATCCTCGGACATACGCTTGGTCAGCGTCGTCACGAGCACACGCTGGCCAAGCTCAACGCGCAGTCGAATCTCGCCGTAGACGTCATCGACCTGATCGGTGGCTGGTCGCACCTCGACCTGGGGATCGATCAGACCCGTGGGCCGAATAATCTGCTCGACGACGATGCCCTCGCACTGCTCAATCTCATAGGTGCCCGGCGTGGCCGAGACGTAAATCACCTGGTTGACGTGATCCTCCCACTCCTCGAACTTCAGGGGCCGGTTGTCCATCGCGCTCGGCATGCGAAAGCCGTGCGAAACCAGCGTCTCCTTGCGTGAGCGGTCGCCGCGGTACATGCCCCCGATCTGGGGCACGGTGACGTGGCTCTCGTCGACGACGAGCAGGTAGTCCTTAGGAAAGTAGTCGAACAGACAAGGCGGCGGCTGGCCAGACTCTCGACCCGAAAAATGGCGCGAATAGTTCTCGATGCCGTTGCAAAAGCCCATCGTGATGATCATCTCCAGATCGAACTGCGTACGCTGCTCGAGGCGCTGGGCCTCGAGCAGCTTGCCCTGGGTGACCATCTCCTCGAGCTGCTCTTTGAGCTCGTCTTTGATCGAATCGATCGCCGCTTTTTTGCGCTCGGGCAGCACCACGTAATGCGAGTTTGGATAGATCGCGATCTTGGGCAGCTCGCCCAAACGCTTGCCACGCAGCGGATCGATCTCGTAGATCGCCTCGATCTCGTCGCCAAAAAACTCGATGCGAATCGCCACCTCCTCCTCGTAGGCCGGAAAGAGCTCGACGACATCGCCGCGCACGCGAAACGTGCCGCGGTGAAAGTCGTAATCATTTCGCTGGTACTGAATGTCGACGAGTTTCTTGAGCAGATCTTCTCGCCGCATCCGTGCGCCGACCTCGATAAAGACGAGCATCCCCATGTAGGCCTCGCTCGATCCCAGGCCATAGATGCACGACACCGACGCCACGATCAGCACGTCGTTTCGCTCCAACAGGCTGCGCGTGGCCGAGTGACGCATTCGATCGATCGCATCGTTGATCGACGAGTCCTTCTCGATGAAGGTGTCCGTCGACGGGATGTAGGCCTCCGGCTGATAGTAGTCGTAGTAGGAGACGAAGTACTCCACCGCGTTTTTGGGAAACAGCTCCTTGAACTCGTTGTAAAGCTGCGCGGCCAGCGTCTTGTTTGGCGCCATCACCAAGGTCGGCCGATTCACCTGCGCCACGGTCTGCGCGATCGTGAAGGTCTTGCCGGTGCCCGTCGCCCCCAAGAGCGTCTGCTGACGATCCCCGCGGCGCAACCCCTCCACGATCTTACGAATCGCCGCGGGCTGATCTCCCTGCGGCTGAAACGGTGACTCCAATTCGAATTTCATGACGACCCAAAACGATGTACGTGAACGAAAACGGCGCTTCCTATAAACAATAGGAAGCGCCGAGACAATCCGCAACATGGGGGTAATTTTGTTCAGTCGACCGTCACGAAGTCGGGTCCCCTGGCACGAAGTCGGGTCCCCTGGCACCCCGACCCCGAGAGCGGGCCGTCATCGATCGGGGTTCCTGCCCACTTTTTAATTACTGATCACGCGCCAGGTCGTTCCCTCCGGTGAATCCATGATTTCGATGTTCATCGCCGAGAGTTCGTCGCGCAGCGCATCGGCGCCCGCCCAGTCTTTGGCGGCGCGCGCAGCCTCACGATCGGCGACCTTTTGCTCGATCAGCGCGGCGTCGAGGCCGAGCACGTCGACGCGAAGATCGCGCAGCTCGAGCAGGGCGGCAGCGGGCGGCTTCTCCAAGATGCCCAGTACACCGCCAGCGGCGGTGAGCCGTTGGCGCATGGCAAAGAGCGTGTGGGCGGCCTCGGCGCTGGGCTTTTTCTTGGACTGCGTAAGCTCGTTGATCGCGCGGGCGAGCTCGCCAATCGCTGCGAGCGCGCGGCAGGTGTTGAGATCGTCAGCGAGCGCGGCGTCGAAGCGCTCGGAGAAGCCCTCGACGAGCGCGCCGCGATCCTCGGCCCAGCCTGCCGCTGGCGGAGGGTTGCCCGGGCCGAAGCCGGCACGGGCCAGCGTCTCGTCGATGCGCGCAAGGCTCGTGTACAAATACTCCACGCGCTGCGAGGCCTCCTCGAGGTTCTCCATCGAATAGGTCACCGGGTTGCGGTAGTTCGAGGTAAACATGAAGTAGCGCACGGCCTCGGCGTGGTAGCCCTTGAGCACGTCGCGCGTCGTCCAGAAATTACCCAGCGATTTCGACATCTTGCGCTCGATGCGCGCACCGTCCTCGCTGACCTCGCCAACATTGACCATGCCGATGTGCATCCAATAGTTGGAGAACGGCGTGCAGCCGGTGGCGGCCTCGGACTGGGCAATCTCGTTTTCGTGGTGCGGAAAGATCAGGTCGCGACCGCCGCCGTGAATGTCAAAGCGCGGTCCCAGATACTGCGTGGCCATCGCCGAGCACTCGATGTGCCAGCCCGGACGCCCGGCGCCCCATGGCGACGGCCAGGAGAGCTCATCGCCCTTGGCGCTCTTCCAAAGCGCGAAGTCGAAGGGATGCTCTTTTTTGGAGGGCTCGTCGTCGTCGACACGCCCTGAGCGGCCGGCCTCCATGTCGACGAGCTTGCGACCGGAGAGCTTGCCGTACTCCTCGAAACGCTCCACGCGAAAGTACACGTCGCCCTCGGATTCGTAAGCAAAACCGCGCTCGATCAGCGTTTCGACCATCGCAACGATCGGCGCGATGTGGTCGGAGACCTTGGGCTCGACGTCGGCCGCAGCCACCCCAAGCGTGGCCATGTCACGATCGAACTCACCGATGAAGTGCTCGGCCAGTGCCAGGGGCTCTTGTCCCTTCTCGGCGGCGCGCTTGATGATCTTGTCGTCCACGTCGGTGTGGTTGCGAACGTAGGTCACCTCGTAGCCCAGATGGCGCATGAAGCGGCGAAACACATCGAAGACGATGTACACGCGCGCATGCCCGATGTGCGTCAAATCGTAGACCGTCACGCCGCAGACATACATGCTCACCTTGCCCGCCTCTAAGGGCTCGAAGATGCGCTTCGTGTCGCTGCAAGTGTCGAAGAGGGTGATTTTTCGCAAGCTCGTGGCGGGTTCAACAGACATCGATTTCAAAGCCTCAGAATTTGGTTAGCGTCCGGCGATGCATGTGGCCCCATGGGGGTGGCCAGTGCATTTATTCGCAACATATAGCACCGGTCTAATACTCCGTAAACGTACCGATTGCTCCAAAGGTTGCCATCGCCGCCATCGGCCTCACGTTCTACGTATAGTGCAATTTCTGACCAATGATGTGCCGTGTGATGCTTTGTATGGAGCCGAAAATGACCAGCCAGCCTGTTGCGATGTTCGCCGACGATCAGGGCGCGCCTGGCCTTGCGCTCGCTGAGCACTACGAAAAGGTGCGCCGCTTCACCCTGCATCTGTGCGAGCCACTCGTCGTCGAGGACTACGTCGTTCAGTCGATGGCCGACGCCAGCCCGACCAAGTGGCACCTCGCCCATACGACCTGGTTTTTCGAGCACTTCGTGTTGAGCAAGGCGTTGGATGGCTATCGGCCCTTCGATGCCCAGTACAACGTGCTCTTCAACTCCTATTACAACAGCGTTGGACCCCAGCACGCGCGTGCCCAACGCGGCCTGCTCTCACGCCCGAGCGTCGAGGAGATTACGCGCTACCGCGACCATGTCGATCGGCTGATGGCCGAGCTGCTCGAGAACCCCCAGCGAAGCGAGCAGGTCAACGCGCTCGTCTCGGTGGGCCTGCATCACGAGCAGCAGCACCAGGAGCTCTTGCTGACCGACATCAAACACGTCTTCTACACCAACCCATTGCGGCCTACCTACCGCACCCCAAAGCGCCTGACACAAGCGCCTGCAGCCGGGCAAACCGGCTGGCATGCTTGCTCGGGAGGCGTCTACCGCATCGGCCACAATGCCCAGGGTTTTGCCTTCGACAACGAGACCCCTCGCCACTCCACCTTCATTGCGCCCTTTGAGCTAAGCGATCGTCTGGTGACAAACGCGGAGTTTATGGAGTTCGTCGAGGCCGGCGGCTATCACGACCCACGCTTCTGGCTCTCGGACGGCTGGGCGGCCGTCTGTACCGGCGGCTGGCAGGCGCCCATGTACTGGGAGAACCATGGCAGCGATTGGTGGCAGATGACGCTTGGCGGCATGCGCCCGCTCGATCGCTCGGAGCCGGTCTGCCACGTCAGCTTCTACGAGGCTGAGGCCTATGCCCGTTGGGCCGGAGCTCGCCTGCCCAGCGAGGCCGAATGGGAGGTGGTGGCCGCCTCGCTCGAAGTGCGGGGAAACTTCGTCGACGACGGCTTTTACCACCCGGTGGCCATGCAGCCCGGCGCCGAGCGCCAGCCAGCGCAGTTGTTTGGCGACGTCTGGGAGTGGACGGCAAGCCCCTACACTGCTTATCCGGGCCATCGACCCTGGACCGACGCACTCGGTGAGTACAACAACAAGTTCATGTGCAACCAGATGGTCTTGCGCGGCGGCTCGTGCGCTAGCTCAGCGAGCCATGTGCGCGCCACCTACCGCAACTTTTTTGCAGCCCACACGCGCTGGCAATTCACCGGTTTTCGAGTCGCGCGTTGATTGTCTCTTGTACCCGTATTGAGGATGGACCCCATGGATCTTCAGCCCACCGTTGCCGACACGCTCAGAGCAGTTCGGCAGACTTTCTTGAGCCAGGTCATCGAAGGCTTGAGCCGCCCCCAGAAGATGCTGGCCAGCAAATTCTTGTATGACGACCACGGCTCCCAGCTCTTCAATCGCATCTGTGAGCTCGACGAGTACTATTTGACCCGCGCCGAGCTCGCGATCATGCGCACCCACGTCGAAGAGATCGCCGCGCTGGTCGGCGCCCGCACGCGCCTCGTCGAGCTTGGCAGCGGCAGCGGCCTCAAGACACGCCTTCTGCTCGGCTACCTCGAGCAGCTCGCGGCCTATGTACCCGTCGACATCTGCCCCCACGAAATTCGTCGTTGCCTCAACACACTCGCCACAAGTTTTCCCCACCTCGACGTCTTGCCGGTCTACGCTGACTACACCGAGAACTGGTCACTGCCCCTGTGCCTTCAGCCCTTTGAGCGCACGCTGGTCTACTTTCCCGGCTCCACCATCGGAAACTTCACCCCCCAGGGCGCCCAGCACTTTCTCGCGCGTTTGCGCCCGCTTTGCGCCCCCAGCGGCGCCCTGCTGATCGGCGTCGATCTCAAAAAAGACGCCCTCACCCTCGACGCCGCCTACAACGACGCCGCCGGCGTCACCGCCGCCTTTAACCTCAACCTGCTGACGCGTCTCAACCGCGAGCTCAACGCCAACTTCAATCTCGAGGACTTCACCCACCGCGCCTTCTACGCCCCCGACCACAGCCGCGTCGAGATGCACCTCGTCAGCCGCCGCGAGCAAGACATCCACATCGGCCCGATCCCGATCCACTTCGAAAAAGGCGAGTCGATCTTGACCGAGTACTCCTACAAGTACGACCTTGACCGTTTCGCCAGCCTCGCCCGCAGCGCCGGCTTTGAGCCCGCCCGCGTCTGGGTCGACGCCAACGAGCAGTTCAGCGTCTGGTACCTCGAAGCCGAAGGCAGCTAAGCGCCCAGCATGTTCCTCTCGGCGGCCGGTGCCTGGTCGCCAGGTCGGCTGCCCTGACCCCCCGACAACCCACGTCTCTCGGGCGGTTTTTGGGAGCTATCTTCGCTTACTCCATGCATCGGTTGCGGCGAGGTCAAATGCGTCCAGACGTGGCAAAAGAACCTCTTCTATCGACGCATACAGAAGACTTCGTCCCTTGCGTGAATCCGAAAAACCCAGGGCAAAAATATCCGCCATCACATCCAGTGGCGGCTCGTTACCCGGACTCAGAGGCATCGCCTCGAGCAGACATTTCTCTAAATATCCCAGGGCCACCGGCATGTAGTCGCGCATGGCTTGCCTCTCCACCTGCGTGAGTTCTTCATGAAGCGCAGCGAGGTAGGTCCAGCCCACTCGGGCGTGAAGGGACTCGTCGGCGGCGAGTTGTTGGAGAACCCGGGCGATATAGGGCTCCTGGACTCGCTCTCGCTCCTCCATGAGCAGGCCCATCGAGATCGTCTCCGTCAGCGACGCGAAGAGCAGATTTCTAAGCGCTCCGACCCGGGGGCTACAGTCATCGTGCCAGGGCACGGGCTCAAGTTCGAGCTCGATCTCCGCCCCCGCCGGGCCGCCCAGAAACTCGACCACCTCTTCACAGAGCGCGGCGTGTCGGAACTCGTCCATTGCACATCGCAGAACGGTGGTCTTGAAGTCGATGGTCGCCCCGGCCTCCATGAGCTGGGGCACAATCGCCGCAAAGACCGCCGCGCTCTCGTGCTCGTGGATCATTCGGCCGCGCCAGGTGTTGACCGCCACGGCGATGGCCTGAGGGTGGTAGGCCCGCGACAAGACGTCGTCCTCGCGTCGCTCCGGCGCCTCGGCGGCGTCGCCCCGATGCATGGACCGGATGATAAGCTTATGAACCGCGGCGATCGATGTCGGTCCCGGCTTCAGACTCAAGATGGCTTTCACGCGGCGGCCATCTTCGGTGGGACGAAGGGACCTGGGATGGCACATCCCGTGAAATTACATCGCCCGTCCTCCCAGCACCCACCGGCTTCATGACAACAATCCACGTCGAGCACGGCAGTACACCCCCTCGGACACTCGCCGTCGGCCTCCTTACTGTCGCATGGCGTGATGTTGTCGACGAGTCCACAGGAGAGCCCCGCGTAAATAAGGGCGCCCGCCGCCACGGCCCGCATTGCCCGGATAGCGTTACGTCGAATTCTTTGATCGTTATCCATCATTACCCTCATCGTGTTCCAATTATTGCTTGTGGGTCAATTACCAGGTCGCCCCAGCGATACCAATCTCGGTATAGAGCTTAGCGCCCAAGAGGCCAGGGAGTGCAACCAGATATTGCTGTAGCAAATTGGGTCGCGACGTATATAAATTCTGGTGGCATAGTCGGCTGCCCTGGCCCCCCGACAACCCAGACCCACGCTGGCCGAGCGCGCCGTTTTCACTTTTTTTCGTCGCGCGGCTTGACCTGCTGAACAAGTGTTTATACTGGCAGGCTTGATCGCCGACGTGAGGGCGAGGTTAACCAGACGAGCTCTTGCCGCGAAAGTCGAAAGCCGCGGGCGTGTCATGCTCTCGAAATCAAACGAGAGAAGGCCGATGGCTCGCAGGCTGCGCATTCAAAGATTGGACGTCGTCTACTTTGTGACCAACCGCTGCATCGACGAGATGTACTTGTTGCGCCCCGGCCCTGCGGTCAACGCGCTCATTTTAGGGTGTTTGACGCGCGCGGTGGCAAAGCACGGCATCGAGCTGATGGGTTTTGTCTTCATGGGAAACCACTTCCACCTGCTCTGTCGCGCACCCCGGATGAATCTCGGCGAGTTCATGCGCGATTTTCAGAGCTGGCTTGCCGTCAAGCTGCAGCAGCACTGGAAGACGACGAGCCAGATCT
>JACCWM010000089.1 GCA_013697635.1 Lujinxingiaceae bacterium | reverse complement strand
GTTGGCGCCAGGGCGACGAGCGCGGAGATCTCGGAGTCGGCACCGAGCGCGAGCGCGGCGCGGGCGCCGTCGGAGTGGCCGATGGCGGCCAGGCGGCCCAGATCGAGCTTTCGAAACAGACGGCTCGCCGAGCGCTCGTTCTCGCTCTCCAGGTGGTCACGGGTTTGGCGAAGCGTTGCCAGGGCGTTGTCACCCGAGGGGCCGATGTGGGTGACGATCTGGGCCAGGCCGCGCTCGCGGTGGTCGGGGGCGGCGACGACAAAGCCCCAGGAGGCCAGATGCACGGTGAGAAAGCTCGATTGCATGCGGTAGCCGGCCAGCCCGTGGCTGAAGAGAACGACGGGAAACGGGCCCGCGTCGCTGATCGCGAGGTCGCGGTAGGCATCCATGGTGCGCGTGAGCGCATCGGAGCCGCTGAGCATGGCGCGCGCGTCGTCAGGCAGCCAATCGCGTAAATCGTAGCGTGCGCGGCTTGCGCCAAGCTCGTCGCCGCGATCGACCGGGTACCAGATCTCCAAGCTGGCGCCGTCGAGCTCAATAGTGCTCATGCCAACGACATAAGGCCCAGGCTCGCTGTAGAGCTCGCACAGCTCGCCGCCGACGTCGCTCGGCTGGTGGCTGTCGCGCGCGACGTCGGACGTGGTGATGTCCGGCGTCGGGTTGGTGTCGGCCAAGAACACGTCTGGGCCGGTTGTGTCTGGGCCGGTTGTGTCGGACAGCACGAGCGGTGTGTCGTCTTGCAAGTCACTGCCGGCATCCGCCGGATCAGCGCCCGGATTCGAGGTGCACGCATTCAAGAGCAAACAACAACTGCAAATCCAGACCAGTGCACGCATGTCGGGCCACCTTTTGTCTTTGGGAGACACTCAATTGCGATATTTAGCAAGAGAACATAAGCCGCAAATCGCCCAAGGGAATGGCACATCCCATTCAAACGTCTTGATTTACCGACCCTCTTCGGGCATGAAACCCACACTGAATGCATGCCTCACCGGGGCCTGCGTCATCTTTCATTCAAAGCTTTGGATTGTGTCCTATGAGTCTGCCTGTCTCCGCCAAACAGATGACGCGCGAGGTCGATCGCCGGCGCACCTTTGCGATCATCTCGCATCCTGACGCCGGCAAGACCACGCTCACCGAGAAGCTTTTGCTCTACGGCGGCGCCATCCATCTGGCCGGCAGCGTCAAGTCGCGCCGCGCGGCCAAGCATGCCGTCAGCGACTGGATGGAGCTCGAGAAGCAGCGCGGCATCTCGGTGACCTCCTCGGTGCTGCAGTTTCCCTACAAAGAGTATGCGGTCAACCTGCTCGACACCCCCGGCCATGCCGACTTCAGCGAGGACACCTACCGCACGCTGGCCGCGGCCGACAGCGCCGTGATGCTGATCGACTCGGCCAAGGGCGTCGAGCCGCAGACGATCAAGCTTTTCAAGGTCTGCAGCATGCGCAAGCTGCCGATCTTTACCTTCGTCAACAAGATGGACCGCTTCGGCCGCCCGCCGCTCGAGCTGATGGAAGAGCTCGAGCAGGTGCTCGGCATCCGGGCCTGCCCGATCAACTGGCCGATCGGTGCCGGTCGCGAGTTCAAGGGCATCTACGATCGCCGCCTCAAGAAAGTGATCATGTTCGACTCCGAGGGCACCCACGGCGAGTCGGTGGTCGAGGAGCGCATGATCGACATCGACGATCCCCAGATCGAGCGCTTGCTCGGCCCGGAGCGCTACGCGCAGCTCGTCGACGACATTGAGCTGCTCGAGATCGCCGGCGACCCCTTTGATCTCGCCCGCGTGCGCAGTGGCGAGCTCAGCCCGATGTTCTTTGGCAGCGCCATGACCAACTTTGGCATCGGGCCCTTTCTGAGTGCCTTCGTCGAGATGGCGCCCTCGCCGGCCGAAGCCCAGACCGCGGCCAAGCTCGATCCGACGCGTACGGACTTCTCGGGTTTTGTCTTCAAGATCCAGGCGAACATGAACCCGGCGCACCGCGATCGCCTGGCCTTTGTGCGCATCACCTCCGGGCGCTTTGAGCGCGACATGCAGGCCCAGCTCGTGCGCGGTGGACGCACGCTCAAGCTGGCCTTCCCCCAGCAGTTCATGGCCGCTGAGCGCGAGATCGTCGAGGAGGCCTATGCCGGCGACATCATCGGCCTCTACGATCCGGGCAACTTTCGTATCGGCGACACGCTCTACACCGGCTCGCCGGTGGAGGAGACCGATATTCCGCGCTTTAGCCCGGAGCACTTCTCGGTGGTCGAGGTGCGCGACGCGCTCAAGCGCAAGCAGCTCAACAAGGGCCTCGATCAGCTCGCCGAAGAGGGCACGATCCAGGTCTTTCGCCAGCCCCAATTAGGCGATCTGGACGCGATCGTCGGCGCGGTTGGCATGCTGCAGTTCGAGGTGCTCAAGTTTCGCCTCGAGCACGAGTACAAGGTGATCGTCACACTTCGGCCCTTGAACTTTCGCCATGCCCGCTGGGTTGAGGGCGAGGGCTATGACGAGGGCGTCTTCAACCGGGCGGACTACACCAAGGTGCTCATCGACCGCGACGGCCTGCCGCTGATCTTGTTTCGCAATGACTGGGCGATCAACTACTGCAAGCAGCAGTATCCCAAGCTGCGCTTTTTGCCCAATCCGCCGGGCACCCCTGGCCTCGAAGAGCTTCACGGCGCCTTCTCCTTCTAAGGCCGCCTGCGCGCGGGCACGAACTCTATGGCTGTACGCCCCCCTCCCAAAGCCGAGCTGACGCTTCGCCGCGCGCTCTTTGCCTACGGCTTGCTCGTCTTCACCATGTCGATCTGGGCTTCGGCCTTTGCCGGGATCCGCTTCATGTTGGGCGAGATCTCGCCGATGTCGCTCACGGTGCTGCGCATGGTGATCGCGGCCTGCACGCTGCTCGTCGTGGGCCTTGTCGGTCGCATCGGCCTGCCTCGGCGCGAGGATTTGGGCCGTTTGATCGCCGCGGCCTTGTTTGGTTTTACGATCTACCACCTGCTGCTCAACCTGGGCACGGCGCATATCAAGGCCGGCCAGGCGAGCTTCATCATCGCCACGATCCCGATCTGGACCTCGCTGCTCGCGGCGCGCTATCTGCGCGAGAAGATCTCCGCGCGCGTGATCGTCGGGCTGGCGATCGGTATGGCCGGCGTGGGCTTTATGAGCCTGTCGCGAGGCGACGCGAACATCGGACTGGGCAGCCTGCTCGTGCTCCTGGCAGCGATGTGCGCCGCCGCCAACATGGTCTTGAGCAAAGGCCTGCTCGAGCGCTACCGCGCGATCGACTTTGCCGTCTACGCAACGATCGCCGGCTGCCTGCCGCTGCTGGTCTATGCGCCCTGGGCCTGGGCCGAGGTGCGCCTGATGAGCCCGACGGCCTGGCTGGTCGGCCTGTATCTGGGCATAATCCCGATCGGCCTGGGCTACTGGCTGAGCAACGTGGCGCTGGCGATCTTGCCGGCCGGCCGCGCCGCCCAGATGCTCTTGCTCGTGCCCCCGATGTCGGCCCTGATCGCCTGGCTGTTCATCGACGAGGTACCCAGCACGCGTCTGATTGTAGGCGGGCCACTGATTATGTTAGGCGTGCTGCTCGGCAATGTGCGCGCAAACGGGCGCAAGAGCGTTAAGCCATTGATCGCCTCAGCTTCGGAGTAAATACGAATGGCCGCGGAGACCGGACGAAACGAACCTTGCCCCTGTGGCAGCGGACAAAAGTACAAGCGCTGCTGCCTGGCCAAAGACCAGGATGCCGTGCGCAGCACGAGCGCGGCACAGCCGATGGCCAAACCGTTGCCCGTGCTCGCCCAGCGCCCACGCGGCAAGCAGCAGCAGGCCATGAACGCGCGGGAGCGTAGCGACTTTGAACGTGCCCTCAACGCCGTGCTGGCGGCCTGCGCCTTGGTGCTCAAGCTTCTTCGCAGCAAGTACCGCATCGACTATATGGCCGATGTACTCAGCGAGCTCGACATCGAAGCACGGCGTTTGCCCGACGACCGGTTGGAGAACGTGATCATACCCCTGGCCGTGCTGGGCACCAGCGGGGAACTCTTTTACGACTACCCGCTCGTGGCGCGGGCGATCCGCGCGCAGCTCGCCCGCGATCCCGTGAGCCTTGCGCTGTTCGTGCAACTCACCAGCCGACCCTACGAGGCCTGGTGTAATCATCCGACCAGCCAGCCAAGTGGTCCCGGCATGACACACACCATCTTTGGACCGGCCAGCGAACATTTTTTGCCCTACGACGCGACGGTGGCGCGTGCGGCGACCGACCGCGATCATTCGGCGCTGGTCGGTATTCCGGTGCAATGGAAGCGTTGGACGGTCTTGTTTGCGATCGAGGGGCTCTCAGCGCGCGCGCGCTGGGACCTCGATGGGATCGCTCTGCAATGGCAAGAAATCGAGGATGTCGCTACCTTCGCCCGTGAGTTCGAATGGGATCTGATCTATTCGGCCGCCGATCCCAATGCCCAGTACGGTAGCGCAGGGCGACGCTTCAACCCGGTCTACCGTGAGCCGTCGGCCTCCGATGTCTTTGTCGAGATCGTCCAGCAGTTGGGCGTACTGCGCGGTGTCACCGACAGCGAGCAACTCACCTTGAACTTCCTCGCGCTGTCCACCCCGGCTGCGTTTGAAGCCTTCGACGCTTCCATGGTCGAAGCCTTCGAAACGGTCATGGCCCCCTACTTTGAGCGCGACGCCTGGGCGGATAAATTCGTCCCGGACGAGGTGCGCACCTTTTTGCGCTGTGCGCCCGAGCCGCAAATCGAGCATCTTCGTGTACTGCAACGCCGTCCTTTGGCGTTGTTGCTGCTCGACACCGCCACCTTGGCGCGACTCGGACTCGACCGGTTGGCCGCGATCGACGAGGCCCTCGGTCGCAGCGACGACGTCGTCCTTCATCAGGCCTGGCAAGCCTACGTGCTCGAGCAACGTTGGGTGCACTACATGGCTGACCGAGATACGAACTTCATGAAGTACATCGACGTTTTGGGTTTTGCCGAACGGGCCATGGTAGCCAATTTCTACGCGCTTGCGCTCACGGATCTGCCGATGAAGACCGGCGATCTCAACCGTATCGAACGTGGCCTCCAAGCGCTGCACGCCAGACCGGCGACGTTCAAACTCGGTGATCTGCCCGCCACCGACCGCGCGTTAGCCGCCTTGCCTGGCGTCGGCAAGACTACCCAAGAGCGCATCCGCGCCGCTGTGCTCGAGCTGGCCGCGCTCTGGCGCTGGGAGGCCGCTGGCCTCGACCCGCGCACCACCGCCCGCGCTGCGGCCAGCCGCGCCGACCACGCCCTGCTCGCCGAAGGCCTCGCCGAGCTCGCCGAGCTCTTGGATCCAGAGGACGACTAGCACGCACGGCCGCCCTCGCGGCGATGAGCATTGCTGGCTGCGCAGCCGGCGCTCCGGCAAATTCTGACGCTGCGCGCACGATCGCCGAGCAGAGCCTGCCGAACTTCAGCGACCCAGAGCTGCAGATGTATCGGGCGCAATATTTGGCCGATAAACAAGTTCGCGGCAAAGGAGATTGAGAGCGGCCTTTCTTTCAATTCCTCACCGGCGGCCGACGTTGGCATGCAGACGGCGATCGCGACCCGTCGGCACCTCAGGGCAGCCGACCCTGGCGGCCGGCTGCGCCAAAGCCTAGCCATCTCTTGGGATTGGCTCAGGGGTAGAGCGCGCTAAAGCCACTGTGGGAGGTGCGCCCGGTGCGGGTAAAGGCGCCGCCGGTGTAGATGTAGTCGGGGCCGGCGAGCAGATCGAGGACGGGCTCGAAAGCGCCGGTGCCGATGTCAGGATTCCAGGTTTCGACCCCACCACTGGCGTCGATGCGACCGATGCGGTTTCGGGTCAACGTGGCGAGCGTCGAGAAGGCGCCACCAAGGTAGGTAACGCTGGTGCCTCGCGCGATGGCATGAACCGGTTGGTTGGCGGAGGGGCCAAATCCATCGGGCACGCCCCCCGTGGTGTCGAAGCGGGCAAAATAGTTTTTGGGGCTTGTGCCGAGGTTGGTGAAGTTGCCACCGATGAGGATATTGGTTCCGGAGGGCACGATCGCCCAAACCGGACCATTGGGCGTCGGGGTGAGGCTGGTGACCACATTATTGTGGCCGACGGCGATCAGGTTGGCCTTGGTTATTGCAACGCCCGTGGACAGGGAGATACTCGAAAAACTACCACCGATGTAGACGTCATTGGCGTTGGCGTACAGGGCATAGGCAGCGGCCCCACTGGCCGGCTCCAGGCTCGGCGCCCACGTTTGCAAGCTCACCGCGTTGCTCGTGGTGGAAGACAGCGCGGCGAGTTTGCCGCGGGCTTGCCCCTGGACCTGGGTGAAGAGCCCGCCAAGATAGAGTGTGCTTTGCGAGGGATGCAAAGCCAGGGCAAGCACGGAGCCATTGACCGAGGGGCTCCAGGGGCGCAGACCAGTTGTCGAGAAGGCCGCGAGGTTCGTGCGTGGCGAGCCGCTGATTTGAGTAAACTGGCCGCCGACAAAGAGCACCTGCTGTGCACCGCCTTGATACTGCAGCGCGTAAACCGGTCCGTTGGTCGGATGGTTCCAATCGAGCAACTCGCCCTCGAAGCTATTGGGAGTGATTAAGCTCTCGGAGACGGCCAAAGCGGCGAGGTTTTTGCGGGTCTGTCCACCGACACTGTTGAAACGACCGGCAGCGAGCACCTGGCTGCCGTCGCGTGCCAGCGCGTGCACGGTGTGACCTGCGCCTGGATTCCAGAAGGTAGGCTCAGCGGTCGATTGGCTGAGCGCGACCAGGCGGTTTCTGTTGTACATCGTCGCGCCCACAACGATCGCCGTGAAGTCACCACCGACGAGGATCTGGTCGGCGTACGGGGCGATCACATGGACCGTGCCCTGGATGTTGGGCTTCCAACTCTCGAGCAAGACGGGGCTGGCGTCGCGGGAGAAGGCCGCAATGTTCTCACGGGTGCTCGTCGTGCCATTGATGGTGACTTGATTAAATGCTCCGCCAATATAGATCCTGTCCACGGTGGTCGCGATCGCAAAAATGCCCTTGGCAAAGCTCGGATTAAAGGCTTGAAGGACGAGGTTTGCGTTGAATACCGCGAAGTTCTGGCGTGCCTGGCCGCCTGCCGTTGTAAAGGAGCCGCCGACGGCGATGCTGGAGCTGGTGAGCGCCTTGATGGCGTGAACCGTACCGACAATTCCCGGATTCTCGGGTTGCAGAGCACCGCTGGTGTCAAAGGCGGCGATATTGGCGCGGGCAAAGACCGGCAGATCGTTGCCCGCGCCCTGGGCGTCGTCGAAGCCGCCACCGACGTAAATGGTATTACCAATGGCCTCCAACGCCAGAACTGCGGCCCTACCGCCACCCGGCTCGGTTGTGTACACCGATGGGTTCCACGTGGTGAGGGTGCCATTCGTGTTAAAGGCCGCCAGTCCATTGCGTTGTTGCAGGCCGACCACGTTAAAACTGCCGCCGGCATAGATCAGGTTGTTGTGGATCAAGAGCGCGTGTACTGCGCCGTTAACCGGTAGTTTCCATGCGATGTCGACGCTGCCGTCGTTGCGGATGCGCGCGAGATTCTGGCGTGAGAAGCCGCCGACCTCGCTGAAGAGGCCGCCGATGATCCAGCCACCGGCGCCGTCGCTGACGACGGCATGGACGACGCCGTTGATCTCGGGCCAGCCGGCCACGCGCTGGCCACTGCTGTCGAGCCGGATTATCGCGCCGGTGTAGGGGCCCACATAGTCGAATTCGCCCCCTAAATACAGGGTGTCGGTGCCTCGAGCCATGGCGTTGACCGTGCCGTTGGGCACCCAGAAGTGTTTGGCAGCGTCGCCCGCCACGGCCTGGTAGCCGGCCGCGACGTTGGTCAACGCCTCGCTTGTTGCGCCAGGTGCCTGATAGCGAACGCGGTAGTAGTTGCGGCTGCCGCTGGCGCCCGTTGTCGGGCTATGGTCTAGAACCAGCTCGGTGGTGGTGCTGATCTCGCTGAAGTTATCGGGCTCTTCCTCGGCTTTGTGCTGCCATTGCCGGCTGATCGTGCCCACGGTGCGCTGTCCTGTGGCCAGATCGGACTGTGGGCTGGGCACGTTGGCCCCGTTGAGCGCGACGACATAAAACTGCTGTGCCGGTGCAGGCACGCCGGTGGCGGGTGTCACGCTCAGGGCGATCTTGTCCAAAAACGTGCCGAGGCTTGCGCGGATTACACCCGGCACGATCGTGCCGCCGTTGTTGGTCGAGTGCAGATACGTGGTCCCGGCCGTGCTGCCAAGCTCTTGGCCACTTTGCAGGTAGATGACGTAATTTGAAGCGCCAGGTGAAGCGTTCCAAGTCAGGTTGACACCGTCGCTGCGGTTTGTGGTCGCTTGAAGATTGGTCGGGGCGGCGACGTGGGTGCGAAACTCCACGGTCTCTCCGTAGACAATGGGCCCGGCCGAGAGCGCGCGGGCACGAAAATAATACACGGTGTTCGGTTCCAATGAGGTGGCCGTTAATGAAAAAGCACCGGCGCTTGGCGCGATGGCGGCCACGCCGCAGTCGCTGCTGGCGAGCACTTCATCAGGGCTCGTGCCCCAGCAAAATCCCACCTCGGTGGCCGCGGCCTTGCCGGCATTGAGCAGTTCGCCGTGCAGAATGGCTGAGTTGTGGGTGAGCGCCGATTGCGCATTGGTCGCAACGGTTGGGGCGAGCCGCCGGTAGCCGAGCACGGCTTCGGTGCGCGCGATGCCCTCGACTCCCTCGGCTTCGAGGGACATGCGGTAATAGCGCTCCTCGCCGGCCGCGATGCTCGCGGAGTCTTCGTGAGTCGTGGTGGTGGCGTTGATCAGAAGTTGAAAAACAGTAGGTTGGCCGGCTGACGAGCGCTCCCACTGGAAGTCCTTCAAAGCGCCGGCCGCGCGCTGGCCAGTCGCCAACTCCGAGGCGGGGCCGGCCTGCGCGACCGTGTCGCGCGCGACGACGCGGTAGTCGAGCTGCGGGGCGGGCATGGTCTGCGCGCCTTGCGCGGCCAACGCGACGTGGGCATCGAATGTACCCTCGCTGGCGGTGGCGACGCCGGGCATAATCGTCGGCCTTGGTGCGCTTTTGTCGAGGTAGGTCAGCGTCGCCGCGCTCAGCGTTTCGGTAGCCAGCGTCTGCCATGGCTGGCTTTTCCGGATCGGCGCGGAACTCGAGGACGTAGTCCGCAATCGGATAAGCCTGGCGAAAGCCTTTGGCCGGCTCCGAATCCGGGCCGTGTTGGTTGTCGACATCGTAGGCGACGACCTTGTAGCTGTGCGTCGGTGCGGGCACGAGCTCCGCGGCGCTCCATTCGAGATGCACCCCGTCGGTCAAGTTCGTCGACGCCTCGAGTTCTGAGGCCGCGCCCGGCAGCGAGGCGCTCGCGCCCTCGTCGCTGTACTTATAGGGCGGCCCGGTGACGCTGCCGGCGAAGTCGCCGTCTCGGTACACCTTGTAGTATTGCGCGCCGCTCACCTCTTGCCAGCTCACCTCGACGGCTTCGCTCAGAGTTCCCTGGGTCGCGACCACGCCTTGTGGCGCGTTGAGAGTGGGCGACGGCGTCGTGTCTTCACTTGTGTCTTCACTTGTGTCCGCATCGGTGGAGGCGTCGTCTTTGAGCGTGTCGCGATCGCTGGTATCGCGCGCGGTCGCGTCACGCTCGCTGGCATCGCGCGTGCTCGCGTCCCTGTCGCTGGCATCGGTGGAGGCGTCGTCCACGACATCGGCGGTGCCTACGTCGGCACCGATGTCTGGCCTTGTGACGCCGCTCGGCGTGGGCTCTTCGTAACCAAAGATGCAGCCAGACGTAGCGAGGCTGATGACGAGAACCCATAGGGTGTGGATCAGCTGCTGAGCTGATGGATGGTGGGCGAGAGCGGGGTTGATAGAAAAAATTAGGGGCAGAGCCTCTTGGTTGTTGCCGGCGAAAACCCCAACCAAAAGGATGCCCCATGTCTGCCATTGCGCCCGAACTTCTCGATCTTGTCAACGGTGCTCCCGAACTCTGTGGAGCGTTGCAACGCCTGCTCGAGCATATTGCGAAGGCCAAG
>JACCWM010000082.1 GCA_013697635.1 Lujinxingiaceae bacterium | reverse complement strand
ATCTTGATCTGTTGCGGCTTGGCGTCGAGAACGTTGTAGACGACGTGGAGCTTGGCCGCCGCCTGGTTAGGCTGGGTGGAAGGCAAACGTTTGCTGAGCATGGCGTGCAGTTGCAAGATGGTCGTGTCCAGGGCGAGCAGCTGGCGAAACTGCCCGATGGCCTCGGTCAGCTTGGGTGTAGCCGCCTCACGCTTCTCGTCGAGCAAATACAACATCAGGCGCCTGATCAAAGCGGTAAAACTGGGCGTGAGGCGCCCCTGGAAAGAGCTTGCGCTCAAGGTATGGCCAGCCATCTGTTCATAAGTGCGCCGAAGCGAGGTCAATGTCCGACGCGACCCGCCAGAGAAGCCGAGCACGACAGTCCAAACCAGGACGACCATGTCGACCTTGCGCTGACGGGTCACGACGCCCTCAAGTTTTGCAAAACCATCGATCAGGGCGGGATGAAGTGTGGCTTTCAAAGCGTTGAATATGGGACTATCAAGTCGAAGGGTCATCGCAAGATCCTGTTGTTGTTGAGGTTTTCGAGAACCTCAATAACAGGTGCGATGGCCCTTTTTTATGCCGAGGGCGCCGGTTTTTCGATCCTTAAACGATCACGAATGCCCCAGCACCACAACGTGCCAACGGTTTGAATCGCGCAACTGTGGTGCTCACCGGCCGAGACCATCAACCATTTCACCTCCGCTGGCACGGAGCCGTCGAACGCATCCGGCTCTTCCTGCACCGATCCGTCCGACGCATCCAGCTCTGTGTGTTCAGTATTACCCCCGTTGCACGCGACGGTGAACAACAGGGCGAGCAGAACCACAGCAGGTGAGATACGACGCAGCCATGCGGACATGGTGACTCCTCGAGCACGTACTTCAATTGGAGATGTGACCCAAAAATGCGGGTTGGATGTATGCGAGGATAAATCAACGCGCGCGGGCAGGCAAGGAGTCACCCTGGGCAAGCTTCCAGCGAACGATTTTCGGCGCACGGTTCGTCAGTCGGAGAACTCTTCCCAGAACCAGGGCACCTCAAGGGCGCGGGCAAGCTCGACGGCCATCGGAAGACTGTGCTCGTAGAGCTGGCCGGGCGTTGCCTGCTCGGTGCTCGCATAGATCAGCGTGCGCTTGCCCTGGTGGTGCAGGCTCAAATCGACCGCGTAGCTGGGCTTCAGATGCGGGCTGACCGTGCGCCCGTGCAGTGTGACGCCATCGATCGCGTCGAGCGCAACGTTTTCCACCCGCTTGCCGAACTCGAGACATGCCACACCCTGCTCAAAGTCGAGGACGCAGCGCCACGCGCGCGAGGTACGCGCAGCCATCGTCGACGTGAAAATCCAGACCGCTGGCACCACGAAAATGCCTGTCCACAAGAGGAACTCGGGCAGGCCGAGCCTTCCCACATAGAGCAGATAGGCCAAGTTAACGGCCAGGACAACGCAGGCCGGCAGCAGTATGCATTGCATGAGCACCTCGCGCCCGGGCGAATCCATGCGTGCGAAATGGCGCTCGATCTCGACGCGGCGTCCAGGCTCCCAGTCCTTGACGCTGTAGGGGCTGCTCAAAAACGACTCACGGTTAAAGGCTACCAACGCCTGCGACGGCTCGCGAAAGCCCTCTTGTGGACCGAGCGCGGCGTAATCCATGGGCTGCGTGCTGGCGGGTACGACCTGCCCGCCGGCGGGCTGTTGCGGACAAAGCTCGACGCTGAGAAAGCGCAGATCGTCGTGGATACGGCGGTATCCTTGCCATCCCATCGCTCTGGCCAAACGAAAGATAAAATCCAACGATTCGTCGCGACGGTCCATCGCCTCGATGCGCAGGGGTCCAAACGTTACGACGTGCATGCTATCGGCGAAGAGTTCGAGGCGCACATCGAGCAGGGGCTGCTCACCGCCGGCCTTCTCGGCACCGACGCGGACAAGCAGCGCGTAAAACTCCGACAACTTGAAGGTCAAGGTCCTGGGAAACCACAACCAATGGCCGCTCTGGTGCACAGTCAGGTTTTGGGTGACGGCGTCGAAGCGCAGCCTTTGGACGTGGGCCGGGTAGCGCCGTTGAAGCCCATAGAGCACGAAACCGCACCAGGCGATCAGCGCTGGCAAAACGATTACGAGCGCCAGGCGCTCCTGGGGCTCGACCCTCATGAGCATGGGAATCGCCAGGGCGAGCACGGCCAACACGGCTAGCGTGCCCAGCGCACGCATCTTCAAGGCGGGCAGGCCCGCCTGGTTGACCAGTTCGAGGCGCGTTGGCGAGTCGGAGTGTTCGGTGTAGTGATCCATGGCGCGTCTCCTACTGTTGTATTTGCTCACTCCGTCTGGTTGCTAACTCAGACCTCGTCATCATGTCCAGCGGCTCAGCATCAGGCCCTGTGGTTGAAGGATCAACGGGTGTGGATCGGGTGTGGATCAGCTGCTGAGCTGATGGATGGTGGGCGAGAGCGGGGTTGACAGAAAAAAATTAGGGGCTGAGCCTCTTGGTTGCTGTCTGCGAAAACCCCAACCCAAAAGGATGCCCCATGTCTGCCATTGCGCCCGAACTTCTCGATCTTGTCAACGGTGCTCCCGAACTCTGTGGAGCGTTGCAACGCCTGCTCGAGCATATTGCGAAGGCCAAGACCCACAAAAGCGCGATGACTCCGACCACGTTCGCCGAGCTGGAAAAAGGCCTGATGGAGCGGGTCATGGAGCTTGGCGTTCAAGCCGAGCTGGAGCTTGTCCGCGCGGCGGACAGCAGCGCGCCTCAGGTGCGCTATGGCCAAAAACTCTTCAACTTCATCGAGCGCTCGCCCACTGCGGTCTATACGCCCTTTGGGTGTGGAACTTTGATGCGCGGGTTGTATCGCCAGGCTGGCGTGCACAACGGCCCCACCCTTGCGCCCGTACAGCTGCGCTGCGGCCTGTTCGAGGATCTGACGCCGGGGGCGGCCTCCCTGACAGGATTTTTGCTTGCGCTGACGACCTCGCGCGAAGCCGAGGCCGTGTTGAAAAAGCTTGCGATTCGCGGCTTCTCTCGCTCCACGCTCGAGCGCAAGGGACATGCGGTGGGCGAGCGCCTCGAGCAAGAGCGCGACGTCATG
>JACCWM010000062.1 GCA_013697635.1 Lujinxingiaceae bacterium | reverse complement strand
CCGGTGGAGCTGCAGATCGCGACCAAGAGCGAGCGGCGGCGAAAGCGCCTGCCCCACCCGGATACGTTGGGCCAGCCGGAGATGGCCGTGCGCGTGCTGCACGCCTTTGCCAACCACGAGTTGATGGCCGTCGAGCTGATGGCCTGGGCGCTCTTGGCCTATCCGCAGGCGCCGGCGGCCTTTCGTGCCGGATTGGTGCGCTTGATCGTCGACGAGCAACGCCACCTGAGCCTGTACGTCGATCGCATCGCTGAGCTGGGCGCGCGCTTTGGGGATCTGGCGGTCAACGACCATTTCTGGCGCTGCGCCCAGAGTCTGACGACGCCCTTGCAGTGGGTGTGCGCGATGAATTTGACCTTCGAGCAAAGCAACCTCGACCATGCGCCGCACTTCGAGGAGTCGTTTGCGCGTGTCGGTGATGTACGCTCGGCGGCGATCATGGCGCAGATCGTCGAAGACGAGATCCACCACGTGGGCTTTGGGGCGTATTGGCTTAAACAACACACGGGCGCGGGTCAGTCGAGCTTCGAGGTCTACGTGCAAAACCTCACCTTCCACAACGATGCGGTGCGCGCGCGCGGGCCGCAACTCAACGTCGCGGCGCGGCGCGCGGCCGGGCTCGACGACGATTTCATCCGAGCGCTCGAGGAGACCGGGCGATGAGGCGACGCACGAAGCGGGCGATCGCGCTGCTCGCCACGGTGCTCACCGTCACCGGTATTGGCTGGGGCAGCGCCTTGTGGGTGGAGCGCTATTCGCAGGCGTTCATCTACGAGCAGATCGAGGCGGTGCCGAGCCGGCCGACGGCGATCGTGCTTGGCGCGCGCGTTTATGCCGATGGCTCGCCGTCGCCGGCCTTGCAGGACAGGCTGCATGCGGCGCTCGATTTGTACCGCGCGGGCAAGGTGCGACGCATCCTGGTCTCGGGCGATCACGGCCGCCACGGCTACGACGAAGTCAACGCCATGCACGCCTGGCTGATCGAGCGCGATGTGCCGGTCGAAGACGTTTTTCTCGACCACGCGGGCTTTCGCACGCTCGATACGATGGAGCGCGCTCGCCAGATCTTCGAGGTGCGCGAGGCGATCGTGTGCACGCAGCGCTTTCATCAGCACCGCTCGGTATTTCTGGCGCGCCGCGCCGGCATTGACGCCGTGGGTCTGGTCGCAGATCGGCGCGTCTACCTGCACGAGGGGGCCAACGCCCGGCGCGAGTTTGTCGCGCGGGTGATGGCCGTGGCCGATTCCTACCTGCTGAAACGCAGCCCGCGCTACCTCGGTGATCCCATTCCGATCGACGGCGAGGCGACGGCCAGCCACGACCGCAAAACGCAGCTCGGCAAGGGGCAATAGCGCTGAGCTGCCCTATCCACGCGAAAAGTGCTTTGTGTAAGCGCCCTGTTTGTGGCTAAATGTGCGGGCAAGCCAACGCTGGCCAAGGTCTCAATGAGCGCAGAATCCAAAGTATACGAAGCAACGTTTCGAGCCACGATCCCGGTTTTCATGGCCGGTGCCAGCGCCAAGGTGAACGCCGAGTTGCGGCTGGCCGGCTTCAAAGGGGCGCTGCGTTTTTGGTGGCGCGCGATGGGCTGGCAGCGCTTTGCAGATCTGGATCAGGTGCGAAGCGAGGGCGCGCGCATCTTTGGTGACGCCACGGCCCAATCGGCGGTGCTGTTTCGCCTCGGGGCTGGCCTCTCGCAGAGTTGTTCGGGTGGCGATTGTTTGCCAATCGAGGTCGAAGACGAGACAAGTGGCGAGGGTTTGCTCTATCTGGGCGCGGGCTTGTGGGAGACGGTTGACACCGGAAAGAGCGGCGGTCGACGCGGTGCAAGGCCCACCGAGCTGCGGGTCAGCCGGGCGTGCCTGCCGGCGCCGTTTGAGTTTACGGTCAAGATGCTCGTTCGCGGCGCAGACGGGCAGGATGTGATCTGCCAGGAGCTCGAACAAAGCCTCAAGCTGCTTGGGCTGGTCGGCGGCATCGGGGCACGCTCACGGCGCGGCTTTGGCAGCCTGACGCTGGTCGAGCTGCGCGCGCCCGCGGGTCGCGTCTGGAAGGCGCCGCAAACGCTCGAGGCTCTGGCAAGCGAGCTCGAAGCGCTCAAACTGTTTGGCGCGAGCGGTTCGGCCAGCAATCGCGTGCCCTATACCGCCTTCTCCAAGGACAGCCGCGTCGTGCTCTTGCAAGGCGGCGACAACGAGAGCGCAGCGCAACTGCTCGATCGCGTCGGCAAAGAGATGATGCGCTACCGAAGCTGGGGCAAGAAGGGCGTGGTGCTCGGTCAGCGCGCCGAGAAGAACTTTCGCGACGACCACCACTTGATGCAAAGCGCCACGCAAGGGCGCCGGGTCAACGGCCATCCCAAGCGCATCGTCTTTGGGCTTCCTCAATCCTACTATTTTTCATCGCTTCGCACGGGCAGCAGCGTGACGCCCAGCGGCCTCGACGTCGATCGGCGCGCCAGTCCGCTGTTGATCCATATCCATCAGGTCAGCGACGAGCGCCCGGTGGCGGTCGTTACATTCTTGCCGGCCGATTTTTTGCCCGATGGCGAGGAGGTCAGCGTCGGCAAGAAGAGCCGCGTGGAGGTCAAGACCAACGAGACGCTCTGGGAGCCGATTCACGGCTTTCTTGATCGCTTGTTGGACGCCTCGCGTTCCGTAGAAAGTTTCGATGTCGCGCGAGAGCTTCGCGCTTGAAAAGCCATACCCTATGATGACGCGCTTTGCCCTCGGTCTGCTCGCCCAATCTTCGATCCATGTTCGACCCGCTTCGTGCGATGCCAGCGTCGATGCGCTCTACAGCGGTGTCGCGCGTGAGGAGGCTACCCAATGGCCGTGTGTGGGTGTTTCGGACATGCACGAAGCGCTCGAAGCGCGCGCCCTGGCCGGCGCAAGCGTTGGCGGCGTCCAGCTTTTGCTGCTGCCTGTGCGCAGTCTCGAGAAGGCCTACATGTGGGTGACATGCCCGGGCGTGCTCAAGCGCTTTGCCGAGGCGCTCGATCGCAAAGACGTCAAAAAGGCGCTCAAGACGATCAAGCTCGCCCGCGCGCAGGCGCTCTGCAACGCTGGGGGCGGCGCGCTTTTTCTCGAAGAGCTCAACTTCGAGATCGTTGGCGAGGTGGCGGGGGCGATCACCGCCGCGCTCGAGCAGCTCGTCGCCCACGAGGAGACAAGGAGCCGGCTTGGCGAGCAGCTCGTCGTGGTCAACGACGAGGATTTTTCCTGGTTCGTGCGCTGCGCCGTGCCGATTGCGACGCGTAGCCGCCTCAACGCGGTCAAGATTCGCGAGAAACTCTGGTACGAAGAGGTGCTCGCTGCGGACACGCTCTTCTATGCGCAGCTCTCCGAGGCCGATGCTGATCTGCGAGCGGCGCTTCTTGACGATCCCTACCTGCAGGTCGGCGCGCAAGAGACGAGCGGGCGCGGTTGGTTTCATGCCATTTATCGTGAGTATTGAAGATGCCTGTTGCCAAGCGTGACAAAGAGAGTGTCGAGAAGGCGCGCAGCGAGCATGTGCGCCGCGGCTTGAGGCGCGAGACGGAGCGCGGCGCGGCGCAACGCGAGGCCTACCTTGGGGAGGCCGGCCGGCTGGTGCCGTCGATCATGGCCTTCGGACTGGGTCAGGCTTGCGCGGGCATGCTCTTTGAGGCCGCGGGGCGCCACGGCCATCCCGGCTATATCTTGTACGACGATCTGCAAAGCTGGCTGTGCCGGCGCGATGAGCGCGCGCCTTATCGTGGCGAGACTGTGTTGCTCGACGCGATCATGCGCCGCGAGCAAGAACAATATGTGCAAGCTCATGGCGAGGCGCGCGCCTGGCTCGATGAGCTGCTGCGCATTGGTCACACCGAATTGGCATCGTTGCCCAAGCCCTGAGACGCCATGCGCCCCCTGTACTTGATTCGCCAAAAGAGCAAGCGGCCGCGCTATCAGCCGGCCGTCAGCAACAGTGGTCTGTGGTACGACAAGTACTGCGCGACCTGGGAGACTTCGTCCTCGCGGCGCTGGACGCTCGACGATGCCCACCGGCGCAACTGGCTCGATAGCTTCGTCCACCAGGCGCTGGGCGATGCCAGGCTGATCGGCGAGTATGTGCGCCGCCAGGCTGAGCTGTTGCGCGCGCGCGGCGCCGAGCCTCTGACGCTGTGCACGACCTCGCGTTTTCTGCCCGGCCATGGCAGCGATCACCCCAGCGGCAACGGTTTTGCCTTTCATCCTACACTGGGCGTTCCCTACCTGGCCGGCTCGAGCGTCAAGGGAGTCACGCGCGCCTGGGCCGAGCGCTGGCAAAGCGCCGACGCCGCTCTGGTCGCGCGCGTCTTTGGCAGCCCGGAGCAGACCGGCGCCGTGATCTTTCTCGACGCCCTGCCCACCGCTCCGGTCCAGCTCGAGCTCGACGTCGTCACGCCCCATCATGTGGCCTATTATCGAGGCGCGGCCGTTCCGGCCGACTGGAACACACCGCAGACGACCACCTTTGTGGCCGTCTCGCAGGCCACGAACTTTCAGTTTGGAATCATGGCCAGCCGACCCAAAGATGCCCAGAGCCTGGCCGACGCCGAGCAGGCGCGCGCCTGGCTTGTCGAGGCGTTGGAGTGGATTGGCGCCGGCGCGCGCACAAGCGTTGGTTATGGTCGCTTTGAATTGGTCGGGGAACTGACTTCCCCCTGAAATCGTGTGGTGTTGGCTTACTGGCGCACATCGACGATGACGAAAACCGGGAAGCGGGCGCCGGATTCAGTGCGCCGACGACCGGAGAATTTGCCTTCGATCTCGAGGTGCTCCAGGCGTGCGCTCTGGGCCGTGCGCTGCTCAAAGGCCTGGATCTGGGCGAGCAGCTCGGGCGTGGCATCCAGGAAGCTGCGAAGCCAGCGCTCGTGGGAGTAGACTTCAAAGGGTGGTACGTCGCTGCGCGTCGGATTGTGGCGCAAGCGCAGCACATAGCGCGGCGCGGCCTCGGAGGCGCTGAAGGCCCGGGCAATGCTGTTGTCGATCGAGCGCTGTCCGGCACCAAGCGCGCGCTGCGGCGCGGGCAACTGTGGGCCGGTGGCGCAGCCGAGCATGACGAACGCGAGCGCCAAGACCAGCGGCGCGATGAGCTGGCGAGGCGTCATGGCGCGACCCTCTTGACGAGGCGCGCGGCGACCTCCGCGGTATAGACGCCCTCAGAATCCGAGATCACCAGCGGTGGGAGCACGACGAAGTCGGCCACGGCGCCGCGGCGCAGCACGTATTCGACGAGGTAGGCCTCGCGCTGCGCAGTCGCGTGAAAAAAGCGCAGGCTCTTGAGGCGAAGGTCGGTGGCGTCAATGGCCGCATAGACCTCGCCAAGGCGCGTCGGCGGCGTGATCATCTTGAGGTGGCCGCCGGGCTCGAGCACATAGCGCGCCGCAGCGATGAAATCAGCGAGCCCACCGTGGAGCTCGTGGCGCGCCTCGGCGCGCTCGAGGCTCTCGCTGGTGCGCTGGTTTCCCGGGCGAAAATAGGGCGGATTGCAGACGACGAGGCTTGCACTGTGAGGCGCAAGGCCCGTGCGAAAGTCGCGGATATCGGCCTGGAGCACGTCGATGTTGGTGAGCGCGTTGAGCGCGATGCTTTGTTCGAGCAAGGCCAGCAGCGCGCTCTGGCGATCAACGGCGACGATGCGAGCCTGGGGGTAGCGAATGGCGATGGCGATCGCGGCCGGACCATGGCCCGAGCCCAGATCGACGATCGTTGCGTCGTGGGCAAAAGGTGGCAGGTCCGTGGCGAGCAAGAGCGCGTCCATGCCGAAACGATAGCCGTGGCGATGCTGGACGATCAGCGCCTCGCCGCCAAAAATCGCATCGTGTGTGGTCTGCTCTCCTGGCACGATCGCATCCCCTTTTAGCGTCGCCGAATGCTTGCTCGGGGGTCATCGATGTCGGTGCCGTAGCGGCGCGCCAACTCGATGCCGCGAGCCTCGATATTGTGCGTGCGCACGAGCTCGTCGAAGAGCGCGCGGTATTTGCGAAAAGCAAAGACGAGCTCGACCAGATCGTCGGGCCTGTAGCCCAGATCTCGCTCGATGAACTCAAGGACCGTGGGGCCTTGAACGAGCGCCGAGGGGGCGCTGCTCAAAAAGTGGTTCATGAAGCGAAGCGCGCGGCCCAGCGTCCAGTTGCCGCGCTCGTAGGCCTGGCCAAAGGCTGGAAGCAGACGCTCGACGCTGAGCTTCATCAAACGCTCCAGGCCGATCAGATAGGCCTGCACCTCGACGATCTCTTCGGGCAAGCCGGCCATTGAAAAGTTGCCTGAAAACAACCACTTGCGATCCGCGCTGTAAAGACAGGCGTGGCCGGCCGTGGGACCGGGGGTCGCCAGTACCTCGAGTTCGAGGTTGCCTGCGCGAACAAAGTGACCGCCGCGAAGCGGAATGCCCTTGAACTGCTCGGTGACGGGTGGATAGTAGGCCGCGATGAAGGCCTCGACCGAGCCCAGATCGGCCCCGTCGGCTGTGATAATGTGGTCGCGAAGCTGGCGAGCGGTGGCCCGAAATGCCTCGCGCTGCGCATCGACATGTTTTTCCAGGGAGGTGGGCTCGACCATGTCAGCGCTGAACACGAAGTGATCGGCTTGCAAGAAATTGCTCGCACCAGCGAGCATGTCGACATCCCAACTCGTGTAGATGACGCGCTCGATGTGGGCGGGCGTGATGCCAGCCTCACGAATGGCCGCCAGCAGGCTCTGAAACTGGGAGGGATGCCCCGCATTGATCAGCGCGCAGGCCTCGCCCAAGAGCAGGTAGACGTTGTTCGACCGGCCGGCCGGCTGAGCCAGGCCCGCAGGCTTGCTCAGGGAGATCTGAATGACGTCGTCGGCGAGCTTGTGAGTGAGATGCATGAGCGTTGGCAAAACCGTAACAGCGAAGCATTGGGCAACGGCCTTACAGCTCAGCCGCGGTAAGAGAAGCGCAGCTCGTAGTCGCAAAGATAGAAGACATCGCCCTCATCGATCTTCTTGGATTCGATGCGGTTACCGCGGTATTCGATGCCGTTGGTCGAGTCGAGATCCTTGATGTAGAACTGGCCATTGCGAAAGATCACGGCGCAATGCTTGCGTGAGATGTTGCCGTCGCGGATGGTCAAATCGGTCTGCTGGCTGCCGCGGCCGATGACGAACTTCTCTTTATCGATGACGTAGCGGTTGTTGTTGAATGTCAAAAACAACGTTGGCCGTGCGTTGGCGCTATAGGCTGGTTCAGCACCAAAAGCCGGTGCCTGTGGTGCTTGCGGTGCTTGCGGTGCTTGCGGTGCCTGTGGAGCTTGCTGGGGCGCCGGCCCGCGCTGGGCTTGCCAGCCGGCCGTCGGCGAGTTGGGGCCGGGGCGCGGCGGCGGTGGCGGTGGTCCACCGGGTCCTCGTTGAGCTTGCTGAGGCTGTTGAGGCTGTTGAGGCTGTTGATAGGGCGCAACAGGCGCCGGCGCCGGTCCTCGATTGCCACTTACCGCGGGCACGCGATCAAAGGTGCGATGCTCCACGCCCGGATTCTGGGCGTTGCCCGCATAGCCGACGTTGAAGCGATCAACATTGGGCTGCTGCTGGGGCGCGCCGCGGTTGACCATCGGTTGCTGACCGCCATAGCCGGCCGGCTCGCCGGGGGCATAGCCGTTGCCCTCGGGCTGATCGTTGGTGACAGCGTAGTCGCGACTGCGCGCATACAGGCGCATGGACTCATTGATCAGATAGTCCATGGAGCAACCAAGCTCTTGGGCCATCTGTTCAAACAGATCCCAGAGATAGTCGCGGCAATAGAAACTACGTAAGGTTTTTCGATTCTGGTCGGTCATCGAATACTTTCCCCTCGACGCGGATCGGGTGGGGAATTCCTGGCGACTGCCTAAGTTGAGGTACGGCCTAACGAACGATTCGGAACATTATCATACAAATTTCGATAGTGTCCAGAAACGAGAACGTTAGCGCACCGTGATGGCGAGAATCAAAATCCCGTCACGGTAATTGAGGCCTGCCTGAAAGAAGGTGCTGCCGGGCGTGACGCGCAAGGTGGTGTTGAGCCTGCTGCCGATGGCCAGTCCGAGCTTGATGAAGTCACCGGCGCGGCCGTGGAAGGTCATGGTCAAGCCGTCGCCGCTGACCAGGGCGACGTCGTGGGATTGCTTGACGTTGAGGCTAAAGGAGCTGACCCCGACTTGCTGAAAGTTCGTGTATTTGGCGAATCCCCGATCGAGATTGGCGCGCAGATCGTTGAGGCGCGCATCAAAGGAGGTGCCCTGTGTGCTCGCGGCAATCGAGCGTACCTGCACGGTCACCGTCTCGGCGGCCAGCGGCTGGCTGAAGAGAAAGAGGCCGGCGACCACAAAGACCATCATCATATAATTTCGTAGCGTCGACATGGTCAAAACCTCAGGAGCTATCAATCAGCGTGCAGCTATTCGCTTGTTATCAAGTGTAGAAACCGTTTCAGATCGGACCATTGCGCTTGGTGCTGGTCTCGTCGCCGTCTTGTGATTCATCGTCGGCATCGAGCAGCCAGATGATCGTGGGAAAATCGCTTTCGCCGTCGTGACTTGCCTGCTCGACGGGGCTGTTGATCCTGACCGACGCGCCCGGCGCATGCTCGACGCTGTCGACGATCACGACGGTGCGCTCCTTGATGATCACCGTCTCGCTCTGAAAGAAGCGATCCGCGAGCAGCCCGCCCATGAACAGCAAGGTGATCGCCGCAGCCAGCGCGCCTAGCGAGCGGGTGACGTTGCGGCGGCGATCGCGCTCGGCGGCCAGCGAGACGACCGGGGCAGCCGGGAGTTGCTTTGGCTCGGATTCGTCGAGCCTGGCCTCGATGCCGGTCCACAGCTCGGTGAGATCGGCGCGCTCCTGAGCGAGCTCGACGCTGGCGTTGACCGCCACGTTGAGCTCGGCCAGCGCCGTGATCGTGGTGAGCACGGCCGGCTCGCCCGCTGCAAGCCAGGCCTCGACCAGGGCGCGCTCGCTGGCGCTGACCTGATTGTCGTGAAAACGATACAAGAGCACGGTGTGCTCCTGGGCATCGAAGGCCTGCAGGTCGAGGCGCCGATCGATCGCGCTCCAAAGTCCGCCGAAATCGACGCCTGCGGTGATGTCGGCCTGGGCACCGCGAAGTCCCGAGCGCAGCTCATCGAGGCCTTCGAGGTAGGCTGCGACGTCCTCGCGCTCCTCGATCAGGGCGGCCACAACGAGGGCCTCGACGTGATCGGCCTCACCATCAAAGAAGCGCTCGAGCAAGGGTGCCAGATCGGCCAGGGCCAGCGCACTGAGCTCGCCGCTGGTGTGGGCGAGCTCGCTGATGGCCTCGCTCGAGAGCGAGGGCGCGCTCTGCCAGGCGGCCTCTTCGGCGGCGCGAACGGCGATCGTGAGCTCTTCGAGGGCCGCCAAAAAAACGCGCGCGCTTGCCTTGCTCTCGAGCAGGTGGGCGGCCTGGGCGCGTTCGGCCATCTCGAGCTCGCCGTCAAAGTGGCGTTGCAGGATCTGGCGCTCCCATAGTGTCAATGCTTGCGAGGTCATGGCTCGTGCGCTCCGCTCGGTAATGTTGAGTCTGTAACCGATAGGATAGACGGCGTTGGTGTGGGCCTATTCAAAAAAACAGGCCCACTCAACTGACTTTCAGATCGTCACCCAGATACTCTTTGAGGGCTTCTTGAAAGTAGCGACGCGCGTGGAAGAGCCGGCTCATCACGGTGCCCTTGGAGATATTGAGCACGTCGGCAATCTCCTCGTAGCTGAGGCCCTCGACCTCGCGCAAGATCAGGATCGTGCGGTGCTTCTCGGAGAGGGTCTCGAGGGCTTCGAGCATCTTCTTGCGAAGCTCCTTTCGGCCGTAAACCTTGTCGGGATTGATGCCCAGCGTGGAGGGCAAGATGTTCTCGTCGCCCTCGACGTCGTCTTGGCGCGCGATGCTGTCGTCGTAGTCCACCGAACGCATGCGCGAGTTCTTGCGGATGTGATCGATGCACATATTGACCGTGATGCGGTAGAGCCAGGTATAGAAGCTCGACTGCTGGTTGAACTTCTCAAGGTAGCGGTAAACCTTGATGAAGACCTCCTGGCTGACATCCATGCTGTCGTCGGGATTCTTGAGCATGCCAAAGCAGATCGAGTAGACCTTGCGCTGGTACTTCTCGACGAGTTCTTTGAAGGCATCGCGATCGCCCTTTTGAGCGCGCTCGACCAGTTGCAGATCGTTATCTTCCACTCCAACTCCCAAATTCAGCCACGCGGTGCTCCTGATCACTTTTGCCATGCGTCCGTCCAGACGGCGCATGGCGTGCAGTGTAGGAATTTTGCGCCGGAAGGGCAACCATGGCGAGCGGCGCGGGGAATTTACAAAAGTTTTCACAAAAAATGTTGCCGCCCTTGGTGCTGTGTTTAGCTTGGGTGGACCACTTCAGTACGTCACCGCGCGCGTGGGGCTGTTTTTTGTTGTTTGAAGCATTGGCTGGCTCGCCGCTGCTGTATCGACGAACTTCCGTCTTTTGTTGGGCGCCTAGCAAGCCTGGACAATCAAGGATGATTGGGGCCATGAGCTTCCAGACAAAACCGGGAGGGAGTAATGAAGGGGGAACATCCACCACCGCGCGAGCCGCCAGACATGGTGGGCATCTACCGCAGCGATCTCAGCGAGGAGGAGCTCATCGCGCGCTTCTCCAATCTCGTCTTCAAGATCGCCCAGCGCATCCACCGCCAGCTCAAGTCGAATGTCTTCTTGGAGGACTTGATCGCCTACGGATACACCGGCCTGCTCGAGGCGCACAAGCGCTTCGACGATGATTACTCGGTGATGTTCGCCACCTACGCCTTCTACCGCATCCGCGGCGAGATCCTCGACGCCTGTCGGCGCGCGGGTTGGGGCTTGAAGGCGCGTCGGCAGGCGGCAGCGATCCAAGAGCAGCTCGACATCAACGAGCACCTTGAGTCCGAGCAGCTCGCCAACGCTCCTCGCCCCGAGGCCAAGACCTACCACGACTGCGTCAACTACCTGACCGACATCGTCAGCGACACGGCCGTGATCGTCATGATGCGCCGCCTCCAACGCGAGCAGGCCCACGAGGGCGCCCCCCAGGCTCGCCGGATGCAAAGACGCCAGGCGGCCAGTCGGCTGTATCGCTACATCGAGATGCTCGACGACAACGAGCAGGACGTCTTGCACAGCTACTATTTCAAAGATATCTGCATGGAGGAGATCGCCCAGCAGATGGGCTTTTCCAAGTCGTGGGTATGCCGCATCCACGCGCGCGCGATCCAAAAGCTACAAAAGGCCATGGAAGCCGAGCGCGAGGCCTTTTAGGCGCGCCCCTCATGGGCAGTTGGGGCAGACCCGGCGCACGACCTCGACGACGCGCTCGAGCTCGCCGGCGTTGAGCAGCGAGCCAGACGGCAGGCAGAGGCCGCGCTCAAAAAGATCTTCGGCGACCGCGCCACCCACGCTCTCGCAGCCGGCAAAGACGGGCTGCAGGTGCATGGGCTTCCAGACCGGGCGCGCCTCGATGTTTTGCTCGACCATCGCCAGGCGCACCTGCTCGCGGCTTGCCCCGAAGGCCTGCTCCTCGAGGCTCAGGCAGGTGAGCCAACGCGTGTGCCGGCCCCAGCTTGCCTCCGGCATAAAACTCAAGCCCGGCAGATCTCCCAGCGCCTCGCGGTAGAACTCGAAGTTTCGCCGGCGGGCATCGACGCGCTCCGCGAGCACGGCGAGCTGGCCGCGCCCGATACCCGCACAGACGTTGCTCAACCGGTAGTTGTAGCCGATCTCGGAGTGCTGGTAGTGCGCAGCATCGTCGCGCGCCTGCGTGGCGAGCTTTCGCCCGTGGGCGATAAGCGCGGCGTCCTCGCTCACCAGCATGCCGCCGCCCGAGGTGGTGATGATCTTGTTGCCATTGAACGAATAGATCCCGCTTTGCCCGAAGGTCCCCGGACTGCGCCCCTTGTAGCTCGCCCCCAGCGCCTCGGCCGCATCCTCGATCAAGGCCACCCCGTACCGATCACAGGCCGCCTGAATCGGATCGATGTCCGCGCTCTGCCCATAAAGGTGCACCAACACGACGGCCTTGGGAAGCCGCCCCCCCCGCGCCCGGCTGTGCAGCGCTTCACAAAACAGCGCCGGATCCATATTCCACGAACCCCGCTCGCTATCGACGAAGACCGGCTTTGCCCCCAGATAGACGATCGGATTGACGCTGGCCACAAAGGTCAAGGTCGACACCAAGACCTCATCGCCCGGCCCCACGCCCGCAAGAATCAGCGCCAGATGCAAGGCCGCCGTACCCGAGCTCAAGGCCAGCGCGTGGCTGGCACCGACGGTGGCACAAAACTCCGCCTCGAAGGCGTCGACGTGGGGCCCCAACGGCGCCACCCAGTTCGTCGCAAAGGCCTCGGCCACGTAGCCGTGCTCGAGCTCACCGAGATGTGGGGTGGAGAGGTAGATGCGCTCGGGAGGGGTTTTGCTCATAGGTACCATCGCGTCAAGGGCGGCCCGTTTGGCCACCGGATGCTCATTATTTTGGGTTCAACTGTGCTCGAATGCTTCAAAAGCAGATTCTAGACACGCCGAACAATCGAGCACCTTCGGGGGGCGTGGTCAATGACTAATCACGGCGAAGGCGTGGCCAGGCAGGCTTCGACGCGGCCCCTGGCGCGCTGGAAGCCTGCCTGCTGCTCGGGGGTGGCCCGGGTGTTTCGGCGTGTGAAGAGCGCGCGGCCGGTCTGGGTGAGCAAGCCGGCTTTGTAGACGGCGCTCTTAAGGTAGGTCTTGACGTATTCGGCGGCCGCGGGCGCGGGAGCAGCCGCCATGGATTTGAGAAGCACCTGGCGCTGGTGGCCAAAGACGTCGAGCGCCTCGCGCATAGCGTGGGCGGAGTAGAGCTCGCGGTAGACGTAGCCGATTTCTGGCATCACGGCGTAGCTGCGCCCGGCGAGCAGGCGCATCAGAAAATCCCAATCCTCGCTTCGGCGAAGGCGCGCATCAAAGCCTGTGGCGCGGGCGAGCTCGGTGCGGATCATCGAGGGTGCAAAGGCGAAGCCGGTTGTCTGGAAGCTGGCCCCGTGGCGCTTGACGAGCGCGACGTCGCAGGCCCAGGTACGCACGCCGCACAAGGCGTTTTGCTCATCGACGATCGCCATGCCCATGCTCACCAGGGCCAACTCGGGCTCGGCCTGCATGATGGCAAGCTGGCGCTCGAGCTTGTCAGGATAATACCAGTCGTCGGCGTCGAGCATGCACAGAAACTGGCCGCCAGCGAGCTCGAGGGCTTTTTGACGGGCGAAGCCACGGCCGCGATTGACGGCCAGGCGCTCCAGGCGCACGCGGGCATCGGCCACGGCTTCGATCACTGCACCCAGATCATCGCTCGAGCCGTCGTCGACGACGATGCACTCCCAGCTCGACTCGGTCTGAGCGCGCAGCGAGGCAAGTGCGCGCGGCAAGGTCGCGGCGGCGTTGAAGCAGGGTGTAACCACGCTAACGAGCGGGTTTTGAGGTTTAGACATGGGTGGTTGTATGGGTGTGAGGCACCGTGATAATTTGGGCGGGCCCGCAGCGGCATTTCGTTAACTTGCGCGGGTCTATCGGACCACACCATTCCACCGTTGCACACGGCGCCTTAATGCGAAAGCTGGTTCATATCACGACGGTTGCGGAGTCCTTCATCTTTCTGCGCGGCCAGATCGCCTTTATGAAAGAGCAGGGATACGAGATTCACGCGATTTCGTCGCCAAGCTCGCTGCTCGACGAGTTCGCCGAGCGTGAAGGGGTGAAGGTCTATCCCGTCGAGATGGCGCGAAAGATCACGCCGCTCAAGGATCTGCAGGCGCTCTATAAGATTCAGAGCATCTTGCACCAGATCAAGCCCGACATCGTGCACGCGCATACGCCCAAGGGCGGGCTTTTGGGCATGCTCGCAGCGACCATGGCGCGCGCTCCTCAACGCATCTACCACATGCGCGGGCTGCCGATGATGACCGCGCAGAGCCGCAAGCGGCGCTTGCTCTCCTTTACCGAGCAGATCTCGTGCACGGCGGCGCATCAGGTGATCTGTGTGGGGCCATCGCTTCGCGAAGTGGCGATCGCCGAGAGACTTTGTGCCGGCACCAAAATCACCGTGCTCGGCGCCGGCAGCGGCAACGGCGTCGACGCCGCTGGGCTCTTCAACCCGGCTCGGCTCGCTCCTGATGCCCGCAATGCCAGACGCGCCGAGCTTGGCATCGGGCCCGATGCCTTAGTGATAGGCTTTGTTGGGCGCATTGTGCGTGACAAGGGCGTCTTTGAGCTGGTCGAGGCCTGGAAGAGCCTTCGCGAAGGCTATCCCGATCTGCACCTGGTGGTCGTTGGTCCGTTCGAGGCCCAGGATCCGGTGCCGGCGGCGACCGAAGCGGTGCTTCGAGGCGACGAGAAGATCCATCTGGTCGGCTACACCAAGGACACGGCCTCAATGTATGCGACAATGGATCTGGTGGTGCTGCCGACCTACCGCGAAGGTTTTCCCAACGTGCCGCTCGAGGCGGCGGCGATGGAGCTTCCCGTTGTCGCCACGCGCATTCCGGGCTGCGTTGATGCGGTCGAAGACGGCGTGACCGGCACGCTGGTCGATGCACGTGATACGCGGGCGCTGCGCTCAGCGATCGCGCGCTATCTCGACGAGCCCGAACTGCGCGCAAGCCACGGTCTGGCAGGGCGCACGCGGGTGCTGCGCGATTTCATCCAGGCGCGGATCTGGAGCGATCTGGCGAAGATTTACGGAGGCGCGTGAAACGCGATGTATATTCCTGGTCACCTCGCGGTGGGATATCTGGTCGTTGTCGCTGCGGGTGGGGCGTCTCGCGGCGCAAACTTGATCGGCGCGCTGGTACCTGTCTGGGTTGGAGTTCTGACGCCCGACATCATCGACAAATCAATCAAATTGGTGGGACTGTCGGTGTTTGGTCGCACTGTCGGCCACAGCGTTTTAAGTCTGGCGTTGATTGTGGGGATGTGGGCCATGCTGGCGCGCCGCGAATGGAAACACGCGAGCAAGCTGGGATGGTTTGTCGCCGGGGTGGGGTTGCATCTAATCACCGATCTGGTCAACGACCTGGTGGCAGGCGTGATGTATACGCGTTATCTCTTCAGCGCGTGGTTTAGCTGGCCCTATATGAATCCGGACATGGCGGCGTGGCAGGTCGAGAGCGTGCTCTCACCATACAACTTCCATTTTACGCCGTTGGAAATTGTGACGGTGGTCTTGGCTTTGTGGATGACCTTTCAACGACGACGCGTACGGCTGATCGTCGATCCCGCGCGCGAGACGTAGCACATGTGTGGTATTGCAGGATTTTGGTCATTTGGCCGCAGCGGGGCGGATCCAAGGCAGGTCATTGAAGCGATGACGACCACCTTAACCCACCGCGGTCCCGACGACGCCGGGTATTTTCAGGAGGCTTCTTGCGCTCTGGCGCTTGGTCATCGGCGGCTCTCGATCGTCGATCTGTCGCCCCACGGCCACCAGCCGATGATCTCGGCCAGCGAGCGTTTCGTGATCGCCTTCAACGGCGAGGTCTACAATTTTGGGCAGATCCGTAAAGCGATCGAAGGCGAGAGGGGCGGCCATGTGGGTTTTCGCGGACACTCCGATACGGAGGTCATGCTCGCCGCGATCGAGCTCTGGGGTCTGGAGCGAGCGCTCGAGCGCTTCGTCGGCATGTTTGCGTTCGCGCTCTGGGATCGCAAGACGCGAACCTTGTCGCTGGTTCGCGATCGTCTCGGGATCAAACCGCTGTTTTACGGCTGGACGGCGAGCAGTTTCGTCTTCGGCTCCGAGCTCAAGGCGCTGCGTGCTTATCCGGACTTTGAGGCCGAAATCGACCGCGACGCTCTGGCCCAATATCTTCGCTACAACTGTGTGCCAACGCCACGCAGTATCTATCGAGGCGTGCACAAGTTGCTGCCCGGGAGCGTGCTGACGATCGCTGAGCCGAGCGGGCGCGACAAGGAGCCGACGCGCTTCTGGTCGGCGGGTAAAGTGGCCGAGGCCGGACGAGATTCTGCATGGGGCGGCGACGATCGAGGTGCGATCGATGCTCTGGAGGCGGCGATCAGCGAGGCCGTGCGCTTGCGCATGATCGCCGACGTTCCACTGGGGGCGTTTTTGTCTGGCGGAGTGGACTCCTCGACCGTCGTGGCCTTGATGCAACGAGCCAGTGATCAACCGATCAAGACCTTCTCGATAGGCTTTCACGAGGCGCACTACAACGAGGCGGCCGATGCGCGTCGCGTCGCCACGCAGCTGGGAACGGATCATACCGAGTTGTATGTGACGCCGCAGGACGCGCTGGCCGTGATCCCACGCTTGCCTGGCATGTACGACGAGCCGTTTGCGGATTCCTCACAGATACCGACCTTCTTGGTCTCGCAGCTCGCTCGCCAGCAGGTGACCGTGGCGCTCTCTGGCGACGGTGGTGACGAGCTGTTCGCCGGCTACAACCGCCATCTGTGGGCGCCTCGTGTGTGGAGTGCGATGCGCCTGGTGCCGCCCCGGGTGCGGGCGCTGGCCGCTCAGTTGAGCATGGCACCAAGCCCCGATCAGTGGAACGCACTGATCGAGCGGTTCGATGGTGTGCTGCCTTCAAAACTTCGCGTCCAGTTGCCCGGCGACAAGATCCACAAGTTGGCCGGCGTGCTTGGCGCGGCCAGCACGGACGCGCTCTACCAACAACTGACCAGCCACTGGCAGCGCCCCGAGCAGGTGGTGCTCGGCGCCGGCGACATCGCGCGCAGCTACGGCGAAGAGCCGGTCTCCATGAACTTTAGTGATCAGCTGATGTATCGCGACCTGGTTTCCTATCTACCCGACGACATCTTGACCAAGGTCGACCGCGCGAGCATGAGCGTGAGCCTCGAGGCGCGCGTGCCCTTGCTCGATCATCGCGTGGTCGAGCTTGCCTGGCGGCTGCCCCGCCGTCTCAAGGTGCGCGATGGCCAGACCAAGTGGATCTTGCGTCAGGTGCTCTACCGCCATGTTCCCCGCGAGCTGATCGAGCGCCCCAAGATGGGCTTTGGCGTTCCGATCGACCAGTGGTTGCGCGGCGCCCTACGCGACTGGGCCGAAGATCTCTTGAGCGAGGATCGTCTGCGCCAGGAGGGTTTCTTCGCGGCCGGCGCGGTACGCAAGCTCTGGGCGGAGCATCAGTCGGGACGGCGCAATTGCCAGCACCAGCTCTGGGACATCTTGATGTTTCAAGCCTGGCTGGCCGAGCAAAGGGGCACGCCGTGATCGAGTTGATCGCCAGCAGTGTCGTTCTCTTGCTCAGCACGATGTTGCTCGGCTCGCTTCTTCGCCGCTTCAAAGGCAATGAGCAGAAACTCATTCTCGCGGGCTTTATAGCTCACGTGGTCGCGGCCTTCGTCCAGGTTTGGCTGCATCGTTACTATTATGGCTATGGTGACATGCTGTCGTACTTTCGCCAGGGGATGTATCTGGCGGACTTGCTCCACGACGACTTCCTGAAATATGTGCCCGAGATCTTGGCTCTGATCTTTCAGCAAAAGCCTTCCGTGACGTTATGGGTGCAGGGTGAAGGTAGCTCGACTGGGACAATGGCCGGGCTGGCAGGTGTTCTGGCATTTGTGACCGGCGGCTCACTGTATGCCTCGTGCTTGAGTGTCAGCATTGGTTCCTTCTTCGGTCAGTTGGCACTATACGCGGCCTTGCGCAATGATACGCCCAAAGTCTATATCCCGCGGCTGTTGGTCAGTTGCCTGTTGGTGCCCTCCGTGGTTTTCTGGTCGAGCGGAATCATCAAAGAGGCTATCGCTTTGAGCGGTCTGGGTTTCGCCGTTTTGGGTTTGTATCGACTCGTGCGCCACAATCGACATTTTTCGGGGCTGTGTGCGCTTTGCATTGGCGTGTTACTGATGGGCTTGTCCAAGCCCTATTTGTTGGGTCCCTTCGCTGTTGCGACGAGCATATGGTTTTACTGGAGCCGCACGATCCGCATCAAAGGGCAGGTGGCCATGGCGGCCAAACCCTTGTATTTTTTGTTTGGATTGATGATCGCGATGGCGAGCCTGATCGGCATCGGGCAATTGTTTCCCAGGTATTCCATTGAAAACCTGGCCGAGGAAGCAGGCCATATGCAAGACGTGGGTCGCCGAGTCGAGGGTGGTTCTAACTACGAGTTGGCATCGACCTCGGAGCGAACGGCGCAAGCGCAGTTGGTGTTTGTGCCGATCGCGCTCGTAACTGCCCTTTTTCGCCCCTTTTTCTTCGAAGTGCACAATGCGCTCAGCTTGATTAATGCGGCGGAGACGACCTTTATCGCGCTGGTCTTTCTCTTCTTGGTCTTTCGCCAGGGGCCGCGCAAGTGTTGGTCGATCATCATCGGCTCGCCGATGTTGATGTTTTGCCTGATTTTCGTGCTGCTGGTGGCGCTGGGCGTGGGGTTGACTGCGACCAATCTCGGTACGCTCTCGCGCTATCGCATCCCGATGATGCCGATGTATTTCGTACTGTTATTGATGCTCTTGCCACTAAAGGCTGTGCGCCAACCAAGAGAGCGACTTGTGCAGCGTACCAACGCCGATTAGGACACCGGGAATTTGCTCTCGAACAAGCTCACCCATCGATCAACAACGGCTTCGATGCCGAACTGTTGGCGGATGTGAAGATTTGCTCCCAGGGCCATCTGTTCGCGTTGCTCTTTTGACAGGGTCATCATCTCGCCCATCGCCTCGGCTAGAGCGCCAACGTCGCCTGGAGTGGTGAGTAGGCCGGTGACCTGTTGGATGAGCAACTCAGGCACTCCGCCAACCGACGTCGCGACCACGGGTAAGCCGGCAGCCATCGCTTCCATGATGGCGTTTGGCATTCCTTCAAAGTTTGAGGAGAGCACGAAGGCGTCGGCCGCGTGCAACAAGGCGGGAACGTCGCCTCTGGGTCCCAGAAAGCAGACACGGTCGTCTAACCCGAGTTGCTCGAGCAGGCCTGATGTTTGGCGTTTGACGTCTTCGTCCCAAAGGGCGCCGGCGATTCGCAGACGGGCATTAGGAAAGCGCTTCAGGAGGCGAGCAAAGGCGCGCAGCAGGCCCGGATAATCCTTTGCGGGTAAAACGTTGCCGACAGCAAGCCAGAGAAAGTCGTGCGGATCGATTGCGAGGGCTGCTCTGGTGGATGCCGTAAGGTCTTGCAGAGGCGGGTGGAAATCGTCGAGCATGATGCCATTGGGGATGACAACCATGGTTTCAGATGTGGCGATTTTGCGCTTGATGAGTCCTGCGGCGACGATCGAGGAGTTGGTGGTCGCCACATCATGCAGGCGCAGCATGCCAAGACCGCGTTCCACGTTTTCGCGGTTTCGTGAGCCGAAGTTCTCTCCTCGAATCGATGTCACGATCAGTGGGACGCCAGCGATGCGACCGGCAATGCTGCCCAAGATGTTGGCGTGAAAGAGAAAACAGACCAACACGTCGGGGCGGTGCTCGCGCAGCAACGAAACAGCACGCCAAAGATCGCCCAGGCGAGGCCTTCCTCGGCGCATGGCGAGGGTATGAAAGGGGATCTGGGCCTGTTCGAGCTGATCGACGAAGCCAAACGGCGGCAGCATCGAAATGACGCGAACATCGCGGCCTCGCCGTTTCAAGGAGAGAGCAAGCCTGAGCACCTGGGTTTCGGCGCCGCCTGGGCCAAATTCGGTGATCAAAAAGGTGATCCGTTGAACCGACATCGTTCAGCCTTAACGCACAGATCGAATCACGGAGTTGTCGGGGATGTCGTGCATGACGTGGATGCCATTGGCGATGACGACATTCTTGCCGATGTTGACGCCCAGATAGACCGTGGCGCCCATCCCGATCACGGTGTTCTCGCCGACACTCACGTTGCCGGCCAAGATCGCGCCCGGGGTGATGTGTGTATGTGAGCCGATGGTGCAGTCGTGGGAGACGACGGCGCCGCTGTTGATGATCGTATTGTCGCCCAGGCGCACGCCAGAGCTGACGATCGCACCACCGAAGACCTGGTTGCCAGAACCCATCTGGGCTGAGGGCTCGACGATGGCGCGCGGGTGGACAAGGCTTGGGATGGTGAAGCCAAGGGAAACAAGGCGCTCGTAGAGCTTGATACGCAACTTGTTGTTGGTCACCGCGCCCACGCCCAGGATGGCCAGAGCGATGCCTTGCTCGCGAAGGCCGGCGAGCTGCTCGGAGTTGCCGACGATTGGCACACCGAGCAGGGTGTCACCAACCTGGGCGGCATCATCGATGACGGCCGAGAGCACCAGGTCGCGGCGTCCCTCACGGATCAGGTCGATGAGCACGCGGGCATGGCCGCCAGCACCAAAGATCAACACACGCTCGCCGGATCGATTCGACGGCTGGGCCAGCGGAGAGGATGCCATGAGCGATGGCTGGCTCGGGCTCTTCTTTGCTGGTTGCGCGGCATCGAGGAACGCCTGGACATCGCGCTCTTTGATGATGCCTTCGATGCCCAGGCTTGTGAGCTCGATGCCGTGGGCCTGGGCAAGCTCGAGGGCTTTTTTGGTCGCCCGGCTGCCAGCTGAAGGAGCGGGCACGTTGCTTTGCTGCGGCAGTGCGATTTCCTCCTCGAGCGTGGCTGTCACAACGCAGAGTACGGCACCGACACGCACGCGATCGCCTTCTTGGATCGAGAGCAGGCGCACAAAGCCAGCCACAGGAGCCTCGAGGTCGAAGGTAGTCTTGGTGGACTCAAGCACGCAAATGACGTCTCCGGCTTTAACTTCAGCCATGTCCTGAACCAGAACGTCGACCACGTCGAGTTCGTCTTCGTTGGCGTTGAGCAGGGGTACGCGCAAGATCTCCATGGATTCTCTGTTGGCTCAGCAATTGAAACGTAGATGAAGTGTGCTGCTTTAGCCACGCACGACGTGGAGCTGGTCCGTGCGGGGTTTGGAAAGCGTTGCGCGCACGGCCTCGACGATATCGTCGACTTGGGGAAGGATGAAGTCTTCGAGAGTGCGTGTATTGGCGATTGGATATTCCATGGCCGCCACGCGTGCGGGCGCTTGCTGGAGCAAGTCGAATGCCTTTGTGCTCACCTGGGCGACGACCTCAGCGCCCCAGCCGGCGGTTTGCGAGCCTTCCTCACAGACGACGAGATGGCCCGAGCGTGCAAGCGAAGCGAGGATGGGAGCGAGCGCAACAGGCTGGATACAGGAGGGAAAGACCAGCTCGCAATAGACCTCGTCTTCGAAGAGCAGCTTCTCGGCTGCGGCCTCGGCGATCTCGGCCATTCCGCCGTAGGCGACCAGGGTGACGTCGGCATGGGTGAATGCGTCGTAGGAGAGCGTGACGGTGGGATAGGCATCAGCGCTGACACGGACGAACAGATCTCCGAGGCGTGCATTGCTCGTCGCCTCTTTGAGAAGGCGCGAGTACATGAGCTTGTTTTCGACGAAGATCACCGGCTCGTCGTCGTGGATCACGGCATGGGTGAGCAAGGCACCGGGATCATGAAAGGGGCTCGGTGCCACAACGCGCAGGCCGGGCATTCCGATGAAGTGCTTTTCAATCGACTGAGAGTGCGTCGGGCCATAGCCGCGGCGCGCGCCCATCGGCGCACGAATGACCATCGGCACCGTGACCTGCTCGTTGTACATCCAGCGGTACTTGGTGATGTGGTTGAGCAGCTGATCGGCGGCAAGCATCAGGAAGTCGCCAAACATGATCTCGACGATCGGGCGCAGCCCACGCATGGCCATTCCGGAGGCAATTCCGGTGAAGCCTGCCTCACTGATGGGCGAGGTGAAGACACGCTCCGGATACAGCGACGAGAGGCCTTTGACCACCTTGAAAGCGCCACCGTAGGGATCGAGCAAGTCCTCACCGATGAGCACGACGCGCTCGTCGCGCGCCATCAAATCATGGAGGGCTTGGTTGAGTGACTTCAGCACAGTTTGAGACATCAGGCTCACTTGTGAAACGGACTATGGCTGATCGAGCGAGGAGCTTTTGCGCCTCGGTGGTATCAAAGAATGACCCAGCCCGCCGGGTTCGGGAAACGGCTGAGCACGCGCCCAGACGATGGCATCGTCGACGCGCTTTGCCACGGCTTCGTCGATCCGTTGGGCGATCGCTGGCGCAAGGCGTGCGCGCAGCTTGGGAAGCGGCTCATTGGCGCGAAAGCGCGCGATCTCGTCCTCGGGACGCATGTCATCGCTCTTGGAGTGATGGCAAAGCCGGTAGGTGTGGATCACCTCGAAGTGGGGCCGGTTGGTGGCCCGTACCTTCTCGAAGATAACCTGAAAGTGAGCGTAGAGTTCTTCGGCGTCCGTCGAATCGATCTGGCCGGCGTCGATGCCAAAGGCCGCGCCGCGCGCGACCATGTCGCCGGCGAGCTCACGCTCGACGGGCGTGCTCTGCGCCCAACGGTTGTTCTCGACGACGAAGACCACCGGCGCGCCCCACAATGAGGCCATGTTGAGCGATTCGTAGACCACGCCCTGGCCCAGGGTTCCATCGCCTAAAAACACGACGGCGACCGCGCCGCTGCCCTTGATCTTTTCGGCCAGGGCCATGCCTGTAGCCGCCGGAACGATGCCGCCCTGGACGCCGTTTGAGTAAAAGTTCGAGTGGCAGATGTGTTGGCTGCCACCGCGGCCACCGACCAGCCCGCTGGCGCGCCCCATCAGCTCGCCCATGAGCAAATCGGGGCGATCGGCGTAGGTCAAAAAATGACCGTGGCAGCGATGGTTGCTAAAAACGATGTCGTCGACGCCCAGATGGTTGATGATACCGGCGGCGTTGGCTTCCTGACCGATGTAGCAGTGCGTGGTGCCAAAGAGCTCGCCGGCTTCGAATAAATCGAGCAGGCGCTCCTCGAAGTTGCGGATCAAGGCGACCTGTTCGTAGAGCTTTTGGACCGAAGGGCGCGCATCCGCGACAAAGCGCGTGCGCGGGTCGGGAAGAGGGTGCGGCTTGATCGCATTGGACATGTGAGCACTGCATCGCTTGGGGAACGGCTAAGCGGTCAGCCTTGAGCAGTCGGCCATCGGTCACTGGCGTTTTGCGGGCGTGTTTCAGCGCACAAGGCACCTGAATTTGTTACACGGGGGCCAAGTTGGTGTCAAACGCGATTGGGAGCAAAGCCCGTCGTGCGGCTCACGATGGGATCAAGTGTTTCAAAATTTCAATGCATACAATGGGTTGCTCAACGCTAAAGTCTTTGGCAGTCTCGCCAAAGCCGGGTTGCTTTGAACATGCGCGACATAACCTTGCTCTCTGGAACTCAGAGCTCGTACATTTGCATTCAGGATCACGGGCATTTCTATGACCATCGAATCTAAAAGCTTTCTCGTTCATGCCGTCCTTTGCAGCCTGTGCATATTTCTGGTGGAGCAAGTATATTTTCGTTTCTCTTATGCAGCTCCCTTCTTGAAAGGGGGAGTAAACCAGATTCTCTTTTTTCTGCAGGGCTGCGGACTTTCGTTGATTTTGGCCACACTTCTGATCGCAGTGGCAGGCACAAGTCATTATTTAAGCCGTTTCTTCGCACGATGGGCCGTTACATCGCGGGTGAAGGCGGGGATCTTTGCTCAAGCCCTGTTTCTCGTACTGGTGGCTTTAGCAATCACCAACGCTGGCGCCGACGGGCTTCGCAGCCCTGCCCCGATTTGGCAATCCTTGTTCGCTTTGCTTCCTGGGGTTGTGTTTTATTTCTGTGCACGGCGTATCGCGAGGGGCGACGGAGAGCGGTTCAACGGACACGTGTTGCTGGCGCTTGTGCTCGCGACGTGGTTTCTCTCCACTTACTGGAACTACTTTTTGTTTGGTGGTTTTGGATTTACGCATCAGCGAGCAACCATGCGCTCGGTGGTCGGGCTGATCATCCCGATTGTGCTTTTGAGCTCAGTATCATTGTTTAGCCAGCGCCAACTTCTCCTTGCTCATCGTCGCAGGTTCACTGTTTTTGTCGCCTTTTCATCGCTGCTTGCCATTGTATTGCTCCAACACATCAACAACTCGTATTACGTCGATGATTATCAGGAGGTAAATGCGATACTCATCGTCTTGTCCTATCTTCTCAGCTGGCATTTTGTTTCCGCATTGGTTCCCGCTGTTACGCGGCGCATCCACGCACGTACAAGCATTGTCGCTGCTATCTTGGGTGCCCTGACAGTAGTCTCGCTGATTGGCGTTCAATGGGCCGCTCCTCTCTCGAGCGTGGGATATGTCGGCGCGGTCCATACCGTGCAGCAGCGATTCATGCTCGAGACGATTCAGAACACTCGGCTGCTTCACCATTCGCTTCGCGGAACAGTGAACACGGTTCGCCGAGGCCTGGCCAGACGTTCTGCAGGCTCTTTCCCAATTGATCAAACGGGTTCCCTGCCAACAACCTTTGTTCCCATTGAGCTATCTCAAGGTGTGGATCGTGGTGAGTATGAGAATGTCGTTCTCTTTTTCTTGGATATGAAGCGTCCTCATGACCTGGGGCTCTATAATTCCGGGCAGGCGATCACTCCGAGAATCGATAAGTGCTTCAAAGATGCCTTTGTCTTTCGCAATGCCTTTTCGGCGGGCAACAATACAAAGGTTTCCTTCCCGTCCATTTACACGGGAACCTACGGCGCTACACGTGCTCAGGACTCTCGCGGCGTGGTCGAGTTGCCCTATTGGTTTGCCTACGAGAAGGGAAACAATTTGCAAACCACTTTTAGCCGCCACGGGCTATCGACGACCGTCTTAACGGACGCCTGGTACGACGGTGACTTCTTTTCCAATGCTGCTTCCGCTGCCGAAAAGAAGCCGATTTACGATGGATTTGATCGACGGGTAGTCGCCGATGAGAAACACTCACCACAAACGACGCGCGATTTGCAAACAACCTACAAAGAGGCTGGCGGAATCGTACCCAAGGAAAAAGGGTTTCTAATTGCCGTTCATATCTACTCGCACGAGTTGGCCTATATCGACGAGGTTGATGAAATGGTGGGCATGATCTGCGACGAGATTGCCGCAAGTGGTTTTCAGGACAACACGATCATGCTCTTGACGTCCGACCACGGCGTACAATTTCGGGAACACGGACGCACGTCTTATCGCCATACCTTATTCAATGAGGAGATCCGCGTTCCGCTGCTCGTACGCATTCCGGGGATGAGCGGCCATGACATCATGGACCCGGTCAGCTCAGTCGATCACCTACCCACTTTGGTGGATCTGTTCGGCTATAAGGTCGACTTCATGGTCGAAGGCCGAAGTTACCTTCCCGCCCTGTTTGGTCATGCGCTGCCTTCAGGCCGGCCCCTCTTTACTGAAACCCGCTTCGAGTATCACTCCACGGCCGTGATTTTGGATGATTACAAGTTGATCTTCTGGGCAACACCGCGGGTCTACGCACTCTTCGATCTCAAAAACGATCCTGGTGAGAAGATTACTCTTACCGACAGCAAGACGCATACAGCGCGGCTAACGATGATGAAATCCTTGCTTGATGGCTTTTTGGCAGAGCGCGACGAGGTGTTTTGGAGGCCATAATCACAGTCTGGGGGTCGCTGACTGGCGCATATTGGATGTGATTGAAAAGTAGCCTGAAAGTTCCTATACCTTGGAGCGTGCGCCTCTCCTGGCATTGATTCCACCACTGAAGTTGTTGATATGAAGTATGGCATTGCGCTTCGTGTTCGGGTGATCGTGCTGTCGACCTTCATGTTTTTGGTGAGCTGCAACAGCCCCCCAAAACTTGAGGAGCCTGCCGTTTGCGAGCCGCTTATAAATCAAACGCTTGGTGAGCCTTGTGGCGAGTGCGAAACTGGAGCCTGGACCTGCGATGCCACAGGCAGCGTTCACTGTGAAGGCGGCGAGGGTTTGTCTGCGCTCAACGCCTGCGGTACCTGTGAAAAACTTCGCGAGAGCGTTGGAGATCCCTGTGGTGTATGCGCGAGCGGGCGCTGGGAGTGCTCGACAACGGTTCCTGTTGAGCTGGTGTGCGGCGGTGAACCAGGAGAACTCAATGCGTGTGGCGGTTGCACGACCTTGCCCATGGCCCCAGGAGCCGCTTGCGGAACTTGTGAGAGCGGTGTCTGGACCTGCGAGGGCACCGATGGGATAGTTTGCTCAGGGGATGCGGGCGCGGATGCATTGAATGAGTGTGGCACATGTGGCGAAGCCGAATTGAACGAGGCGGTATTGAACGCATGTGGCGGATGCTTCGAGCTCAGCGATGAGCCGGGCATGCCATGCGGCGAATGCCCCCAGGCACGCTTTGAGTGCGACACCCAAGATTCTGTCGCATGCCTCGGCGAGCAACTTTGCCTCTACGGGGCTGCCTGCTCACAAAGTGAGGATTGCCGCGCTGGTACGTGTGCAAACGGTCACTGCACTCCAGAAGGCTACCAGTTTATCCCAGCGGCTACATTTACAATGGGTGCGCCGCTCAACGAACAAGGTCGCCACCACGATCGTGAAAATGGACAGCACGAGGTCACGCTGACGCGCGCTTTCTTCATCAAGACAACCACAGTCACGCAGGGCGAGTGGCAAGATCTCATGGAGAGCACGCCGGCCTATTTTGCAAATTGTGGGCGCGACTGTCCCGTAGAGCGCGTCAGCTGGTGGGAGACCCTTCACTATGCCAACGCCCTTTCGCGTGCGGAAGGTCTCATGGAGTGCTACCAGCTCGAAGCGTGCACGGGCACCCTGGGAGCAGGATGCAAGCTAACCGATCGGGATGAGGGAAGGACGTGCACGGGGGTCGGATGCAGTTTTGCCGCACTCGGAGCGCTCGACCTCGACTGCTCGGGTTACCGCTTGCCCACCGAAGCCGAGTGGGAGTATGCGGCGCGCGCGGGCACGACGAGCGCCTTTTTGACCGACTCGGGCCTGTTGGCGTTTTGGGGCTCGACTCCACTCGCTGAGGAGATGGACCGTATCGCCTGGTATAAGGGCAACAGTGCAGTGACCTACTCTGGCGGCGTGGATTGTGATGGGTGGTATTCTGGCGCCATAACGTGTGGAACGCATCCCGTGGGTCAAAAAGAACCCAATGCTTGGGGGCTCTTCGACATGACCGGCAATGTGTGGGAGTATGTCGCGGATTGGACGGGAGATTATCCTGAGCCAGGCTCCGCTGTCGAAGATCCGCTCGGCCCTGAGAGTGGGACCACAAAGCGCATGCGCGGTGCTACCTTTGCGGCAGCGGGCCAGTATCTGCGCGTTGCATACCGTACAAGCCTGGCACCCTCGGGTCGCTTGAATAACATCGGCTTTCGCCTTGTAAGAACAATTCCGAACCCTGGCCCAAACACGCAGTAAGCTGATGAAACCATTGCACTATTTCCTCCTTACTTCTTTCGCGTCATCGCTCGTATTATTGTTGTCGGCGTGTGGAGAGCCACAGCCCTCATCGAATTGTGACTCGATGGCGGGCCCGGCCAACGTCTGTGGCGGTTGCTCGACATTGCTCGCCCTCCCTGGCGATGGTTGCGGCCCGTGTGGCCTGGATCAATTACGCTGCGAAGGAACCGATGCGCTGCGATGCGATGGGTCGACGACGTGCAGTCTGGGCCAGGCGTGTGAATCGGACGCTCAGTGTTCGGTCGGTCAATGCTATTTTGGTGCGTGCGCTCCTGAAGGATTTGGCTACGTTGCTGGTGGTATCTTTCAGATGGGTTCGCCGCTCAGTGAGCGGGGCCGCATCGACGGTGAGGACGAACACCCGGTCGCGCTCACGCGCCACTTCTTCATGCAGACAAGCGAGGTGACCCAGGGCCAGTGGGAGAGCGTGATGGGCTATAACCCATCGCACTTCGATCAGTGTGGCGCGGATTGCCCGGTGGAGAGCGTTTCCTGGCTCGAAGCGCTTTGGTATGCCAATGCGCGCTCGCGCTCCGAGGGTCTCGAGACTTGCTACGATCTGAGTTCTTGCACGGGTAGCCCCGGTATGCGACTACGCTGTGCACGCCCGTTCGAGATCGATGTGGATTGTACAGGCTATCGCCTGCCGACCGAGGCGGAGTGGGAGTATGCCTACCGCGCGGGAACGCGCACCGCCTTTTTTAACGGCGATCCGGACAGTCGTGACACCTGCGCCCAGCCGCTGCTCCAGGAGATCGCTCAATTCTGTGGCAACTGCTCGTCGACTTATGGTCAAAGTTATGATTGTTCCGGCGACGGGGCCAGGCCAGACCAACCGACGGATTGCGCAACGACCAGCGTCGGGCAACGTCAGGCCAATGCGCTCGGACTTTATGACATGGCCGGTAACGTCGCGGAGATGGTCTGGGATGCACCGGGTGATTATCCGGCCATGGCGGTCGACCCAATGGGGCCTGAGCACGAGAGCTTGATCGTTGTGAGGGGCGCAGGTTTTTGCGGGCACATGAGCCGGTTGCGCGCAGCCGATCGCAAATCGACCACGTACATCGCCACATCACTCAATGTCGGGTTTCGACTGGCGAGAACCTTTCGAAAAGCCAGTCGTGACGAGGTCGATCCTGACCTACTTTGCTCCAATGGATGTGGAGGATGCGGCGAACTCGCGCCTGCGCCGGGCACGGCATGTGGACCTTGTGGGGCCGATGAATATGTCTGTGACGGACCAGAGGCGACTCAGTGCAACGGATCGACGACGTGCAATATCGGAGCGTCCTGTCTCTCGGATGAAGATTGCGACCATGGTTATTGCTCCAATGACCACTGTGCCCTTGCTAACTACGTCTATGTCCCAAGCGGCAGCTTCATCATGGGCTCTGCGCCGGACGAATACGGCCGCAGCGCGCTTGAATCCCAGCACGAAGTAACGCTCTCGAAACCGTTTTTGATGTCGAGCACTGAGGCCACGCAAAAGCAGTGGAAAGATCTGATGGGGTACAATCCTTCCCATTTCGACCAATGCGGCTCCTCGTGTCCGGTCGAGAGCATCAGTTGGCTCGATGTATTGGCCTATGCCAACGCCGTCTCTAAAGCCTACGATCTTCAACCGTGTTACGACCTTTCGAGTTGTACCGGAGAGCCCGGAAATCGGCTGCGATGCCCGGCGAGTTTGAGTTTTTCCTTGAGTTGCTCGGGCTATCGCATGCCAACTGAGGCGGAGTGGGAATATGCCTATCGAGCTGGCTCGACAACGACTTTTTACAACGGTGACCCCGAGTCACGAAATACCTGCGCGCAGCCGCTGCTGGAAGAGATTGCCAACTTCTGTGGCAACTGTAGCGTCGATTATCCGGGTGGTTTTGACTGCTCGGGCGATGGACAACGCCCGCACATGCTCTCGCACTGTGGTCCCAAACCTGTGGGTGAGTATCTTCCCAACCGCTGGGGACTCTACGACATGAGCGGCAACGTAGGTGAATTCGTTTGGGACACGCATGGCGAGTACCCGGGCGATACCACCGATCCGCTTGGTGCAGAGCATGACGGCCTCAAGGCCGTCGTGCGTGGCGCCGGCTTTTGCGGCCATCTGGCGCGCTTGAGGGCGGCTGATCGGTCGACAGCCAATTGGATAACCCATAAGATGGGCACGGGCGTTCGTCTGGTCCGCTCAATCCCGTGAAAAAGTCAGCCGCCCAAAGAGAAGCACTGGATATGTCGTCAAGCCAGGTCGTGGGTCTTCTGATCGCGCTTCTTAGAAGCATGCAAGACGAAGAAGTCCGCCATTGCTACTGGAAAAGCTCGCTGCATGTTGGCGCCTCATTACAAGGTTTGAAAGACTACGATTTGCTCGTAGACCGAGCCCATAAACGGGCCCTTGAACGCCTCCTCGTTTTCAACGACTTCAAGCTCACCTCGGCGCCACGAGCCCAGTCGCTTCCATCGACCGAGAATTGGGTCGGCTTCGACAGAAAAAGCGGACTCCTCGTACATTTGCATGTTCACTACGCGATTTATTCGGGCGAAGGCGCGCTGGCGGAGGTTCGACTTCCCTGGGAAGATCACCTGCTCGCCCACAGTATTTCCTCGCCGCACTTCGGCGTGCAAATACTCGAGCCGGCGCTTGAATTCGTCGTTCTCTCGGTCCGCGCGGCACTTGAAAAGAAATACACTGAGGAGTCCGGCGGCTCGCGCAAATTACGCGCGTGTTATGCCGACGATTTGCTCGAATTATTGGGACAATCGAGGCGAGAGGACATCGCCTTTCACGGCTTAAAGCTGCTGGGTCCAGGAGCCGGCCAAAAACTCTGCGCTCTGATCACAGGCGGGTTTCCTCAGCACTTGGATCGGTGGCTAGATCTAGTCGAGCTGGTCGAGCCAGGATTGCACGGGCACCGACGTTGGGGTGCTGTTCAGACACGCATGCGCTACCAATGGCGCCAGAAGAGCGCCCTGGCGCGCGCTGCCTACCGCAAGTTTGCTCCCGACGTGTTGCCGACGCTTCGGCGAGAAACCAACAAATTGCATCTTCGCGAGCGTGGACTACTGATCGCGGTCATCGGACCCGACGGAGCTGGAAAGACAACCTTGGCGGCCGAGATCGAAGCTTGGCTTGCGCCACATTTCGACGCTCAGGTGATCTACTTTGGCAAAGGAGACTTTGTCTCATCAACCTGGCAAGCGCTGGCACGAACAAAGTGGAAGATTCTTGGCGCCGCCGGCATTGAACCGCGCACGGGCGACATTGGCGTGGAGAATGTTGCTTCGGCGATCACGCCAACGACGAGTGATTCGCAGCGCCCTGAAAGGGGCCGACGCCAACTCTTGAGCGATCTATCGCGCGTCGCCTTTGCCAACCGCTTGCTCCGAGACAGGCGCGAGGCCAGCGAGACTTGTGAACGCGGCGGCTTTGTGATCACCGACCGCTTCCCCAGCTTTGCCGACAAATTTGCCGATGGTCCGGGTATTGAGGTTGCTGAAGGGGATCCTTCCTTTCGTCGACGCATCGCGCGCTTTGAACGCGATTGTTTTCAACGTCTTCATGAACTACCGCCCGATATCGTCTTTCGGCTCGCTCTACCGCCGATGGTGGCCTGGATGAGAAAGCCCGACCACCGACTCAGTGAGATCGAGGCCAAAGCGGCAGCTTTGGAGAAAATCGACTTCGGTGAAACGCCGATGATCGTCATCGATGCTACACTCGCTGCCGACGAGGTCGTGCGTGAAGTCAAGAACCACATCTGGACATTGATTTGAAGGCTTGTCCGGTAAAGAAGATCGAGTTCGTCGGTTTGCCCGGAGCGGGCAAGAGCACGGTCGCCGAACTCGTGACTGCAGCGCTTGAGGCTCGCGGCTTTCACTGCATCGATCGAGCCTCTTATCGCTGTATCGTGGGAGCAGAGCATGCCCGACACAACCCGATAAGGCGAAAGATAGGCTATCTACGCTATTTGCTCTCTCATCCAACGCGCCTTGTCCATAGCCTGGGCTTTTCAATAGCCCAAAAGCCCTTTGTTTTCAATGGACTACGCCGCTGCTACCATTTGACCCGAAAGCTGCACAACACAGACATTTTCGTGCGAGGTGGCTTCGCAAGTGCTGTAAATGCGATGCTCGTGCTCGATCAAGATCTTCTGCAAGAGATCTGGGGCATTCTTTATCTGCGGCCAATGCTTGAAGCCTCGGAACTTGTTCGTCTGCTGGAAGCGCTCTTAGAGGATTTGCCCGATGCGATTGTGTACATCAAGGTAGATGGGCAAAAGGCGCTTGCACGCATGGGTGAGCGACGTGATTTGGTCGGTCCTATCGGAGACTTTGATCGAGGGGTGGGCCTGGACGCCAAAACGCTCGACCGTAGTGCAACGGACTTTACGCGCATCATCGAAATTGCCGCAACTGTGCGTGGCAGCCTGATCATTGAGCTCGATGGTTGTCTGAGTCCTGAGATTCAGAGCGCGATTGTCGTGGCGTCGCTGGAGGCGATTTCGCCATGAACCCTGTGCCCCGTCTAAAGAGCATCGTTGCGAATTCAAAGTGCGCTTTGTCGTTGAAAGAGAGGTAGTTGGTGTTACGAGAACTTCGTTCGATTTCCCGATTTTGTTATCAGCACCGTGGTCTGGCTCGGATCAGCGAGACGGCGCGCCGGTTCAGCGCACGTTTCCCCGTGGAGATGACCTTGTCTGATTTCGATGGTGATTTGCGATTTCAGCTCGCGCTCAATGAGCACATGGGCAGCCAAATTTTCTGGCGCGGATACTATTCCGAGCCTCAACTGCAGTTTCTCGCGCACATGCTCGAGTCGGATCATAGTTTCATCGATGTTGGAGCCAATCACGGTGAATTCACCGTCTTCGCGGCAAAACGGTTGCCGCGCGGAAGAGTGGTCGCCTTTGAGCCAACGTCGCGGCTCTTCGAGCGCCTCACGGCTAATGTCGCCCATAATGCGTTCGAAAATGTGGTGCTAAAACAACAAGGCTTGAGCGCTGAGGCGGGCATCGCCACGATCTACAGCTCCACGCACAAGTACGCCGACGGTACGTTCAACTCGGGCCTGCCCAGTCTGTTTCCGGAGGCGAATCGTGCGAACGTGGTCGAGACGATCGAGTTGACGACGCTTGATCAGGCCGTCGAGGAGGTCGGTCTCTCGCGGCTCGACATCATCAAGATGGACATTGAAGGCGCGGAGATGGCTGCCTTGCAGGGTGCGGCGAAAACGCTCAGTGCTTTTCGGCCGACGATCATCTTGGAGGTCAACCAGAGCACCTGTATGAGCGCAGGTTATACGATGCAAGCGCTTCTTGGCTCGATCGAGCCCTACGGCTACAAGTTCTTTCGCATTGATAGCAGCGCTGCAAGCTTCGCGCTGAGTCCTTTGAGCAAAGCGAATCTAAATAGCTTTCAAAACGTCGCCTGCATCATTTCGTGATGCAGAGCGCACACGTCCCAAAGAGGTCGCTATGATTCAGGCCCCTGCTCGAATCGTACTGTACATGCCCTCTCTCAACGGAGGCGGCGCGGAGCGCTCCATGATCAACCTCGCCCGCGGTTTCATTGAGCGTGGCATGGAGGTCGATCTCGTTGTTTCGAGCGACGAAGGCGACTATCGCCACGAAGTCCCGGCCCAGGTGCGCCTGGTGTCGCTGGGAGTGCGGCGCGTAGCGGCCGTTTTACCGCATCTGGCACGCCACATTCGTCGACGCAAACCCCAGTTCGTGATGTCACGCATGTACCGATCGAATCTCGTCGCCCTGGCCGCCGCGCGGCTCTCTGGGCATCGTTGTTCGAGCTTTGTGATTGTGGACAATACGACAAGCATCGAGATGGCTGCGGTGTCTGCCAACCTTCGGAACACGATAAAGAATCATCTCGACGTGGCGTTAATGCGCCGCCTGTATCCCGACGCTACCGGTATCGTCTGCGTATCGCACGGGGCGGCCGACGATCTGGCAAAGCTTTGCCGCATCGCGCGCCAGAACATCGATGTGATCTACAACCCGATCGAGTTCGACAAGATTCAGGCCATGGCCGCACAGTGCGTCGATCACCCGTGGATAGTGGACGAGGTTTCGCTGGTCGTGGCAGCGGGCCGTCTGAGCGCACAAAAGGATTATCCGACTCTGCTCAAGGCGATGGCCCATGTAAAAGAGCGCGGCCGTCTGGTTCGCCTCTTAATTCTCGGCCAGGGTGAGCATCAGCGTCGGCTCGAAGAGCTCATCTCGCAATTCGAGCTCAGCGATCGCGTCGCGCTTTTGGGATTTATCCCAAATCCATTTCCTTATATGAAACGCGCCGATTTGTTCGTGCTTTCATCAGCTTGGGAGGGGTTGGGAAACGTCTTGATCGAAGCCATGGCTCTGGGCACGCCGGTAGTCTCGACGAACTGTCCATTTGGGCCAAGCGAGATCATGCGAGATGGTGAATTTGGCCACCTTGTCACGGTCGGTGACCACCGTGGACTGGGCGAGGCGATTATCGAAACGCTCGATGCGCCGCCGGACGCCGAGCGCCTGATCGAGCGCGCACAGAGCTTCGATGCACCGCGCATTCTCGAGCAGTACGTTGCATTGCTCGAACGCATGAGCCATGCCTAGGCTATTGCTCCGAGCGCGGCGATCTCGCGCAACAGTTCCAGATACTTGTCGACGCTTGCTTGTCGCGAAAAATCTTGCCCTCGGCTCTCGAGCCTCGCCGAATCTTTGGGCGCGTCAAGAACTTCGGCGATGGCATAACTCAGTGCGCCGACGTCGGCCACGGGCACGAGCTTGCCGAAGCGTCCCTTGTCGAGAATCTCGTAGGGGCCGCTGGGGCAGTCGGTGCTGACGACAGAGCATCCGCAGGCAAGCGCCTCAATCAATACCGTTGGCAGGCCCTCGAAGTGCGAAGACAAAGCGAAGAGTTGTGCTCGTCTCATGAATGCATAGGGGTTGGCGACGAAGCCAGGCATGTCGACGGACTGGGCGATACCTAATGTTTGAGCAAGGGCTTCGAGCGCTGGACGCTCAGGGCCTTCACCGAGGATGAGCAAGCGCAGTTGTGGACGCTTTTCTTGCACGGTGGCGAACGCCCTCATCAGATCACCAAAGTTCTTCTGCGCAATCAAGCTTCCCACGCCGAGGATGAATGGCGTCGACTCCAGATGCTTCAATGCCTGGGGTAGCGGTTCACCGGCCTTGGCGATCAAGTCTTCATCGACCACGGGGTTCCAAATCACTTTGATGCGTGCCGGATCGAGGCCGATAAACCCAGCCAAACTCTCGGCCACACCGTGCGAGACGGCCAGGATCGTTCCTGCACGTCGGTAGAGAACTCTCATCAGCGGCGGCACGAGTTGAGCTTTCCAATTGGAGTTGCGGGCAAAGGATGCTGCCGGACTGTTATCCTCTCGAATGATGAGGTGTGTGGGGCGTCCGGCCAACTCGTTGGCCAAAATCGCGGTCAGATTGACGTAATTCATCGCCGAGAAGAGGTATGTGGGCCGTTCCTGGCGCAAATAGCGGGCGAGCTGCAGCAGACTCGTCGATGCGTGTTGGCTGCCAAGCTCGACGACGCGCACTTGGGCTGGAACCTGTTCCATGAACGCTCCCTGAGCACTCGAGAGTACCAGATCGATGGCGACGCCATGCTCGAGCAAGCCACGGCAGAGCACGACGACGGTGCGTTCGACACCTCCACCGTGCATCGAAGGAAGAAAGATTGCCAATTTTGGCAAGCATTGTGGCATCGTGATTTCCATAGCTAAAGTATGCTGGTGAGCAGGCGATTCAAAGTGAATCCTGGTGCGCATTGGCGCCTCAAGATTTGCCCCCATAAGCTTTGATCTCGCCACGATCCGCGCGCCGGGTCTGCACGATCATAACGCCGATCAGCACCAGGTTGAGCGAGGCGCCGACAGCGGAGTAGAGGCCGATGGCCAGGACTGGATCGTTTTGCAGGCCTCCATGGACGAGCGCTGCGGCGCTTCCCAGTAGCACGATGAACTGGTGAAAGAGAAGCAGGCGCTGCAGATTGAGTACGGGCACGAGCGCCATGGCCGGGACACTGATTAGTGAGCTGCACAAGTACAGGGTCAGCAAGCGCGCGTAATGGCCGGCCTCGATCCATTGGGCGCCGAGCACAAGGCCGAAGAGTTCGGGCGCGATCAAGGCAAAGACGCTGGCAGGCACAACGGCGATGGCCATCAAGATGAGCAGTGCTCTTCTCTGGTTGGGAAAGAGGGCCTTGCCCTGATTGTAGAGCTCGCTAGCGCGCTGAAAATAGACCTGGCGCAGCGCGCCGGTGATCAGCTCCACGGGCAGGCTCAAGACCAGAAAAGCCACCGCGTAGTAGCCGACGATCGTCGGATCGAAGAACCAGCCGAGCAAGATGATCGGGCCGTGTTTGCGCAGGGCATGCATCAGCGTGACCGGCGCATTGTAGCGCGGGAAGTCGCCGTAGCGTGCCATGAGCAAGCGCAGCTTCGCGCGGTCGAACGCATCAACGATCTTGGCGGTATCGTCGCGAAAGACCTGAACGGCCAGGACCAGGGCGGCGATGCACTGGCCAAAGATCTGGCCGCCGATCAGCCCGGCCGGACCCGCGCCGAGCAGGCCGGCGCCGAGCTTGGCGCCCGCAGAGGACAGAGAGGCAAAGACGGTCGAGATCGAGAGCCGCTGGAATTTCTTTTGGCGCGTACACCAATAGGTCAATATCTGGTAGAGCCCGGTGAAAAGGACCAACGGGGGCACCCACCACAGCCACGGCTGCAGCGCTTCGTTGCCAAGGCGCATCGCGATCTGCTCGCCGCCAAGCGCAATGACCAGGGCGCTGGAGAAACTGACGGCGGTGAGGATCGCGCCGGAGAGGACAACGAGGTTGGCCGCCTCGTCGTCTTCCTTGGGCAGCACGATCGCCATGTCGTAGCGCAGCGTCGAGACCCCGGAGATGGTCGCAACCACGGCGCTGAGTAGCCCAAGCAAACCGAAGGCTTCAGGGAGATACAGCCGGCTCAACAACGGTGTAATCGCAACCGTGACGAGCTGCGCGAGGAGCGTGCCAGACATCAACAGGGCCATGTTGCGAATGAAGGCCCCGCGGAAGATCTCTTTGATCTTGTCGAGCTGCTGCATGAGCACCGAAGAACTGCGAAAGGACGAGCTGTCAGGCGAGCATTACCAGCCCAGGCTGACGACTTCAAGGGCTCGACTCACGCCTTGGTGCCCACAGCACACCAGAAGGGGGCGGAATCCGAGAATTTGATATCTCTGAGACCACAACGCTTCATCATTTGCAAGATTTCGTCTCTTGTGAATTGCTGCTCGAGCCGTGTTCCAAACCGATCGAGTGCATCGGTGCGCATCATGTAAAAGCTTCTGTCGCGGTAGCTCGAGAGGGGAATGTTATCGACGTCTGCGCCGAATTGCTCGGCCACCAAGGCCGCGCGCGCCAGCGGATAATAGACCGACGCGGCGATGACGTCGGTGACCCGATTCTTGGTTGAAGTTGGCATCTTGGAGATGGCCCTTCGGCCAACTTCGCTGGCTTGCCAGACGCGCTGAAACCACCACGGGCGATTGTCGAAGCGGTAGTAGAGATAGACCAGGGCCAGGCCACCCGGCTTGAGCTTTCGAACGCATTGTTTCAGCGCAAGCTCCGTATCTGGAACGTGGTGCAAAACACCGAGCGAATAGAAGAAATCGAGCGAGTCATCCTCAAAAGGCAGGTGGTCGATGTCTGCGTCGTGAAAACTGATGTTTTCATGACCCTGGAGGGCTCGTTGAGCCACGCTCAGCGCGCTGCTCGGCTCGACACAATGAAGGTGACCGACTTGGGGAGCAGCAAACCTAGCCCAGCGGCCGCTTCCGCAACCAATGTCGGCCCCTGCACAGTCTATGGGAAGATCTTGCCATGGAAACACGGAGAAGTAGGCGTCGAAGATCGCGCGCAGTTCGAGCTCAGATACGTCCTGTTGGTCAAAGCGAGTCCACTCGGAACCAAAATCGTTGACCACTTTTGGATCGATGTTTGCCATATTTACTTCTTTGAAAGAGTTGGGCGAAGCCGCCGGTCTAAGAAATCAGACCGTCAGCACAGCCCGATGCTTACCGGTGCCGATGCTTACCACGTTTTCGGGGATGTCGGGATGGGTGTAGGTGGGGATCAGAGTCTTAAGCTGGCGGCGCACCTCGATCTCTTGGCTGGCGTGGGCGGCAGCGAGCAAGGTGAGGTAGATCGGGCGAAGCTCCTGAAAGTCGAAGTCACCATTTTTGCCGGTGAAGATCTTCTTGTGGTCGGTGCGATCGACGCACTCCTCACTCAAGGCGAGCTCTTCGAAGAGCTTTTCTCCAGGGCGAATGCCGGAGAAGACGATGGGGATCTCGGTCTCGCTCAGCCCTGAGAGGCGGATCATGTCGCGAGCCAAATCGGCGATTTTGACGGGCTCACCCATGTCGAGGATGAAGAGCTCGCTTGGGCTGTTGAAGCTTGCGGCCTGCAAGACGAGCTGGACGGCCTCGGGGATCGTCATGAAGTAGCGCGTCATCTCAGGGTGGGTGACGGTGACGGGGCCGCCGCGTTGGATCTGGTCACGAAAGATCGGGATCACGCTGCCGTTGGAGCCGAGCACGTTGCCAAAGCGCACGGCACAGAACTTCGTGTCCGGGTGGCTGGCGTTGAGGTGGCGCACGTAGAGTTCGGTGACGCGCTTGGTCGCACCCATGATGCTGGTGGGGTTGACGGCCTTGTCGGTCGAGATCAGAACAAAAGTCTTAGCCTTGAACTCGGCAGCGAGGTCGGCAACGTTTTGGGTGCCGCCCACGTTGTTCTTGACCGCCTCACAGGGATTTTGCTCCATCATCGGGACGTGCTTGTAGGCAGCCGCGTGGATGACGACATCTGGGCGGTGGGCGGCAAAGATGATGCGCATGCGCTCAAGGTCGGTGACGTTCGCGACAAAAGGGGTGACCCGATCGTCGTAAAGGCCGCCAAGCTCACGGTTGATGAAGAAGAGCGGCGTCTCGGCACAATCGACCATCACGACGTGCTTGGGATTGAAGCGCAGCACCTGGCGGCAGAGCTCGGCGCCGATCGAGCCGCCGGCGCCGGTGACGAGCACGGTGGCGCCCTCGATGAAGCGCCCGATCGCGTATGTGTCGAGCTTGACCGGTTCGCGGCCAAGCAGATCGTTGATCGAGACTTCACGCAGATGGTTGATCGAGACGTTTCCATCCAAGATCGCCTCGACGGCGGGCAGAATACGAGTCTCGATGCGGGCCTGGCGAGCGGTCTCGATCACGCAACGGATCTGCTCGCGGCTGGCCGAGGGCATGGCGATGATGATCTGTTCGACGCCATATTTTTCGGCGAGCTCGGGCAGATCGGAGATCTTGCCGAGCACGGGCACGCCATGGATGCGAAGGCCGTGCTTGTAGGTGTCGTCGTCGAGAAAGGCCAACGGGCGGTAGGCCAGGTTGCGATTCTTGTTGATCTCGCGCACGAGCGTCTCGCCGGTGTCGCCGGCGCCGACGATGATGATGTTGACGCTCTTCTTGGTCCTGGAGGCGCGATGGACGGTGGCCTCGCGCATGATGCGCAGGCTGCCGCGAGCGCCGCCGATGAACATCAAGGCGAGCAAAAAATCGAGCAGGTAGATCGAGCGCGGATACATCACAGGCTCGATCAAAAAGGTGTTGACGAGCAAGAAGGCCAGCGTGGCGAGCGCCAGGGCCTGGGCCAAGGCGATCACGTCGTAGAGACTGACGTACTTCCACCACCCCTGAAACATCTTGAAGAGGGCAAAGACGGTCATCTTGACGAGCAACAGCGCCGCCAGACCTTCCCACATTGGCTCACGAAAGTTCGTCGGAATGTGGAAGTCAAAGCGCACCAAAAACGCGCTGAGGTAGGCGGCAGTGAAGAAGATCAGGTGCACGCCAGTGACAAAGGCCAGTCGCACCGGTCTGGGGAGACGAGGAAGCTTGTCCACCCAGTTCATCGGGACTGCAGACATATTGGCTACTGCTATTTGGAGAACCACTGTCAACTTTGACTGAGGCCAGAGCTGCGACAGTCAGAATAGATATAGCAATCTGCGCCGGTTTTCAACAAAGTTGGGGAGAGCAATTGCAACAAATTGAATATGTTAGGGAGTGGATAATACGTTTTGTTGGAACCAGCTGTAAGTCTGTTCGATACCTTTTTCAAGGCTGATGGTGGGGGTCCAGCCGAGGGCCTGGATTCGGGTGGTGTCGAGGAGCTTTTGGGGGGTGCCGTCGGGTTTGGTGGGGTCGAGGACGATGTCGCCTTGGTAGCCGACGATGTCGGCGATCAGGTGGGCGAGCTCGAGGATCGGGAGGTCTTGGGCTGTGCCGATGTTGAGGAGGCGAGTTTCGTCGGTGTGCTCGAGGAGGTGGAGGCAGGCGGTGGCGAGGTCGTCGGCGTGGAGGAATTCGCGGCGAGGGGTGCCGCTGCCCCAGAGGGTGACGTGGGGGGCGGCGGTGAGCTTGGCGTGGTGGAAGCGGGCGATCAGGGCGGGCAGCACGTGGGCGCTGTGGGGGTCGAAGTTGTCGTGGGGGCCGTAGAGGTTGGTGGGCATGACGGGCAGGTAGCGGGTGTGGTGTTGGGTGTTGAGGGCGTGGCAGTGGGCGATACCGGCGATCTTGGCCAGGGCGTAGGGGGCGTTGGTGGGCTCGAGGGGGCCGGTGAGCAGGTATTCTTCGCGGATCGGTTGGGGGCAGTCGCGGGGGTAGATGCAGCTCGAGCCCAAGAAGAGCAGGCGTTGGGTGGCGTGGCGGTGGGCGGCGTCGATCACGTGGGTCTGGATGAGCAGGTTGTCGGTGATGAAGTCGGCCGGATAGGTGGCGTTGGCTAAAATGCCGCCGACCTTGGCGGCGGCGAGGATGACGAATTCGGGGCGGTGGGCGGCGAAAAAGGCGTCGGTGGCGGCCTGGATTGTGAGGTCGAGCTCGGTTTTGGTGCGGGTGAGGATGTTTTGGTAGCCGCGGGCCTGGAGCGCGCGCACGATCGCGGAGCCAGCGAGGCCGCGGTGGCCGGCGACGTAGACCAGGGCTTCGGGGGTCATGCGGCGGTAGGTGGGCATGGTGGGTGCTCGCTTAGTCGAGGTCGTCTTCGCTGATCGCGAAGCCGTTGTCGCGAAGCAGCGTGAGGCGGCGCGCGAGGTTCAGATCGTGGTCGACCATGAGGTTGACGAGCTCAGCGAGCGTGGTCTTGGCCTGCCAGCCGAGCAGCTCGCGGGCGCGGGTGGGGTCGCCGATCAGCAGATCGACCTCGGTGGGGCGGTAGTAGGAGGGGTCGATCTCGACGAGCAGCGCGCCGCTCTCGGCGTCGAACCCCTTCTCGTCAGCCGCCTCGCCCTGCCAGCGGATGGGGATCTCGGCGCGGGCAAAGGCGGCGGTGGCGAAGTCGCGCACGGTATGGGTGCTGCCGGTGGCGATCACCAGATCGGAGGGCGCGTCTTGTTGGAGCATCAGCCACATGGCCTGGACGAATTCGGGGGCGTAGCCCCAGTCGCGGCGAGCGTCGAGGTTTCCCAGATAGAGGCGCTCTTGGAGGCCGTGTTTGATCCGGGCGACGGCGCGGGTGATCTTGCGGGTGACGAAGGTTTTGCCTCGGCGCGGGCTCTCGTGGTTGAACAAGATGCCGTTGGAGGCGTGCAGGCCGTAGGCTTCACGGTAATTGACCGTGGTCCAATAGGCGTAGAGCTTGGCGACGCCGTATGGCGAGCGGGGATAAAAGGGCGTGGTCTCGCTCTGGGGTACTTCCTGGACCTTGCCGTAGAGCTCGCTGGTCGATGCCTGGTAGTAGCGGGTGGAGAGTCCGGTGTCCTTGATCGCGTCGAGCAGGCGCAGAGCACCGAGCGCGTCGACATCGGCGGTGTATTCGGGGATCTCGAAGGAGACCTTGACGTGGCTCTGGGCGCCGAGGTTGTAGATCTCGTCGGGTACGATCTGGGCGATCAGGCGCGAGAGGTTCGAGGCGTCGCTGAGATCGCCGTAGTGCAGGAGCAGGCGCGGGTTGGGGACGTGGGGGTCCTGGTAGATGTGCTCGATGCGGCCGGTATTGAACGAGCTCGAGCGGCGGATGATGCCGTGAACCTCGTAGCCCTTTTGGAGCAGGAGTTCGGCCAGATAGGAGCCGTCCTGGCCGGTGATACCGGTGATCAGCGCTGTCTTTTTGGAGGTGGTCGTCATGCTTTGCCTGCTGGTGTTGGCGCGGCGGCCATGGGTTTTCGGCCCATGCCAAACGTTCTGGGCGGGAGCATGGTGCTCCAGATCTTGACCTCGTCGAGGCCGGCCATGAAGACGTCGCGGTAGCAGTGCTCGCTGAAGCGGTAGTAGTCGTGGGGGGCGTCGTGGATGCGCATGGTCAGCGTGGCGCGTTTGAGCACGTCGGGCAGGCCGATTTTGAAGGCCCAGGCGCGGGCGCGGTTGCCGAGCGGGGTCTCGGTGAAGCCGGGGGTGTTGATGATCAAAAAGCCGCCGGGGGCCAGGACGCGTTTCATCTCGGAGATGGCCAGCCAGAAGTCGGGGATGTGCTCGAGCATCGAGGAGGTGACGACGAGATCGAAGCTGTCGTCGGGGTAGTCGAGCTTGCGGGCGTCGCCGGGCACGACGCTGACGCCATCGACGGTGCCCCACTGGGTCAGGTTGACGCCGACGCGCTTGGAAACGCCATGCAGCTCGGGGCAGGTCAGGATGCAGGCGCTGGTGGGAAGCGCGCCGAGTTCGAGGGCGGAGTTGGGCATGGGGACGTCGTGGCGCGCGTGCAGGGTGCGAAATGTTTCTCTATATATTTCAAAAACTTCGGAAATCATCGGGTGGGCCTTCCAATACTTTTTTGGGGGTGGGGTCGGGTGGAAGTTCGAGGTAATTTGAGGTGTTGATAAGGCGGAGAAACGGCTTGTACTTCCGGTGGATGTCGTGTTTCTTGTGGCGGTAGCCGTTGGAGTCGCGGCGTTTTGCGTCTGTTCTCGTAGTCGAAGGTCTGGTGCAGTTATGACAAGTCAGTACACCGCGAAAGATATCACCATTCTCGAAGGTCTGGAACCCGTTCGAAAGCGCCCGGGCATGTATATCGGGGGTACGGGTAAAGCCGGCTTGCATCACCTTTTGTGGGAGATCGTGGACAACGCGGTCGACGAGGCGATCAACGGCTATGCCACCACGATCGAGGTCACGCTGCACAAAGACGGTGAGTCGCTGAGCGTCTCGGACAACGGGCGCGGCATCCCGGTCGACATTCATCCCAAGGAGGGGCGAAGCGCGCTGGAGATCATCCTGACGACGCTGCACTCCGGTGGCAAGTTCAACAACGACAACTACGTGACCTCGGGCGGCTTGCACGGCGTGGGCAGCTCGGTGGTCAACGCCTTGAGCTCGGAGCTCGTCGCCTCGATCCGCCGCGATGGGCGCATGTACAAGCAGCACTACTCGCGCGGTGTGCCGGCGGCTCCCGTCGAGGCTGTGGGCGAGGCGCGCGGCACGGGCACCGAGATCTTCTTTCGGCCGGACTCGCAGATCTTCGAGGATACGAGCTTCGATGCGACGCTGATCGCCGAGACGCTCGAGATCAAGACCTATCTCAACCAGGGCCTGCGGATCTTGTTTCGCAACCAGGTCGACAACAAGTACCACGAGTTCAAGCACGAGGGCGGCATCCGCGACTTCTTGGCCCAGGTGCAAAAGGAGAGCAAGGAGGCGCCCACCCACACCGACATCATGGTGTTTCGCCAGGAGAACCCCAGCGAGACGGTCACGCGCGTCGAGATCGCCCTGCAGTGGACTGAGGACACCAAGGAGGACATTCGCACCTTCGTCAACGGTATCCCGACGATCGACGGCGGCACCCACGAGCAGGGCTTCAAGGACGGCGTGGTGCGTGCGCTTCGCAGCTACTTTGAGACGCACGACATCGCGCCCAAGAATCTGCCGATCGTGGCCGAGGACATTCGCGAGGGGGTCAAGTCGATCATCAGCGTTTTCATGGTCGATCCGCAGTTTCAGGGCCAGACCAAGTCCAAGCTCAACAACCCGGACATCCGCGCCGTGGTCGCCCACGCGGTGCGTGCCGAGCTCGAGCAGCTCTTGCACACGCGAACGAGCACCGGCAACGCCATCGCCCAGCGCATCATCCAAGCCGCGCGCGCGCGCCAGGCGAGCCGCTCGGCGATCAAGAAGGTGACCCGAAAGCGCGCGGTGAGCCACCGGCTCAACCTGCCCGGCAAGCTCTCGGATTGTTCGAGCACGGACCCCGAAGAGAGTGAGTTGTTCATCGTCGAGGGCGATTCCGCCGGCGGCAACGCCAAGCAGGGCCGCGATCGGCGCACCCAGGCGATCTTGCCCCTTCGCGGCAAGGTGCTCAACGCCGAGCAGGCGACGATGTCCAAGGTCACCAGTAACAAGGAGCTTCGCGACGTGGCCGACGCGCTCGGCTGCGGAATGAAGGAGCACTACGACGCCTCCCAGCTTCGCTACCACAAGATCATCTTGCTCATGGACGCCGACAGCGACGGCCACCACATCTCGACCTTGTTGCTGACGTTTTTCTACCGCTACATCCCGCAGCTGATCTACGACGGCTACCTGTACATCGCCCAGCCGCCGCTTTATCGCATCGATCACGGCAACGAGACGCACTGGGCGCTCGATGACAACGATCGCGACAAGATCATCAGCAAGTTCAAGAAGCGCAAGAAACCCAAGAAGGTCAACATTCAGCGCTTCAAGGGTCTGGGAGAGATGATGGCTCAGACGCTCAAGGATACGACCCTCGATCCGAACAAGCGCCGCCTGCTCAAGGTCGTGATCAAAGACGACGTGCGCGAGGAGACCAACACCGTGATCGGCAAGCTGATGGGCAAGGACGCCTCGTTGCGCTTTGACTTCATCATGGAGAACGCCGGCGAGGTCGTGGAGCTCGACGTTTAACGTTTAACCAGCGACGCTCACTTCTTGAAGAGCGCGTCGAGCTTGGCCTTGGCGATCTCGGCGGCGTTGGGGCCTTCGGCGGCGTTGGTGCCGCACTTGAAGTAGTCGCAGAAGTTCGCCCGCTCCTTGTCCTTGGTGTACTCGGCCATCGGCTCTTTGCACTCATTGTGCGCGTAGGCGTCGTAGTAGCTGCAGTTCATGCAGGACTTCATCGCTGCGTAGCAGTGCGGACAATGGTCGGTGCGAAAGATCTTGTCCTCTTTCTCAGTGTCTTTTTTGCACGACCAGCATGTGAATGTGTAGGACATGTTGTGCGCCGCTCTCAAAGGGTTCTGGCCAGTCCGCGCGCTGTGTTGGCGCGCCGTGGACGTCAGTTAACGGTTGGATGCTGCCCGGCGTTCCCGGTGCGGCTAGCCGGCGGTGAGGCTCGTGGTGCGGTAAATGCGGCGAATGCCGCCCAGGGCACGGGCCATGCCGGCGTGGGCCTCGTCGCTGGGAGTGGCCACCGCGCACAGATAGAGCGGAATGCCGTCGATCTCGAGCGGGCCGACGAACAGGCGCTCGTGTGTGAGGCCGGGGATCGACTCCTCAACGACGGAGAACATCGGTCCTTCCTTGTCGTCGTTGAGTTGCTCGGCGCAGGCAGCGAGCATCTCGGCGTGATCGGCGTCGCCGGCGTGGGTCAAGACCAGTCCGGCTGCGTCGGCCAGCACGATGAGCTCGATCGAGAAGTTCTCTTGCACCCACTCGAGCTGGTAGCGGATCGCGGTCAGTGTCTCCTCGCTACGTCGCCCACTGCGCTTATCGCTTTCACCCATCGATCGACCCTCAATCTTGAATCTCGGCCAACACTGCCCACGCCGCCCATTGTGCCTCAGCTTGAGCAGCTTTGCCAGAATTGTGCGCTGCCCGTTGCGACAGCATCATCGAAGCGTTAGAGTGCATGCGATTTCGCAGACTTGGTGCAAAAAATGTCAAATGAGGTTGTCGTGAAAAGCCGCAAACCATTGTGTGTTCGTCTCTGTTGTCTGAGCATCGCGCTCGCCACGTCGCTGGTCGGCTGTGACGACGACCCGCCCCAGAAGAACACCCCGGATCTGGGCCTGGAAGATGTGGCTGTCGACGCCGACGCGGCCGACAGCGGGCCACGACTCGACGTGGGCGATGACGCAAGCGGGCCGGACGCCGACGCGAGCGCCGATGCCGAGATTGCGCCCGAAGGCCTCGAAGGCGTCGAGCTCAAAGAGCGCTGGGAGCTGCCCGGCCTCGAAGGGCCCGTGCACGTCGTTCGCACCGAGAGCAATGTCCCGCACATCTATGCCACCAACGAGCGCGATCTGGCGCGCGTGCACGGCTTTGTCGCCGCGCGCGATCGCTTCTTCATGATGGATCTGTCGCGGCGCCTTGGCCTTGGCAAGATCTCCGAGCTTTTGGGCGACGACGCTCTTGGCAACGATGTCGAAGCGCGTATGACCGGCATGCGCCACGTCGCCGAGCGCATGCTCGCCACGGCCGACGCCGAGACCGTCGCCGTCATGGAGGCCTTCGCCGAGGGCATCAACGCCTACATCGATCACGTCGATCGCGCGCTGCTGCCGGCGCCAAGCGAGGTCGATCTGGCCTACCGACTGCTGGGCTTTACAAAGAAGACCGAGATGATGCACCCCTTCACGAGCCTCGACGTGACGGGCATGCTGACGACCTTTTTGTATCAGTCGAGCTTTGAGGGCGGCGATGTCGGCAACGCCGCCGTCGCCAGCCGTCTGCGCTCTTTATACGCAGACGACGCGCCCCTGCGCTCGCTTCGTGAGGCGGGCGCGATCGAGGATATCTGGAGCGCCCCCGCGCCACTTTTCCCGATCGCCTCGGGCGACTGGGGAACGCCGGGCGGCCTCAATCTGCTCGGCTCGGGTGTGGGCAGCGGCGGGCAAGGAGTGGCTCGCAGCGCGATCAACCAGTCCATGGTCGATCATCTGGCCGAGAGCTTGCAGCGCCAACAAGAATCCATGCGCCTTCGCAGCCAGGAGCGCGGTTTTGGCTCCAACGCCTGGGCGGTGGCCGGCGACAAGACCACCGACGGCGCAAGCCTTCTGGCGGGCGATGGTCACCTGCCGCTGGGCATCCCGTCGATTCTCTACCAGGTCGGCCTGGACACCTCGGTTTTCGGCGGTGGCGACATCCACCAGCTCGGGCTGGTGATCCCGGGTATCCCGGTCATGCCCCTTGGCACCAACGGCAAGGTCGCCTGGAGCTTCACGCAGCTCTCCGGCGACATCACCGACTGGTACCGCGAGGAGATTCGCCTGGGCGCAAACGGCGAGCCGGCCGAGAGCTTTTTTGAGGGCCAGTGGCGCCCGCTCGAGCGCCTCGAGGAGACCTACGTGATCGCAAACGTCGTCGCGCTTGGCAGCACGGGGCGCACGGTCACCTACGCGCGCTATAAAACCTTCGACGGGCGCTGGCTCAGCGCGATCGAAGGCCGCCGGGCCGCTGAAAACGATACTCCCGGGGCCGGTGAAGCGCTCGTGCGCATGCACAGCGGCTTTGTGATCCCCGCAGATACCGACGGCGACGACATCATCACCGCGATCAGCCTCGATTACGTCGGTTTTGATACGGGCGACATGATGGGCACCCTCGGCGAGCTCGGCCGGACCAAGGACGTGCTGGAGTTTCGCGAGTCCACGCGTGGGCTGATGACAAGCTCGCTCAACTTCACCGTCTCCGATGGCGATGGCAACATCTACTACTCGGCCTATCAGGCGGTTCCCTGCCGGGGCTATCTGCCCCGCGGCGACAGCGGCGGCTGGGCTGAGGGCGCAGACCCAACGCTTTTGCTCGACGGCACGCGCTTTGGCGGCTTCACGATCCCGATGAATGGACGACGCATCGACGAGACCCCGGGCCAAAGCGATCCTTATGCTTGTGTGGTGCCCTTTGAGGAGACGCCACAGCGGCTCAACCCGGCCTCGGGCTATGTGCTCACCGCCAACAACGATCCGGTCGGCGTCGCATTCGACAACGATTTGAGCAGCGGCCCCTGGTACATCGGCGGCCCGTGGACTGAGGGCTTTCGCGCAGACACGATCGATCGCGAGCTGCACGCCGCGATCGAGAGCAACACGGCCGACACCGCCAAGATGGCCGCCATCCAGGGCAACCACGACTCGCGCTTGGGCGAGACCTTTGTGCCCCATCTGCTCGAGGCCCTGGTCTCGGCCAGAGCGTCGTCCTTGATCGACGGCGAGCTCACACCCGACGCCCAGCGTATTGTCGATCTGTACACCACCGAAAAGGCCGCGATCGACGAGATCGTCACCCGTCTACAAGGCTGGCGTGATCGCGGCTACCAGGCCAAATCCGGCGTCGAGACCTTCTACCAGAGCGTGAGCGCCAGCGACCGCGAGGACGCCATCGCCACGACAATCTTCAACGCCTGGTTTGGGGCCTTTCAGAGCTACGTCTTCAACGACGAAGCCCTCGACGGACTGTGGCCCTCCGGCGGATCGACGGGTCGCATCCGCGCTCTGGCACAGTTTCTCGACGGCCGCGGCGCCACCAACCCGCTCGCGCTCGCCTCCTGGAACGAGGCCACTGGCGAGTCGGTCTTCTTCGATGATTTGAACACCGAGGTGATCGAGACCAGCGCCGAGGGCATGCTCATCGGCTTGACGCGCGCGCTCACCTTCTTGCGCACCGAGCCCACCGCGCCTGGCGAGGGTGGTTATGGTAGCGAGTCGATGGACACCTGGCTGTGGGGCCTTCGCCACATGGTGCGCTTCGAGTCACTGCTGCTCAATTACCTGCGCGACCAGCCTTCGCTCGCCAATTTGGCCAACAACTTCTCGATCACGACGAAGAATCTGCCGCTGGCCCCGAATCTGGCTGCGGGCGATCCGCGCCACGGCCTCAAGTGGTTTCCTCGAGACGGCGATCAGTTCAACGTCGATGCCGCTAACCCGGGGCTGAGCGGCAGGAACTTCAGCTACTCGAGCGGCCCGGTCATGCGCATGGTCATCGCGCTCAAGGACGGCGAGGTCAGCGGCGTCAACATCATCCCCGGCGGCCAATCCGGTCTTGCCAACTCGCCGTTTTTCCACGACCAGGCGCGTTTGTGGCTTGGAAACGAGACGGTACCGATGCGTTTTCACTTCGATGACGTCGTCGCCGGTGCGCGCGGCCGCGAGCTATATTTCTCGCCCTGAGGGGCGACAAAAGCGCGCGAGCAGCTCGACGTGCGGCGTCTGCGGCAGCATGTCGTAGGCCTCGATCACGTCGAGGCGCCAGCCGGCGTCAAACAAGCGGCTGGCATCGCGCGCAAAGCTCGCCGGCCCGCAGCTCATGTAGATGAGCTGCGTGGCAGCGCTTGTCTCCAGACACTTCAACACGACCTCGTCGAGGCCTCGGCGCGGCGGATTGACGATGATCGCGCCTGGCTGCGGCCAGTTGGCGGGCAAATCCTGGCTCAGGTCGGCGACGACAAAGTGCGCGTCAAGATCGTGGCGCTCGGCGCTGCGCTCGGCGGCCTCGATCGAGGTCGCGACCGAATCGGCCCCAAAGACGCGCGTGCCTTTGTCCGCGGCGGCGACATTGAGGCCGAGGCCACCGAGGCCAGCGTACAGATCCCAGACCACGGCGTTGGCCGAGACGAGCTCAGCGGCGCGCATGTACATCTGCGAGGCGACGTCGGTGTTGAGCTGTGCAAAGGCGCCTGCGGGGATCTCCAGCTCGACGCGGCCCACGCGCTCGAAGAGCGTTGTCTGGCCAGCAAGCGTGTGGCTTTCGCCCACACGAATGGCGTTGGTCGCTTCGTCATTGACCGAGACGGCAATGCCCTGGACGCCATCGATCGCCATCAGGTCGGCGGCGATCGCCTCGAGCCAGTGCGCCCCGGCGCTTCGAACGACGAGCTCGACGACCACCTCACCGCGCGCCGAAGCGCGAAGCGTAACCCAACGCAACGCCTGAGGCTGCGCCTCGCACGTGACCTCGTAGCGCTCCAAGACGGCGCGCATCGAGGCCTCGACGCGCGAGATCGCCGGGCGCACGATCAAACACCCCGCCATCGAGGCGACCTCCCTGCCCCGTGGCGCGTAGGAGCCCAGCACCACGGACTCGCCACGCCCTTTTGCGACGACATAGTTGGATCGATTGCGGTAGCCCAGATGCTCGGGGGCAGCGATCCAGGCGACGTTCTCAACGCCGAGCTCTGCGAGCAATGCCTGGACATGGGCGCGACGCGCTTGGTCTTGGACGCTGGCACTCAAGTGCATGGCGCCACAGCCCCCACACTGTCCGCGAAGCGGCGCCGCCTGCGGGCAAGGCGGCCAGACGAACTCCTCGCTGCGGCGGAGGGCGTTGCGCAAGTGGGCAAAAGCTCGCGCGTGATGTCGACTGACGCTGGAAATCTCGACCTCAACGTGGTCACCCACACACGCTCCGCCCACACTCACAGTGTGTTCCTCGAGCACGAAGGTGCCGCGCAGCTCGGAGTCGAGCCCTGTAATCGTAGCCTTGATGATATCTTTTGCGCGCATGATACCTCACTATGACCTGGTGCGCTCGGCGTCAGGCAACCGATCATCACAAACAGATCAGCGCCTTCACAAATTCACACGACGCCTTTGACGTTCAGCGCCCGAGGGTGCAAGATCTCGACTCCAGAGGACCGGCTGAGTTGCTTTTCAGTATCATGAAGACTTCAAACCTATGCCCTATAAAATTCTCGTTGTAGCCCAAGATGCCAGCTTTGCTGGCTGGGCCGAACAAGTGTTCAAGGCTCACAGCATCCAAGCTCACGTGCTCACCGACGTATTGGGTGCCGTTGAGCCGGCACGAAGCAAGGCTTTTGCGTGCCTCGTCATACTCGACGAATCCCACAGCGAGTCGGCGCGCTACTTCGCGCGCACGGCGCTCAGTGAATCGGTGATGCCGGTCGTCATGGTTGTCCCTCTGGGCGACGTCCGGGCGGCCGTCAACGCCATGCGCAGCGGCGCCGAAATCGCCGTCGAGCGCGACGACGCCCCCGAGCACCTGATCGCTGCCGTGCGCGCCGTGATCGAGGAAGCAGCGCTGTCATCGCCCGAGCACGAAGATCCGCGGGCCATGGTCATTTGCCACGAACGATCGCCGATCAACGAGCTGCTCGATCTGTGCCCCCAACTCGCCAAGTCCAACGCTCCGATCTTGATCAGCGGCGAGTCCGGCACCGGCAAAGAGCTCTTTGCGCGCATCTTGCATCGCATGAGCGAGCGGCGTAACAGCCCCTTTGTGGCCGTTCACTGCGCCGCGATCCCGGAAAGTCTGCTCGAGAGCGAACTCTTTGGCCATGTGCGCGGCGCCTTTTCAGGTGCCACGAGCGATAAGGTCGGCCATTTCGAGGCGGCCAATGGCGGCACGATCTTTCTCGACGAGATCGCCTCCTTGCCCGTGCACCTTCAGGTCAAGTTGTTGCGTGTGCTCGAGGACGGCATCATCCAGCCGGTCGGGGCATCGGCGCCCATCGAACTGGATTTTCGCGTGATCGCCGCCTCGAATCTCGACATTGAAGCCCAGATCGCGTCGGGCAACTTTCGCCAAGATCTCTTCTACCGCCTCAACGTCTTTCCCTTCACCATACCCGCGCTTCGCCACCGCCCCATGGACATCCCCGTGCTCGCCGAGTTCTTCATCGCCGAGCAAAACGTGGTGCATGGCACCCAGGTCGAGATGCTCAGCGCGGACGTGCGCCGCTTGCTCAAAGAGCACGACTGGCCCGGCAACGTGCGTGAGTTGCACAACGTGATTCAGCGCATGTGCATCCTCAAGCAGAGCGGCCAGATCGAGGAGGACGACCTGCCGCCCTCGTTTTTTGGCCGTGTTCCCTTCGAGAATTTCGGCCTCGACGTGCCCAGCGAGGGTATGGACATGACGGCCACGCTCGACATGCTCGAAGATCGGCTGCTGACCATGGCGCTCGTCAAAGCCAGCGGCAACAAGGCTCGCGCAGCCCGCCTGCTCGGTCTCAACCGCACCACGCTCGTCGAAAAGCTCAAGCGAAAGCGCATCGATGTTGACGAGGAGTGAGCGCGGCCGGAAAAAATAATTAGATCCATCTCCTTCGACGCGTCGTTGACACCTCCCACGTAGGTTCGATGACCCCCAATCGCTTGAAGGAGCTCCCCCATGAAACCCGCCCCTCGCATCCTCTTCGCCACGATCGTCTTGTTGGCCGGCGTCATCTCGTCGGCGGCTTTCGCCAAACCCAACCCGATCGTCAAGCAGATTGCGCGCGGCACGGTGGGTCTCGAAGCCCAGATCTCCCACGGCTATTTGCCCCAAAACGCCACGACCGAGGTCTATGCCACCATCGACATGCGCGCTCATAGCGTCAAACTGGCGACGCGAGCGCCGATGAACATCTCGCTCGTGATCGACCGCTCGCAGTCGATGCAGGGCGAGCGCTTCGAGCAGGCCAAGGCGGCCTCCAAGCGTCTGGTCGAGATGCTCGATGAGCGCGACCGCCTCTCGATCGTCAGCTACGGCACCGACGTGACCCTGGAGGTGCCTTCGATGATCGTCAACCCCGCCAACCGCGCCAAGATCTTGGCCGTCGTCGCGGGCCTGCAGGTCAACGGCTGGACCAACCTCTCGGGCGGCTACCAGATGGGCCTGGCACAGGTCGCCGCGCACAAAAACGGCGAGACGATCAACCGCGTGATCTTGATGTCCGACGGCCACGCCAACCAGGGCGTCACCTCGGCCGACGGCCTGGCCCAGCTTGCTCGCGCCGGCCTCGAGACCGGGGTTTCGCTGTCGACCATGGGCTTTGGACTCGACTACAACGAAGATCTGATGACCCGCATGGCCATCGATGGCGCCGGCAATTACTACTTCGTGGAAAAAGACGAGGCGCTCGCGGCGATCTTCGCCCAGGAGGTCTCCGGCCTCTCGTCGACCGTGGCCCGAAACGCTCGCGTGATCATCGATCTGGCGCGCGGCGTCGAGCTGTTGGGCCTGCATGGCTTCACCTACCGCACCAAGGCCAACTCGATCACCGTGCCGTTGGCCGAGTTCCACGCCCGCCAGGGCAAGGACATCCTGCTCAAGCTCAGCGCCCGCACCTCAACCGAAGAGCTCGCCCCGATCGTCGACATCCGCCTGCTCTACGACGACGTCGCCTCCGGCAAGAGCGTCACCGTCAAGGCCGCCCTGCGCGCCGTCTCCACCCTCGACGCCGCCCTGGTCGAAGAGTCGGTCAACGCCAGCGTGATCGCCCGCATCCAGCAAGTCGAGATCGCCCAGAGCCTCAAAACGGCCATGAGCAAGTACGAGGCCGGCGAGGTAGAAGGCGCCGTGGCGATCATCGAGGAGCAACGCACCAAGACCCGCAATGCTCGCGCCAAATATGACCTCGACGACGCAAGCTTCGAGCGCGTCGACCAGGAGATGAGCCAGGCCTCCTCCAACATTCAGGCAGCCCCGGCCGCCTCCAGCGCCGGCAAGCGTCTGCGCAAGGAGAACAGCGCGCGCTCCTACGAGATCCAGAAAGACTCCGCGAAGTTCTAAGGCCTCGAGCCCACAGCCTCAGAACGTAACGTTGCGAATCACCTCTTCGCTGGTCGGACTACAACCATCCTGCTTGTTCGAGGAATCACGAAAGCCCAATTCCCACACCAAGGCCATGGTGACGGTCAAGACCAACACCCCCCCTGCAATGAGCCATATAGCTCTTGACGGCATCGTCTCCACCCCCCCCGGAATCTTCGGGGGTTCGGCCTCGGCAGCAGGAGCGCTGCGAAGCGCTTCGCCGCAATTGAAGCACTCGTAGGCACCACCGATATTGCGTTCTTCACAAGTGGGACACACGTTCATCGGCTGAACCTTGGAAAATTGGCCGTGCCTCTCTACTCGGGCTTATTGAAGCACTGCTTGCCCTCTTCACCGGGAACGAGCTTATAACCCTGCTGAATCAAGAGATCGACGTGTGCATCCTCGCCGATTTCGATGCAGATCGGCTTTGGGGCGTCTTTCGCCCCGGGCTTGGGCAGATCGGTAAAGACCATCGCCAGCGCCGCCCCGATGATCAACACGCCCACAAAGATCAATGGGTACGATAGACCACCCGCTCGGGCGATCATGGGGCTGATCGGAAGCGCCGCGCCGCACTGAACACAGGCGGGCTCGTTGGGGATGTTGCGAGCCTCACAGGCAGGACACAAATTCATCGAAGCGTCTCAAAAAATGCGGGCGATTGGCATAAGAACGAGGAGCAGTGTCGAAGATGTTAGCACCCGATCTCTTGGCTGTCGAATGGCCCTTCGCTATTCAAAGAGGTGATAGAGGTGATAGTGCAGCTCCAGATGGCGGGCCAGGGCGGCCTCGATCTCCAAGGAGGCAGGAAACACGACCTTGACCTAGTCGGTCATCGCGCCACCGGGAAACAGGATCGTCGAATAGGTCTCGTAAAACGTGCGCTCGAGCGAGCAGTGGCGCTCGTAGAGATCGAGAAACTCCTCGAAGACCAGCTCCAGATAGGCGATGCGCATGGGCTTGTGCGAGAGTTCTTCGCTGTCCTCGTCGTTTGGCAGCTCGCTGAGGAAGTGGTCGAGCGACTCGATGATCTGAACGTGGTATTGATCCAACGCCCCCAACTCCTCCATGTCGCCACCAAAGACGCGGCATACCCGCGGAAAAAGGTGCTCGCGCTGGTAGGCGAAGTATTTGACCAGCCGGTCGCGAAGCGCCATGGCGCTGGGCACGAGCAACACCAGGGAGGCATAGACGTCCTCTGGGGTGTGGCGCACCTCGCGTGCATGCTCGATCGTTTTTTGAATCCCTTCAACGGTGGAGTTCACTTCCAGATGGGTATAGGTCAAATCTGCTAGGACACCCATTATCTTCTCCTACATATGTTTCGGGCTCCCTATGCTAACAGCGTTCTACGTCTGTCACACACTGGGCGAGGTCGGTATGCTCGGGCCATTCAAAATCGATGGGGCGCTCACATACGCGCGTATGGCTGACCTTCTAACAACCAACACCCTTCGCGCGCCATTCCCGAAAACAGGACGAACACGAACTTAAGCTGTTGAAATTAAACAAAAAAGGCGACCTCCGAAGGGGAGGTCGCCTTTTTTGCTGCAGTGCTTATGCCGAATGATTACTTGGTCTTCTTGAGCTCAACGAGGATGAGCTTGACCACCGCCTTGAGCGTCTCGAAGACACCGGGGCCGCCGGGGGCCACCGCGCTCGCTTCGAAGTCGGCGAAGCGGCCGTCGGGATTGAGGTCGGCGCGAAGCTCTTCGACGGGCATCGAGGTGGGCAAGTCGCGCTTGTTGTACTGAATGACAAAGGGAATCTTGTCGATGTCGTAGCCGTAAGCCTGCAAATTCTCCTTGAGATCTTCCATGGAGATAATGTTGGCCTCTTTGCGGGCGCGCTGCGAGTCGGCCACGAAGACCACGCCATCGGCGCCCTTCATGATCAGCTTGCGGCTGGCGCTGTAGAAGAGCTGGCCGGGAACGGAGTACAGATGCAAACGGGTCTTGAAGCCGCGAATTGCCGGAAGACTCAGCGGAAGGAAATCGAAGAAGAGCGTGCGCTCTTGCTTGGTTTCCAGGCTGACCAGCTTGCCACGAGCGTCAGGGTTGGTTCCTGAATAGATGAACTTGATGTTCGTCGTCTTACCACAGAGCCCAGGCCCGTAGTAGACAATCTTCAGGATGATCTCCCGTTGTGCGTAATTTATAAACGACATAGGGACCTTCTCGTCGCCAGGCGTGGCAACCGTTTACCGGATAGGGCCAACGGCTTCATGAAATTGGCTCGATGCTCTCGACACCAGTCTTTCACTGGTCCAAGAGCACGACATGCTTCTCGACGGGTTATAGCACGACCCACAAATGTGTCACATAAAAAGCTTAGAAAGCGTCATTAAACAGGCTGTCGATGTCGTCGTCGGTGATCTCACCGAAGATGTCGAGATCCTTGTTGCCAGCCTTGGCCTTGCGATTGAGATTCTCGATGACGCCGGCCATCTCCAAGTAGGCGCGCTTAACACGCAAGCGAACCAGGCCGAGGCTGCTGCGCTCGTCGAAGATCACCACCAAAATCAGAGTCTCTCCGATCACGGAGACGTGCAGATGTTTGCTCGTTCCCTCGTGAAAGTGCACGGGAAACTCTTCTTCGCCAAGCATCTGGGCAAGACTACCGGTAGCAGCCGTCGATCCGGCCACCAGCGAAGCGAGCCCGGTGGTGTCGATGCCGGCCGTTTCGCCGGTTGCTGTCACGAGTTGGCCGTCCTTGTCGACGACGAAGATGGCTTTGGCAAGGGCATCGCGGACCAGACGCTCACAGATCTCTGTGAGCTGCTGATGCTCCTCCTCGTAAATCACCATCTGTCCACTAAGCATAGAGGAACTCCTCGTTTTCCTCGACATGGAGGCGTATCAAAACTGCGGATCGTCCGCGGCTGAGCCTAACACACAAATAACGGCTGGTGCAATCGCTTCAAATGCAGGCAATCAAGCCCTTTTTGATGGGGGCATCTTGCTACATATCACGGCGTTGTGCAATCGCCCTCGAGAGAGTTACGCGGTCGGTGTATTCGAGTTCACCGCCGATCGGCACACCCGAGGCAATGCGGCTGACGCGCACGCCCAGCGGGCGCAGCAAACGCAACAGATACAGCGCGGTGGCCTCGCCGTCGACCGAGGGGCTGGTGGCCACGATCACCTCGGTCACCGGCGTCGCCTGCTGATCGGGGCCCGGGCGCATGCGATCGAGCAGCTCGCGCACGTGCAAATCGTCGGGGCCGACGCCCTCGAGCGGACTGATCACCCCGTGCAGCACATGGTAGGTGCCGCGAAAGTCGCCCGTGCCCTCAATCGCGCGCAGATCCGGGGTGCTCTCGACCACACAGATCGTGGTCGGATCGCGGCGCGTATCACGACAGATCGCGCACAGATCGCCTTCGGTCAGATTGCAGCAGCGCTGGCAAAGACCGACCTTCTCTTTGACCTCAATCAGCGCGCTCGCAAGCTCGTTGGCAAATTCGACGGGCTCCTTGAGCACGAAGAAAGCCAGGCGAGTGGCGGTGCGCTCGCCGATGCCGGGAAATTTCGACAGGGCGTTGATCAGGTTGGTGATGGGATCGCGTGTCTTCAAGACGAGCTCTTAGAACAGGCCGGGGATGTTCAAGCCGCCGGTGATCTTCTCGATCTCGGAGTTCATCATCGTCGAGGCGAGCTCCATGGCCTGATTGATCGCGCCCACGATCATCTCCTCGAGCACTTCGACGTCCTGGGGATCGACGACCTCGGGGTTGATCTTGATCTTCAAGAGCTCCTGATTGCCGTTGACCACGGCCGTGACCATGCCGCCGCCGGTGGAGGCCTCGATCGTCTTGTGACCGATCTCCTCTTGAACCTTGGCGATGCGCGACTGCATTTTCTGAGCCTGACGGACAAGGTTGTTCATGCCACCTTTCATGGAGCGCTCCTCGATGTAGTGCCGTAAGTGGTGCTGAATCGATGCCGATCTCGTAACGAATTATCAAAACGATCTGCCGCAGGCGTTATACGTGCGATGGCCTGCAAACGCAATGTCTGGACTTCAGGGCTCTTTGGGCCTCTCACTGAGGCCAGGAGCCAGCAAGCTCGAGTAACGTAGGCACGAGCGCATCGATGCCGAAGCCGATGCAGTCCTCGTCGACGTCAAAGCGCGGCGTGTGGATCATGTGCGTGATCTCCTTGGCCTCGTTGCGAACGCCCAAAAACAAGTAGCAGCCCGGCACGCGCGTGGAGAAGGCCGCAAAATCCTCGGCGCCCATCTGGGGCAGGTGCGAGACGACATGGGCCGCGCCGACATGCTTTTTGAGCAGCTCGACGGTGCGCGACTCGAGCGCGACGTTGTTGGCCGTCAGGCGCGCGCCCGGCGTAAAGCGCAGCTCGCAGCTTGCGCCAAAGGCCTGGGCGACGCCGTTGGCGATGCGCGCGATCTCCTCTTTGGCCGCCGCGTGCGTCTCGAGCGAGAGCGTGCGCAGAATCCCGGTCAGCTCGGCCCTCTCGGCGATGATGTTGTAGGAGTTTCCGGCCTCGAGCTTGGAGATGCTCAGCACGCAGGCCTCACGCGCGTCGATGCGCCGCGAGACCACGCTCTGCAGCGCGACGACGACATGGCTCGCCACGTTGATCGCGTCGATCCCCATGTGCGGATAGGCGGCATGGGTCTTCTGGCCGCCGATCACGATCTCGACCAGATCCGAGCCCGCCCAGACCGCGCCGCCGGTGAAGCCGAACTTGCCGACCTCGAGCGTGGGCATGCAGTGTACGGCAAAGACCGCGTCGACCGACGGCTGCTCGAGCACCCCTTCTTGCACCATGCGCTCGGCCCCGATCGCGACATCGACCGGCGAGGCTTCTTCGGCCGGCTGGAAGATGAACTTGATGCGACCGCAGAGCTCATCGCGGCGCGCGTGAATGCGCGCGGCCAGGCCCAGGCCGATGGTGGTGTGCACGTCGTGGCCGCAGGCATGCATCACGCCGGGGCGCGTGCTGCAATACGAGGCCTCGTTCTCCTCGAGGATCGGCAAGGCGTCAATGTCCGCGCGCCAGGCAAGCGTCGGGCCCGGCTTGGCGCCCTCGACGAGCGCGACGACGCCGGTTTCGGCGATCGTCTCGACGTTGGTAATTCCAAATTCCGCCAATTTCTGGCGGATGTAGCGCGCCGTCTCGTGCTCCACGAGCGAGAGCTCGGGGTGGGCGTGAAGATGGCGGCGAATCTCGATGAGGTGGCTGTGGTCGGCGATCGGTTCGGTCATTTCAAGCATCCTCGGTCGAAGAATTTTCAAGCTCACTAACAAATAACAGGCAACAAATCGACGGGATTCTTCGATAACTGATATATGCTCGCAGATCGGGTTACCTGTCTACAACCGCGTTGACCAGGGCAGTTTTGTAAGGATCTCGACCTATGAAGTGCTACCACCAAAACGTCTTAACAGCAGCAATCCTCGTCGTCGTCGGCCTGCTCACGGGTTGCGCGACCTCGTTGACCAACATGAGTCAGGCACGCGTGCTCGAGGCCGGCGATGCCCAGGCCACCATGGGTTACCAGCTCGACTTGCACAGCCAATCGTTCAGCAGCCTGATCGAGGTAGGCAAAGCCGCCTACGAACACATCGACGAGGGCGAGGGCGAGATCACCGAGGAGACGTTTCGCAGGGGTCTCGATACGATCTTGTTGTACAAGCTCTTTCCCCTGGGCGGCAGCCCCGAGGTGATCGGGCGCGTGGGCATCTACGACGATCTGCTCCACGGCGTCGACGTGGGCATTCGCTACAACGGCACCGTGATCAAGGGCGACGTGCGCGTGCAGCTCTGGGAGAGCGCAGATCGGGCGCTGGCCCTCACCGCACAGCTCGGCTATGGTCACCACCGCTCGGTGGCGCCCGGCGCCGTCGAGTGGCTGACCTTGACCAAGTGGAATCGCAAGGACTTCGATCTCGGCCTGTCCATGGGCTGGGAGCTTCCCGACATCTTCAAGGCCTACGTCGTGCCGCGTCTGGTCATCTCGCGAATCTCCACCGAGCCCAAACTATCGTCGAAGATCCTCGATCGCTTGCCCGAGGGCCTTCTGGACTTCGCTGAATTTTTTCCGGCCACCAATATGTATTACATGGGCGCCAACACTGGCTTCATGGTTGGCTACAAGTACGTGTTCGTGAACTTCGATCTGAGCCTGTTTCGCATCAACTTCGAGCCGCTCGTGCTCGGCAGCCGGCGCGACTACGGCGGCTGGGGCGTCTCGCCGACGCTTGGTCTGACCGGCCACTGGTACTAATTCAAAAACTTTCACACCCGACTTAAGACCATGAACGTCATCGCAAACAATTGTCCGCCGCTGGTCGCCTCGCTCGACGATGCGCTGCACGAGATCTTTGGCTTTGGCGACTTTCGTGAAGGTCAACGCGAGGTGGTCGAGGCGGTCGTCGCCGGCCAGGACACGCTCGTCGTGATGCCCACCGGCTCGGGCAAGAGCCTGTGTTTTCAGCTCCCGGCCTGCGTGATCGACGGGATCACGCTGGTCGTCTCGCCGCTGATCGCCCTGATGAAAGATCAGCTCGACGCCCTGCTCGAGTTTGGGATCCCGGCGACCTTCATCAACTCCTCAATCGGCCTCGAAGAGCAGCGAAGCCGGCTTCGCGAGATCGTCGCCGGCCGCTACAAGGTGGTCTACGTCGCCCCGGAGCGCTTTCGCAACCAGGGCTTTCTCGACGCGATCGCGCGCGTGCGCGTCGGCCTGTTTGCGATCGACGAGGCCCACTGTATCAGCCAGTGGGGCCATGATTTTCGCCCGGATTATTTGACCCTTGGCCACGCCCGCACGCTTTTGGGCTGCCCGACCACCGTCGCGCTCACGGCCACGGCCACGCCCAACGTCCAGCAAGACATCTTGCGCCAGCTCAGCCTGCCTGATGCCAACGTCGTCGTCTCGGGTTTTGCGCGTCCCAACTTGTTCTTCGAGGTGTTTCACGCGCGCCGCCGCGAGGACAAGCGCCACCGTATCCGCGCCCTGCTCAATCATTATTCCGGCGAGTCGGCGGTGATCTACTGCGCGACCCGAAAGCAGGTCGAGGAGGTCGCCGCCGATCTGAAACAAGGCGGCATCGAGGCCGGCGTCTACCACGGCGGCCTGGGCGACGCCGAGCGCGTCTACGTGCAAGACGCCTTCATGGACAGCGACCAGCCCGTGCTCGTGGCCACCAACGCCTTTGGCATGGGCGTGGACAAGTCCGACGTGCGCGCGATCATCCACTACAACATGCCCGGCAGCATCGAGGCCTACTACCAGGAGGCCGGCCGCGCCGGCCGCGACGGCGAGCCTTCGCACTGCTTGATGCTCTACAACTATGCCGATCGCGGCATCCACGATTTCTTCATCGGCAACTCCAACCCCACCGCCCAGACCGTGCAACGGCTCTGGGAGGCGCTCGCCAAGCACGGCGTCGGCACCCACGCGCTCAGCACCGACCAGCTCGCCCAGCACCTAAGCCGCGGCAAGAACGCTGAGCGCGTGCACCCGATGGCGGTCGAGGCCGCGCTTCGCCAGCTGCGCTCGGCCGGCCATATCGACTACGGCTACCGCGACGGCTATCCCTGGCTGCAGGTCGTCGATCAGGCGCGCGTGCGCGATCTGCGCATCGACTTCGAGGGCCTGCAACGCCGCCGCGACGCCGAGGAGCGCCACCTGCTCGACGTCTTGAGCTACGCCTCCGGCCAGAGCTGTCGCCAGCAGTTTTTGCTGCGCTATTTCAGCAGCAAGAAGAGCGCCGAGAAGACCTGCGGCAACTGCGAGATCTGCAGCGGCCGCCCCGAATACGCCCTCAAAGCCTCCGCCTCGAGCGGCACCACGTCTGCCGGCGCCGACCGCATCCACAGCCTCGATCCGCCCGAGCTGCTCGTGCGCAAGCTGCTCAGCGGCGTCGCCCGCGCCCGCGGCAAGTGGGGCGCCCACAACGTCGCCGGCATGCTGCGCGGCTCCGCCGCCAAAAAGATCACCGCCGCCGGCCTCGACAAGCTCTCCACCTTTGGCGTGCTCTCCTACTTGCGCCAACAAGACGTCGTCGACCTGCTCGACCTCTGCCAGCGCTGCCGCCTCACCACCCAGAACGTCCACGGCTGTGTCTCGCTGACCGACGAAGGCGCCGAGGTCATGATGGGCACGCGCCCCATGCCCGACGCCCTCCAACAACAGCTCGCCATGCGCCTGAGCTTTGGCGCCCAGAGCCCCACGCGCCCCACATCGTCCTCGACCTCAACCAGCGCTCCTCGCGCCCCCACCATCTCCGCCGAGGGCGCCAGCTCCGACACTTATGAGCGCACCCTCGACATGGTCCGCCAGGGCATGGACTACGACGAGATCGCCAAAGAGCGCGGCCTGACCTCGGCCAGCGTACTTCGCCACTTCATGGTCCTCGCCAACGACGGCCACGCCATCGACCTCGAAGGCCACCTCGACGGCCAGATCTTGCCCATGCTCCGCGACGCCGCCCAAGACTGGGTCTTCGGCGCCCCGCTCGCCCCGCTCAAAGAGCGCATGCCCGCAAGCTGCACCTACGACGCGCTGAAGATCCACCTCGTCCAGATCTTGATGGAGCGCCAGTAATTCGGGGCGTCACGATTCGCCGCCGTAGGTGAAGCGGTTCGAGGCGCTAGCCGAGCTCGCGGAGCCTACGGCTGACGATCCTTGGATCACCTGTGGAATAACTCCGTGGTCGCATCTATATTAGTGGAGAGTCTCGTCCGTCACAGGAGCACAAAATGCCATCAATATCCGAAGAGCTCGAAGCTGCCGCCCTTGCACTACCACGCGCCGAGCGCGCGCGCTGGATTCGCCAATTGATCGTAAGTCTCGATGAAGAAGACGATATTGAGGAGGCTTGGCACGACGAAGTACGGCAGCGACTTGAGTCCTATCATCGCGGACAAGCTAAGCTCATAGACGCCGATGAAGCACTCAGCGCCGCGCGAAGTCGTCTCAGCGAATGACCATCCGTTTTCTCGAATTCGCTTTAGACGAGCTCTATGCCGCCAGCGCGTTTTATGAGGAGAAGGCTGCGGGGTTGGGTGCCGATTTTCTGGATGAAGTAGACAATGTGGTGATGTTGGGGGGGCAAGCGACCCGACAGACCCGGAAATCGTCGGACAAAAATAGGTGGGGAGCGAGCTGGAGTGGTTGTTGTAAGTGAAACATGGTTGGGGAGCAGGGGGCGGCGCATCAAAACGCGGATCAAATGCGTGGGGGGTTTGCCGTCCGCGATGCGAAACGGACAGCGATTGCAGCGATTCTGAAGAGTGTGTACCCAGAACCGAGGAAGACATGAAAGTCTGTGACCTCCGATGCCCTCAAATCCGCGCCAGAAAGTGGTCCATCTTTCGTCAACGAGACGCGCCGGAGACTCCTTATGGCAGAATTCGCCTTCGCTGCAATACTGATCGATGCAGGTTTCCGATGTCTCGTAACTGCATGAAGATAAGCCCAAGGCGATGAGCACTAACGTCACGACAAAAACTATTTGCGCGCTTCTAGCCATTTTTTGACTCAGATAAAAAGGGTAAGTTCCGCTGAAAACACAATGTGTCTCGGCAAAGTTTTGTTAGGGCTCATCGTCTTAAAACTGGCGTCGATCAGCCACGTTGTGGATGGAAGCGGTACTCGTCGACGTCGACGACCGGCTCGTAGCCGATGGCCTGGTAGATGTGGTTCGACGTGGGGTTGGCGAGGTCTGTGTATAAAAAGCAGTAGCTTCGGCCCTCGTCGAGCAGGTGCTGGCTGAGGTGGGCCACCAGGTTCGAGGCGTAGCCACGGCGGCGATGGTGCGCCGGAGAGTAGACGTAGCTGACCCGGATGCCGTTGGGTGTCGGCCCATTGAAGCCCGCCATCGAGACCGGCTCGCCGACGCTCTCCCAGATGAACAGGGCCTTGCGGCGCAAATAATTCTCGACCCAGCGCTCGGCCTCGTGGCGACTGCTCTCGCCAAGTTCCGCGTCGCGCTCGAAGCCCAAGATCCACTCGACGAGCATCTCCTGCTCGCCAGGTTGCGCGCCGCGCATCTTGCCCGGCGCGGGCGTGGGCCAGCGCACCACCTCGAGCTGATAGATGCGCTGGGCACGGGCGAGCTCGAAGCGCGAGGCGTGGGCCTCGCACCAAAGCGTCGCAAAGGCGCGCGCCACCGCGCTCGGGCCCAGGACGCCGGGCAGCACCTCACCGCGCAGCCCCTCACATAAGCTGGCCAACGCGGCGGGCTCCTCCAGATGCGAGAGCAGCAGCATGAAGGGCCCACCGGTTCGCATCGCCGCCAATTTGACCTGCTCGTCGGCCTCGATCGTCGCGAGAAACACGTCGCGGTAGTGATGGGCGTCGTCGATCAAGGTCGCAGTGAGTCCCAAGATCAGGTTGTTGATCGCCTCATGGCGCAACAAGTACGGGCGCACGCGTTGGGCGAACGCCTCGGGGGTGTCGAAAGTGGAGAATTTCATGGGCTATGCCGTGGGGTCGGGTGCTGGGTGACGATCGTCGGCAAGCATAGTGTAGGAGCCGCCGGCAGGACAAGCCGAGCCATGGCGAGCACGATCGTGATCGTGATCGCCCTCCGTGATCGTGATCGTGATCGTGATCGTGACCGTGACCGTGATCGTGACCGTGACCGTGATCGTGATCGTATTCGTGCCCCTCCCCTAATACGGCGTCTCGTACCCAAAGCCGATTCCCATGTAGCCGTAGCACAGCGGGCAATCGTCGTTGCGCGGGTCGGCGACGGTGGGAAAGCCGCGGTCCATCTGGATGCCGAGGCGCAGGCGGCGGCGGTGGTCGGGCCAGGGATGAAAGACGTAGCCGCCGCCGCCGGAGAAGCCCAGGACGGGGACGATGCCGTTGCCGCTTATTTGCAGGCTGGCCAAAGGGCCCATGCGTACTTCGAGGGAGAGCCAGGAGAGGATGTAGAGGTGGCCGCCTGCGGTCAGGGCCAGGGCCGGGTAGACGGTCGGGGATTGGCCGAGGCCGAGCATGGCGTGGGCCTGAAGGTCGGCCTGGAAGGGGCCGGCGATGGCGCTGTACCAAAACGGCAGCGAGCCTTTGACCTGGCCGCCAAAGTCTTCGACGCCGCCGGGGTGGCGGCCGTGGATGCCGGCCGTGAAGTCGATGGCGAAGCGTCGGGTGCTTCGCTCGGGTTGGGCGTCGGGCTGTTCCTGGGGCTGTTCCTGGGATTGGGCAAAAGCGACGCTGGTGCAAAGGCTCAGGGCTGAGAGGAACACGGTGGCGAGCAGGTGTTTCATTGAGAAACCTGGGGCGTGGAATATTGGGGCTGCTTGTGACATATGCTGTGGATCGCGACGTGCGCCTACCATGCAGAAGAGAAGATCATGACAAATCGAGCCGCTGGATACAAAGCCCATTTGGAAGCGCTGGGCGTTCAATGGATTGGCTGGCGAGGCGCCGAGGTGGCGGGCTCGTTTGGGGATGTGCAGGCCGAGTACGAGGCGGTGCGCGAGGGCTGTGTGGGGCTAGCCGATCGCAGCGAGCGTGAGTTGCTCGTGATCGGGGGCGACGACGCGGTGAGCTGGTTGCAGGGCCTGTTGACCAACGATCTCTTTGCGCTGGCCGAGGAGGGTAGCGGGCAGTGGAGCTGCGCGGTGGGCACGACCGGGCGGCTGATCGCCGATCTGCGCTTGTTGCATCTTCCGGACATGCTGCTGGCCGATCTGGAGGCCGGCGTGCTTGGCGAGAATTTGCTCGGGCACCTGCGCCGCCACGTGATCATGGAGAAGGTCAAACTCACGGATCGCTCCGAGCAGACCGCGCGAATCGGCCTTTATGGTCAAAAGGCCGCCGAGGTGCTGGCGGCGGCCGGCGAGCTTGCGCGCGGGCTCGATGGACTCGCCGACTATCATGGCACGTGGGGTGTGATTGGAGAGGAGGACGTCGTGGTTCAAAAGATCGCGCTGGTCGGCGAGCCGGGCTTTGAGATCTCGTGTGCGGTCGAGGGCGCGTTGGCGGTGTGGAAGGCGCTCGAGGCGGCCGGTGGTGCTGCAGCCGGTGGTGCCGGGCTTCGCCCGATTGGCCACGAGGCCTTGGAGCGGCTTCGCATCGAGGCCGGGATCCCGCGCTTTGGGGTCGAGCTCGACGAAAAGGTCATCCCGCTCGAGGCGGGCATGTACGAGACGATCAGTTTCAAGAAGGGCTGCTATCTGGGCCAGGAGATCATCGCGCGGCTTGACACTCTGGGCACGCCGGCGCGCGTGCTGCGCGCGGTGGTGCTCGAATCGGCGGCGGTGCCAGGCACCGATGCCGAGCTGAGCGTGGCAAAAAAGAGCGTGGGCAAGGTCGTGAGCGCGACCTTTTCCAGGGCGCTGGGCAAGCCCGTCGCCTTGGCCTACATCAAGCGCGGTTTCAACGCGGTCGGCGACAGCGTCGAGATCGATGGGGTGGTTGGCCGCGTGCACGCGCTGGGAACCTTGCCCATGGTGCGCGATCGGGCCTGAGTTGTCTTGCGTTTGAGTCCGTCGGTGGGTACATTCGCCGAGGCCAGCGCCCGCCAAGACCCGGCGGGTAGGAGTCTTTACATCGCACGCACCCGGCTTTGTTTTGTCATCACCAGATCTCTACAACAAGCGTTTCGTCCTCTTCACGGGTAAGGGAGGCGTGGGCAAGACGGCCATGGCGTCGGCCTTTGCGCTCTCTTGCGCGCAGCGCGGCGAGCGAACGCTGCTCATCGAGCTCAACGTCAAGGACAAGGTCAGCTCGCTCTTTGGTGCCCAGCACGTGGGCACCGAGATCGTCGAGGTCGACGAGAACCTGTATGCCGTCAACATCACGCCGGCCGCCGCCATGGAGGAGTACGCCTTGATGATCCTCAAGGTGAAGCTCATCTACCGCGCGGTGTTCGAGAACCGCGTGGTGCGCTCGTTTTTGCGCGTGATCCCCGGGCTCAACGAGCTGGTGATGCTGGGTAAGGCATATTTTCACGTCATGGAGACCAACGCCCAGGGAAAACCCGTCTGGGACAAGGTGATCATCGATGCGCCGGCAACCGGCCACGGGATCTTCTTTTTGCAGATCCCGTCGGTGATCACCTCGGTGGTCGGCTCGGGGCTGATGTTCGACGAAGCGCGGCGCATCGAGGAGCTCTTGCAAGACTCCGAGCGCACGGCGCTTGCCCTGGTCACGCTGCCCGAGGAGATGCCGGTCAACGAGACCTTGATGCTTCGCGACGTGATCCGTGACAAGCTCAAGATGCCCATTGGCTGCGTGATCGCCAACGCCGTCTATCGCCCACTCTTCGATGACAACGAGAGCGCCTGGCTCGACGAAGCCTCCAAGGCCGCTGAAGCCGCCAGGGCCGCCGAGGCCGGCAGCGTCAACGCCTCGCTTGGCGGGTTGATCGAGGCCGGGCGCTTTCGGGCCGGCCGCGTGCGCCTGCAGCAGCACTACATCGCGCGCCTCGAGGCCGAGCTCGACTTGCCGATGCTGCGCGTGCCCTATTACTTCATGGACCGGATGAGCTTTGCGATCATCCACGAGATGGCCGCAGATCTCGAGCGCCAACTTGGCCCCGGCGCCCCGAACAAGTCGAACCTGACCAAGTCGGTAGGCTGAGAAGATGAAGCCAAGCGCGACCCAATCGTTTTCAAAGCTCATCGCCAACCGCAAGGTCGTCGTCTGTGTGGGATCGGGCGGCGTGGGCAAAACGACGACCAGCGCCGTGATCGCGCTTCATGCCGCGATCGAGGGCCGCAAGGTGTTGGTCTTGACCATCGATCCTGCTCGCCGGCTGGCCAATAGCCTGGGTGTGACCGAGCTTGGAAACGACATCCAGCAGATCCCGCTCGATCAGTTTCGCCAGATCGGCCTCGAGCCAAAGGGCGAGCTTTGGGCGATGATGCTCGACATGAAGCTGTCCTTTGATCACCTCGTGGCGACCTATGCACCCGATGCCAAGACGCGCGACGAGATCTTGGACAACCGCTTCTACCAGTATTTTTCGACCAGTCTGGCCGGCACCCAGGAGTACGCCGCCTCGGAGCGCCTGCACGAGCTGTACATGCGAAAAGAGTTCGATCTGATCGTGCTCGATACGCCGCCGACGAGCCACGCGCTGGACTTTTTGGAGGCGCCCAATCGCCTGGCCGACGCTGTGAGCGGCAAGGCCCTGCAGTGGATGTACAAGCCCGGCGCGATGACGGGGCGCTCGGGCTTGGGGCTGTTCTCGGTGGGCACGTCGTATGTGATCAAGACGCTCGGGCGCTTTACCGGCGCACAATTGCTCAACGATCTCAGCGTGTTTTTGCGCACGTTTTCGACGCTTTTTGAAGGTTTTGAGCAGCGCGCGCGCAAGGTGCAGAGCCTGCTCTTGAGCGACAAGACGGCCTTTGTCGTGGTCACCGCGCCCGACACCCTGACGATCGAGGAGGCGCTGTATTTCTACGAGCGCCTGGGCACGAGCCGCTTGCACGTCGGTGGCTTCGTGGTCAACCGCGTGCACCCGATGTGGGTGAGCGCCGCGAGGCTCGACGCGCCGGCTGAGCAGCTCAGCGCCGAGTTGCAGGCGCTGGCCAAAGACTTGCCGGCGCCGGCTGAGGCGATCGACTTCGATGCGCTGGCCAGCCGCCTGCTCGAGAACGCCGTCCAGTTCCAATTGCGCGCCACCCAGGACGAGCACAGCATCGCGCTTTTGGACGAGGAGCTGCCCGGCCAGACGCCGGTCGTCACGGTGCCCTATTTCAGCCTCGACATTCATAGTCTCGAAGGCCTCGATCAAGCCCGGCGAGCCTTGTTCGAATAGATTGTGGAACAACAATCTCTTGGGTGTGTCCAAGATCAGTGACGGGACGGGCAAGCGGGCAAATGAAACTAAGAAGATCGGCCAAGATCTGGAGCTAGACGCATGTTTTGTGATTCGATTCTACGTGGTGGATTGACCGGCAGCGCCGCTCTGGGCCTTGGATTCTTACTCTTTTTCGGCGGCTGTTCGGGGTCTTCGGCCAGGCCCGACCGCGCGCCCACGGTACAGGTGCCCGAAGAGACCCTCGAGCTCGACCCGATGCTGATCCGCGTTCGCGAGGGCAGCACCGAGACCGAAACGATCGATGCCGACGAGGTCTTTGCGCGCGCCTACGCGGCCTTTCAGAGCCGGCGCTACGAAGAAGCCACGGTGCACTACGAGTTGATCATCAAGTATTTTGCGACCAGTCGCTTCTACTTGCCCGCGCTCTACAACGGCGGGCTTGCCTACGAGCAGCTTCAGCTCTGGGAGAGCGCCGCGCGCAACTACCGCAAGGTGGTCGAGGTGTTCGGCGGCTCCAAGGAGGCCACCGACGCCCACTACAGGCTGGCCAACGTCTACTCTGAGCTGGGCGACTACAACCAGGTCGTCGAGCTGATGACCGAGGTGATGCTGCGCGACTTGAGCCACTTCGATCGCATCGAGGCCCACGTGCGCCGCTCCAACGCCCTGCTCGAGATCGGCAGCCTGGTCGAGGCCGAGAGCGGCTTTCGCACGTTGCTTCGCCTCAACGAGCAGGCCACCGAAAACGATCAGGTGCCCGAGAACTCCCACTTCATCGTGCAGAGCTACTTTGGCCTGGGCCGCGTCTACCATCAGCGCGTCGCGGCGATCCGCCTGATGTTGCCCCCCGAGCGCATGGGCGACGATCTGCAACAAAAGGCCGATCTTTTCCTGCGCGCCCAGTCCAACTACATCCGCGCGCTGCGTTTTCATCACCCGCACTGGTCGGTGGCAGCCGGCTACATGATCGGGCGCATGTACGAGGACTTCTACATCGACCTCTTCACCGCCGAGATCCCCGACGACCTCACCGACGAGGAGGTCGCCATGTACTTCGACGAGCTCAGATCGCAGATCAAGCCGCTCATGGAGCGCGCCATCCAGGTCTACGAGCGCAACCTCTCGCTCTCCCAACGCATCGCCAACAGCGAGCAGGCCGACCGCTGGGTCGAGCAGACCGCCACCCAGCTCACGCGCCTTCGCGCCTACTTGAGCGATCCGCGCACCCAACGCCGGGCCGAAAAACTCGTGCGCGCCGGCCGCGATCTGAGCGAGCTGTGGGACGCCGGCCAGCTCGCCCGCGACGCCGTCAACGAGGCCTTGCACCAGGCCACGCAGCTGAGCGCCAAGCGCCAAAAACGCACGCTGTAAAAATCGCAAAACCCCATGGGAAGCCGGGCTTCCATCGCGGCAAATGACCGTCGATACTGGCTAATCTGCACACTCACCCCCGATTTTTCCGGGGCAGGGGCCTCACGTGAGTCGGCGTTTCTCTTCGGGCAGACCGTCGGGCATGCAGGTCGGGCAGGGGCACATCGTGCGAAGGTTTTGGAAGGAGTAGATGCCGCTGTCGTGGCCGTCACCCCAGGCGATGCAGATCGCGTAGTTGCCGACCTGGGTGACGTTGTCGATGCGGATCTGATTGGGCTTGGTGACCTCCTGCCATTTGGGGGGGCCGCCGCTGTGGCCCTGGCAGTGGGCGCAGGGGCAGTAGCCGCGCAGGTAGCGGGCCGGGTAGTCGGCGACGTGGTCATCGCTGAAGGTCATGCGCAGCAAGCCTTCGGCTTGGACGTAATCGATCTCGGTGGGGTGGGGATACCAGCTCATGGTGCGAAACTCGGGGTGTGGGTGGGGCCAGGGGCCGAAAGGTGCGAACTTAGTCGATGATACAACGCGTGGCAAAGGCTACGTACTTCCCCAGGCGTCGAGCGCGGCCAGGTCGGGGCCGGCGATCACAAAGGTCTGGGAGGCGTTGTTCGGATCTGCGAATTCGGGCAAGCGAAAGACGCCGGGGTGCTCGGCATGTGGGCCGATGGCGCCCTGGGCCTCGAGGCCGGCCTTTTGGGAGGCTGCCGGTGACGGATGCCACCAGACATATTGCCAGCCTGGGGGCACGAAGCGCTCGAGGGCCAGAGCGAGCCGGCCGAAGGTGTGGCGGGCGTTGATCTCGGTGATCGGGCGAGCGATGAACTCGTCGCCAAGGCGGCCCACGAGCGCGTCGATGCCGACCGGGCCGTGATAGCCAGCTTCGAAAACGGCGGCGAGCGCGGGCAGCGCCGCTTCGACCAGTTGGGTGCAAATCGAGTTGTCGGCCAGGCTTTGGTGGCCACGAAAGGTGCCGACACTGTCGGTAAGCAGCTCGCAGGCGCCGACAAAACTCACGAAGCCCTGTGGAGCGATGTCGAATTGCAAGGAGTACTCACGCTCGCGGGCGACCCAGGGCTCGAAGACGAGCTGCCAGCCGGCGTCGAACTGGCGCGCGGCCCAGCGAGCTGCCGGCTCGTCGATGCGCCCGGCCTTGCCCAAGATTCGCTCGCGGCCGCTGACGCCCAGCGGGTGCTTGGCGACCCAGTCAAACGCCGACGCGCTTGCGGCGCGCTCGAGCTCGACTGGCGAGGCGACGATGCAGCTTGTGGGCAGGCTGATGCCGAGTCGAACCTCGAGAGCGTGAGAGAAGCGCTTGTCGTTGGCCAGGCGAACGGCATCGATCGACGGAAAGTTTGGGCGCGCCAAAAGGGCGGCTGTGCGGGCAGTCACGCCCCAGACGAGCAGCTCACCTGGCGCTTCGGTGGCGGTGGCCTCGGTGGCGGTAGCCTCGGCCATGATCGTGCGGGCGTCCTCGAAGCCTGGCAGCAAGCGAAGGATGTGGCGCCAGCGCCCGATCACGCGCGCCACCGCTTTGGGGGTGATGTAGGTGGGGCCTGTGGCCAACTCGTACTCGAAATCGAGATTTGCGAGCACGGCTTTTGTCGAAGAGAGCTTAGAGGACGTCTCGGGCATTTCGAATGATGTCGATATAGCTGACGATGCCGAGCAAGACACCGCTGATCCCGTCGATCACGGGCACAGCGCCGATCTTGTGGTCGATCATCAGGTCGATGACCTCGGTGATGTCAGTCTGCGGCGTCACGGAGATGACGTCGCCGTTCATCAGCGTGCTCACCGGCGCGTCAAAGCGCCTGTCGCTGGTATTGACCGGATCGATATCGTTGGCAAGCGGCATCGTATAGCCGCGCAGGTCACGATCACTGATCATGCCGATAAGCTCGCCGTCGTCGACCACCGGGAGGTGGCGAATGTCGAGCTCGACGAGCTTGTACAAGACCTCGCGAATGCTGTCCGCCACATCCGCGCGCTCGGGATTGGGCGTCATGACTTCTTCTACACTGATCATGCCAACTCCTGGGTATCGATCATCGTCAATATTTATGTCCAAGCCAAAAATAGGCCTGTAGATCGAGGGTCAAGGAGAAGGTGTTAATCGTCTATTCGCCGGCGGCCTCGAACTTGAGTGCGACCGAATTGACGCAATAGCGCAGGCCGGTGGGTTTGGGGCCGTCGCGAAAGACATGGCCGAGGTGGCCGCCGCAGTTGGCGCAGTGTACCTCGGTGCGCTTGGAGCGCAGCTTGTGGTCGGCGCTGGTGGCGATGTTGTCAGCTGAAATTGGCTGGTAGAAGCTCGGCCAGCCGGTTCGCGAGTCGAACTTGGTCTGCGAGCTAAAGAGCGGATGATCGCAGGCCGCACAGTTGTAGACGCCGGGCTCGTCGTGCTTGTCGTACTCACCGGAGAAGGCGCGCTCAGTGCCCTCCTCGCGCAGCACATGGTACTGGGCCGGGGTTAAGCGTTGGCGCCACTGGGCATCGGAGAGATTCAAAGGAAATTCGGCGCGCTTGGATTGTTCAGCAGCCTGCCTGGAAGATGCGTCATTGGCCTGCGCCACGGCCGCATTGGGCGAGAGCGTAAGGGCGCCGCGTCGGCTCTGTTGCGTGTCGGAGGTGGCTGAGGTCGGAGAACAGCCTGAGAACACTCCGAACGCCAGAAGCGCGGTGCACAGCTTGATCACACGGGTCTTCATCGGCTATTCCTTGAGGCTCGTTACAACGTCGACACTCGTGAAAATAACGTTCTCGGGCCGCATGTTATTGCGCCAGTAAACGCTTTCATTTTAGCGCTCCGCGTTCACACGGGCAATGAGTCTTTACGAAGGCCATGAATTGTTCGAAACTCGCGGCCAGTTGATTATTCATTGTTTGCCAAGGAGCACCACATGGGTCGCGATACCATCATCGATCGTTTTTTGAGGAATGCCGAAGAGATTGGCGGAAAGCCCGCGCTATGGTTCAAGAAGGGTCAAACCTGGCAGCCGATCGACTGGGCGAGCTACGCGCGCCAGGCGCGCCAGTTCGCCGGTGCGCTGATCGGCGAGGGCTATGAGCCTGGCGATTGCGTGACGATCTGTAGCTACAACTGTCCGCAGTGGGTGATCGCCGATGTGGGCGCGATGATGGCCCAAGGCGTTCCGGCGGGCATTTACCAGACCGACTCGGCCGCTCAGGTCGCCTACATCATCGGCCACTGCGAGGCGAAGGTCGCGCTGTTCGAGGACGAGGAGCAATACCGCAAGTTCGTGACCGTGCGAGGCGAGCTGCCGCGGGTCAAGCGCGTGGTGCTGTTTCGCGATGCCGAGAAGATCAGCGACCCGCTGGTGTGCTCCTTCGAGATGTTTTTGGCCAGCGGCCAGGCCCACGCCAAGGCGGTCGATGCGCGCATCGCGGCGATCCAGGACGACGATCTGGCGACCTTGATCTACACCAGCGGCACGACCGGCCCGCCCAAGGGCGTCATGCTCAGCCATCGCAATCTGGCCTTTACGGCGAACATGGCCAACGAGGTGATCAACCTCGAGCAGCTCGGCGGGGACAATGCGGTGGTTTCGTATTTGCCGCTGTCGCACATCGCCGAACAGATGTTCACGATTCATCTGGCGATTACGCTGGGCTATTCGGCCTGGTTTGCCGAGAGCCTGCTCCAGCTCAAGGATGCGCTCGTCGCCGCGCGGCCCACGCTGTTTTTCGCCGTGCCACGGGTTTGGGAGAAGTTTCACTCCACGTTGGAGAACCGCCTGGCCGAGGCGAGCTTTCCCAAGTCTGCGATCGTCAAGTGGGCGCGCGAGGTGGGCCGTGAGGCCGGCTTGCACACCATCGAGTACGGGCCGCCCACCGGCGCGCTGGGCCTCAAGTACCAGATCGCCGACAAGCTGTTTTTCTCCAAGCTGGCCGGCCAGCTTGGCCTGGATCGGCTCAAAATCGCGGTGAGCGCTGCGGCACCGATTGGCACCGACGTGCTGGAGTTCTTTTTGTCCTGCGGCATCATCATCCGCGAGGTCTACGGCCAGTCCGAGGACTGCGGCCCGACGACCTTCAACTATCCGCAGCCCGGCAAGACGCGCCTGGGTACCGTGGGCCTGGCCCTGCCCGGTCTCACGATGAAGATCGCCGACGACGGTGAGATCCTGGCCCGAGGCCCCAACGTGTTCATGGGCTACTACAAAGATCCGGAGGCCACGGCCGAGACCCTGATCGACGGCTGGCTGCACTCCGGCGACATCGGCGAGCTCGACGCCCAGGGCTTTTTGCGCATCACCGACCGCAAGAAGAACATCATCATCACCTCCGGCGGCAAGAATGTCGCCCCCCAGCCCATCGAAAATGCCCTCAAACAGATCGACGGCATTGGCCAGGCCGTGGTCATCGGCGATCAGCGCAAGTTCCTAAGCGCCCTGCTCACCCTCGACCCCGAGCAGGCCCCGTCCTTCGCCGCGCGCAAGGGCTGGCCCAAAGATCTGACGGCATTGGCCACCCACCCCGCATTCCAGGCCCACGTGCAAGAGCACATCGACCGGATCAACCAGGATCTGGCACGCGTCGAGACGATCAAGAAGTTCGTCGTTTTGGCCGAAGAGTTCACCGAAGAGACCGGCGAGCTGACGTCGACCAAGAAGATCAAGCGGCGCGCGGTGACGACTCGGCGAAGCGAGCAGATTGAGTCGATGTACACATGACCGCGGGGGGGCCACGGGGGGCGCGAAACCCGGTGGAAGCCGGGCTTCCAACACGGGAAATGCCCGTGTTTATTGGGCAAGTCGACCTTGAACCCCCGATTTGTCGTGCGGCTCGACAGGTGAGCAGGGAGTGGTTAGAGTTCGGCGTCAATGGATGACGCTGGTCTCTGATGTGAACTTTGCGACGATGGAGCTCTTCGATGGCCGAGGCTGAAAACGACACGATCTTTGGCAAGATTTTGCGGGGCGAGATTGAGACGGAGCTGGTTTATGAGGACGACGATGTCGTGGCGTTTCGTGATCTCAGGCCCGTGGCGCCGGTGCATATTCTGGTGATCCCGCGAAAGCATATCGTCAATCTCTTGGAGGCCGGGCAGGAGGACGCTCTGGTGCTGGGCAAGCTGATGCTGGCGAGCGCGAAGATCGCGCGGGCCGAGGGGCTCGAGGAGTCGGGCTATCGGGTGGTGGTCAATAACGGGGCGGGCGTGGGGCAGTCGGTTTTTCATCTGCACGTGCACATCTTGGGTGGACGTAGTTTCTCGTGGCCTCCGGGCTGAGTCGCTTTTTTGTCGGTCAAGTCAACGTAGGTCTAAGGAGTAGCGAGATGGCGGACGCATATATTTTCGAGGCGGCACGTACGGCGATTGGGCGGCGCGGTGGTTCTCTGGCGGCGACACGGCCCGATGAGCTGGCGGGCAAGTTCTTGGCGGCGATGATCGAGCGCGCCGGCGTCGACCCGGCGCAGATCGAGGACGTGATCATGGGCTGCGTCACGCAGCTTGGCGAGCAGGGCATGAACATCGGGCGCACGGCGGCGTTGATCGCGGGCTTTCCGATCACGACGACGGGCACCACGGTCAACCGCATGTGCGGCTCGAGCTTGCAGACCGTCAATTTTGCCGCCCAAGCGGTGATGAGCGGGATGCAGGATCTCGTGTTGGCGGCCGGCGTCGAGTCGATGAGCCGGGTGGAGATGGGTGCCGATGTGGCGCCGCTGAGCGAGGCGCTCACGGATCGCTTCGACATCGTGCCGCAGGGAATCAGCGCGGAGCTGATCGCCAAGAAGTGGGGCTTGACGCGCGATGCCCTCGATCAGTTGACGGTCGAGTCGCATCGGCGGGCGCTGGCGGCGATCTCCGAGGGCTATTTTGTGCGCGAGATCGTTCCCGTCGCCGTGGTGCGCCCCAATGGCGAGGCGGTAAACTTTGCGGTCGACGAGGGGCCGCGGGCCGACTCGACGCTGGAGAAGGTCGGCCGGCTCAAGCCGGCGTTTCTTGCCGACGGCGTGGTCACGGCCGCTAGCTCAAGCCAGATATCTGATGGCGCCTCGGGCGTCTTGATCGGCTCAAAAGCCAAGGGCGAGGCCCTGGGCCTGGAGGCGCGCGCGCGCATTGTGGCCACGGCCGTGGCAGGCGTCGATCCGACCATGATGCTCACCGGACCGATTCCGGTCACTCAGAAGGTGCTCGAGAAGGCCGGGCTTCGCATCGAGGACATCGGGCTCTTCGAGGTCAACGAGGCCTTCGCCTCGGTCGTGCTCGCCTGGGCAAGCGATCTGAGCCCGGGAGAGCCACAGAAGCTGCTCGCACGCACCAACGTCAACGGCGGTGCGATGGCGCTGGGCCATCCTCTGGGCGCGTCCGGCGCGCGGCTTCTGGCGACGCTGCTCCACGAGATGGAGCGGCGAAACGTGCGCTACGGCCTTGCCACGTTGTGTATCGGCTTTGGACAGGCCGTTGCGACCATTATCGAGCGCTAATCCACGAAACTTTAGAGGTAATCATGGGACTATTTGATGCAAAGGTGGCGCTCGTAACCGGTGCCGGTGGCGGGCTTGGACGCGCTTATGCGCTTATGCTGGCCAGCGAAGGTGCCAAGGTCGTGGTCAACGATCTCGGTGGCAGCCGCGACGGCGCCGGCGCCGGCGCGAGCATGGCCGACGCCGTGGTCGCCGAGATCCGCGAACTTGGCGGCGAAGCCGTGGCCAACTATGGCTCGGTGGCGGATGCGGCCTCAGCGCAGTCGATGGTCGACGCGGCGCTCGAAAGCTTTGGCCGCATCGACATCGTGATCAACAACGCCGGTATTTTGCGCGACAAGACGTTGGTCAAGCTCGAAGAGGAGCTCTGGGATCTCGTCGTCGACGTGCACATGAAGGGCACCTATCTGGTCACGCAGGCGGCCGTAATCGCGATGCAGAAGTCCGGCCACGGCGGGCGCATCATCAATACGAGCTCGTATGCCGGGCTCAAGGGTAATTTTGGCCAGGCGAACTACGGCGCGGCCAAGGCCGGCATCGCCGGTTTTACGCGGGTCGTGGCGCTCGAGACGCGCAAGTTCGGGATCACGGTCAACGCGATCGCGCCGCTGGCCAAGACGCGCATGACCGAGGACATCGCCATGATCCCCGACGAGCTCGAGCCGGGGCACATCGCGCCCTTGGTGTTGTGGCTGGCCAGCGAGGCGGCGGCCGAGGTCACGGGTCGGGTTTTCGGGGCGCACGGCTCGCACTATTTCGAGTACCGCACCGAGATTACGCCGGGCGTCGATCTGGGCCAGGAGCGCTGGGATATCGCCAAGATCGGTGAGCGCTTCGAGGAGATCACCCAGCCCGCCTGGGAGGCCAAGCAGGCCGGTGGCGGGGCTGATGCCAGCGGCGGCGACCCGCCGGTGCGCGCACTGTTCCAGGCGCTGCCCTCAGCGTTCAAAGCCGAGAAGGCCAAAGGCTGGGCCGCCAAGATCGTCTTCGAAGTCAAGGGTACGGGCAGTTTTAGTTTGGCTGTGGGCGAGGGACAGGCCGTCTTCTCCGACGGCGCAATCGACGGCCCCGACGGCAAGGTCACCTTTGACAGTGCCGACACCCTCTTGCAACTCGCGGCCGGCAAGCTCGCCGCCGAGCAAGCCTTCATGGCCGGAAAAATCAGCGCGAACAACATGGGCGTGCTGATGAGCTTCTCCAAATACTTCGACCTCGCGGCGGCCGGGCGAGTGGCCGCAGGCGGCGCCGCGCCGGCTCAAGCCGCCAGTGCTCCAGGCGCAAGCGGTGGTGCAAGCGACGCTCTAAACGCGGCGGCCAGCGAGCCCGATGGGCTCAACCTGGCGGCCGTGGGCAAGCGCTTCAAGCACCCGGCGGCGTTCATTCGTGCCGAGGACATCGTCGCCTATGCCGAGGCCACCGAGGACCACAATGCGCGCTATCTCGACGTCCAGCGCGAGGGCGGCGTGGTCGCCTCGCCTATCTTTGCGGTCAAGCCGCTCTTTGCGGTGCTGGGCGAGGCGCTCGTCGACAAGGAGCTCAACGCCGACCTGCTTCGCCTGGTGCATGGCGAGCAGGAGATGCGCTTTTTCAAGCCGCTCAAGCCCTGGGATCTGGTCGCCCCGCGCGGCGAGATCGCCTCGATCGAGGAGAAGAGCTCAGGCCATCTGATCAACGTGCGCCAGTGGCTGATGGTCGACGGCGAGGTGGCCTGCGAGGCGACGAGCGGTCTGTTCGTCAAGAAGCCACGCGATGGCAGCCGCGAGGCGGCAGCCGCCGCTGCAACGGCCTCGTCGGCGGGCGCCCGTATGGAGGCGCCGCTCGATGAGCGCCAGATGGTCTACGAGGAGTCGCAGGTCGTGGCGGCTGACCAGCCGCTTCGCTACGCGCAGGCCTCGGGCGACCACAATCCGATCCATGTCGATCCAGACGTCGCGCGCGCCGCCGGCCTGGGCGACTGCATCTTGCACGGTCTGTGCACGATGGCCTTTGCCACCAAGACCTTTGTCAACGGCGTGCTGGCGGGCGATTCGACGCGCCTTGCGCGCATCGCGGTGCGCTTTGCCAAGCCGGTGTATCCCGGAAAGACGCTGACCACGCGCGTCTGGAAGCTGAGCGAGACGCACTACGGCTTTGAGACATCCAACGACGACGGGGTGCTCGTGCTCTCCAACGGCGTGGTCGAGCTCAACGCGTAGTCGGTCGCGGCGGGCAGGCTGACGCGAAAGGTGGTGCCGACGCCGAGTTTGGAGTTGACGGTGATCGTGCCGCCGAAGGACTCGACGATCTGGCGGCACAGCGCAAGGCCCAGCCCGCTGCCCTCGCCGGCCGGTTTGGTGGTGAAGAATTGGTCGAAGATGCGCTCAGCGATCTCGGCCGAGATGCCCACGCCGTTGTCCTCGACCTCGGCAATGACCTGGTCGCCCTTTGTATAGGTGCGAAGATCGATCCGGTTCTCCTCTTTGGGCCGCTCAGGCAGGGCCTGGGCGGCGTTGATCAACAAATTGATGAAGACCTGGGTCAGGCGCGCCTCGTCGGCCAAAATGGGCGGCGTGGGCCGCCTGTCCTCGACAAAGCGCGCCCTGGGCTCGACGCGGTGGCGCGTCATGTTGACGGCGACCTGCAAGGCGGCCTCGAGCGAGACCGGGCGGCGCTCGCTCTCTTGAAAGCTCGAGAGCACGCGCAGATTCTTGACGATGATGTTGATGCGCTCGGCGCCCTGCGCGATCGCGGCGAGGCTTTGCTCGACCTGCTCGGGGTCGGTGTGAAGGCTCGAGAGCGCGATCTCGGCGTGGGCCATGACGTAGGTGAGCGGGTTGTTGATCTCGTGGCCGACGCCGGCGGCGAGCGTGCCGGTGGTGATCAGGCGGTCCATCTGGATCATGCGCAGCTTGAGCTGGCGTTGCTCGGTGATGTCGCGGATGAACAGCGTCGTCGTGTCGGCGTCTTCGACGGTGCTTCCGGCCACCGAGTACTCGGCGCAAAAGGAGCTGCCGTCGCGGCGGATCAGGGTCAGCTCGCGAAACGGCCCGTCGGTGTCTTGCTCGGCATGCTCGATGATCGTGCGCCAGTTCGTGCGCAACGTGGGCCGGTCGGCAAAACGGAAGATTCGATCGACGAGGTCGGTGCCCAGCGCCTCGTCTTGGGACCAGCCGAACATGCGCATCGCCAGAGGATTCCACAGTTGGATGCGCCGATCCAGCCCGATGGAGATAATCGCGTCGGTGGCGTTCTCGATGACGGCGCGCAGGCGTGCCTCGCGGCTTCGGACCTCTTCGCCCAGCGTGGCCTCCTGGCGCGCGCTGTGCACGTAATCGGCGACCAGACCGCCGGAGAGCACGAGAAAACCGATCAGGTTGAGGCCGTAGGCGACCACAAACGCGTCGTCAAAGCGCATAAGCGAGGCAAAGATGAGGCAGATCTGAGCGGCGATCAGCGGGATCATGCTCAGCCACAGAGCCAGCGAGAAGTGGCTCTGATAGCTGCGGTGCAGTCTTGGAAAGAGCAGCGCGGCGCCCACTACGAACAGGGCGAGCGCGGGCAGGTCCCAGGGCCGCTTGACCGCCGCCAAAGGATAGATCAGGCGCACCGGGTCAAAGCCCGTGGCGAGCACCGCGATCAGGAGCGCGGCGGCGCCAAAGCCCAAGAAGGTCAGTACGATGGTGCGCGCAGGCAGGGTGGTATAGCCCTTCTCCAGGCGGTAGTAGACAATGCTCGCCGCCGAGATCAAGATGCCTGCCGTAAAGAGGCGTGAGAGCGTCCAGGTCAGGTTTATCAGGTCGGCGCCGTCGCTCAGCTGCATGAGCCAGCCGTCGGTAAAGAGGACTTGGACCACGTCGGTCGATCCCGACCAGAACAGCGCCAGCCCGATGACGGCAGCCAGGGGCGTGCGCTTGACGTGGTAGTTGACCAGGGCGAGCGAGGCGGAGAATAAGGCGACGACGCTTGCCAGCAGCACCAGCACGATGTGGGTCAAGAGCCCGTCGATGGGCGCGTTGATTCCGCGCGTCATCGCCAGCGCCGTGGAGCTCTCGTAGGGCTCGGCAAAGAGCGCGCGAAAGACCGGCAGCTCGAAGTGCAGCCCGTGCTCGATCAGGAGCAGGGGCAACGAACAAAGCACGACAAGGGCAAAAATACCGACGTGCACAGGGCGAAGCGTGGGCAGACTCCATCGCAAAAGCCGACTTGAGTGGCGCCGCCGTCCCATGTGCACCGTGTTTTCGCTCACAAAGACCTCGCTTCAGACAGCGGAGGAAAGCTCCATGTTTTCAACAACTTGAACGCCGCACATAATTCAACATGTGCGGCGTCGGCCATCAGGCGGCGTCGAGGGCCGAGGGCGCAAATTCGATGCGAAACACGCTGCCCTGGCCCAGGCGCGATCGCACCGAAATCTGGCCGTCGAAGGCCTCGACGATCTGGCGCGAGAGGGCCAGGCCCAGCCCGGAGCCCTCGCGCACGGGCTTGGTGGTGTAGAAGATCTCGAATATGTTGGGCAGCACGTCCTCGCTTATGCCCACGCCGTTGTCGGCGATCTCGGCGCAGACCTTGTCGTTTTCAAAGAAGACGCGCACGGCGATCTCGTTTTGCTCGACGTCGCGCTCGGCCATGGCCTGCTGCGCGTTGACGAGCAAGTTGATGAAGACCTGGGTCAAGCGGGCCTCGTCGGCGTCGATCGGGGGCACGCCGGCATCGTAGTGCTCGGTGAGCCGGGCATGAGGCGCGATGCGGTGGCGGGTCATGCGCACGCCGATGCGCGCGGCGGTCTCCAGCTCGACGGGGCGCAACGACTTGTCCTGGGGTTGGAAATTGGAGAGCAGGCGCAGGTCTTCGACAATGGTCTCGATGCGCGTTGCGCCCATCAGGGCGCTTGCCAGCACCTCGCGGATCTCCTTGAGCGAGTCGCCCAGGCCGGCGGCCTCGGGCGGCGCGCCCTCGTGCGAGATCAGGGCGTCGAGCTCGTCGCCGGCAAAGCTCAAGTTGGCGAGCACGAAGGAGAGCGGATTGTTGATCTCGTGACCCACGCCAGCGGCCAGGGTGCCCACGGTGATCAGGCGGTCCATCTGCACCATGCGCAGGCGCACCTGGCGTTGCTCGGTGACGTCGCGGGCGAAGACGGTGTAGGCCGTGCCCGCTTCGGCGGGGATCATCGAGGCGGTAAACTCAACGGGAATCTCCTGGCCGTTTCGTCGGCGCGCGATGAACTCGCGGGTATCGATCGGAACGCCGGCCACTTTTTGGAGCAAGAGGGCTTTGACCTCTTCGAGGTTCTCCGTGCCGCGCACGACCAGAAGCTCGACGACGTTTTGGCCGATCGCCTCGTCTTTGGCCCAGCCGAAGATGCGAGCGGCGGCCGGGTTCCACATCTCGATGGTGCCCTGTTCGTCGACGGCGATGATCGCGTCGGCGGCGCCCTCGATCATGGCGCGAAGGCGCAGCTCGCGGTCTTCGACGGTGCGCGTGAGCTGGCCTTCTTGAAGAGAGGTGCGCACATAGTCGCCGAGCAGGCCCGAGAAGAGCACGAGGTTTGCGACCAGGTTGATTATGTAGGCCGCGGTAAAGGCGTTGTCGAAGAGCTGGGCGGCACCAAAGATCAGGTAGAGCTGGGCGGCAATAAGGGGGGTCATGCTCAGCCAGGCGGCAAAGGAGAAGTAACCCTTGAAGCGCCGGTGCAGCCTGGGATAGACGATCAGCGCGCCGACGGTGAGCACGACCAGCGCGGGAAGGTCCCAGGGCCGCTTGATCAGGGCCTGTGAGAAGATCGTCTGAGGCAGGTCGGTGCGCACGACCAGCGCGAGGATGGCCAGCGCGGCGACCCCGAAGAGGGCAAAGGTCAGCGCCAGGGCGCCCGGTCCAAAGCGCGTCTCACCGCGCGGGCGATCGAACAATAAGAGCGCGCCGCCGCCGACGAGGATCGTCGCGTTGAACAGGCGCGAGATCGCCCACGAGAAGGGCACGACGTTGGTGGCGTCATTGCTCCAGTACAGCAGGCCCTCGACCATCAGCGCCTGGGACACGGACATGAATCCCGACCAGAACAGGGCGGCGCTCAAGACGGCGGCCAGGCGCTCGCGCTTGATCCAAAAATTGGCGAAGGCCAACAAGGAGCTCATCAGCGCGACGGCGCCCGCGAGCAAGAGCAGGGCCGTGTGGGTGAAGCCGCCGCCGAGCGCATCGTAGAGACTGTGGGCCAGGACCTCGCGAACAGCGCCCTCCTGGAGGCTGAAGGCGCGCTGTGCGGGGATGCGCAGCTCGAAGCCAAGCGCGATCAGAAGCGCGGGCACCATGCACACCAGTATTAGGAGCACGAAGGCCAGCGGGCCTGACGCGAAGATGGGCCGCGAGCGCGACGGCCAGATGGGTGTGGCCTTCGCCGGTTTGGCGATGGACTCGTCCGCATTCACAAAGAACCGGTCCTCGAGCGCGCGTGCCTCAAGCGCGAGGCCGGGCGCGCTACTGAATAATTATTGCGCCCCTTTTTGTTGCACCTGGTGTCGAGCCTGACCTTGTCATGGTTCGATCGACGCAGTGAGCCAATGTATAAGCACGGGATTTGAGAGGAAGCACCATGATCAAAAAAAAGTCGCCGGCTGGCGCGATGCCGCCCGCTCTAACGGGCCTTCGCGGCTACTTCGACCAAAGCCGCGATCTGTTCACCAGCCTCGTGTTGGTGCTGCCCCTGTTCGTGCTCTACCAGCTGGGCGTGATGATGACCGGCGGGATTCGCAACGGCGTAGATTTTATGACCGACGCCTTGTGGTGGGCCTCGGGGGCGAGCCTGACCAACTACCTGCTGGCCAACGTGTTGATCCTGCTCGTCTTTGGCGTGCTGCTCTTCGTGCTGCGCAAGAAGGGCTCGTTTCACCCGCGCATCTGGCCCTGGGTGGTCGCCGAGAGCACGCTCTACGCCTTCTTCTTTGGCGGCGTGGTGATCGGCCTGATGCAGGCCCTGGGCCTCGACGTGCTGCTCTCCTCGGGCGCAGGCGGCGTCGGCGAGCTCAGCGGGCTCAATGCCTGGGTGCTCAGCATCGGTGCCGGGCTCTACGAAGAACTGGTCTTTCGCCTGTTCATGATGGGTGGGCTATTCTGGCTGGGTGTGCGGCTGCTGGGCTGGCCGCGGTTGGCCGCGGCGTTGGCTGCGTTGCTCATCTCGAGTCTGGCCTTCAGCGCGGTTCATCACCTCGGCTCGCTGGGCGAGCCTTTCGTGTTGGGCACGTTCATGTTCCGCTTTGTCGCGGGCATCTTGCTAGCCGCTATCTTTTACTTGCGGGGTTTTGCCGTTGCGGTATACACGCACGCTATCTACGATGTGATCGTGCTCGTGTTTCGTTAGCAAATCTTTGGAGTTGGTCTCCACAAAAAACGACAGACGCTCATGATGTTGAACCTTCCAGAACTCATCCTTATCCTGCTGATCACCTTGCTGGTCTTCGGCGTGAATAAGCTGCCGGCCATCGGCAAGGCCGTCGCGCATCTGCGGCTGAAATACACCCAGGGGCTTGCCGACAATTATATCGACTCTCCCATATCGCAGCCGGCCAACTCGACCAAGCCTGGTACACGTCCTCAGCCGGTGGAAGACGCCGAATACGAAGCCCCTTCGGCTGAGAAAAAAGACTAGCGCTTCGGCGCTTTGAGGCATCCGACTATGCTTGAAACGTTATCGATGTTTGCAAGCTATTTCGTTCTGGCCCAGCTTGGATCATTTTCCTGGACGGTGGAGACGTTTTACATCGCGGCGGGCGTAGTCCACCTGGTGGTCATCTTGCTGGGTTTTCGCCTGATGCACCTCGAGCCGGAGTACAACACCTTTATCGGCGCCTTGATGGCCGCGGTCATCAGCAATGGTGTCGCCTATTTGCTGAAGGATTTCGGCCTGTTTGGCGTGTTGGGCTCGGGGGCCACATTTTTTGTCATGCTGGTCGTCATCAGCCACGCCGACGTGCTCAAGGCGCTGATAATGTGGGCCGTGGTGTTGGCGGCCTATGCCTTGATGGCTTTTCTGATCATCCCGCGCGCCGATGGTCTGAATATCGAGCAGATAGCCGGCCTGCCGCAAGTCATGATGACCGGCGGCCTGAAGGCCGAGCCCTTTACCGACGAGAGCTACGACAACCTCTCCAAGGGTAAGAAGAATTAGCGTTTAGCCTTCGGCGGGGACCAACTCGAGCTGAGTGAGCAGGCGATCGACCTCGTGCTTGAGCGCGTCGAAGCTTGTATTCTCGTCGAAGAAGACGACGACAAAGTCGCTGGCGGCACGCGCGATGTAGACCGATTCTTTGGGAGGGGTCTTCGGGTTGCCAGGAGCGGGCAGCATGGTCGTCGTTTCGGCATCGACCAGGGTTCGAAGTGCCAACGCCTTACCCCGGCGCGCCTTGACGCGGCCGCGCGGATCGATGACGACGACGGCCTTGATCAGCTCGTTATCGGCCAGCGCTTCAACCAGTTGCTTTTGTTTGGCGTCGTCGGCGTTCAAGGCTGTCTCCTAGCGATAAGAACGGGAGGTCTCACGGCGACTGGTCCCAAGGGCCATATTTGCCTGAGCTCGAATGTCGTGTCCATGAAAACCATCGATTTGTTGCGCGCTCAGGTAAAACTCGGCGATCGGGCCGAGCATCGCGGCGTTGTCCGTGCAAAGCGACGCCGGCGCGACAAAAAGCTCGAGGCCGGCCTCCTGGCAGGCGGTCTGCGCTTGCTGGCGCAGCATGCTGTTGCAGGCCACGCCGCCGGAGATGATCAGCCGCTCGAGCGAGCGCGAGCGCGCGGCTTCGACCGACTTCATGACGAGCACATCGACCACGGCCTGCTGAAACGAGGCGCACAGATCGGCCAGGGCCAGCCCGGTCGGGATGCCGTGCGTTGCCAGATGAGTGGCCACGGCCGTCTTGAGCCCGGAGAACGAAAAATCCAGGTGCTTGCGTGTCCACATGGGCCGTGGAAAGGCGATCGCCTTGGGATTTGCCCCCTGGGCCAGGCGATCGATCTCGACGCCGCCCGGATAAGGCAGGCCGAGCATCTTGGCAACCTTGTCGAAAGCCTCGCCGGCGGCGTCGTCGCGGGTGCGCCCGAGCAGCTCATAGTCGCCAAAGCCATGGACCACGTAGATGTCCGAGTGGCCGCCACTGACGATCAAGCCCAGGTAGGGAAAGGCCGGCGGCGACGGCTGGTTTTCGAGCTCCAACATGACCGCCGTCAGGTGGCCTTCGAGGTGGTTGAGGCCAACGCAGGGCCTCTTGAGCGTCCAGGCCAGACCCTTGGCCGTTTCGATGCCCACGAGCAGGCTGCCCACCAGGCCCGGGCCGGAGGTGACCCCAAAGCCCTCGATCTCGCCCAGCCCGACCTGGGCCTCTGCCAGGGCGTCGTTGATCACCGTGTGGATGTCCCGGATGTGATTTCTGGAAGCCAGCTCGGGCACCACGCCACCGAAGCGTCGATGAATGGGGATCTGGCTTGCCACGGCGTTGGACAGCATCCTGCGCCCGTCTACGATGACGGCCGCAGATGTTTCGTCGCAGCTTGATTCGATCGTTAAGACGAGCATAGGCTTGCTTGCTGTGTCAGAACTGATTTTTCAAGATCGAGCGCACTTCGTCGGCACTTCGACCGGTGGGCTGAATCTGGAGGAAACTCTCATAGGCGCGCTTGGCCTGGTCGCGTCGGCCAGCCAGTTGGTAGGCCTGGGCGAGCTCGAGATAGAGCTCGCTGGTCTTGAGGCCCAGGCGCTCGGCACGCGCGAGGTGCTCAATCGCCTCACTATTGCGGCTCTCATAGAGGGCGGCCTGGCCATGCAAAAAGGCGATGTTGCGATCACCGGGTGCTTTGGTGCTGAGATCGCGTGCCAGGGTGAGCGCCTCGGAGATGCGATCGCGGCGGATGAGGTTGCGAAGCTCGGCTATCTGACTGTTCAAATCCGTGGCCGGCGGCGTGGCGACGCGCTGCTGATCGGCGGCGGCCTTCTGGGCAGCAAGATCGGCGGCGGCCTTTTGGGCAGCCAGATCGGCGGCGGCCTTTTGGGCAGCAAGATCGGCGGCGGCCTCTTGGGCAGCAAGATCGTCTTCGATCGGCGCGCCTTCGATCGGCGCGTCTTCGATCGGCGCGTCTTCGATCGGCTCCTCGTCCTCGAGCGGCTCGTCGTCCTCGAGCGGCTCGATGCCAGCGAGCAGCATCGAAATTTCGCGTGCGCTGTAGCCAACACCTGAACCGTCAGAGCTCGCCTTGGCCAAGGCCTGCTCGCTGCTCAGTCCAGGCGCCACCACCACGGGGGGCGTGACGGGCTCGGCTTCGCGCGGTGACTGGGCAACGGGTTGGGCCGGCGTGGCTTTCTTGTCCGACGATGAGAGAAAGCCCAAAAACTCCGATCCGCCCAGGGCTAACATCGCAAGCAGGGCCAATATGCCGATGATCAAGACGGGCGTCTTCCAGCTATCGTTGGCAGGCTCGTCGAGATCTGAGAAGTCATGATCGCTCTTGGAGAAAAAAACGTCTTCATTAACGCTGTTTGCCACCTTGGGCGCGGGAGCCGCTTCGACGACGGCCGGCTCACGCGAGGGCGACTCACTGATCGCTGGCACGGTGACGGGGGTATCGCCAAACGAAATCTGCGGCGGACTTTGCTCCTGGGTTTCCTCGACAACCGGCTCGACCTCGAGCGTGACCTCAACGCTGGGTTCTTTGTCTGGCTTGGGAGCGGGCTCGCCCTTGGCCACAACAATCGAAGCCGCCTCCGCAGATGTCGACTCTTTCTTGCGTGAGCCGCTCTTGCTCAAATCGTAGGTGGCACGAACAACCTCGCCGTCACGCACGGTGCGGGGCACGTACTCGCGAAGACCAATACGGTCTTCGGAGCGCACATCGATCTCGGGTGCCTCGAACTCGGCTGTTTCTTCAAACGCGTCAACCGACTCTGGCTGGGGAAGTTGTTTTGTCGGCTGTTCGGCCACTTCGGCCACTTCGGCTTCGACAGGGGTCTCGACCGTGAGCTCGCTCTGCTCGCTTGCCTTTGGATCCCGAGAGGCTGCGCCAAGACGCAGTGTCACACGCTCGTCACGGTCAATTTGCTGTATTTCTGGAGCCGATGAGAGCTCCTCGGTGACACGTCGAGCACGGCGTGTGGGCTCACTTTCCTCACTCAAGCCAAAGGGCAAAGTGGACAGTCGCTCGCGGGCGGGACGTGCCGTCGGCTCGGCTTCGAGCGTCTCGTCGCCCGGATCACTGGTTGGCTCGGAAAGCTCGGCCGGCTGCTCGGTTTCCGGCTGGAGTTGCTCGCGAACACTTGCGGCAGCCTCCTGCTTGACGGCGTCAGATTCTTCGATCGCGAGGGCGCGCCGCTCAGCGCTGCTCATCGCCGTCGTGGTCGGTTCGTCGTGTCGGGTGGCGTCGGCGTCGGCGTCGAGGCCATCTTGCTCCTCGGCCTGCACATCAGCCTTCACGTCGACAGGCTGATCGACCACGCGCGCTTCTTGAGTTTCTGGCCGGGCGACCATGGAGGCGGCGGCCGATTCGATGCCCACGACCGTGGTTGTTTCCAGTTCATCGGCGCTGGCCACGTCGCGACGGTCCTGTTGAGCAGGGCTCGACAAAGGCGTATTGGAGCGCGCGCGCGCCGTCGTGATCTGGGTGCGGATGAACAACTCCTGGGTGATATCCGGGTTGCTCGGGTCGCGCGCGAAGCGTGAGGTTTCGCCGCTCTCTTTGGCGCCCGGGATCCGGGGCTGCTCGCTGCTCTCTTGGTCGGGCGCGAGAGGCGCGTCCGGCTCGATGAGCGTTGTGGGCTCCTCGATCGCGACAGGAAGCTGCTGCAGATTGGCCTGGGGAGCGGTGTTCTGGATCTGGCGGTTTTGCTCGGCCAGTCGGCGCGCCTCTTCCTCACGGCGAGTCGTCTCGCGAGCTTCGAGCTCACGAAGCGCCTCGCCGCCTTGGGCTGCGTCTGCCACGGTCGCGTCGCCGGCCTCGCTCTCATCGGGCGAAGCGTGCTCATCACCGGCGCGGCTGAACTTCCAGTGGGCTCCACCTGGCCCCTGGCCGGCGCTTGGCTGTTGCGCGTCTGGCGGCACAGGGTCATCTTGCTGGCGCTTGAGATCGATGGTCTGCACTTCGTCCGGATCGGATCGCACCGCGTCGACTTGATCGTTGACTGGCTCGCTGAGCTCCCCTTCATGACTACCAAAGGGAAGTCCGGGACTTGTGCCTTTGGGACCGCCGCCACTGGTCAGCCAGGCGTTGAGGCTGCGCTCTTCGGCGAGGGAGGCCGAGGAGACGGCCTCGATTGGAGTCACGTCGAGCAGGATATCGTCTTCGAGCAGCTTGCGGATGATGTGCAGCGTCTTGAGATCGTCAACAGGGCTGTCGTCAATGACGTCGCGCAGGTTTCGGTGGCCATCGAAGAGACGAACGACGCGTTCAACCTCGGTCGGCAGATCCGTGAGCATGGCCGGAAGCCGCTGGTAGTCGGCTTCGAAAATCTGTGTGACATCGGGCAAGGTTGCGACCAGGTCGTTCCACTGATCGAGGCGACGAATGCCCTCGAGCAGCAGGGCGCTGGAGTCCTTCTCGATATGGTCGGCGCGGCGCACATGCTCGTGATAGCGTACAACGAAGCGCCCCTCCGGCCAGAGCATGACGCGGTAGAGCGCATCCTCGCCCTGGAGCTTGCCACAGATGGCATCGAGGATGTTGCCTTCGCGAAAGTAGATGGCGGCCTGATGTGTGCCGCGCGTAACCCGAATCGAACCCGATCGAAGCTCTTCTTCGATGGTCTGGAGCAAATCGATCATCGTGATATCGGAGAAGTTGCCTTCGAACTCCTCGATATCGGACTCGGAGAGCAACTCCTTGGCGCGTTTTTGCAGCAGCAGCTCGACGCGCGTGGTCACCTCCTTGATGTAAACGGGCTTGGTCAGGTAGTCGTCGGCGCCAAGCTCGAAGCCGCGCATTTTTTGAGCAAGAGAGCGATCTTCGGTCAAGAAGATGAAGGGAATTGCTTTGTAGCGTGGATCGAGCTTGAGATCCGCGCAAAACTCCAGGCCATCGCCGTCGGGCAGCACGGTGTCCGAGATGATCAAGTAGGGAGCGAGCTGCTCCATCCTGTTCATTGCGTCCAAGACCGAGTCGGTCATGACCACCCTGTAGCCGGCCTTCTTAAAGCTGACTTCCAGGACTTTCTGGCTCTTAGTATCTGCATCAACTACGAGAATGGTCTCGTTCGCCACGCGAACTCCTTCGCAACATATCAATTTCGACAGTCCGGCGGCGGCTTTCGTCTCAAAGACGAGCTTAACGAATGTCTGCCGACGCCAGGACTTCGTCGGGGAATCTTAGTCTGTGCGCTGCATCTGCACAAGTGCGCGTACGTCCAGCACGCAGCATCAGCCGCGCAAGAGCTCATTGATAGGCCGCAGGCCATCGACATGGGCCGAAACGGCTTTGACGCCGGCCAAGATGGGAATGGCCAACAGCAGTCCGATGGCGCCCCACATCCAACCCCAAAAGATCGCTGAGAGCAAGACCGCGAGACTGTTGAGCTTGAGGTGGCGCCCGATGATCACGGGCGTCACGAGGTTGCCCTCGAGACCGGTGATGCAGCCGTAAATCAGCACGCACCAGAACACCGATTGGAGGTCTCCAAACTGCATGTAGGCAATCAGAGCGGGGAAAAACGTGCCGATGATTGGACCGACATAGGGGATGAAGTTGAGGATGCCCGCCAAAATGCCGAGCAAGAAGGCGTAATCGAGCCCGTAGATATAGAAGCTCAAGCCGACGAGCAAGGCGACGATCGTGTTGGTGGCAAAGCGGTTGAAGAGGTAGCGCTGGATGTCGTCGTTGACGTTCTCCAAGATGTCGATGATCAAGCGTCGCCGGCGAGGGTTATTGCCCAACAGACCGATGATTTTGACACGAAAGACCGGCGCCTGAGCCAGGATGAACACCAGCACGAAGACGCACATCAGCGCCTGGGCGAAGATGCCGAGCAAGCCGGTGATTCCGCCGGCGATATAGCCGGTGGCGGCCGCCCAGATGTCACCCGTGTTCTGGTCGAGAAAGACCTGAACGCGCTCGTTGGCGCTGTCCTCAGCGGCCGTGACCGGGTCGAAGCTCGACAGCGCGACTTCCTCCGCATCACGGCGGATTGGCTGGAGCATGCCCTCAAAGCGTTGCTGCACATCGAGCAGATTGGTGCGAAGCGCGCTGATGTTTCCGCTGACGCGATCTTCGTAGTGAGGCAAGTCCAGGGCAAGCCGGCGCACCTGATCGCCGATGAACATACCGACGACGCCGGTCATCGCGACCATCATCAAGACCACGATCAACGAGGCCAACGAGCGCGGCATCTTCAACTGGGTGCGTGGGATGCGAAGGCGCATCAATCCAAGCACGAAAGGATTGAGCACGTAAGAGAGAAAGATGGCGAGCACGATCGGGATTAGAATCGAGCTGGCAAAATGCAAGATCGCCAGCGCCACGCCGGCCGCAATCACAAAGAGCGCGGCACGAATCGCGTGAATCTCGTTAAAAATGGTCAGCCGCTGCGCGCTTGCAAAGCTGCCGGAGGACTCTTTGTGCAAGGGAGGTTCGGCCACAACGGGTTCAGCCGATCTTTCGGTTTGCACAGAGTCGTCGCTTGTTTGGGATGTCATGTCGGCACGGCAGCGATCATAAGAGATCATGGAGGGGAGCGTCCGCGTTGCCAGATAACAGGTTCGGACGCCGCTAAGCTAATTCAATCGGGCGGCGGGGGCAATGCCAAGATCGATCGTAACAATCCAAAGGACTCATGCCGGCGTGTGTTTGACCGTGTTGTCAAAGGGACAAAAGGTATTGGCGTCGAAGCCTGGCAGCGTAAAATCCTGGGCTTCGAATTGCTCTGGCTTGCCCGCCGGATAATAGACATCAAAGCTCAGGCCCTCGATCATGTGGTCGCCCTCGGGAGACGCGGGCACCTGAAACTCGGCCTTGAACGTGCCCGAAGCGGTTCGAAAGTCGAATTCCAGATACCACCAGCTGTATTCGCGGCCATGGGGATCCAATTCGCGCCGCTCGGTCACACATCGAAAAACACCGCGGCTCTTGAGCCATTGCGGCCCCGGCGCCGCCCAGGCATCGTGCGCATAGCGCTGCACCATTTGAACAAAAGGAATCGCGGCGCCGAACAGGCTGATCACGCCCACGGCGAACATCAGCGAATCAAAGGTGTTCGCCAGAGCCTGAATCATCAAGAACAGCGCCAGCGCCCCCATCACGATCGCGAGCAAGGCGAGCCCGACAAAGCCGATGGAGATATTCGCTCCGGTGGCGCGCGCGAGCTCACGTGCCTCTTCTTTTTCGCGCACGGCGATGGTCTGCTCGATCGATTGCGCATGCACGAGAGCCTGACCCTGCGTGAGGCGCTCGAGATCGGCCAGCGCCTGGGCGCAGCTCTCGTAGCGATCTTTGAGCGCGGGCGTGCTCAGCCGTTGTAAGAAGCGCTTGAGATTGTCGCTGGTGTTGAGCGCCTCGATCATGCGACGCGCATCCTCGCCGTGCAGATCCGTGGGCCTTCGCCGTGTCAGACATTCCAGCAAGGTGATACCCACCGCATAGAGATCGGTGGCGGCAAGCGCGCGGCCCATGAGCTGTTCGGGCGGCATGTAGCCGAAGGTGCCGATGATTGTCGAGCCGCCGCCCATGGTCAGGCGCACCACCTCGCGCACGGCGCCAAAATCGACCAGCGTCGGCACGTTGTCTTGGACGATGATGTTGGCCGGCTTGATATCGCGGTGGATGACCTGCGGCGTGCAATTGTGGATGTATTCCAGCGGCTCAAGCAGCTTCCTGGCAAAGGCCAAGAGGCTGGCCTCATCGAAGCGGTGCCCGCGGTCGAGCATGGCGCGAAGGGTCTCGCCCTCCACATAGGTCTGCACCAGAAAGTAGCACACCGACTCACCCTGGCCTTCGTGAAAGGCATCAATGTAGGCCGGGATTTGAGGATGATCGAGGCGTTTCAAGATCGCCGCCTCGCGCTCGAAGAGCTCCAAATCCTTGATCGTCGCAAGCCGCGACGGGTAGAGCGCCTTGACGGCCACCTCGGCCCCGCTGCTCTGGTCGGTTGCCAGGTAAGTGCGCCCCATCGCACCTTCACCCAAGATCCGGCTACAGATGTAGCGTCCATCACGGAGTACGCGCTCACTCTCTTCCATGCTCATTGCCCTCTTGGTCGCGATCTTTAGAGTGCGATCGGCTCCTAAGATAGCGGCAATCCGAAGTGACGTGCAAATCCTTCCAGCGCTTCGGTGGTCGTGCGAAAGGTTTCATCCGAGCCGATGTTGAAGATCACGCCTTCGATGTGCTCGCCGGCCTCACGAATGCGCTCGATCGACTGTAAGGGATCGAGCACGAGCAGAAACATCTCGTCTTTGGTGTTCACACGTTTGGCGGCGCGGGCGAACTCCTTGACGCGGCGCACATTGGTAAACGCAAGCAGCCAAGCTTGGCCCTCGACCAGGGTGACGCTGGGATGGCTTGGGCCTTCGGCGTCGGTCGCAGGCAAGAAATACCAGGCCTGAAGCATGAAAACCGCGCGCCAGAGTGTTTCGAGGTTTTGGGTCGTCGGCGCGCGCTTGGCGCGCGCGAGGTGGTCCCGGATTTCCTGTGCAGCCATAATCAAACCTGTTAGAGTCGCCTCGCTTTGGCGCCCTGCGCGCCTGGAGCCATCGGGTCCTCAAGCCTCAATTGTATCGCATGAAGTACACTTCTCATACAGCGCCGTTTGCGCTCCTCGTCGCGATTTTGCTGGTCGCTGCCAGCTTTGCGGCCTTGCCCGCAGCGCACGCCCAGCTCGCCCAGGCTCAGGTCGACAACGTCCATGTCATCGAGTGGATCTGCCCGATGCAGTGCGACGGGCTGCGCTTTTCGCAGCCGGGCGACTGTCCGGTCTGCAACATGGCGATCGTGGCCCACCGTGTGCGCCGCGCTCCGGCGCCGGATTCCCCCGACGCGCTGATGTTCGAACAGCTCGATGAGGGTGGCTTCTTCGAGGCGGCTTTTCTGCTCGACAACGAAGAGATCGTCGAGCAGCCGGCTCGTGCCTTGATGCCCGGCGTTCCCAACGCGCTCTTCTATGGCGCAAGCGGTGTCGTCGTGCTGATCACCTTCTTGTTGCTTGTCTTGTTAGGCGAGCCGCGCCGCAACATCAAGAAGACCTCAGAGCGCTGGAAGTACCCGCGTTTTGAGCTGACGCGGTTTAAACCCTTTGATCGTCTGGTCAAATGGCGCGGATTTCAGCCGATGCTCCAGGCTCCGGTCGTCTTGGTATTTGTGCTCGTGATCGCCGCAGGGCTCTTTGGCAACCAGGACGCGAGCCAAAACATTGCGCCCGTGCTCACGTGGAACATCTGGTGGATGGGCCTGATCTTCTTTGCCTTCTTTGCCGGCGAGGTGTGGTGCACGGTGTGCCCGTGGATGGCGATTCCAGACTGGATTGGGCGTCTGAGCCGCAAGCTGCGCGGCCCGCAGCATAGCCGGGGGCCGGGCCGACGCTGGCCCACGGCGCTCAAAAATCTTTATCCGGCGATCGGACTCTTCATCGCCCTGACCTGGGTCGAGCTGGCCTACGACGCGCCCTATCGGCCTGCGCTGACGGCGCTGCTCGGTCTTGCGATGGTGGCCATGGCTGCCGGCACGTTGTTTGTCTTCGAGCGCAAAGGTTTTTGCCGCTACGTTTGCCCGATCGGGCGCGTAACGGGCGCCTACGGTACCACCGGCATGTTGGAGATTCGCCGGCGCGAGGCTGGGGTGTGCAAGTCGTGTACAACCCACGATTGTTTGCACGGAAACGAGCGCGGGCTGCCCTGCCCGACAAGCGAATTCATGGGTGCGATGAACGAGAACTCCTATTGCACGATGTGCACCGAGTGCCTCAAGAGCTGTCCGCACGACAACATCGCCATCAATGTGCGCGTACCGCTTGCCGACCTGATGGGGCCGCACCGGCGTCGCCACGACGAAGCCTGGCTGCTCTTGATCATCTTTGTGGTCACGATCTTTCATGGCCTGGCGATGATCCCGCTTTGGACCCATCACACGATCGCGCCGCTTCGCGAGCAACTCGTCGTTTGGCTGGGCTTCGACATGGGCTATCTGGCCGTATTCAGCCTGGCGATGAGCGTCTTTTTTGCGGCCTCGATCGCCGCCTACGCCCTGGCTTGCCAGGCCATGCGCCTGGCAAGTGGCAACGCCTTTTATCGCTTTCGTGACTTCTTTACGGCGTTTGCCTATCCGCTCTTGCCGGTCGCGCTGGCCTACCATCTGGCGCACAACTCGCTGCACTTTTTCTACGAGGGCAGCAAGCTGGTGCGCCTGGTCAGCGATCCCTTCGGGCGAGGATGGGATCTGTTCGGCACGGCCCAAAACGCGCTGACGATGCTCGTGCCGATCCAGTATTTGTGGATCGCTCAGCTCGCGCTGGTCATTGCAGGTAATCTGGCCGCCGTCTGGTTGGTCAACCGGGCCAGCCACCGCATGTTTGGTAACCGTCACCAGGCGCTACGCGCGGCCATTGCGATGATCATCTTTGTGGCTGCGCTGAGCATCGCCGCACTGTGGTTGCTCTCCCAACCCATGGAGATGCGCACGGCTTGAGCGGCGCCGATGCCAAGTATTTGACGCCGGCGTGAATGAAAACCAAGCTGTAGCAATGTTCCCGAAATACGCCCGTGTGCGGGAATCATCTTTTGTCTCAGGCTGTAAAGCGATGTCCAGAATCCGATCTCAAGCGCTCCTGCCCCTGCTCTTTGTCTTGGCGAGCCAGCTCTTAAGCGCGTGCTCGAGCCCGTCCGAGCGGCCTGATCCAAGGCTTGCCGAGGCGCGCATGTCGCCCGGCGCCGAGCAGTGGTCAGGCGCTGCACTGCGCCTGCCGGCCCACGCCCCCGTTGTGGGCGTGGTGCGCCTCGAGGAGGTGTTTGCCGGCGCCCAGGGTCTGATGGATTGGGCCGCGGCCGAGCCACAGATGTTCGGCCCCAACGGCGATGCGGTGGTTGGCGCCTTTTTGATGGCCTGGCAGGGCGTCGTGCAAGAACTTGGGGCCGATCCTTTCTCTGCGGTTCAATGGCAACAGCAAGGCATCGATCCGGTGCGTGAATTGTATTTTGGTTTTTATCCGGCCTCGCAAGGTGATTCGCGGGCATTCGTCGAGGCCATCGAGAGCACGCTTTTGAGCCGCCTCGAGCTTGAATCGGAGGAGAACGCCATCGACGCGATCCGCGCCCAGCTCAACGACGGCGACGCCGAGTTTGCCCGCGGTGTCACCGCCGATGTTTTGCGCGCCGTCAGTGGTCTGCGCCCGCAAAGCGGTGCGCGCCTGATCATCCCGGTCACCGATGACGCGCGTTTGCTCGCGAACGTGATCAAGATGGCGGCGGCCACCAATTACCAGCAGGTCGCAAACGACGAGGTCACCGGTCCAAGTCTTGCTGGCGGCGATCATGTCTTCTTCAACGCCGACAGCTCTTGGCCGGCCTTTATGGTGCGTCTGGAGGGGGGCTATGCCACGATCGACGTGGTGTTCAAGGAGTTTCAAGCGCGCGCTCTGGCGCCCTCCGAGACCCATCTGTATCGAAAGCGTATGTTATCCGACCTGTTGAGCGCCACGACGCGTTTTCCGGCCGGTGCGCCGGCCGCACCGCGGCCACCGGATCGCCCGGCAGTCGCGCTTGCATTCCATCAATTGGAGGCCGCCTGGCTTGCGCGCGTTCGCGGCTATATGCGCGCCTTGGAGTCGCTTCGCACCACGGGCGCACGGGCGCGCGACGATCAGTTTATCGAGTTGGCCGCGCGTACCATGGAGAGCGCACACACCTGGGAAATCGGCGCGCGCAATCTGCCTGGCACGACCTACAGCCTTGCACGCGGCTGCCAGAGCGAGGCGCAGTGCATCTTCAACCTCGAGATGCACCTCTTTGGGAGCCGTGCGCTTCCCGGGTTGAATGTCGTTTCGCCACACATCGGGCTGGACATCTCCGAGCGCAGCATGGGCGCCTCGATCGACCTCGATCCCTTCTTCTCGCCGGCCTGGAAGCAATGGATCGGCGTCACCACACCGGTTGAGCTGCTCGACGGCATGGACGCTTCCCACATCGATCCGGTGCTCTCAATCTTGTCGATTCCGCGCGGCATGGCCCTGACCTTGGTCAACGTGGAGGCCGTGCTCGGTGAGGATCTTGGGATTGAAGAGCCCTCCGAATATGAGCACTTCATCGCTCCTCTGCGCCACATCCAGCGCCTCGAGATCGCAAGTGTCGATCTGGACATGCGCCGCCAGAGTTGGCATTCGCGCCTGGCCGCCATGTTCGCGCTCAAGGAGGAGGCCAGCGCCGAGGAGCGCGACGGCCTGGTCGAAGCGCTGCGTATGCTCGTCGTCGACGCCGCCATGGAGCTCAGCGGCGGCAGCGCGACACTGCGAAACCAGATCTCGGAGTCGATGACCAGCCCCCTCAAAAAAGATGTGCTCACCACCTTTGAGCTGCCCGAGCAGCACGCGCTCTCGGATCTGCACTACTTCTACCAATCGACCAACGACAAACCCTTTGTTTTCTTAACCCGTGGCCTGAGCTACGACGAGGCCGAGAGCCAACTCAAGCGCCTGCAACGCAACGATCGCCCGGTCACCACCGACGCTGACGTCTTATCTCTTCGTCTCGAGCCACTTGGCCTGATGTCACTGCTCACCGAGTGGCGACCCCACACCCTCGAGCCGCTCGACCTGGGCATCGTCGTGCAGCGCCTCGGTCCGATGATCATCTCGATTCGTCCACACAGCGCCGGCGGGGTCGCGACCCTACGGTACATGTTCGAGCTGCACGCACCGCCGGTGCTCTAGATCCCACAGGCAGACGAGATCCCACAGGCAGACGGATCCCACAGGCAGACGGGCTTCCATGGCGGCATTTCCGCATGCCATAGGATCCCACAGGCAGACGGGCTTCCATGGCGGCATTTCCGCATGCCATATGCTCGATCAACCGTTCATGCCCCGAACTTGGCGTCGCAAAACTGTCAGATGTGGCTCTGAGTGGGTGACCAATACGATATTTGGCACCGTAAAGCTGGTGAGCACTGATTGAAAAACTCAAAATGGACTTTAATCCTGAGGCTTGGGGCGCACTGGGGCATTGGCGCTTGCAGAGAGTGCGTTCGCCGGTCATGGAGCTCTGTTCCCTGTATGTACAGCGGATCGGAGGGCTTACTTGCTCAAGACGCCTGGCACGCTGCCTTCCTCGTCATCACGCACTGGCCGCTTGCGACCGTGCCAGCATGCGCTCATCAGCAGGCGCGCAAACGTGCGCCCGCGTGTCTCGGGTGTGGTTCCAAGGCGCGCAATAAACGGATTTTCCATATAGCGACGGGCCTGGGGTAGCGTGGGTTTGAGAATTCCGAGGCGTTCTTTAAACCACACCTTGCGCCAGCCTTCGGGCAGCTCGCGTACGGGCTCATCCCACCAACGCTCAAGTTCTTCTTCGCTTGCCCAATTGCCGTCATAGCCGTCGGTTAGGAGCGGTTCTGGGCCCGCACAGCCGCTGATGTACCAGCCCGCCGACTGGTAACGATAGGACTCAATACGCTCGAGCAGCTCCTCGTAGCAGGGCTGAAGGCGTGAGACCTCGTCCTGGCTGGTTAGAAGCATGGGCGGCTCTTGCAGGGCCATCAATTGCGTCCCCGCACAGGCGCGTACTCGATTGGCTTCGATGTAGAGGGTGCAGGCTGCGAGTTGGGCATCATCTTCGATACGCTCGATGTGCGGACGGCCTTCCCACAGCGTTCCGTTTCCGAGCGACTCTGGGCGGTGGCGCTGCTCACGTCGATAAGGGCCATTGTACCAGCGCTTGTACTCGATCGTGAACTGCTGCTTGATGCAGCCCACAAACTTCGAGGCATTGAAACACTTCAAGGCCCCCCGCCGCACGGCAATCTTGAGATGAAAGTGATTGTCCATAAGGCAGTAGTGGAGCAGTCCAACCTCGCATACTCGAGCATAATGCAGGCAGTGCTTAGCCAGCATGTCCTTGACCTCATCGCGCTCAAAAAGGCGGCGTTGAAAGTGAATGCGGCTGGTGATGTGAAAGAAGATCCAGGCTTCATCGTCTTCATCTTCGGACGGCACTGTTTCTTCAACCTCGTCAGTGCCTGGGGCTGGCGTCGCATCGCTGCGGCTCGAAGCCTTGGGTTTGGGCGGAACGAGGATGTCTTCGAACAAAGGTGCGTTTTCTTCGAACAGCCTCTGAACTTCGGCCATTTGCGCCATGTGGCGCTTGATAAAAGTACGATCCGTCATGGCATTTCCCTCAATATGGGAACTCGCGTCTGGCAAGGCCAAAACACCTCGCAGCGCAGTATGAAAGCAAGAACAAGAAGAAGTCGTCTCAACGATCAGGGAGCAAATATCCCTCTACTTGTTATCGAGAGATCGCTATCAAACGTTGCGTAAAAAATGTCGAAACTGAAATATACCGCCCGCTTGTTATCGGACTGGGAAAGCATGAGTTGCAGAGCAATCGGGGGTTGAATGGCCGGTCAGCCTTATTGTGCAAGGAGTTACTGTCGCGTAAGCCGGGCTTCCAGATGAAGGCGCCCGCCATGGAAGACGGGCTTGCATTGCCGGAAATCCGCGCCGAAACTAACGATTCCACCTGATCACCCCCGGGCATGCCGTCCCGAAGACCACGTTATTTGGACCATCTAGCCCATAAGACCTGCCCACGGCGCACGGCCTCGGGGGCGGGTTGTGGGTGATTTTGTAGGGTGGCGAGGGCCTCGCGGGCCTCGCGGATCTGGCCGGCTTCGAACAGGGTCTCGGCCATAGCGACGCGGGAGGCGTAAGCGTCGGGCGCGAGTTTGAGCGCGTGTTGAAAATACTGCACGCTCTGGATGTGGCTCTTTTGCCGGCGCGCGATCAGCCCCAGCACGTGCCAGCAGTAGTGATCGTGGGGACATAGCGTCGCCAGACCGGCGAAGATTGCCTCGGCTTCGGTGAAGTGCTCACGGCTGTAATAGAGATAGCCGAGCCGGGCGATGCTCCAGCTCTCCAACTCAGTCAGCTTCATTGTTCCTCCTTTCGAAGCGCGTAGACGAAGCGCAACACCTCGGCGACGGCTTCGTAGAAATTTTCAGGAATCTCGTCTTCAACACCCACCTCGACGAGGGCGCGGGCAAGATCGACATTGTGAACGATCGGGATCTGGTAGCGCCTGGCCAGGCGTTTGATCTCGAGAGCGGCGTCGCCTCGCCCGGCCGCGACCACGACGGGTGCGTGCATTTCGGCTTCACGGTAGCGAAGCGCAACCGCAACGTGGGTGGGGTTGACGACCACCGCATCGGCGTCCTTGACACGAACCGCACCGGCGGCGCTGGCCAGCTCTTTGTGCATCCGGCGACGCTGACCCTTCATCATCGGATCGCCCTCGCTATCTTTGTACTCGCGCTTGACCTCGTCTTTGCTCATCCGCAAATCTTTGCCGTGCTTGTAGCGCTGCCAGAGCAGATCGAAGACACCAAAGCCGATCAGTCCGCCCACCAGATACAAAGACAGCTCGAGCGCCGCCGCCAAAAAGACGGCCAGCGCTGTGGTCAACTCCAAGCGCGGCGTCATCAACACCGGCGCGATGTTCGCGCGCAACACGGCGTAGCCGACCGCCCCCATCAGGCTCAACTTGGCGACATTCTTGACCAGCTCGACGGCTTTGGCCTTGGAGAAGATGTTCTTTGCGCCCTTGATCGGATCGATGCGCTTGGAATCGGGGATCAACGCCTTGATCGTGAACAGCGCTCCGACCTGCAGGTAGCTGATGAACGCCGCAATCACAAAGGTTACACCCAGTAACGGCGCCAAAATGATTGCCAGTGCTCGAAGTCCATCCATCAAAAAGGGTCCGGTCACACTCGGATCCAGATCTGGGCGTGCGGCAAGCTCGATCGCCTGAGCGCACAGTCCGCCGAGCTGCTGTGCGATCGACACGCCCATGATCGCCATCACCGCTACGGCGGAAATCATCACAGCGACGCCGGTGAATTCCGCCGAGCGCGCCACCTGCCCATCCTCGCGCGACTTGCGCTTCTTTTTTGATGTCGCCTCCTCGGTCTTTTCACTCACGGTGCACCTGAGCCCATCGCCTCGACAAGCTTTGCCAGCTCCACGAAGTTGTCCGCTGCCGCCAGCATGAAGCGCTCGAGCAGCATGTCCAGCCCCAACAAGACCACGATCACCCCCAAAGCGGCCTTGATCGGCATCCCCAGAAAAAAGACGTTGATCTGGGGCGCGCTCTTGTTGACCAATGCCAGAAACAGGTTTGCCAACAAGACTGCCGCGATCACTGGAAAGGACAGCAGCACAGCCAGCGTGATCGCATCAGCGCCCAATCGAGCGCTGCCATAGGCAAGCGCCGTCAGGCTGTCGCCCGAATGCAAGAAAGACTGCGGCGGTATGCGCTCGAAGCTTCGCACCAGGGCCGCCAGAAATACTCGGTGACCGCCGCTCACAAAGAAGATCACCACGGTCAGCTGAAACAAGAAATTAGCGCTCAAGCTCACCCGCTCTTCGAGCTGCGGCGCAAGCGATGTGGCCTGCGTGATGCCCGCCGAATTGTCGATGAGTTGCCCGGCCGTTCGCACGGCATCAAAGACCAGGGCCGCGACAAAGCCAATCATGAATCCCACCATGACCTCTTTTAGGACCAACGCTGCGATCGCTCCCGCCGAGGTCGGCAGCGCTTCAGCGGCTCCGGACAACCAGACAGTCGGATAAACGAGCACTGCCAGTGCCAGCGCCAAGGCCATCTTTACAGACTGAGGAACGGCTTTGCCGCCCAGATACGGAACAAGCTGAACGATCGGCATCAAGCGCGCTGCGACAAGTGCGGCCAGCAGGATCGACTGGTTGAGCGGCTGCTGAATGGCTTCGCTTTGAAGCAGTTGGAGCATGACGCACGCTCGAAGTGTGAAACGGAATCGAAAACGGCTCTTAGAACAGATTGGGAAAGCCTTCGAAGACCAGGCGCGTAAAACGAACCAACTGCGAGCCAATCCACGGACCGGCGATCGCGAGCGTCAAAAAGACGCCGACGAGTTTTGGCACAAAGGTAAGCGTCTGCTCCTGAATCTGGGTTGTCGCCTGGAACACGCTGACGATCAGTCCGATCACCACGCTCGCCAGCAAGGGCGGGCCGGAGGCGATCACCACCAGGTAGAGACCCTCGCGGGCGATCTGTAAGATGTGTTCTTCCATGCTGGGCCTGTGGTCGTTTTCGTTTTCGATCTCGTTTCAAACGTAGCCCAGCACCAGGCCCTTCACGACCAGGTACCAGCCGTCGACGAGCACGAAGAGCAAGAGCTTGAAGGGCAGGCTGATCGTGGTGGGGCTCAGCATGTGCATTCCAAGGCTGAGCAGAATGTTGGCGACGACCAGATCGATGATGATGAAGGGCACAAAGAGGATGAAGCCGATGATGAAGGCCTCTTTGAGTTCGGTGATCACAAATGCTGGAACGACGATGATCAGGTCCTCGGCGCCGAGGCTCTCACGTTGTTCGGCCGTTCGCAGCTCGAGGGCCAACTCGTGTAGCAGCAGGCGTTCTTCAGGATCGGCGTGCTTGAGCAGGAAGGCGCGCAGCGGGTCGAGCGCGGCGTCGGCGATCGTGCGCATCTCGGTGACCGAGGGCTGCGACTTGCTCTGTTGGGCGTGGTCGATGTGGGGGGCGACGTGGGCGTAAATGTCCATGCCAACCGGGGCCATGATGTAGATACTCAAGATGATTGCCAGCCCGGTGATGACCTGATTGGGCGGGACTTGCTGGGCACCGATCGCGGTGCGCAAGATCGAGAGCACGACGGCCACCTTCACAAAGCTTGTCACCATGATCAGCAAAAAAGGCAGCATGGCGAGCACAGCAAGCATGACGACCATGGTCAGCGGATTGCCACCGGTGCCAATACCCTGGGCCCAGACGCTGGGTGCCGCGAGCAGGATCAGCGCAAAGAAAAGCGCGGCTGCCGGTCGGCGCATTTGTTGACATAAAGATGAGGAGTAGCGGGAGGGCTGGGGCACGGTCGGTCTCCAAGAAGGCGGTCGGCGACAGGGGCTGCAGACACGGCCCCCTTCTTGTTTTCGAGCGATCGCGGCGAAAAGTTGCCTACTTTCTTTGGCTATTTTCATCGTCTTTGCTGCCCTTGAACACCGTCTTGAACGATTTAGCGTTTGTTTTCAGACCCTTAGCGACCACCACTTGCGCTGCTTCGTCTGCAGATAGTTCGCCCAGAGCGGACATTCCCTGCTCGGTGGTGCCCACGATCAGGTGGCGGTTGGCGACGCGAACGATCAGGATCGCGCGGCGAGGCTCGATGACCGTGCGCGAGAGCACCTCGACCATTGGCTCGCTCGAATGGCTGCCGATGAGGCGTTTGACGCCCCAGCGCAGGGAGACATAGGCGACGACGCAAACGGCGGTGAGCATCAAGGTCATGCGCAACAAGAGCGTGCCATAACCCATGGCACGTGCAGTGCCGGTCGATGGGGCGCTCGCGGCAGCTATCAGCTCCTCGGCCAGTGCAGGGCCAGGCACGCAGAGCGCGAGCACGACGATGGCGAACAGGAAAATCCAGGAGCGGGCCATGGGCGATCCTCGTGGTTTGGGGGCAGTGTAAGTTTTCCGCCTCTATTGTTATCGAGAGATCGGGTCGAAAAGTTGCGTGAAAAATGCAGTGCTGTGGATTATGAACAAGGCGCACCGACTTGAACCCCTGGTTCTTCTTCATTTCCCCAAGCCCCGAGTTTCCAATGTTCAAACTGCGCGCGAACACACCCAACGAGTGGGCGACCCATGTCGCCAACAACATGGACGCCTTCTTGGTCGACCACGCCGCAGCCGAGCGCAAGGCCTCGGCCAACGCCATGGGCATGGTGGTGCGCTATCCGGACCGGCTCGAGCTTGTGGACAAGATGATCGCCATTGCCCGAGAGGAGCTCGAGCACTTTCACGATGTGTTTCGGCTCATGGTCAAACGCGGCGTCGCTCTTGCGGCCGACGAGGCGGACCCCTATGTCAACGCTCTGCTCAAAGCCTGCCGGCCGACAGGCAACGAGCGCTGCATCGATCGCTTGTTGTTGGGCTCGATCATTGAGTACCGCGGCTGCGAGCGCTTCGCGATGCTTTCGCGAGCGTTGGCCGAGCACCCGACAGAGAGCGGGCTTTCGGACTATTACCGCGAGCTCGCCGCCTCGGAGTCGCAGCATCGCATGGACTTCTATGAGTGCGCCCTGCTCTATTTTCCAAACGACGAGGTCAACGCGCGCCTCGACGAGCTGCTCGACCTAGAAGCCACGATCGTCAATTCGCTGCCCATCCGCGCGGCTCTGCATTGATGAAGGCCCTTCGCCCGATCGAGCGCTACCTGGCGCGCCACGCTACACCCGCAGATCCCTGCGACGCGCTCAGCGCGCCGGCGCCCGGTCTCAAGCTGTGTGTGGTCATTCCGGCGATGGCCGAGCATCAAAACATTGCGCGCGTACTCGACTCACTTGCTTTAGGCTCGACGCGCCTTGGGGAGGCCGAGGTGATCATCGTGATCAACGCCCCGGACAACGCTTCAGCCGCGGTGTTCGACGACAACATGGCCACTCTCGCCCTGCTGGCAGACAGACCCAACGGCGCGCTTGGCTGCGTTGTGCTCGATCGGGCCTCGCCAGGGCGAGCGTTCGCGTGGCGTGAGGCTGGTGTAGGTTGCGCGCGCCGAGTGGGCATGGATTTGGCGTTGGCCCGGCTGCACGCAACCGGAAACGCCGCCCGCGGCGTGATCGCCTGTCTTGACGGCGACTCGCCGGTCGCCCCCGGCCATATCGACGGCTTGCTCGCGGCTTTCGAGGACGGGGATCACCTTGCCGGTCTGTGCCACTACCGCCATCCGATTCCCGAAGATCAGGAGCTGGCTGCCGCAATTGTTTCCTACGAGCTGTGGCTTCGTTACTACGAGCTCTGCCTTCGCCGCGCGCGCTCACCCTATGCATTTCAGACCATCGGCTCTTGCACCGTGATTACGGCGCGTGGCTACGCCATGGCAGACGGCATGCCGCGGCGCAAGGCCGGCGAGGACTTCTACATGCTCGACAAGCTCGTCAAGGTCGGCGGCGCGGGCTGCATCATCAGCCTCGACCAGGTTCTCGTCGAGCCCTCAGCACGCCTCTCCGATCGCGTCCCATTTGGCACCGGCGCTGCCGTCACCCACTGCGTCGATGTCGGGCGCACACGCTACCAACACGTGGAGCCGGCTGCGCTCTACCCCGAACTCGCCAGGTTTTTTGCTTCGCTGCCGATGATTTTCCAAGAGCCCGCAGCCCTCGATCGTCAGGCCGCTCCGACCGTGCACGCCTACCTCGACACTCTCGGTGGCCGCGAAACGCTGGCGCGTCTTCGCACCAACCACACCGACGCGACCCGCTTCACGCGCGCCTTCCACACTTGGTTTGACGGGCTTCGCACCGTGCAATATGGCCACTTCGGCAAGCAACTCATCGGCGCCCAGTGGATCTTCGATGCGCTGGCCGATCTGCTCAGCGAGCGCGTCTCAGATCTCGCTCGGCCCGAGCCCGACGACGCTCCTTTGGAGCTGCAAATCGAGTGGCTGGAGCGGCTGCGCAATTTAGCCTAAAAAACGCGAGTGTTCGGGGGTGGAAGACTGTTTGCTCCAGTTTTCACCGTCAGATCCCGCGATTGAAGCCCGGCTTCAAGTGAGGGCGGATTTCAAAAAAAACGGGGTTCTTCGGACTGCGGCGGCGGGATCGGATCCGTGGCCTGCTCGACGCGTATGTAGACCCATGCTGCGGCCATTCCAAAGACCATGTGCGCGAAGATCGTGCCTGGGTGGAGCAGGGCGCCAAACCAGGGGTAGGCCGGGCCGAAGAGGTGGAAGTTCAGGATGTAGAGGATCAGGCCGTAGATCAGGCCGGCGAAGGTTGCGTTGGCGATGGGGTGAAAGCGGATGTAGGCACCCAAGACGAAGGTGTAGAGCACGGACAAGAATAGATGTAAAAAGAGACCGGCGGCGAGCACGTTCCAGGAAAAGGTCGCGTTCACCAGGGCGGCGTTTGCGCCCAGCACCAGGGCGGCGATGTATTGCAACGGCGCCCACACGCTGATGCCAACGAGCGGGGCGGTGGCCATCATGATCAGCAGCCACAACAGGCCACCGACCAGTCCGCCGAGCAGTCCCCCCCGCCAATTGACTCCCAGAAACCGCGTCTGGGTAATGGATTCGGGCATCGTAGACTCCCTGGCAAATCCCGACGGTTCGAAACATAGTCAACGCACGGACGTGCGCAATCCTCGCGCGAACTTTTAGTGGCTTTTAGTGACGTGTTCGCAAACGGTGCAGCACTGCCTGACCGACGCATGCGCCCTGTGGCACCCCGTGTTCGATGCCCATCGGATAGTGAATTCCACCGTACAACCTGGAGACGGCGGCCTCTTCGGCGGCCTCGGCAAAGGAATTGAAGGCGCGAGGCGCCATGCCGATGCTCTCACGGGTGTTGTCGACGAAGGCGATTTCACCAAAGAGGTGGGTCAAGACCATCGCTGCCGCGCCCGAGACGTTGGAGTGGCCGGAGGTGTACTCGGGAAAGGGCGGCGTGTTCAACAGGGGGCGCCACTCGGGGTCGATATGGCGCTGAATGTAGGTGACCGGTCGCAACAAATAGGAGCGAAACTTCTCGTCCCAACAGGAGATGAAGGCATCGGCGCCGGCAATGCCCACCAGGGCGTACATCTCCACGGCCTCGTCGAGTCCCAACTCCAATTGGTCGACCAGGCCGCTGCCAATGGCGATCCAGTGGCCGGACGGCGTGCCGGTCGTGCCCGGATCGTCAGACCAGAAGCGCGCAATCGTCGCCTCCTCCTCGCTCATCGAATGGGAGACCTCGTAGACGTCCATCGCCTCCCGAAAGAAGGCTGAATCGGCTTCGCTGGAGAAGGCCACCGGCGCCGGCGGCGCGCAGACATCGGCGCGCGTGAGCGCAAAAGGGCGCAGACTCGACCAAAAGGGCTGCAAGGGCTGCATGCCCTCGGCCGTTGGCACCCAGGCATGCGCGCCTGTCGATGGCGGCGAAAACAGCTGATTGGAGAGCGTATCGTAGCCGTCTTGAGCTGCCCAGGCGCCGATTGCCTCCGCCAATTCCTCGCCATAGAGCCGTGAGCGCTCGATCACCACTTCGCTGATCTCGGCTGCCCGGCGCGCCTCGAGTTGGCGCTCGAAGAGCTCCCCGATGGCCAGCTGCGAGTCGCCCTCAAAAAAGAGCCAGGCTCCGGTCATCGCGATGGTCGTCGCACTCACCGTCGGCCAGTCGATCGTCTGGCCAAAGGGGCGGTCTGGCATCGCCGGCATGCCCTCGATTTGACCACTGAGGCTACGATGATGGGGCATGCCCTCGACCACCGATTCGTACAGCGCGATGGCAGCGTAAGCATAGATGCGCGAGGCAACCGGTGGCGCCCGGCGCTCGGCGCGCACAAGCTCGTAGCTAAGCTCCATCCATTGCCTGGCAAACTCGCCGGAGTGGTTGCGCACCGGCTCGGAGTGTTGGGGCCCAACCTCGGTGGTTTGCTTGCCACAGCTCACGCTCAAAAATGCTGGCATCACCAAAACCATCAACAGCTTCCAACAGACTGACATTGATACCTCCTCAAACAGAACAACCGTGCACGCAACAGGGCTAAAAACTCTTTATATTTTATGCATTTAATAAACCTAACCATCGTTTTGAGGATTACAATGGGCGCCGCGCGCGCGGGCGTGCCACCTGCTTTGGAATGCCCGGTGCCCAAAGCTGTTGTTTCGTGCGTCAGGGCTGCACCCCCGGCCCCTGTTCGCGAGCAGGCATTGACACCCGAGCTGCCAGAGGGCAGAAAGTGTGCCTGAGATTTCTGGAAATCAGGGCCCATCACGGAGCGACAGGACATGAGCAACGAGCGCGTCAGCGAGCTGAGCATCAACACCATCCGAACGCTAGCCATGGACGCCGTCCAGCAAGCCAACAGCGGCCATCCCGGCGCGCCGATGGGCCTTGCGCCGACGGCCTATGTCGTCTGGGCGCGCCACCTGCGCCACAATCCCAAGAATCCCACCTGGGCCAACCGTGACCGCTTCGTCCTCTCCAACGGCCACGCCTCGATGCTGCTCTACAGCCTGCTGCATTTGACGGGCTACGAGGCGATGACGCTCGAGCAGATCAAGAACTTTCGTCAGTGGGGCAGCCTCACGCCTGGCCATCCCGAGGCTGAGCTCACGCCGGGCGTCGAGACGACCACCGGCCCACTGGGCCAGGGCTTTGCCACCGCCGTTGGCCTCGCGCTCGCTGAGGCCCACCTGGGCGCGCGCTACGATGGCACCATCGATCACTACACCTTTGGCATCTGCTCGGACGGCGATCTGATGGAGGGCATCTCGCACGAGGCGGCCTCGATCGCCGGGCATCTGGGCCTTGGCAAGCTGATCTTTTTATACGACGACAACAACATCACGATCGATGGGCGCACCGACATCTCCTTTAGCGAGGACGTCGCCAAGCGTTTCGAGGCGTACGGCTGGCACGTCCAAAAGGTCGCCGATGGCAACGATATCGAGGCGATTGACCGCGCGATCGAGGCGGCCAAGGCCGAGACGGCGCGCCCCAGCCTGATCAACGTTCGCACGATCATCGGCTTTGGCTCACCGAACAAGGCCGACACCTCCGGCTCGCACGGCTCCCCGCTTGGCGAGGAGGAGATTCGACTGAGCAAGGCACAGCTCGGCTGGCCCTACGAGGAGGCGTTTTACGTGCCCGACGCGGTGCGCGATCATATGAGCGCGGCTGTGGCCGGAGCCGAGCACGAGCAGGCATGGCAGGCGCGCCTCGACGCCTACAAGAGCCAGGACGCAAGCGCTCACGACGAGCTCGTGCGCCGGTTGAGTGGCGAGTTGCCCGAGAACTGGCTGGCGGCACTGCCGGCCTTTGAGCCTTCCGAGAAGGGCATGGCCACGCGCGCCTCCAGCGGCAAGGTCGTCGAAAAACTCTTCGGTGTGCTGCCCGAGCTCGTCGGCGGCTCGGCCGACCTCGCAGGCTCCAACAAGACTTTCTTCGAGAAGTACGGCGTCATCGCCCGCGGTGAGTACGCCGGCCAGAACATCCACTTTGGCGTTCGCGAACACGCCATGGGTGCGATTGCAAACGGGCTCACCTTGCACGGCGGCGTGCGCGGCTTTGGCGCGACCTTTCTGGTCTTTGCCGACTACATGCGCCCCGCGCTTCGCATCGCGGCGCTGATGCACCAGCCTTCGCTGACGGTCTTTAGCCACGACTCAATTGGCCTTGGCGAGGACGGGCCGACCCACCAGCCGATCGAGCATCTGGCAGCGCTTCGCGCGATCCCAAACTACGTCGTGCTGCGACCGGCCGACGCCAACGAGGTGCGCGAGTGCTGGCAGATCGCCATCGAGCGTACCGATGGCCCCTCGGCGCTCGTGCTCACTCGCCAGGACGTGCCCACGCTCGACCGAAAGGCACTCGGCACCATTGGCGATGCCACACGCGGCGCCTACATTGTCGCCGATGCAGCCGATGGCGCGCCCGATTTGATCCTGATTTCAACGGGCAGTGAAGTGCCGATTTGCCTGGAAGCCTGGCATCAGCTCACCGCCGAGGGCATCAAGGTTCGTCTTGTCAGTATGCCCTCGTGGGAGATCTTCGCGCTCCAAGATCGCGCATGGCGCGACCAGGTTCTGCCGCCCAACATCAGGCGCCGGCTCGCCGTCGAGGCGGCGGCGACCATGGGCTGGGAGCGCTGGACTGGGAGCGAGGGCGATATCTTGGGCATTGACCACTTCGGTGCCTCCGCGCCATTTGAAGTACTCTACGAGAAGTTTGGCCTCACGGCGTCCAACGTCGCAGCACGTGCCAAGGCGTTGCTCTAAAACCCTTATTTGAGTCTTCATGCCCGCAAATTTCACTCGCCGCCGCGACCTCTTCCTCGACGCGGGATTTTCAGACGCCGAGCAGGCCATCGCCCTGCTCTACGAAGATGCTGAGCAGTTGGGCCTGGTCGGCACCAAGCAGGGCGTGGCGCTTGGCATCGAGCAGAGCATGGAGCGCGCAGCCGAGCGCGTCGATACCATGCTCAGCGCGCCTGTTCGCCATCTACTCGACGCCGCACCGGAGTGGATCTTCGAGCGCGGCGGCGACCTGGCGACCTTGTTGTGGCTCGCCCGAAACCTCGATCAGAGCGAGAAATTTCATCTGGGAGCGCTGGTCTTTGGACTGGCTTCGCGGATGTGGCAGCGCGGTTTTCGCCGAGAAACCGCGGCGATGATTCGCTTTTTGGTGGCGGTCGACTTCGATTACGGTGCGCTCTATCAGGAAGCCGGCATCGCTTACGGTTTTTTTCAACCGCGCGATCCCAATCCGCTCGCCTGGAAGTTGTTGGATCACGTCGAAACCCGCGCTCAGAACATGGCGAGCGACCGCCTCGAGCATTTGCACGTGCTCGAGCTTGGCTGCGGCATCGGCAACGATGCGCTCGGCCTGCTCTCAAGCCTTCGCACGGCAAGCTACGTCGGCTGCGATATCAGCCGCATCGCGCTCGACGAGCATCTTGGCCGTGTGAAGCCGCTGCTAGACGAGCGCCCCCAGCTCGCGCACAGCCTGATCGAGGGCGACTTTGTCAGCGCCCTGGCGGATCGTAAGAACGCGATGCTGCAGCGGCTCAACCTGATCTACTCGTACTCCAGTTTGCACTATTTCAGCTCCGGCGAGCTTGCCGAGATCTTCAAGCTCGTCCACGAAGTGCTCGAGGCCGGCGTCGGTCTGTTTTGTTTTGCGATCAAGGGCAAGGGCAGCATCTGGGACGGCGAAGGCACCGCGCTCTACCGCCCCGACGTCTGGATCAACTACGACGGCCAGTCGCGCTGGTTTCCCTCGCGCACCTCGTTGGCAGCCATGATCGACCGCCACGGCTTCGAGATCTTGCTGCACGAGTGGCATGAGCACTGGGGTTACAGCGAGCACGGCAAGCGCGATCTCTTCCACTACGTCATCTGCTCACCGAGGGCTTGACGATGCGCCTCTTTTTGCTCTGCGCGCTGCTTGCAAGCATTGCACTGCCCTCGCTTGCGGCCGCGGCCGAGCCGATGGCGACACGCTCATTGAGCACCACGCTGGACAACTATTTCACCCGAGGTCACACAGAGCCCGGTGTTGGAAAGAGCCTCGCGCTGCTCGCCAAAGACGGGGCGCGCCTTGGCGACGTGCTCAGCGTCGAGCTGCTCGAGAGCCAGCGCGCAGCCGTCGTCGAGGTTGAGCTCGTCCACCAGAACCGCCGCCTTCGCTACCCCGTCAAGCTCACCCGCGCCGCCACGTGCGAGCCCTGGCAGCTGGCCTGGGTGCCTGCCGAGAGTTATACCCGGGCGCTGTTGAACCTGGCCAGAAGCGGTGCGCTGCCCACGACCCGAGACGCGCCCGCCTGGGCACAGGAGCAGCGGCTCGTGGCGTTTCCGATCATCGTGACACGCCAACAATACACCACACCCTTTGGCGATATCGTCATCGACGCCAAAGGGCCGGCAGCACTTGCCACACCCGAGGAGCTCGCTCGCCATGCCCAGCGCTGGGTGCGAGATATCCTGGAGAGCGCGCCCGCGCCCGCAGGCATTGACTTGATCGTCGACGCCCGCGTCTCCTGGCGCACGGTGACGAGCACGCTGATGGCCGCGGCCGCCGTGGGTTTTTACCGCGTCCACCTGATAACCAACGACGTCTCTGACGGCGCCGTCTGCTCCGTGGTCGCCAACTCGCCGATCTTCGAGGCTGAGCGGCTCCCGGCAAACATGAAGATGCTCGTCGTCGCCATGTATCCGATCACGGTGGCCGCCGGCGCGCCCCGACAACTTGGCTTTCGCATCGCGCTGGACGAGCAGATCTTCAAGGCCGAGCTCGCCGCCTGCGATGAAGAGATGAGCTTTTGTGCGACGACCCCCGAGGAGTTCGCCACGCGCTTCGACTCACTCGTCAATGACTCCAGGGAGCTTGCAACCGCCGCTGCGACGCATGTGATCTTCGCAACATTGCCCAACGCCTCGCTGCAGACCGCGCTCGACTACATGCTGGCCACCGCGCGCGCGATGCGCCTTGATCAAGAGAAGGTCTTCATGGGGTTCATCCAAAAATGAATCACTTTATTTACTTTGGCATCCTATCTACGTTCGTGCTGAGCTGCGCTTGCGGCGGCGCCAGTCAGTCCACGCTGCCGGCCGATGCCGTCGAGCTTGCTCCCGTGGTAAAATCCGTCGCCGAAGATCCGCTCAGCCTGGCCGAGCGCTGGCTGCAGACCGGCCCCGAGGCCGGCGACGCGCTCTGGGAGCAGGTCGAGAGCTGGAACAATCCGCGCGTGTCGCGCTTGTTTCTGGCCGGCGAGGGGCGCTACCATGCGCTCGTATCGCCCGCCGGCGAGCCGGCCGATGCAGGTGCGATTCGCCTGGTGATCGCTCGGGATACGGGCGGCCAGTGGCAGATCGTGAGCGCTGAAGCGGTCGCCGCCCGAGGACTGTGGCCACGCTTGTAGATGTGGAAGTAACGTTTTGAGGAGAAGTAGATCGATGACTGAGAATACGAAGAAACGTCTGGCAGTGCTCGGCGCTGGACCGATCGGTATTGAGGCTGCCCTTCGCGGTGTGCGCGACGGATACACGGTCGATGTTTACGAGCGCGGCCAGATTGGCGCCCACATCGCGAGTTGGAGCCACGTCACCTTCTTTACGCCATGGTCGCTCAACCGCAGCGCCTGGGGCGAGGCGGTCATCGCCGACGGCCAGGGCACACTCCAAGACGCGGCGCACTCTCCGACAGGGCGCGAGTATCTCGAACAATACCTCGTGCCTTTGACCAGCTCAAAAGCCCTGGCCGGGCGGATCCACGAGCGCTGCGAAGTGCTCGCCATCTCGCGCAAGTACGCTTCCAAGGGCGATTTTGTCGGTCGCGCCGAGCGGGGCATCGGGCCGTTTGTGATGCTGCTGCGAGAAGACGGTCAGGAGCGCTTTGTCGAGGCTGACGTGATCATCGATGCGACCGGCATTTTTGGCCAGCCGAACAACCTTGGCGTCGGCGGCCTGCCCGCCCTTGGCGAGCGTGAGCTTGGCGATACCATCGAGCGCCACATTCCCGATGTTTTGGGCGCTGCACGCGCGCACTACAGCGGAAAGCGCGTGCTCGTCGTCGGCGAGGGTCACTCGGCGGCGACCACGTTGCAGAATCTGCACATGCTCAAGGCCGAGGAGCCGACAACGCATATCGTGTGGTTGTTTCGCCCGCAGGAGGCGCCTTACGCGCAGATCGCGGACGATTCGCTGCCGCTTCGCCGCGCGCTCACGCACTTTGCCAACGAGGCGTCGTGCGGCAAGATCGAGGGTATTACGGCGGTCGGCCGCGCAACGATCATGGAGTTGCAAGCCCTCGACGAGGCCACGATCAACGTCGTCATCGATCGCGACGGCCGCCCCCAGCGCTTCGAGGTCGACCGCATCGTGGCCAACGTTGGCTATCGCCCCGACCAGGCGATCAGCCGCGAGCTGCAGGTCCATTACTGCTATGCCAGTGAAGGGCCGATGGCGCTTGCCGCTGCGCTCTTGGCATCGGGCGGCGGCGGCGGAGCCGACTGTCTGGCCCAGGCATCAAACGGCCCTGAGACCTTGCTCAACCCGGAGCCCAATTTCTTCGTGCTGGGCTCGAAGAGCTACGGGCGCGGCTCGAATTTCATCCTCAAAGTTGGTTTCGAGCAGATCGATGCTGTCTTCTCGACCTTGCTCAAATCAACCTGATTCGGAGTGAAAGCCCTCACTCATCGGTCTTGAGCTGCCCGCCTCACCCTCGGCCAGGGTGCGCCGAGCGGGTTTTCCATGGCTGGTGGCGAGCATCTGATCGGCGTGCGGCTCATCGCCGGCGGCGATCGAGTTGCGTTGGGCGACGCTGCTCTCGCTGAGCGGGCGCGAGCTGCCGCTGTGTCCGCCTGCCAGCGTATGTTGGCCACGGCGGCGTCGGCTCTCGCTTGGCGGAAAGGTGTGCTCGCGCCGAGTAAAGAGCTCGCACCATTGCTGGGGCAGGTGCATGCACAAGTGGGTTCGTCCCTGCTCATTGAGCGCTTCGGTGAGCACCTGGCAGACGACCTGAGCGTGCTCGAGCGCAAAGCGCGTCTGTACGCCGGTGCGCAGTCCGACCTGTTCATAGAATTGCTCGGGTTCAAAGCGCTGGTAGGCGGCCACGGCCCAGAGGGCCTCTTCGAACGGAGCCGGAAGCTGGGCGGCGACGACCTCTAAGTTGACCTCGGGCAGGCGCTGGCCCAGCACTTCCAACGTCGCGACGACCACCTTGTGGGCAAACGCCTCGTCGTCGATCCCGCTGCGCCTCATGACGCGCTGCATAAATATTTCGTAGTTCATCGCTGTGCTCCGTTGCACGAAATTTCGTCGAGTGGACAAACGAAAATTAAACACGCTCCCAAAAGGACAACGCCTCAGGCAGCGGCGAGCTTGTCTGGACCTGGGGGTTGATGCGCTGAGTGCTCGGTTGTCAATCCATTGACGGAGCGATACACTCCGCTTTGCCCGCCTTGTCCCCCGTCGTGGCATTGGAGAGATGTAAATGGAAGATACTCTCGAAACAGCACGCCAACTTCTCGAAAAAATCGAGTCCACCGAAGATGAAGATCGCTACCGGGATTACCGCGATCAGCTCTACGGGCTTGGCCCGGAGATCATCCCGTTGTTGCGCGAAGATCTCAGCCACCGCCACCCGTCACGACGTATGGCGGCGGCGACCAACCTGGGGCGTCTGGGGCATCTGGAGGCCGTGCCGGGTTTGATCATGCTGGTCAACGATCCCCAAGCGAGCGTGCGCGAGATGGCGATCTTCGCGCTGGGGATCTTGGGAGATCTGGCCGCGGTCGACGCCGTTTTGGGCGCCTTGCACGACTACGATGCCGACGTGCGCTACCGGGCGCTGGTCGCGCTGGGAGATCTCAACTACGCCCAGCTCGAGGACGTGCTGGTGCGCTGCATGGGCGACGAGGCCTTCGGCGTGCGTGAGCAGGGCCTGTCGCAGCTTCGCAAGGTGGCAAGCCCCAAAGCCGTGGCCGTGGTGCTCAAGTCGCTGCTCGAGCGCGAGGTCGAGATGCAGCAGATGGCCGAGGAGATCCTCGATCGCATCGTGCCCAAGATGACCCGCGAGCACTACAAGCGCCTGCCCGAGCAGCTCACCCCGCGTGAGCGTCGGCTGATCCTCAACTACTTCGAGGCGCGAAACCTCCAAGAGGTCTACGGCACGCTGTGGCAGCGTCTGCAACTCGTCTCGCGCGCGGCGGCCGCCCCGCGCGGTCTGGACAAGTACGGCCGGCTGTTGAACAACGCCGACGAGCAGCCTTTTTTGATGCACGCCTACGGCCGAGACGACGTGGTCAGCCAGCTCGTCGACCATTTTACCGATCCCAAGGCCTCACGCAGCATTTTGCTCGTCGGCCAGGCCGGCGTGGGCAAAACCGCGATCATCCATGAGATGACCCAGCGCCTCGTCGAGCTCGGCGAAGAGCTCGACTGGCAGATCATGGAGACCAACACCAGTGAGCTTATCAGCGGCACGCGCTATCTGGGCGACTGGGAGACCAAGCTCAAGGAGATGGCCGAGGCCATTCTCAAGCACGACCGTGTGATCGTCTATCTGACCAACCCCAACGATCTGCTCGGCGCGGGCGCCCACTCCAAGAGCGACGAGAATTTTGCCGACTTCTTCAAGCCCTACCTGCAGCGCGGCCAGATCCGGATCATCGCCGAGTGCACCGAGGACGACCTCAAAAAGGGGCTGACCCGCGATCCGGGCTTCTTGCGCCTGTTTCGCCAGGTCAAGGTCCACGAGATGGACGACGCCCAGACGCTCGACGTGCTCAAAAAGCGCCTCGTCGACTACCGCGTGCGCACCGACTACACGATCACGGCCGAGAGCGGCTGTCTGGAGAGCGTGGTCGACTTCTCGCGCAGCTTCTTTACGCGCAGCGTCGGCCCGGGGCGCGCCTGCGACCTGCTCGACGCGCTCGTCGATCAGACGACGCGAAACCTCGAAGCCGGCGCCAGTGTGCTGCTGCAGGCCGAGAACATTCCACCGTGTCTGGCCGAGATCACCGGCATCAGCCTCGATCTGCTCGACGATACGATCCCGCTCAGCCTCTCCGAGACGCGCAAGTGGTTTTTGGATCGCCTCGTCGATCAGGAGCACGCCGTCGACACGATCGTCAACCGCCTGGCCCTGATCAAGTCGGGTCTTGGCGATGCGGATAAGCCGCTCGGGGTGTTTTTTCTCGTCGGGCCGACCGGCGTGGGCAAGACTTATTTCACTAAGCTCGTCGCCGAGCGCCTCTTTGGCACCGCCGATCGTATGCTGCGCTTCGATCTGAGCGAGTATCAGGGCCGCTTCGCAATTGAGAAGCTCATCGGCTCGCCGCACGACAAAGACCGCGAGGGCCTGCTCACCGAGGCCGTGCGAAACCAGCCCTACTCGGTGCTCTTATTCGACGAATTTGAGAAGGCCGACTCGGAGATCTTCAATCTATTCTTGCAGATCCTCGACGAGGGCAGGCTCACCGACGCGCGCGGCAACACGACGGACTTTCGCCAGACCTTGATCTTTTTGACGAGCAATCTGGGCGCGTCACGCGCAAGCCTTGCGCCGGTAGGCTTTGGCGAGGGGGCCAACGAGATCTCCGGGCGCATCCGCCACAAGCTCGACGAGTTCTTCGCGCCGGAGTTTTTGAACCGCCTCGACGACATCGTCGTCTTCAGCCCGCTGACCGAGGCGGCCATGGCTCGCCTAGTCGACATCGAGCTGGCCAAAGCCTTCAAACGACGCGGCTTCAAGCGACGAAACCTCGAGGTTGATGTCAAAAAGAGCGCGCGCAAGTGGCTCGAGGAGCATGGATTCAGCCCGCGCTTTGGTGCGCGCGAGCTCAAGCGCACGATCGAAAAAAGCGTGCTCACCGAGATTGGCCGCCAGCTGATCAGCGAGAGCGGCCCGCACGAGAACAAGCTGATCAAGGTCTCGCTCACCGAGGGCCGCATCGCGGTCAACATCGAGGAGTCCACCTCCAAGAAGGCCGCCGTGCCGCGCGAGCCCCGCGCGCCGACTCGCATCGAAACCACATGATCGAGGCCATCGAGTCCTTTTGCCACGCCCAGCGCTTACCCTTTGACAACCGAACCGGCGAGCGCTTCACCACGTATCTGGCGCTCTTGCAGCGCTTCAACGAGGGCTCCAACCTCATCGGCCCCTTGAGCGCGCAGGCGATCGTCGACGACTTGCTCATCGACAGCCTGCGCGCCGGCGTTGCCGCGCGCCCCGTCGGGCATATGCTTGATGTCGGAACGGGCGCCGGGCTTCCCGGCATCGCGCTTCGCATCGTCTTCGACGACTGCGCCCTGACGCTGGTCGAGCCGCGCCGAAAGCGCGCGACCTTCCTCAAAATCGTCGCCACCCGTCTGGGCCTGAGCGGTGTTACGATCGAGAACAAGCGCATCGAGGAGCTCACCGCTGCCCGCTACGACTACGTCGTCTCCAAGGCCTTTCAGCCGCCGCTTGAGTGGCTGGAGACGGCCAGCGCCTGGGTGCAACCCGAGGGCACCATCGTCTGCATGACCAGGCCCCACGCGCTCGAAGGCCTGCAGCAGCGTGCCGGCGAGCTCGGATTCACGCTGGTCGGCCAATGCGCGAGCAGCTCGTCGGACGGCGAAGATCGGGCTGTGTACGCGTTTCGAGCACCTTTGAGGTAGGCCATGTCCTCCAAATATGTCGTCGAGATCCTCGACGGCGTCGCGCGCCTCGAGCGCGCGACGTGGGATGCGCTGGTAGGCGAGCACAGTCCGTTTCTCGAGCACGGCTTTTTGGCCGCCCTCGAGACCACCGGCTGTGTCGGCGAAGCCAGCGGCTGGCTGCCCCAGATCTTCGTGCTTCGCGAGGGCGCCCGAATCGTCGGCGCGCTGCCGCTGTATCTCAAGACCAACTCCACGGGTGAATTCGTCTTCGACTGGGGCTGGGCCGAGGGCGCCCAGCGCGCCGGCATCGCCTACTATCCCAAGGCCGTGGTCGGCGTGCCTTTTACGCCCGTAACCGGTGCGCGCCTGCTCGTCGCGGCCGACGCCGAGGATGCCAGCGAGGTGCGCCGCGTGCTCGCTGCGGCCGCCGTGCAGCTTGCCGAGCAGATGGGCCTCTCCTCCGTGCACTTCAACTTCATCACCGAAGAGGAAATCCCGGTCTTCGAGGAGCTCGGCCTGCCGATTCGCACCGGGCTGCAATACCACTGGAAGAACACGGACTACACGAGCTTCAACGCGTTTTTGGGCCGTTTCGGCGCCAAGCGCCGCGCGAACATCCGCCGCGAGCGCCGCAAACTCGACGAAGCGGGCGTAACCACCGAGATCAAGCTCGGCCGCGAAGTCGAACGCAAGGATTTACAGCGCGTCTTCAAATACTACAAAGACACGGTCAACAAGTTCTACTACGGCCAGCAGTACCTCAGCCTCGAATTCTTCGAGGAGCTGCACACGACGCTTCCCGATCGGTTGCATCTGGTCACTGCCCACCAGAGCGGCGCACCATTTGCCGGCACCTTCAATCTCTACAAGGGCGAGCGCCTCTACGGCCGCTATTGGGGCGCGCTCAAAGAGGTGGAGTTTACGCACTTCGAGGTCTGCATGTACCGCGCGATCTCCTGGTGCATCGAGCACGGCGTGGCCGTCTTCGAGCCCGGCGCCGGCGGCGAACACAAGTTCGAGCGCGGCTTTAGCCCGACCAGAACCTACAGCGCACATTTTATCCGTGACACGCGCCTGCGCATGGCCGTGGCCGACTTCATCACCCGCGAGCGCGCCCAGCTCGAAGCCGAGATCGTCTACTTGGCGAGCCACTCGCCAATCGGCTCTTAAGCGCGTCAAAATGCCACCTAGCGTCTTCGCCCAATGGCTCATCGTGGCCGGCCGTCAGACCCGCTATTTGCTTGTGTGCAGCGTCTCACCGTATCTGCGTAATCCTGCAAGGCGCTTGCACCACGCGGCGGCCTTTGACTCGGCGCGCGAGCGTTAGCCTTCGGCTCCTAATCGCGTCAAAATGCCACCGTGTTTGGGGGTGAATGGCTCGATCGACCAACTCCTGTGCGGATTCCCCGCAATGGAAGCCCTGCTGCCCCTGGGGTTTGCTGCCCCTGGGGTTTGGCTGCCTTCAGGTTTCCTAACCAATGCGCCACCGACGACGTGTCTGCTGGCGACGACGCCACCGACGCCAGCCAATAACACACGTGCAACAAGAGATTTCACATCTTACCACGCGGCGCGTGCCGTCCGCCGTCCGAAGCCCGGCTTCAATCGCGGGAAATCCTCGCCAACATTGGTCGCGATGGACGTCTACCCCCACGGCGTCTGCGTTCGGCCTTGCGAATCCGGGTGCGATGCTCGCGACAAGCTACGGCCAGGTTTTCACGCTTGAAAGTGCTCCGGGCATAGCGCGACGACGGTCGCCCAGGGGTCGGCGGCCAGGCGCACGCAGTCGAGCGTAAAGGGCATGAGCAGCTCGGTGGCGAACTCCGGGGGCTCGGCGCGCGTGGCCAGCTCGTGCAACAGGCGCGCGGCGATCGGATACCAGCCGGCCGCCTCACCCTCCCACTTGACCTGTACGCGCTTGGAGGCCGTCTCCTGGCCCTGGCGGATGAAGCTGAGCTCCTCGTCGAGGATGCGCTCAAAGAGCGCCAGGGGCACGCGACCATGGGCGATCTCGGCCCACAACTCCCAACGCGAGCGTTCGGTGGTCGCCAGATCGTCCATGATACGCACAAACACCGCTTCACCCGAGGCCGACGTCATGGCTGCGGGCAGGGCCACGCACCCATTGCCCGACAGCCAGTCTGCCAGATACTGCAAGGCTTGAAAGACGTTGTAGCGCACCTCCTCGGGGTCATCGTTGGCGATGTAGTCGGAGATCGTGATGTCGGCCGCGAGCACGCCGCGGTTGTAGAGCGGGTGGTCAGCCGCCAGGCCGCTGACGTCCTCGCCGAGCACGAACTCGAGCAGCGGCGCGCGCTCGACCGGATCGGTGACCAGCGCGCCGATCAGCTCGACGAGCACGCCGTCGTCTGGGTCTGCACTCCAGCGGCGAAAGGCCTCGACCAGCGCAAGGCCCGGGCGCACGAAATCTGGGTGGGCGACCCAGAAGCCATCGAGCCCGCGCTTGAGCTGGGTGACGATGTCCTTGACGTAGCCGACCATCGTCACCTGATAGGAAGCCGGGTTGCCGCTCTCATAGAGCACGCCGTACATGCCGCCGATCTTGATGCCGTTCAAAGGCGTCAAGGCGTCGACCAGAATATGGTGGCTCTCGCGGATGTGGTTGATCACGATGTTCGGATCGGCTTTGACCGGGATGCGGTAGTTGGGATCGCGGCGAAAGACGCGCGCCGTCGAGGCCAAAAAGTCGTGCCAACCCAGACTCCCACCGAGAAAATGCGGCGAGAGCGCGGCGACGATCTCGCGGATGCGAAAGATCGCGCGCGGGTTCTCAAAGACGATGAACAGGCGCACCGTGCCAAGCTCATAGCAGGGATGAAGCGCTCGAATCTGCGCCTCGGCCTGGCCGATCATCGCCTTGATGTAGGCCGCCTCCTCCTCATTCTCGAGCTTGGGGATATAGAAAACCAGCGCCTCGGGCCGGCTCCAGTTGTGAAACAGGTGCATGGCAAAATCATAGAGGTGCAACGGCAGCGGATTGCCCCGCAAGAGGTGATTGCCGTCGGGCAGGGCAATGCCCGGGATGCGCTTGATCGGCTTTGAGAGGCCATCGGCGGCAAGCTCATAGGTCTTGGCGCCGTCTTCCTCGATGCGAAGCGTGCCGTCAAAGCAGCCCGTCAGGTTCTCGCAGGCCTGCAAGAAGGCTCGCATGATCGGGGTCTTGGAGTCCTCGTTGTCCGCGCCCCAGCGCGGGACCTGCCCGCTGGCCTCGACGAGCGAGCCGACGATCGCCGGCTCGCCGGGGGCGCGACGGTGCAGGGCGTTCATCGCGTTGATCGACATCTTGGCCGTATCCGGCGGCCCAAAGAGGGTGACCTGATCGCCGCGCAAAAACTCCGGGATCACAACGGGCGCAATCTGATCGATCTCAGCGCGTTGGCCGGCCGGCAGCGGCCCGACGACGACGCGGCCATCGGCATCACGCTTGCCAATGACCGTCTCATATTCTTCACTGAGATACACGCGACCGACGTTTCGTTTTGCGCAGCCCTCTACGGCCGCGTCGATAAAAGCGCGATCGATCGCGCGCTGCTCCAAGACGTCGGCCAGATGCTCGCGGGTTGCCTCGTAGAGCTCACAGACAAAGGCCAGCGCCTCGTCGGTCTCGATCGTGGCAAACGCCTCGCGCAGGCCCGGCGCAACACGCAGCCCGGCCACGCCAGCGACAGGCACTGCTTGTGCGTCGGCCTGCGCGAGCAGACCGGGCGGTAGGTAATCGAGATAATAAGCGATGTCGTAGGTGGTCATGGGAATCCTGCGCCGGGGCCGTGTATGCGTCCTGAGAAAGGATTTTTACACGGGATTCGCCATGGTTGTCGACGCTCAAAAGCATGTGGACTAGCGCGGCTTTCTCGAAACCATGATGATGCGCATACAGGCCAGCAACAACAGCAGTCCAGCTCCGGCGATGCCAAAGCCCGTTGCGCGCCGCTCGCTGCCCTGCGAGCAGGCGGCCCCGTCGCGAATCTCGGCCTCTGGCACCAGCGCCAGGGGGCCGTCGTCGAGCGACGGACTGCAGTGGCAGCGGCCCGTCCAGGCATTGAGATAGCTCTGCAGATTAGCGCCGGCATGTTCGGCTTCTGCACCATTGGGGCAGGTGCAGGCGTCACGTCCAAAGCAGGCGAGCTGCTTGTGGCTTGCCGGCAGACTGGCAGTCTCGGCACTGCTGCTCGAGAGATTGTCGGCGCGCCCATCGCAGTCATTGTCGAGTCCGTTGCAAATCTCGGGCATCGGCGCATAGAGCTGGCGGCACAGCTCCTGGCCACCCTCACAGTAGATCCGGCCCTCGGCGCAGCGGCCGGATTTTCCGGTCAAACACGGCTCACCTTCGCCAAGGCAAACGTTGACCTCGATCGTGCCCTTGCCCTGTGCCAGTGCCTGGCAGCGCGACTGACCGCTGGCGGTCTTTCCGGCCAGAGTGTAGAGCGTGCGCGCCGAGTCAATGAACTCGATGCCGCCGTTCGCTTCGGTGAGCAGCTCACAGTTGACGCTGTTGTTCGGGCAAAAACGGATGACCGCATCCTCGGCGCTGACGCCGCGTGGCAGTTGATGCACGCAGGCAAAAATACCCAGGATGTCGGTCTCACGCCGGCGACCCTGGTTGCAAATGTCGCCGGTCTTGCTTCCGGCCAGGTGACAGCGGATCTGGGGTAGCGTTCCCTGATCGTTGGTGGCGGTGCCAAAGTCCATCAGGCCCGTCGAAAAGCTCTTGGATCCTGGCGAACAGCGGTAGCGTCCACCGGCCAGATCGGCGCGCAGAGCGGCTTCAGTGCGCGAGGAGGCGTGCTCACAGACGTCGATCACGTCGGCGATCGGATCACAGATGCCGCTTGGCGCATGGCAACACGTGCCCGTGCCACCGGCCGCAGCGAGCAGCCCGGCGAAGGGGGCGGCGCGATGGTGGTGCTGGCGCGCGAGCATCACCCAACTGGGCATCGCGGGCACGCCTTGCGCAATGTTTCCCTCAAAGAGCTCGCATGTCGCCTGCAAGCTCGCTTTGACGCGGTTGCCATAGACGCCCTCCGAGCTCTGGGGCAGATCGTCGACGATCAGCAGCGTCAGATGCGCTCGCTCAAACCAAATGTCCTTGAGATCTTCGTCGGCGCCCACGCCCCCGGGAAAGGTGGCGGCTTCGTGACTCCAGAGCGCCTCGTCAAGTGGTCGGTAAGTCGTATCGCCGCAGAACAGCGCGCCGGCCTGAGTGTGCAGGCTCTGCATCGCGCTCTTGACCAGCGCGCCGCCGTCCTCCTGGGGCGCGACGACAACCTTGACGCCCGGCTGTGCACAGGATCGGGCATAGACCGATAACCCCAGTCGCAGCGCGTCGCAACGCGAGGTTGTACCGTCGGCCAGCGGGCAGGCTCCCGAGATCCAGTAGTCGTCAAGCACCTGCTGGGCCGCCGGACCAAGGTTGTTCGACTGTCCGTTCGAGTAGATGCTGCCGCCGACGAGAAAGATGGCATCGGGTGCCTGGGGCGTGGCCGCCCAGGCAAGCGATGGCAGCGCTACAGTGCACACAGCGCTCAAAAGAACAATCTTCCAACCGTGATCCGACGTGCTGACACATTGGTGCATGGCAAGCTCCCGCTAAGAGCGCTCGAGATCGCGCATGACAAGGCGTCTGGCGGCGCAAAACAACACCGGGCGCGATTGACAAGAACGAAACGCTTAAAATGGCTGTATTGGACAGTAGAATCCAATGTAATCAGCAGCTTGAGCCTTTCAAGATTTCTATTCGAGGGGGAAGAGCACGCCCTGCACCGGGCGCGATGGCGCCTGGGCCACGACCGCCAGCTCGGCCGGCGCGCCAGCGGACAGGCCGGCCGCGAGCTTTTCGGCCACGCCGCAGAAGCGCTCGATGCTGCGCCTGGAGCCGCTCTCCAGCAGATCGGCGCGCCCGATCACGCTGACCGACTCGCTGGCGCGGGTGACTCCAGTATACAAGATCTCGCGGCTCAAGAGGGGCAGGTCGCGATGCGGCAAGACCAGCGCGATGTGCTTGAACTCCGAGCCCTGAGCCTTGTGCACGGTCATGGCAAACGCATGCTCGATGTGCGGTCGCAAGGCGCCCAGATGGTAGGGCTCAAAGCGCCGGTTGCGCGCAAAGACGGCCATCAACTCGGCCTTCTCGCCAGGCTCGCGCTGCACCCACAAGATCAGCCCCTGATCGCCGTTGAACAAGCCTCGCTCGTAGTCGTTTCGAAGCATGAGCACCGGCTCGCCGGCCACATAATCCCAACGCGCGCCCTCGCGTTGCTCCAGATAACGCGCGTGAAAGGCAGCATTGATGCGCTCGGAGCCGGTTGGATGCACGCGCGTCAGGGTCAGCACGCGCGCCTGGTTGAAGTGGTTGAACAGGGCCTCGAGCCCGCCCATGGCGGCCTGATCAAAGCTTGTGCCGTCGTAGAAATAGCTCGCTTGGATGCGCGCATCGAAGTCGGCCAAAGCGCGAATGCGCTGCTCGAACCAGTGATCGACGAAGTCGCTCAACAGCGCGCTGTAGCTGTCGGCGAACTCGCGCGGCGCACGCAGCAGCTCGACGGCGCGGTACTCGAGCGCCGAGGCCGCCGGGCGCTCGATGACGAGCGGCGCCCCGTCGAGGTCGTCGCAAAGCTCGAGCAGCTTCTCGCTTCGAGCGCCATCGTTGATGTGCTGCGCAAAGGCCAGGATCTTGCGGCCCGTGGGCCGATTGGGATCCATGCGGTAGCTCTCGCGAAGGCGCACGGCGGCATCGGCCAGCGGCTCGCTCGAGACCGTATCGATCAGCGCTGCCTTGACCAACGGGCGCCAGGCGGTCTTGGTCGAGAGCTGTTTGGGCAGCAGATCACGCAAGATCGCGCCCGTATCGACCGAGGGAAGCTGCTCACTGTCGCCCAGAAGCACGAGGTTGCACGGCGCACCGGCCGCGCCGATCAGGCGCTCCATCATGAACAGATCGATCATCGACGCCTCGTCGACGATCACGAAGCGCTCCGCCAGACGGTTGTTTTCGTGAAAATGAAAGGTCTGGCGCGAGGGTGAATAGCCGAGCAGCCGGTGCAGCGTGCGCGCCTTGGGCAGTGACTCGAGCAGCACCAGATCCGCCGCACCAGGCTCCACCAGCGTGGCGAGCTGGGCGCTGATCGACTCGCCCATGCGGTTGGCCGCCTTGCCCGTGGGCGCCGCCAGCGCGATCGCCTCGCCAGCCACGCCCTGGCGGGCAAGCATGCGCAGAATCGAGACGACGATCGAGGTCTTTCCCGTGCCCGGCCCGCCGGTGATGATCGACAAGGGCGCAAACAGCGCCGTCAACACGCCGTACTGCTGCTCGGCATTGAGCGTCATGGCGCGCCCGTCGTCGCGAAGCGGTGCATTGGCCAGCACCTCCTCGAGCGCAACCGACAAATGGGCGGCATCGAGCGCGGCTGGGGGGCGCGCAATTCGGCCTTTGAGCGCCTCGACCAGGCGAGTCTCGAAGTGGTGCATGCGCTGGTGGTAGAGGTAGTCTCCGGCGACGATCAAGGGCTTGAACTCGCCGGTGCGCCCAACGATCACCGACGCGCGTCCGGTGTCGATCAGCGTGCGAATCTGGGCGACGAGGTTGGCCGGCTGCCAACTCGCGTCGTGCTCCCAGAGCTCGCGCGGCACGAACTCGGCCAACCGCGTCGCCAGATAGCCGCCGGCCGAGGCATCGAGCGGCAGACGCGTGCTGCCCTGGCGCTGATTGAACAGCGAAACGAGCACCAGACACAACATCGCACGTGCCTCGAGCGGCGCCAGATCGTCTTGTAAGCCGACGAGCTCGCGGGCCATGTAGGCGATGCGCGCATCGAGCTCGTGGTCTTCGGCAGCAGCGAGCAGACGCGCGACGTCATCGTCGGCCAGCGCGCGCAAAGGCCGAAAGGCTCTGGTGGCCGTGCCGGTCGGATCGAGAGAGGGGCGGCTATTCACCCGGAAGTCACCCTGCAATGGTTGGCGATGAGCGCGGCGGCCAGACCACCCTGGTC
>JACCWM010000060.1 GCA_013697635.1 Lujinxingiaceae bacterium | reverse complement strand
TCGCAGAACTGCTGGCCAACGCCGAGCTCACGGATCGCACGCGCCTGCTCGCCATCCACGAGGCGCGCGAGCGCGGCATCAGTGAGGCCGAGCCGGCGCTGCTCGCGCTGCTCGAGCATGATAACGACGCGCTGGTGATCGCCGCCGGGGCCGCGCTCTCCCATCTCGGTGCGAACAACGCCGCGCCCCAACTCGTCGCAGCCACCGAGCGCATGAGCCGCGCTCGCCAGCACGAAGAGATGGTTCAGCTCATCTACACCCTTGGCCGCCTCGACGATCCCGGCGCGCGCATCTACCTCGAGACGCTCGAGCAGGCCCACGGCGAGCCGCGTGTGCGCGATGCGGCGCGTGAGAGCCTGGAGCGCGCGAAGAAGCTAAGCGGCAGGCAGCCATGAGCTTCGCCATCCATAGCGAAGGCGCGGTGCTCTACGCCGAGATCGACCGGCCTGACGCGCTCAACGCGATCGACTTCTCGGTCATGAAAGGCCTGGAGGACGCGCTCGAGTTGCTGCAACGCTCGCCGGGGCTGCGTGTCTTCGTGCTGCGTGGCCAAGGCTCGCGTGCTTTTGTGGCCGGCGGCGACTTGCGCGCCTTTCACGCGCTCACCACCCATGATGACGTCGAGCGCATGGGCGCACGCATGCACGCGATCTTGAATGGCTTTGAGCGGCTCGACTGCTGGACGATCGCCAGCATCAACGGCGACGCCTATGGCGGCGGCTGCGAGCTGGCGCTGGCCTTTGATTTTCGAATCGCCAGCGACCATGCGCGCTTTGGGTTTACCCAGGCCCGCTTCCATCTGACGCCGGGCTGGGGCGGGCTGACGCGTCTTGTCGAATGTGTGGGCCGGCGCCGCGCGCTGGGCTGGCTTGCCCAATGCGCGGTCCTCGACACAGAGCAGGCCCTGGCCACAAACCTGATCGACCGCATCGCGCCGGCCTCAGAGCTTCAGGCGGCCACGCGCGCCTGGGCCGAAGAGCTGGCCGTCCAAGATCGTGAGCTGATCGGCGCGCTCAAACAAGGCGCGCTTCGCGCACTCGAGTTGCCCCGCAGTCAGGCGATCGCCGCCGAAATGGCCCCGTTTTGCGCGCTCTGGACTGGCGATGAACACCAGGCTCGGGTAGAGCAGTTTCTGAAACGCAAACCCACTTCTTAGCAGCAGGTCTCATGCACAGCTTTCCCCTCGCAAGACCGCCCTTTGTCGTGGTCGAAGGCCTCGACGGCGCCGGCACCACCACCCAGTCGCGCTTGTTGCTTGGCCGCCTCGAGCGCGAAGGCCAGCCGGCGATCTTGACGCGCGAGCCCAGCGACGGCCCGATCGGCGTCTTGATCCGCCAGATGCTCTCGATGCGCGTCGTCTTGCCGCTGGCCGAGGGAGGCGTCGGTCCCATCGGCCGTGAGACGCTGGCGCTGATGTTTGCCGCCGACCGGCTCGACCACATCGACGCCGAGATTCGCCCGGCCCTGGCCGCAGGCCGGCTCGTGATAAGCGATCGCTATGTGCCCTCGAGCTTGATCTACCAGGGCGACGTCGACGGCAGCGAGGCGATGGATTATTCGTGGGTGCAGACGATCAACGAGCGCGCGCTCGTGCCGGACGTGACGTTTTTTCTGGAAGCGTCGACCGAGCTTTGTCTGTCGCGCCTGGACCAGCGCGCGCGCCGCGACATCTTCGAGACGCGCGAGAAGATGGCGCGCCTTGAGCGGCGCTACGACGAGGTCATGGACATGCTGGCGAGTGAGGGGCAGCGCATCGTGCGCCTCGATGCGAGCGCGCCGATCGAGGCGTTGCACGAGCAGATATTTGCCTACATCGCGACGCTTTGACGAAGATGTTTGAAGCCGGGCTTCCAAGGAAGCCCGGCTTCATCATGTTCAGTCGACGTGAATCACGAAGAGGCTATTGCCGATGCCCGGGCGGCGCAGGCCCTGATTGCAGTCGTAATCCCAGTCGTGCCTGTAGCGCAGGTAGTAGGTACCAGGCTCGGTGGGTGCGGTGAAGGTCGAGTCTATCGCCCGTGAAGTGCTGCCGACAAAATTGTCACAGCGTTGGTGTTTTCCCTCCAGCGGGTCGGTATTGTTATCGGGGTCGGAGGAGATAAATCCCAAGTAGAACTGATTAATACAGCCATTGCAGCCCGAGGTGGTGGCATCGTAGTTGAGATGACCCTTGAGGCTCAGGGAGCTGCCGGCCGCGACGCGCATGTAGCGCGAAGGGTTGTTATTGATGCTGATGTTCGTCCAACGACCATGGACGTTAGGCGGCATGTAGCCAGGCCAGGTGCCGTCCGGCCAGTTGTGGAAATTACAGCCCGATGAGCAGAAATCGGTGGTGCCGTTGGAGGGGTCGGTATTGCCGTCATCGCAGAGCTCGGGCGCAACGAGCAGGCCGTCGGCACAGATGTTGGTGCAACCCGTCGAGCTCATCGAGTAGCCGGCCTTGCAGCTCGCGCAACCGGCGCCGGTGTGGCCCGTGGCGCAGTCCTGGCAGTTGGGCTGGCCGTAGCCGAACTCGCAGCTACAGACGACAAGGCCGGAGTCGTCATCGCAAGTGCCATTTCCAAAGCAGGAGCCGGGCTGGCAGTTTTGGGCGATCTGGCAGGTGCTACCGATCAGCACGTAGCCCGGATAGCAACCTTCGCAGCGCTCCCCGCCATAGGTGGCAGTGCACGTGCAATCAATGACCCCGGTGGCGTCACTGCAAGTGCCCCGGTTGTTGCAGCTATCGGCGTCGCAGCTTGCCCGCAACACGCACCTGCTCTCGTTCACCAGATAGTGCGTCGCTGCACACTGGTCGCAACGCGCGCCGTCGTGGCCCTCGTCGCAAGCGCAGGTCACGCCCTGGTCACTATCCTCGCAGGTACCGTATGCGCCGCACGGGTCGGCCTCGTCGCAGGGAATGTTGCGGTAGCACTGCCCATTGGAGAGAAAATGGCCGTCGGCGCAGGTCTCACACCGATCGCCAGCATATTCGCTCTCGCAGGTGCAGGCGATTGCGCCGCTGGTATCATCACAGCTGCCATTTTCACCGCAGCTGGCCTCGTCGCAAAACACCATCGCGACGCAGTCGTCGCCGGATGCGCGGTAGCTATCGGAGCACGTCGAGCAGTCCTCGCCCTCGTAGCCAGCCTCGCAGTTGCACATCGCCGAGCCGCTGGCGGCGCTACAGATGCCGTGGTTCGAGCAGTCGACGTCGAGGCAGAGATCGGGGGCTTGTTCGTCCTCAGACGTGTCGGACGCGTCGGACGTGTTGGGCGCGTCGGGCGTATCGTTGCCTACGTCATCGACGACCTTGGGCTTGACCGGGACGACGGTTTGGTCACTGAGATTACAGCCCACGGAGATTGCCAGAAAAAGGGCAGCAATGAGGAAAGAGAAAATTTTATGGCAAAGACACGTTGGAACCTCAGCTTGATCGACGACATTAGTGTGGAAATTCAAATTCCGTATGAGCCTACTTTATGGATACGCGCGGATTCAAGACTTTTTATTCCCATTTCATCATTATCAACTCAGCGATAACTGCTCAGGAGCTGGTGTCAACAAATTGTGGCGTGCTCAGGACGCGCTCGTAGACCGCCAGCGTCTTCTCGGCCGTCAGCGGCCATCGAAACTCGCTCGCGCGTGCTCGTCCTGCGCTGGCGAGGCGGGTGTGCAGGCTCTCGTCCTCGAAGACACGCTCGATCAGGGTGGCGAGCGCTGTGGCGTCGTGGGGGGAAAAGCGCAGCGCGGCGTCGGCGCCTATGGTGCGCATCGGTTCGAGGTCGCAGACCAGGGTGGGGACGCCCATCGCCATGGCCTCGAGAATGGGCAGGCCAAATCCTTCGACGAGCGAGGGAAAGACGAACAGCTGGGCGCTCGCCAGGGCATCGCGCAGAGCCTCGTCACTCAGAAAGCCCGTGCGCGTGACGTGCTCGCTGATGCCGGCTTGGGCGATGGCGTCGTCGAGACCTTTGCAATTGCCGATGAGCACGAGGTGGCCGCGGGTGAGTTTCTTGCGGGCGATGGCAAAAGCCTCGATGAGCAGGTGCAGGTTCTTGTAGCGCTTGTCGTTGCCGACAGCGACGACATAGGGCTCGGAGAACGCGCGGGTCGTCGAGGCGGTGTGGGCGAAGAACTCGGGCGTGACGCCGTGGGGAATCGTGGTGATGCGCTCAGCGTCGATGTAGGCGGTGGCGCGGGCGGTGGTGGGCTCGGAGATCGAGATGACGTGGTCGGCCGCGCGAAGGGCGTGAGGGATCGCGCTTCTGGCGAAGATCTCGATCGTCTTGGCTGAGAGCCAGCTCGACTGGGAGTCGCGGGCGTGATCGATCCAGACGAAGTCGTGCAGCGTGACGACCACCTTGCAAGGCGCGCCGGGGTTGGCGCGTGCTGCGCCTCGCGGCAGGATGTGGAAGAGATCGTGGTAGAGATCGGCGGGGCCGTTTGTGGCGAACACCTGGCGAAGTGAGCGGCTGCCGAAGAGAAAGTTCGAGAGATTGTCGATCGGGCGATCGATGAACACCTCTTTTAAGGGGCCGTCGAGCTCGAGCGGCGTGCGGTTGGAGGCGTGACGGATCACGATGAACTCGTGGTCTTTGCCCTGGGCCACGAGCTCCGGGATCAGGCAGCGCGCGTAGCGCGCGACGCCGGCCGGTTCGGCCGTGATATTGCGCGCGTCGAGATAGATTCTGGCCACGTCAGCGCCCCTTGCTGGCGAGCATCTCGCGGTAGACGGCCAGGGTGTCCTGGGCGGTGCGCTGCCAGCTGAACTCCTGGGCGCGCGCAAGCCCTGCCGCCTGGTGGTGCGCGTGGTGTGCGGGGTCGTCAAAGAGCCTTGTCAGCGCCCGGCCAATCGCGCGCTCGTCTCGTGGATCGACGAGCACGGCAGCCTGGCCGGCGACCTCGGCCGGCGCGCCCGTGTTCGATGTGACGACCGGCGTTCCGCAGGCCATCGCCTCGAGGGCGGGCAGGCCAAAGCCCTCATAAAGCGAGGGAAACAAGAACACCGTCGCCAGGCTGTACAGCGCTCGCAGCGCTTCACCGCTGATGTGCTCGAGGTGCACGATGCGCCCGGCCAGCGCCGGGTCGGCCATCAAACCGTGCAGCCGCTCGGCCGGCCCGCGGCTGAGCCGGCGCACCAGCACGAAGTAGACGTCCTTGCGATCGCGAAACGCCTCGAGAAAGCCCGCCAGCGCCCCGGCGTGGTTTTTGTACGGCGAGCCCTGGCCAACGACGAGCACGAAGCGGCTGCCCTCGGGCAGGTGCTCGCGCAAGAGTGGCCAGCCTTGCGCCTGCGCAACCGGCGCAAAAAACGGATCGAGGCCGTTGTAAGTGACGTGCACGCGACCTTCGGTCTCGGGGAAATACGCCTCGATCGCCTGCTTGGAGTGCTCCGAGACCGTGAAGATGCGCTCGGCCTGGGCCACCGAGCGCGGGATGAACTGCTTGTAGAAGGTGCCCGTGACCACTTTGCGCCAGCGGCTATCGGTGCAAAAGTTCGCGTCGAGCAGCCACATGATGTCGTGCAGGGTAAATGCGGCCGGAACCGGCAGGTTGGCCGGCAAGATGTTGAACGGCGAGTGGAAGAGATCGACGCCGCTAAAATCGACCATGCGCGAGAGCGCAAAGCGCGTGCGAAGCGAGTTGGGCTCGGCGCGAAACACCTCGCATGCAACCCGCGCATGCTCAACAGGGCGCGGATTGTCGGCCGCAGTGATCAAGCGCAGGCGCAAATCCTCGTCGAGCTTCAAGAGCTCTTCGACGAGGTAGCGCGTGTAGCGACCGATGCCGCTCGAGTGCGCGTCGAGGTAGCGCGCGTCGATCATGACCGTGTTGGATGGCGAAGAAGTCACAGCTTACAAGCTCGATGCGTTGGGAGAGAAGAAGTGTTTGAGCGATTCATCGGCCCAGGCGGCCTTAAAGACCGCCTCGAAGTCGGCGATGTCATGGCTCGGCCCGAAGAGATCGTCAACGACGAGCGTGTCACCCGCGAGCAGCTCGATCGCGCGCTCAAAGGGGCCGTAGTGCGCGCCCTGCAAGCGCAGCTCCTTGCGTACAATGGTGAGCAGGTCGAGGGCAACGGCCTTGTTGGGCCGACTCTTGAGCACGAGCGTGGCGCCGGGGCGAAGCGCGTCGCACATGGCAGCCAGAGCCTGATCGTCGGCGCGCGTCTCGACGATAAAGTCCAGGCTTGCGGACTCCAGCGGGCTGTCGCGCTCGGGATCAAAGACTCTGAGCCTGTCGAAGCCGTGGGCGGCCATGATGCGCCGCGTCAACTCGGCGATGCGGCCCCCGCCAAAGATCACCCCGCGCTGGCTCGGCAGAATGTTGGCCTCGACTACGGCCAACGAGGCGGCAACCGGCTCGACGTAGGCGCCCTTGTCGAAGCCCAGCGTGTCGGGCAAGCGGTAGACGAGCGCGGCGGGCAGCGTGATGTACTGGGCAAAGGCGCCGTGCACGTCGACGCCGAGCATCTTGGGCTGCAGGCAGCGATAGCCGGGCTGGCCAACCGCGCACGGGCTGCACCTCCCACATCCCAACAGCGGCGCCGCCGTGACCCGGTCTCCCATCGCGACATTTTCGACGCCATCACCCACGGCCGTCACCACGCCAGCAAACTCGTGGCCGAGCACGACCGGATCTGCGCTGGCGAGCAGGCCACGCGCCACAAAGAGGTCCGTGCGACAGATGCCCGCGCGCTCGACGCGGACCTCGACATCGCCCGCGCCGGTCGCGCCCGGGCGAGCGACCTCGGTCCAACGCAGTTGGCCACGCTCTTTGAGCAACGCTTTCATTGTGGTCATGGACTCTGCTCGACGGTGAGGGTGGTTTGCATCGCGCACCTGTATACCGTGGGCCGAAGGCCCGAACAACCCCCCCCACGCCGTAGGCGGCCATAGGCGAAGGGGAGGTGGCTCGAAGAGCCGGTGGGGGCCTTAGTCGTGCGGATCGTCAAGCAACGACGCCAAGAGTCGGGGTGCCAAGGGACCCGACTCTTGCCGCCCGGGCCGCATCCACGCCGAGGAAGAGCTCGCCACCGACGAGACCCCAAGCACCGAGCCCCAAGCCTAAACCGACCCGGCTTGATCAAAATCGATCGCTTTTGGCCTTCGCACCGCGTGTCGAGGTGTTGCGCCCGCAAAACGTCGTGCGCCCCTTGCTCGTCGTCGTGTTGCGTTTGAACAACGCTGCCTGCCCCTCGCACGTGGTGCCCCGGCACAATTGGTGCCGACTGTTGGTGGCGGCGAGGTCGGGTGCCATGAGGTGGCGACGTGCGCCATCGCCGGAAATCCTCGCAGAATCTAGCGTATCGACCCCTGTTGCCCCGATGGAGCTCGGTCAGGCGTCATGCTGGTCGGCTGCAAAAACAGGTTTAACCTTCGAACGCTAATCACGAAGCGCGGCGACCACCGAAAGCCTTGCTACACGAAGCACGGGTACCAGGGCGCCGACGATGCCGATGAAGGCCGCCAGTGCCATGGCCATGGCCAGGGTCTGGGCGTCGACGACGAAGCGAAAGACGCCCATGGGGATCTTCATGGGTAGGCCGTTGAGCAACAGGCCGGCTGTACAGCCGACCAAGCCGCCGGCCAGGCACATGGCGAGCGATTCGAGCATGAAAGAGAACAGCACGGCGCGGCGGTGGTAGCCTAACACGAGGAGCACGCCCATCTCGCGGGTGCGACCGCTGATCGAGGTGAACATGGTGTTCATGCCGGCCAGGATGCCGCCCAAGACGAGCATCAGGGTCATGACCAGGGCGACGCTGCGAAGCGGTTCCATGGCGCGCGCCTTGACGCCGTAGTATTCGCGTTCGGCGCGCGCGCCGACGCGGATGTCGGTGCGAAGGGCGAGAGCGAAGAGAATGTCGCCGGCCGCCTTGGCGTCTTTGGTGCGCAGCATGACGGCCGAATAGTCGCTGCGTTTGGTGGCGAGCAGTATGTCGTCGACATCGGCCCAGAGCTCGGAGTCGAGGATGGTGTTGGGGGCTTCAAAACGCCCGACGATCGTCCAGCTTTGGCCCTCAAAGTCGACGGCCTGGCCGATCGCAAGCGCGCTCGGCGCCACGCCGAGCTTGGTTGCGGCAAGATTTCCCACAGCGAGCTCAAAGCCGCGGTTGGGCAGGCGGCCCTCGAGCAGGCGCGCGTTGTCGTGAATGCCCAGCGCTGTGGTCGCGTGCAAGCCGCGCACGACGCCGCGCTTCTCGACGCCGCCAATCGCGACGAAGGTGCTGATGTAGGCCTGGGCCGAAACCAGGGGCTGGCCGCTGAGCGCCTGGAGATGGTGGACGATCTCGGCATCGATCGCGGAGAACTCCATGGACTCGGCGCCCTGGCTCAAGACGATCACATTGAGTGGCGAGCCGGTGGCGCGCGTGGTCTCGACCAGGCCGCGCGAGAGGGCGACCATCATGATCGACAAGAAGATCGCCGTCGCGATGCTCAAGATCGTCATCGCCGTGCGCGTCTTGCGCTCGACGAGCGAGCGTAGATTGTAGCGAAGCGGCAGCTTCATGCGTCCACCTTGCGCATGCCGCTGACGATCGTGTGGCCGGCGGCGCCGATCGCCGGGATCAGCGCGCCGAACAGGCCGAGCAGGGCGCCGGCAGCGAGCGAGGTCGCCCAGATGCCGGCCGTGATGCTGGGGATGATCGTGTAGCCCTCGATGCTGATCGAAAACGCGCCCAGGCCGAGCACGGCCGTGGCCGCCGCGCAGCCGATCGCTGCGGCCAGCGTGGCGACGAGCACGGCCTCGGCAGCGAGCAGGCGCACGATGCGGGCGCGGCGAAAGCCCAATGTCTTGAGCACGGCGATCTCGCGCATGCGGTCGCGAACGCTCATCGAGACGCTGTTGGCCATGGCCGCGAGCAGCAGGACCAGCGCCAGATAGGCGACCAGGCGCGTAAAGCGCACCAGCGCGCTGAAGTCGTCGATGATCATCGCGATAAAGGCCTTCTCCGGCCCGGAGCTGGTCTGTTTGGGGGCGTTTGCAAACAGCGCGTCGATCGCTTTGCTGGTCGTGTCGACGTGTTTGGGATCGTCGACGAGCACGCGAAACATCGTGGCGACGCCGACCTGGTCGATGCTGTAGCCGAGAAACTCGCGGTCGACGAGGATCAGGGACTCGAGGTTGGAGCCGGGAGCCGAAAAAATGCCGCGGATCACAAACGACACCGAGCGCAGCTCCTTGAGCGTGACCTGCTCGCCGATCTTCCATCCGTAGCGCGTGGCCATGGCCTGGCCGACGAGCGCGGCGCTGCGCTCGCTCTGAAAAGCCTTGTAGTGGGCCTCGGGCAAATCGATCGTCTCGAAGGCGCGCAGGCGATCTTTGTCGACGCCGTGCACGGCGACCAGATCTGTGGTCGTCTGGCAGTTGGAGAGCAGGAAGCGAACGGCCATGACCTCGCGCACGTGGGCAACCCTCGAGATCTGCTCGGCGTAGTGCACGGGCAGGCTCGAGTAGGGCGGGCAGGCCTTGTAGCGCTCGAAGACGGTGATCACGCTCTCCTTGCCGGTGCGCTCGACCATGCGGTCGACGCCTTGATCGAGCGACAAGAGGGCGGCAAAGATAAAGACCGAGGCGGCGATGCCGAGCATCGTCAGGCTGGTGCGCCAGCGCTGACGCACGATGTTGCGCCCTATCAGCGGCCAGAATTTCACGCGCTGGCCTCGACGAGTTCGCCCTTGTCGAGGTGGAGCTTGCGGCTGGCATAGGCCGAGACGAGCGCGTCGTGGGTGACGATCACGATCGTCTTGCCGAGCTCGGCGTTGAGGCCCACCAACAGGTTCATCACCTCGGTGGCGGACTCGCGGTCGAGGTTTCCGGTGGGCTCGTCGGCTAAGATGATCTGGGGGTCGGTGGCCACGGCGCGCGCGATCGCCACGCGCTGCTCCTGGCCGCCGCTGAGCTGGCGCGGATAGTGGCCGGCGCGGTCGAGCAGGCCGACAAGCTCGAGTGCGGTGAGCACCTGCTTTTTGCGCTGGGCGCGGCTCATCGGCAGCAAGAGCAGGGGCAGCTCGACGTTCTCAAAGGCCGTGAGCACGGGCATCAGGTTGAACTGCTGGAAGACGTAGCCTACTGCGCGCGTGCGCCAGTCGGCCAGGCGATCCTCGCTCCAGCGCGTGATGTCCTGGCCGGCGACGATCACCTTGCCGGCGCTGGGGCGGTCGATGCCGGCCACCAGGTTCAAGAGCGTCGACTTGCCGCTGCCCGAGGGGCCCATCAATGCCAAAAAGGCGCCCTCGTCGACCTCGAGATCGACGCCGTCAAGCGGGGTGATCGTGGTGTCGCCCTTTTTGTAGCTCTTCGATATTTTCTCGAGCGCGATCAGCGTCATGGTTGAAAGCTCGCTTTGACGCTCATCTCGGGGCGCAAGTTGTCCGGTGGATTGGGGATCTCGATTTTGACCTGCACGGTGTTGCGTTGCAGGTTGGCGCGGGGCAGCAGGCGCTGCACGCGGCCCTCGAAGGGCTGGTCGGGAGCGGCGTCGCTGGTGAGCAAAACCTCTTGGCCGACCGTGACACGGCCGATGTCGCGCTGGTTGACGTCGACCCAGGCCTGGATGCGGCTTGGGTCAAAGATGCTCAGGAGCGCGCCGGGGCGAGCGTCGCGCTCGCTCGTCGAGATCCAGTCGCCGGGGCCGACAAAGACCTCGAGCACGACGCCGGCAATCGGCGCGGTGATGATGCAGGCTTGCTGCTTCCAGAGGGCGCGCTCGGCCTCGGCCTCGGCGACGGCGATCTCGGCCTGGGCTGCGGCGATCTCCTCGGGGCGCGCGCCGCGCTGTCGCAGCTGTAGCTCGGCCTGTCGCGCGGCGACCTGGGCTGCGGCGCCCTCCATCTCGGCCAACGAGGCGTCGGTCGTGCCCTGGGCGATGGCCTTTTTCTCGAGTAATTGCTGGTTTCTCTCGTGCTCTTTCTGGGTGCCGCGGTGGCGCGCCTGGGCTTGTTCGAGCTCGGCTTTGGCCGTGGAGATCTCCTCGGGGCGAAAGCCGGCTTTGAGTCTGGCGAGCTGGGCGCGGGCGAGCGCGACCTTGGATTGCTGAATCTCGGCGTCGCGGCGAAAGAGCGCGTCGTCGAGGCGCGCGAGCTCCTGGCCGGCCTCGACGATCTGGCCCTCGACGACACCGACGTGATCGACGCGCGCCTCGACCATGGTCGAGACGATCTGTGGGCCGGGCGGGATGATCTCGAGGTAGCCTGCTGCCGAGAAGGCGCCCGCGGGTGCCTGCGCCGGCCTGCTCTCGGCCGATCTGCTCTCGGCCGGGCTCACGTGGGCACCGTCGGCGCTGGATTCGCTGTCTGGCTGGAGCAAAGGTGCAATGCCAGGGCGCTCCACGAAGTTCAGACCGATGGCGATCGCCAACGCCGCGCCCAGCGCGAAGTTGAGGCCCAGGCGGCGCCCGTTGCCACTTGCCGCCTCCTTGGGCGCCGGACTTTCTATTTTGAGATCGCGGATGCTTACCATTTGCGCTGACTGCTCAGGTCTTTTCGACGAGCCCCTTGAGTGCGTCGCGAAGCCCGTCAATCGTCTCGTCTTGCTCGCCCTCGAAGCGTTGAAGCTCGTTGCCCTGGGCGTCGAGAAAGATCACGGTGGGCTCCTCTTTGACGTTGTGCTTGGCCACGAGCTCTTCGTTCTTTGCCCGGTCGATCTCCTGAACCGTGGCGCCGCGCTCGCCGACCATGCGCACCATGCGAATGATCTGGCCGCAGCCGCAGCTCGATTCGCCCTTACCGGCGTTGGCAAAGAGCAGCACGCTGGTCTTGGATTCGTCGGCCACGGCCGCTCCCGTTCGTGCGCTCTGCTCCGGCGCAACGGCGACGGCAGGCTCGCTTGCCCCCTTGTCGCACCCAAGGGCCAAAGCTGCAAAGACAAGGGCAATGATCATCAGGGTCAGCGGCTGCATAGAGGTCTCCGGACAACAAAGATGTTAGTTGGAAGCTTGTGTTGGCGTCGCTTCTTTTTGAAAGGCCATCCACAAGCCGACCGAGCTCGCCAGGCGCAGGGCAAAGAGGTCGTCGCGAAAGTGGCGACGAAAGATCTCGACGTGCTCGCGGGGATTTCGCTCGATCAAATGCTCCAGATAGGCGTAGCGCGTTTCGTGGTCGAGGTGCTCGTCGGCGATGCGGTGGGAGCTGTCAGCGTCGGCGACTTGCAAGAGCAAGTAGGCGGCGATCGCGGCGCGGCGGCCCTCGGCCGTGGTGGCAAGATTTGTGAGCACCTCGCGCACCGGGATCAAGACGGCGAGCTCCTTCTCGCTGCGCAGCACGTTTCGAAGCAAGGCGAGGGTCTCGTCGATCTGGGCCTCGTTTTTGAGGCGCTGGTTGATCAGATGGCTCCACTCCGAGGCAAAGCGCGGGCCGGTCAGCAGCGCAGCGAGGATCTTCTGGGTCTCGAAGTCGTCGTGGCGCAAAGCGCCGATCAGCGCGTCGGCGCGGGCATCGGCGCGCGCGCCATAGCGGCGAACCGCGTGGCGGCGCACCGCGACGTTGCCATGGCGCATGGCCACGCGCAGGCTGACCGCGCCGGCCTCGGCCGTGCTGGCAGCGAGCGCGTCGAGGACTTCAATGGTGTCGTTGACGTCGGCGCCGTCGAGATAATTCTGGGCGCGGCTGATGTGGATCGGATCGTCGAGCGCGGTTGTGCCCAAGATCGCCGCACGCACCAGCGCTGCGTCGAGGCGTCGCTGGTGAATGCCGCGCTTCTCGTCGAAGGGTGCGTCGAAGGTCTCGACCAGGGCCAAGAAGACGGGCAAGGCCTCGGCGGCCTTGGCGCGCGTCAAGACGCGCGCAGCGCGCAAGCGCTCGGCCAGCGGCGCCTGCTCGTCGGCGAGTTTTTCGACCAGCGGCGTAGCGCGCGCGGCTTCGCCGGCTTCGATCAGCTTGGCCAGCGCAAGCGCGGCGATGCGCTCGTCTTCGTGATCGACGAAGGCCCCAAGCTCCGGGATGAGCACGCGACGAAGGGCGTCGTTGTCCTTGGCTTCGAGCGCCTGCTCGACGCGCGCGAGCAGACCCTTCTCGAAGGCGACTTTTCTCAAGCGCGCATCGCTCGTGCGAACGGCGCGGTCGAGCAGGATGCGCTCGAGCGCGGCGTTACCGTGATCGATGGTGGCCGTGACGATCGCGAGTTTTTCGGCCTCGGCGGCATTGTTGAACATCGAGACGGCATGATGGCGGGCCTGAGGGTGGTCGGTCTTGAGCAAGACGCGCAGCGCCGCCACGCGCACGGCCGGCGAGCTGTCGCTGATGCGCGGCTCGACAAAGCCGTTGAGCGCCGGATCGGCGGCCAACTCCAGGATGCGCAAGGTCTCCACGCGGACGTAGGGATCGTCCTTCATCTCCACGCCGGTGCGGATCACGCGCTCGATCTCCTCGCGCTCCTCGTCGCCAAGCCTTTGTGCGGAGCAGCCGGCGCCAAAGCACAGCGCGAGCACGAGGCAGAGCGCTCGCCCATGCCAGACTTGTTGACGCGCGGGCTTGATCATCGACAACATCTTGGCTCACTTCTTCAGGGTTGAATCGGTGCGGTGGCGCTCCATCCAGCCGATGATCCGGCGCACAACATCGGGCCAGACCTTCTCATTGAGGATCTCGTGGAAAAGATCGGGGTAGATCTCGAGCTCCCGATCACGGCTTCCCAATCGGTGGAAAGCACGCTCGGCGGCGGCCGGATCTACGATAGCGTCATTGCCGGCCACGAGAAAGAGAAAGGGCTGGTCAATTTGCGGGGCTTTGGCGATCAACTCGGCGCCAGCGAGCTTGGTCTCGGTAAACCAGCGCGCCGTGGCCACGCGCAACACGAGCGGATCGAGGGCGTATTGGCTGACGACGTCGCTGTCTTGGCAGACGTGGTCGGGGTTGAGCCCGGAGGGCATCGAGAACGAGGGCCAGAGCTTGCTCATGATCGTGCCGGCAAAGGCCTTGGCCGCCGGGATCTCGGCCTTGATCGCGACCAGCGGGCTGGTGACGACGAAGCCGCGAATGCGCGTGGGCTGGGTGAGCGCATAGCGCAGCGCGATCAGGCCGCCGTTGGAGTGGCCGAGCACAAAGAGCGGAAGCTGGGGCCAGCGGCCCTCGAGCTTGCGCTTGAGCATGGCCAGATCGCTGACATAGTCGTGGTAGCGTGTGACGTGGGCGCGCGCGCCCGTGCTTCGTCCGTGGCCGCGCGCATCGATCGCCATGACGTTGTAACCTGCGCGCACCAGGGCCGCAGCGATGTGGTTGTAGCGCGAACTGTGCTCGCCGTAGCCGTGCATCAAGGCCACCGACGCGCGCTGCAGGCTCGGATCGCGCGACCAGGATTGCCAGAAAATCTGCAGGCCGTCGGGCGTCGACATAAAGCCCTCGTCGCGATCGATGCTCGCATCCTCGAGGCCACGCGAGGGCGCCAGGTCGCTGAAATCGAGCGCCTCGATATCGGACTCGGTGAGCGGCCCGGTGAGCGGCCCGGATGTTGCGCTTGTCGTTTGTTTCTTGGCCGCTGGCTTTTTGGCTGCAGGCTTTTTGGCTGCAGGCTTCTCGGCTGCAGGCTTTTTGGCTGCAGGCTTCTCGGCTGCAGGTTTTTTGGCCGCTGGCTTCTCGGCTGCAGGCTTTTTAGCTTCCGACTTCTCGGTCTTCTTGGGTGAATTCTTGACGGCCATAAAGGCTTGCCTTCGCGCAAAATAACGTTGAATCGCAGGCTACAGAGATAAAATCAGCGCCGGTGTGTGTTCAGGGGATCACGCAGTACTGGGATTCGACGCTGTTGACGCCGCGCAGGGCCTGGGCATTGAGGCTGAGGGCTCCGTTTGGGCAGGCCTCGTTTCGTCCCAAGAATACCACGCCGTGCGCGCCCAGGCCGATGTCGACGCGCTCGGCGCCGGTGCGCGCTTGAACTGCGAGGGGCTCGTGGGTGAGCTGGCGGCCGGGGCACAGCGTGACGGTGCTGGCCAGCGCGAGGTGGCGGGCGATCTCGCGCATCTGCTGGGAGAGATCGTGGCTGCAGATGTTGTCATAGTGGCCGTTGGTGCCAAAGTAGTTGGTCACCTCGTAGAGGCGGTTGCTGGGATAGGCGGCGCCCATCGAGCTCTGGCAAAGCGGGCGCACGTCGCGTCCATCTTCAATGGGCACCGAGGAGGTCGGCCCGGCGATTGTGGCCAGCGCGATGCCCTCGGGGCTCTTGGCCTTGGCGCGCAGGCGTTCGGCCCAGGCGCGCGTATCGATGAGCTTGTCGGGGTTCCACGAGCACAGGTTTCGCACCAGCACGTCACCGCTGGCGACCAGGGGCTCTTGCTGTGAGCAATCGTCTTCGTTGGAGACCACGATGATCAGCAGGCGCGCGCGCGGGCGGCGAAAGGTGCTGAGCGAGCTGGGCTCGCTGATTACGGCGCGCTCGATCACCTCCAGTGCGCGCTGGAAGCTGTCGCCGTTTTTGCCCTGCTGGATATTGCAGGCAGCGACTTGAATCCAGTTCTCCTGGGCCTCGGAGTCTGCGACGTTGGCGGTGTTGGTCGCGCAGTTGGGCGCGCTCTTGCCCGGCGGCGCAAGGCCCGCGGCTACGGTGGCATCGGTGGTCATCACGCCCACGCGCACGTTGATCTGCTCTTGAGCCAGGGGCTCGAGCAGTTGGGGCATCGCGCGCGCCAGGCTGAGTTGCTGGGCCTCGACATCGCCGGAGTTGTCGACCACGAGCAGCACGTCGAGCAGGTCGGGGCGCTCATAGCTCTCGAAAGACTCGGAGACCTCCTGGCCCTCGCGGCACTGGTCGGGCAGCAGCGGGTCGGGGTTGTAGGCGGGATTCTCGCGCGTGCAGCCAATCAGGGCCAAAGTGACAGCGAGCGTTATCGCATAACGGGTGCAAGCAGACATGAATTGATCCATCAAAGGTTGCTTTTCGATTCGAAGTTCTCGAGATCCTTGCGTCCTTCCACGACGCCTATCATCAGGACGAAAATCTTACGTAGCTCGGCCTCCAGACGCATCGCCAGGCGGTCGAGCTCCTCGAAATCCCACATCACGGGCACGACCTGGGGTTGTGCGCGCAACGTGGTGATAAAGTCGGCGATCTGCTCGGCCAAAAGGGCGCGCTCGCGCTTGAGCCCGAGCGACAAAAACGCCAGCATCGGCACGACCACCCGCCAGGTGGGCTCATCGTTGTTGACGTCGCGCAAAAAGCTCAGCGCCTGATCGTAGCTGCCGGTCTTGAGCAGCTCTTCGGTAAAGGCCATCAGCGAGTTGCTCTCCACGCCAAGGGCTACGGCCTGGTGGATATGGACATGGGCCGGTTCGGACTCGCCGAGCATCAGCTCGCTCAGCGCCAGCGAGGCCAAAAACGCCGCCTGGTGCGGGTCGCCCTCGACGGCGCGGGTCAAGGCGAGCAGCGCCTCAGCCGGGCGGCGCAGGGCGAGCATCACGACGCCCAGACTGTAGTGGGTCTCGGCCTCGTCGGGCTTGCGTCGCACGGCCTCGTGAGCGAGCTGCTCGGCTTCGGCCATATCGCCCAACTCGAAGGCCGCGCCCACCGCGCCTTTGAGCGCGTCAATGTTCTCGGGCTCCAAGGCGGCGGCCTTGCGATAGCTTTGCAAGGCCTGCTCGGGATAGCCCAGGCCCATCTGCATGTGACCGAGCTGAATCCAGGCAAAGGCGTTTTCCGGCTCGAGGGCGACCACGCGCTCGAAAGCCTCCATGGCCTTATCGAGCGTCTCGGCCTCCTGGTAGGCCAGACCCAGATACATCCAGGTGCGCGCGTTGTGCGCATCGAACTTGAGTACACGCGTGTAGGCGTAGATCGCCTGCTCGATCTCGCCGAGCTGCAACAAGACGTCGGCCGTGGTCTCCCAGACCAGCGCGTTGTTCGGTGCCAGGCGCGCGGCGTACTCGAAGTGGCGCGCGGCCCGGGACAGCTCGTCGCGGTCGAGCAGCAGGTGGCCAAGGCGAAAGGCCACCTCGACGCTGCGGCTGCCCATCTCGATGGCGCGCTCGTAGCAATCGATCGCGTCCTCCTCGCGGCCCAGGTCAAGGTACATGTCGCCCAAGAAACTCCAGTGGCGCGGCTCGGCCGTGCTCACCGAGCGCAACCCCTCCATCAAGGCCATCGCCGCCTCGAAATTGGTGTCGACCATCAAGGCCTCGACCTGGGCCAGCTGCAAGGAGACGTCTTGGGCATGGTAGGTCAGCGCGCGGCGCAACACGCCCATGGCCTCATCGACCAGATCGCGGCCCACCAGCAAGATCGCGTAGGTCAAAGGCGCGATCTTGTCCTGGGCGCCTTTTTCGGCATAGGCCTTGTTCGCCAGCGAGAGCGCCGTCGAATAGTCGTCGCGCTCGAGCGCGCGGCGCAGCGGCTGCGGCAAGGACTTCAAGCCCTCCGGTAAGAGGGCCTTTAGGGTCATGATCGCCGGTGTCGTCTGAACGGCGTCATCTCTATCGTCTGTCATCGTCCACGTCATCGCTGCTCTTTGGGCACCAGGCCTTATGCACTTTGCTCATTCCACAGATCGGCGCGTATGTCCAGTTGTCGACATCTGCCCAGTCCGCCACAAGGTTAGAACCACGTTGAGCGCTGGTTCCTTTCATCAAAGGGGGAATTGTCGCGCGGGTGCCCAAGGTGCTCCTAAGCGCGCGCCGTGGAGGGCGCGCGATCGCGGGCGTAGAGATCGAGGATGAACCGGCCGGCAGGGCGCGCGCGCATCTCCTCGACCAGGGCGACGACCCCGGCTGGCGCCTCGTCGAGGGCCGGCAGAGTGAAGCCAAACTGCGCCGGAAAGACCAGCTCGCCTGCCAGCGAGGCGAAGGTGATGTCGGCCGCGCTCAAGCTGTCGCCGACCAGGTAGCGGCGGCCATCGGCGATGCGCTCCTCGACCAGGGCGAAGACCTCCTCGATGCGCTCGCGCGAGCGCTGGGCGCTCTGATCGTTGATGCGGTAGGCGCGACGAATGGCGCTTCTGATCAGCGGGAAGCTCGGCCCGACCAGCGCGCGCTGCCAGGCCGGCCCGTTGAGCTTGAGCATGCGCTTCATGAAGGCGCCCTCACCCAAGAGTCTAGAGTACAAGAGGCGGCGCGTGGCCGGCCCGAGCGTCTTGTCGAAGAGCTCCTCGAGCTCCTCCACCTCGAGTCGCTGGGACTCGTCGGCCGGAAACAGGCGTTTGGAAGCGTCGGTCGCGACGGCGTCGAGATGCTTCAAGATGTCGGTCGAATCCGAGAAGACGCCAGCAGCGGTCACGAGCACGGGCACCGTGCGGCCGCCGCCGCGCGGATAAGTGCCCAGCATGTGAAAGATCGGGGCGTGGTCATCCTCGCGGTAATCGACGCCGTGGTGATCGAGCGCCCAGCGTGCTTTCTCGCAAAAGTGGCTAAAGCTGATCGTCACCAGGATGTTTTCGGCCATCTTTTGTACCTCGGCAATATAGGTCTGACACCGTGAGAGTTCGCCGCCGACCATACACACTATGCCTGGCAGATGCACGTCAGGTGGTACGAGGTTGATCAGCTCACCTCGCATGGCGTACGATGGCGGCCACGACATCATCTTCCCAAGCCCCGGCAAACGCCATGACTCGCCAATTACGTCTCACATCCCTGTTAACACTCTCCCTTTTGAGCATGGCGGGCTGTCAGAGCGCGCCGAGTGCGAGCGCCGACGCCTCCGTTGAGCGCGTTAAACGCGCGGCGCGCCCGATTGGAGACGTCGGGATCGAGGAGGCCGTCGCCCGCTTGCAGGCAAGCGGCAAAGCGCTCGAGGGGGACAGGTGGACGCTCGAGGGGCCTGCCTGCGCCGAGCTCGTCGCCTGGGCCGAGGCCAAGCCGATTCGCACTTGCGCGGCGCGCATCGAGCCTCACAAAAAGGCGCTCGTCGTCACGGCCACCTACGATTGTGGCGATGGCTGCTCGACCCAGTCGTTCATGTTCACCGAAGATCGCGGTCCCTGGCACCTGGCGGCTGGCGATGCGGGCCACGAGGTCACCGTGAGCGCCGCGCTCGACGCCTATTTCACGGATTCCTTCGAGGGCCAGGCTAACAACAGGCCCACAGTGCACCGCGTCGATCTCCAAAGCGGCGCGTCCACAAGTTTTGCCCGATGCATCTCGCCGCGCATCTCGCCGGCGGGCAAGTGGCTGCTTTGTCGCGACCTGGAGGCCAACGTGTTGCGTGTCCCGATCGTCGGCGGCGAGCCCGAGGCCTTCTCGGCCAACCCCGAGCCGATCCGCAAAGTTTTTCTGCGCATCGGCCTGGCGATCTTTCCAGCTCCAGTCGTCTTTCTGAGCGACGACGAGCTCAAATACGTGATCACCTACGAGGACGATCCGGACTACGGGCGCGTCGAGATCATGGAGACGGTGGTGCGTTGGGTTGAATGATGACTTGGAGAGAGGTTTGAATCGCCAGATGATGCATAAAACAATCGTCACGCTTGCTGCCCTGCTCACGCTTGCGGCCGGCGTTTGGGCGTGTGATTCCGATCCCACGCAGTTTGGGCGCCCGTATCAAGACGTCGCTCTGGACGTGGCCTACGGCCTTGATGCGGCACTTGACGCCGATGCCGAGGCCCCATTCGATGTCATGGAGCGGCGCGACGGCGACGTCCAGATCGAAGGCGACATCGCAAGGCTCGACGTCGCAAGGCTCGATGCCGATGCGGCGCTCATCGATGCTGCGGCGAGCTGGCCCTATGTCGCCGGCCAGTCCTATTTCTCCGAGACGGGCTATATCGAGTTCATCGCCGGTGACAACGCCGTGATCGTCTCGGCGGCACACGGCGGCTATCTGAAACCCGACGACATCCCGGAGCGCACCGGCCTCGTGCTGCGCGATCACAACACCCAGGAGCTCAGCCGCGAGTTCGCCGAGGCGCTCTTCGAGGCCACCGGTCGGCGCCCTCACGTGATCATCAACCTGCTCGCGCGCTCCAAGCTCGACGCCAACCGCGAGCTCGAAGATGCGGCCCAGGGAAACGCCGTGGCCGAGGCGGCCTGGCACGAGTTTCACGCCTTCATCGACGAGGCCAAAGATTTTGCCGTCGAAAACTATTCTCGCGCCCTGTATCTCGACGTGCATGGTCACTCTCACGAGATCGAGCGCGTCGAGCTCGGCTACCTTTTGAGCGCCAATGACCTTCGCCGCAGCGACGCCGTGCTCGACGAGGCCCGCTATAGCGAGGCGAGCAGCGTGCGAAGGCTGGCTGAGGACAGCGCTGAGCGGTTGAGCTTTAGCCAGCTCGTGCGTGGGCCGACGAGCTTTGGCGCCTACCTCGAGGCGCGCGACTTTCCCAGCGTGCCCAGCCCCTCTCAGCCCGCCCCGGCCTCAGGCGATGCCTACTTCAGTGGTGGTGACAATACGCGCCGCCACGGCTCGCGCGATGGCGGCCTGGTCAGCGGCCTGCAGCTCGAGGTCAACCGCAGCGTGCGCTTCTCAGACAGCGCGCTGCTGGCCTTTGCAAAAGCCATGGCCGCGGCCAGCGCCGCCTATCTGGCCGAGCACTTTCAGATCGTCGATTGAGGCCAGGGGCTCAAGAGCCCGTGCAAACATCACCGAAGAAAAACGTGGTCGAGCAATTGTAGCCCGGGCGGCAATTCAGCCCTGAGGTGCAGCTCTTGAGGCACCGGTTTGGCGCGTAGATGAATCCATCACAGATCGAGCCCGTCGGGCAGGTACCGTCTCCAGCAACACATTTGAGCGAGCAGTAGCCTCCCGACCAGGCGTGGATGCAGACCGCGTTATTGCCGCCCGCGCACTGGTAGACGCCGGCGCAGGCCGCACCCACCGCTCCGTTGCCTAAGCCCGAGGGCCAGCAGCCCAGGGTAGTGCCGCCGTTTGGGTCGTAGCAGCGGTAGCCGTCGCTGCGGCAATGACTGTCGAGCGTGCAGGATTTGATGCACATATTCTCGGTGGTGTTGAGCGCGGCGCAGTGGCTGCCGCCAGGGCAGTTCGTAGTGTCCGTGCACGATCGGGTGCAATAGCCATCCTTGAAGTCGGCGCTGGCGCAGGTCGCACTTGCCCCGCCAGAACAGGTCGCGGCGCTGGTGCATGGCGAGCCGGTTGCGCTGCCTGTCTGGTTGGGCACGCAGTTGTTGTCATTGGCCGAGGTGCACCCGCTCGGGCAGCAGCCGTCGTTGTCGCGGCACAGCGTGATTGGCGAGCTCGTGCAGACCACGTTGCAGTTGGCTGGCGAGCCGCTCATGGCGTAGCTGGTGCAGGCATTTCCGGTGCAGCTCGTCGGACAATTGCCATCGCAGCTCTCACCGGGCTCGACAATTCCGTTGCCGCACACGGCGGTGCAATCGTTGTCGTTGCCGCTATGACAGCCCGAGGGGCAGCAGCCGTCACCGTCGATGCAGGCCGTTTTGCTTTGCAGCGTACAACGCGCCGTGCAGTTTGGCGCGCTGCCCACCAGGCTTGCGTCGGTGCAGGCATCCGAGGTGGAACAGCTCGTCGGGCAGGCGCCCGGACCACTGGGGATGCCCGGATCACAGTTCTCATTTTGGTCCAAGATGCCGTCGCCACAGCTCGCCGAGCAGTCATTGTCCTGGGCGGCTGTGCATCCCACCGCGCAGCAGCCGTCGTTGTGGCGGCACTCCGTGATAGGCTCGAGCGCGCAGCGGGCCCGGCATGCCAGCGGATCTCCGACCAGCCTTGCGATCAGGCACAGATCGTCGGTCGCGCATTCGGTCGGGCAGGCGCCCGGCCCGGAAGCGATCGCCGGATCGCAGGTCTCGTTGGGATCGAGCACGCCGTTGCCGCAGAGCGTCGGCAGCGGATTGTCGGCATCAGGCTCCCCGCCCAGATCGGGCCAAAATATGTCTTCAAACGAGGCGTCATCGACCGATGACGCCTCGTCCACCACGTCATCGCTCGTGCCACCACCCTTGCCACGGCGCGTAGGAGACGAGCACGCGACCAGGCTCGCCATAAAGACCATCACCACAATCATCAACGCTATGTGCTTGGTACGCATTGGAAACACTCATAAATTTGGATTCGACCCCTTGCCTGAAACGACCTCGCTAGCATAGGCGGAGCACCAATGCAAAGCAATGCAGGGTGGCCTTGAGCTTCGCGCTCAGACGCGCTATGACTCGCCGCGCCAGACACCAGCAGTTCATAGCAACCTTTTACTTTGGGCCAGCTCCATGCGCGAGAAACGCGAGTTCGAGATCGTCTTGTTTGGCGCGACCGGCTTTACCGGCCGCCTGATCGCCGAGTATCTGGCCGAGCACCACGGCGACTCCGGTCTGCGCTGGGCCATTGCCGGGCGCAGCGCTGCCAAGCTCGAAGCGCTTCGCGATGAGCTGGGTTTGGCCTCTTTGCCCGTGCTCGTCGCCGACTCCCACGATCGAGCGAGCCTCGACGCAATCGCCGCGCGCACCCGCGTGGTCTGCACGACGGTCGGGCCCTACGCGCGCTACGGCGACGCCCTGGTCGCGGCCTGTGTGGCGGGCGGCACCGACTACTGTGATCTGACCGGCGAGGTGCAGTGGATGCAGCGCACGATCGACACGCACCACGAGGCCGCACGCGCGCGTGGGGCGCGCATCGTGCACTGCTGCGGCTTTGACTCGATTCCAAGCGATCTGGGCACGTTGATGATCCAAGACTTCGCGCTCGAGCAGTGGGGCGCGCCTTGCACGCAGGTGAAGTTCGTCGTCTGGCGCCTGAGCGGCGCGGCCTCGGGCGGCACGCTGGCCACCGTGAGCAATTCGATCGAGGAGATGGGCCACAACCACGAAGCGCGCCGCGCGATGGCCGATCCCTACGCGCTCAACCCGGCCGCCGAGCGCCGCGGTCCCGACGGCAATTTTCAACGCGGCGTACGCCACGAGGCCGAGCTCGATGCCTGGACGGCGCCCTTTTTGATGGCTCCAGTCAACGAGAAGGTCGTGCGTCGCTCCAATGCGCTGCTCGACTATCGCTACAGCCGTGATTTTCGCTACGGTGAGTCGATGAGCCTTGGCCGAGGCCCGATGGGCGCGCTCAAGGCCATTGGTTTCACCGCTGGCGTGGGCGCGTTTGTCGCAGCGATGGCCATCGCCCCGACGCGCAAGTTGCTTGAGCGCTATGCGTTGCCCGCGCCGGGCGAAGGCCCCAGCCGCGATCAGATCGAAAACGGCCACTTCACCATCCGGCTGTTTGGCCGCGGCGTCGACGCCGAGCAAAAGCCCTTCAAGGTCATGGGCGAGGTCAGCGCCAGCCGCGATCCTGGCTATGGCGCCACCGCGATCATGCTCGCCGAGTCCGCGATCTGTCTGGCGCGAGAGGTTGGCGACATCGGACTGCCCGCCGGGGTGCTCACGCCGGCCTCGGCCATGGGCCAGCGCCTCGTCGAGCGTTTGCGCGGTGCAAACATGGTCTTTGATGTGCGAAACGACTAGATGTTCTTGCCGCAAAATATTGGCCTTAACACAAGGATTCCCATCTTCTTGGCGCTTGATTAGAAACCAGAGCCAAGCTAATCTTGCTCAATCCATTCTTGGCTGTGGGTTTCCCACATTTTTCATCCATCTAATTGTCAATGAAAGGTTATTCGATGCACCGATCTATGCGTTGTTTATGTTGTTTGGTCCTGCTTTGGGTGGTGTTGTTTACCTCCGCTTGTAATCTGGGTGATACCAAAGTCTATCCGATCAAGGGCAAGACCGATGTCGGCGTCGACGTCGAGACCGACGCTGCCGAGCCGGAGTGCGTCCACGGCAGCGAGTGCGCCAGCGGCGTCTGCAACGCGGCCGGTGAGTGCGCGCTGGCGAGTTGCGACGATCAGGTCATAAACGGCGGCGAGACCGACCTCGATTGCGGCGGAAATTGCGCGCCCTGCGCCGACACCAAGGGCTGCGCGGACGCCAGTGACTGCGCGAGCGGCTACTGCGGCTCGGACAACACCTGCAAGGCACCAAGTTGCAGCGACAACGTGCAAAACGGTGTGGAGAGCGACATCGACTGTGGCGGAAATTGCGCGCCCTGCGCCGACACCAAAAACTGTAATGCCCACGCCGATTGCGAGAGCGCGATCTGCGATCAGACCAGCGGGCGCTGTATCGCGGTGAGCTGCACGGACTCGGCGCTCAACGGCGACGAGACCGACATCGACTGCGGTGGAAACTGCGCGTCCTGTGCGGACGGCAAGCAATGTGAGGTCGCCGGTGACTGCCAGAGCGGCATCTGCGACAACAACACCTGCGAGGCCCCGAGCTGCGATGATGACGTGCAAAACGGCAGCGAGACCGCGGTCGATTGTGGCGGCAGCTGCTTGCCTTGCGATGATGGTCGCCGCTGTGAGAGCGAGAGCGACTGTCGCAGCCTGGTATGCGAGGACAACCTGTGCGAGCCGGCAAGCTGTGACGACGCCGTCAAGAACGGCAATGAGAGCGACGTCGACTGCGCCGGCAGCTGCGCTCCGTGTGCTGCAAACAAGGCCTGCACCCACGGCTCGAACTGCGTCAGCGGCGTCTGCGGCTCGAATAATACCTGCTCGGCTGCAAGCTGCACCGACACCGTACAAAATGGCAGCGAGACCAGCGTCGACTGTGGCGGCAGCTGTGGCCCCTGCGCCGACGGTGCCGGTTGCGCCACCCGTCCCGACTGCACGAGCGGCATCTGTGGCCAGGACAACACCTGCCAGGCGCCAAGCTGCACCGACACCGTCCAAAACGGCAGCGAGACCGGCGTCGACTGTGGTGGAAACTGCGCTCCGTGTGCCGACAACCAGGGCTGCATCCTGCCTGGCGACTGCATCAGCGGCCGCTGCGCCAACAACACCTGCCAGACACCAACCTGCAATGACACCGTGAAAAACGGCACCGAGACCGATGTCGACTGCGGCGGCAACTGTGCGACCAAGTGCGCAGCCAACCAGGGCTGCAGCCAGGGAAGCGACTGCACCACCAATGTGTGCTCGACCACCGGCCAGTGCATCAGCGCCGCTTGCAACGACGGCACCAAAAACGGCAACGAGACCGACGTTGACTGCGGCGGCAGCTGCGCTCCGTGTGCCGCGGCCAAGGTCTGTCTTGGTCCCAATGACTGCCAGAGCAACGTCTGTACCGGCAACATCTGCCAAGCTCCGACCTGCTCTGACGGCGTCAAGAATGGCAACGAGGTCAATGTCGACTGTGGCGGCAGCTGCGCGGGCTGTGCACATGGCCAGGCCTGCACCGATGGCGCAGACTGCGTCTCGGGTTTTTGCACTTCGGGCACCTGCTACACGCCGACGAGCTGCCAGGACATCGCTCAGAAAAACCTCGCCACGGCCAACGGCACCTACGTGATCGATCCGGACGGCCCCACACAGCCCTACGGCGCGGTCTCGGTCTACTGTGATCTGACCACCGACTTCGGCGCCGGCTACACCATGGTGCGCCGTGACAGCAACACCCTGGGCTCAGATCCGGCGGCCTACAAGACGTCCTGCACGTCAATCGGCATGGAAATGATCGTGCCGCGCACGTACACGCACCTCAAGGCGATCACGGCATGGAACAACAACTTGCCGCCCAACGTGGTTAACATCTACCCCAAGACCAACGGCGCCGTGGGGCTGAACAACTGGCAGGGCATCTGCAAAGGCAGCCCATGCGAGTTCTACATGAGCGATGCCAACACCATGTGCAACGGGGCGGTTGCCGAGCCCAACGGTGACAACACCACCGCCTCCTTCCTCTACCGCTCCAGTGCGTCGCCGTTGTGCGAGTTCGGCGTCTGGAACGACGCACCGGCGACGCAAGCCTTGCCTGCCGGCGCCGACTACCGAGGTTGGGTGATCTGCTCGACCAACGACGCCAAGCCTGCGCCGCGCAGAAGCTGCCAGGACTACCGCCAAACGGACACGGTGTTCAACGCCGGCGTCGAGGGCATCAACGGCCCCTATCCGCTGCGCGCGGCAAACGGCACCAACTACAACGCCTACTGCGACATGACGCGCCACGGCGGCGGCTGGACGCTGGCGCTCAAGGCCAATGGCACGCTGGGCACCTTTGCCTACGATCAGGGGATCTGGACCAACAACACGCTTCTGGCCAACAATAACCCGGGCTTTGACCGCGAACAGGGCAAATTCCAGAGCTTTCTCGATCTGCCCTATACCCAGATCTTGGTCGGTTTGGAGACGCCCATTGGCACCAGCGCCGTGCCGAGCCCCACCTACTTGCCGATCGCCACCGAAGGCGCCTCGCTTCAGGCCACTTTCCTGACTGCGGCACAGACGCCCTTTAAGGTCGGCCGGCAGGCCTGGATGCGCACCATGCCCACGGGCCAGGTCCAGTCCTTCTGCAACGCCGAGGGATTCAACGTGCGCACGACCTCTGATGGTTCACGGGTACGCATCGGTTTGCTCGGAAACAACGAGGACAACTGCAGCTCGCCGGATTCACGCATTGGCATCGGCGCCGCCGGTAGTACCTGCAGTCTTGGCAATTTCAGCGTCGGAAACAACTCGGGTTGTAACACCGCGGCCGGACTCGATCGCAACACGGCCGCCTTTGGCTACGTCTGGGTGCGCGATATCCCGGTCTACAAGAGCTGCAAGGAGCTTTTGGCTGCCGGCTACAAGCGCAGCGGCATCTACCCGCTCGACACCGACGGGATCGGCGGCAAGTCCTCCTTTAACGCCTACTGCGACATGGAGACCGCTGGCGGCGGCTGGACGCTCGCGACAATTCACGGCAACAACGGCCGCCCGGGAACCCGCATCTGGGATCTGTGGGACAACAGCTATCCGCGCCCGGGTGCCAGCCACTACGGGCCGATCAACACCGTCGATCAGTCGCTCGCGCTCGTGCGTGCGGGCACCAACGCCGGCGTCGTCCAGTACAGCATCAACGCCGGCGACATCTATGCGACGAGCGGCACCAACCGCGAGTTCTTGGCCTTTGTCGGTGGCTCGACCAGGAATTACATCACCGGCACGCTCAAGGGCAGCTGCAACTACTTCAACGGCGCCACGCGCTGTGGTGAGAATGTCGCCGCCCAGATGGGCATGACCGTGTATCGGGCCGATGGCACCGTACTCACCCAAAATGCTCAGGCCTGCACCAGTGCTGCCTCGGACGCCTTCAACGAGTTCGGCTTGCACATCATCGATGGCACCGATACCTCAACTCATATTTGTCATCAGAGCGCATCGATGCTCGGTCATCAACAAATTGGCCGCATCTACTCGACCTTCAATTCCTCCAATGGCAATTACTGGAATACGGGTGTGCATAGCCACTGGAATGCGACGAGCACGACCGACCAGGCTGGCTATCTCTTCATTCGCTGATCGTCGACGGCCTCTCAAAGACGCCGGGAGCTCGGCGTCTTTGAGAACTCCTTACAACCCCTGTCGGGCATCTTGCCCGGCAGGGGTTTTGTTTTTTGAGGGGCAAGTCCGATCAGAGTTTGCGCTCGTCGAGCATGGCGCAAAACTGCTGGGCGAAGCGGTAGGCGTCGCCAGGCCAGCGCGCCGAGAGGTAGTTGCCATCGCGCACCACGAAGCCGCGCTTGAGGTGCTGCGGGCTGTCACGAAGCAGCGAGGAGGGGCCCGCGTCAAAGTCGCGCGGATCGGCCAGCCGCCGGCGCACCTCGGCTTCGACCGTCTCGGGATAGGTGCGATAGTAGTTGCCCAGCCACAGACACGTCAGCGCCCAGGCGCTAAGCTCCATCGCGCGCGGCAAAGCGGTGCTCTTTCGCCCATGAAGTGACGAGAGACCGGTCGATGGATCCTGGCTTCTGGCCGCGACGATCACGCCGTGACAGATCGCGCCCACGGGCTTGTTGGCAACAAATGCCAATGCCACGGCCTGCTGCAAGCTGCCCGACTCGAGGTAGGTCTTCATGCCGGGCGCATGGCCGCCGGGCAAGAGCAGGCCGTCAAAGCTCTGCTCGCCAAGTTGAGCATAGGCGCAGCACGGCGACTGAAAATGGGCATCCTCGCACATCAAGGCGTAGGCCTCGACCGCGTCGACACGAGCCTTGAGCATGGCCTTGAAGATCGACAATCCGCGCCCGCTCACCATGCGCTCGTCGGCCCGGGCTGGCTGTCCATCCGGCGTGGCGAAGACCACCTCATGGCCAGCCTCGGTCAACACCTTCCACGGGATGGCGCTCTCGGTGGGGTCGAAATCGCTCGCTGCCAGGGCCATCAAGATCTTCATACATCCTCACTTTGGGGCACACCAACCACTCTCCGATGGCTCAGAATACGGCCTTAGCCGTCTCGAATCAACGCGACAACGGCTCCAACGAGTGGCATCTTGGCCAACGCATTTCAAGGCTTTGCAAAAGGAGCAAGCGATGACAGACGCCCCCGAACTGCTCGAACAAGCGATCGCCTGGACGCAAGCTGAGATGCCCTCGGGCGCCGGACATGACTGGAACCACATCGAGCGCGTGCTCAAAAATGCCAGCGCATTGGCCGCCGAGGAGCCCGGCGCAGACCTGCTCGTCGTCAGGCTGGCCGCAGTAATGCACGATCTGGTCAACCTGCCCAAGGACCACCCTAAGCGCCGAATGGCCTCGACCATGAGCGCCGAGCGCGCCGCCGACTGGCTGGCCGACAAGCTTGCGCCCGAGCGCGTAGCGCTCGTTTGCGAGGCGATACGCTGCCACTCCTTTTCGGCAGGATTTCTACCCCAGAGCCTCGAGGCGCGCATCGTCAGCGACGCCGACAAGCTCGACTCGCTGGGCGCGATCGGCATCGCGCGCACCTTCGAGTGCGGCGGCCAGATGGGCCGGCTGACCTTGTCGGCCGACGATCCGTTTTGCGCCGAGCGCAGCCCCGATGACGGCGTCTACACCGTCGATCACTTCTATACCAAGCTCTTGGGCCTGCTCACGCTCTTTCACACCGAGAGCGGGCGCCGCCAGGCCGAGCGCCGATTGGCCTTCATGCGTCTGTATCTGGACACGTTGGCAAGCGAGCTCTAAAGGCGCTCTGTTTCTTTTGTCGCGCATGCTCGCTAGAATCATGGGCAGTGCGCCGCAAGCTTTGGGCGCGCTCCTGCGGAGGTGCGTGATGAAAAACAATTCTGGCAAGTCTTTGGTCGCTCTGATTGCCCTCGCTGCCCTGGTGGCGGCCAGCGGACTCGTCACAGCACAAGAGCGCGGCAAAAAGGCCGACTCCGAGCCCGTGGCAAGCATCGTGATCATCGAGCCCGACCCGGCGCCTGGCGAGGTCAAGCTCGATGCGAGCATTCGCCTGGCCGATCAGGTCAAGGATGACGACAGCGAGTCCTTGCCAGGAATTGTCGTCGGCGAGCAGGCCGACGAGGAACCCCTGGGCGCGGGCATCTCGCTTGCGCCCAAGCCCGAGATCGATGACAAACAGCCCGGCGCGGGCATCAAGCTGGGTAAAGACGTCGAAGACGACAAGAGCCTCGGACCCGGCATCAAGCTCGCCGGCGAAGTCGAGGAAGACGAGGTGATCGTCGAAGGCATCGAGCTTGTCAGCGACGACGACTGAGGCGCGGGCGCAAGTTGTTCCTTTTCGCCGGGAACTTTGCTAGCCTCAGCAGGCTTTCTTCGCATCGGTTACAGCAGAGGCCTTGAACCGCCAGGTTTTTCACCATGAGCGCCCGAACCTTGAAATTGATTCCAGCCCCACGCCTGCTGCTCGCACTGCTCGCCCTGATCGTGGGCTTGGCCGGCTGCTCGGCCGACGATCCGCTGATGCAACCCCCGCTGATCACCGTCGACGTGCGCTCCGAGGAGAGTTACATCGTCGGCCAGGACATCATCCAGATCCACATCACCGCCACGGATCCGCAAGGCGGCCCGGTGCAGTTGAAGATCGCCGACAAGCCCGAGCGCGCACAGTTTCAGAGCTACCAAAACTCAGCAACGTTTACCTGGGACCCGATCGCAAGCGACGTGACCGGCGATACGCCGCGACGGTTGATCTTCGCGGCGACGAGCAACACGGGTCAGACCACCGAGCGGGTGGTCAATGTGCGCATCCGAGCCGGCAACGGCTTGCCGCGATTCTTGAACTCGGCCAGCGAGCTTTACGATCCGGCAAGCGGTCAACCGTTGGTCATCGAGGTGCGCGTTCGCGACGACGACTCGCGCCGCGTGCTCATGGAGATGCCCGCCCACCTCGCTCCCGAGGGCGCCGAATTCGAACAAATCAGCGACCTGGAAGCGCGTTTCAGCTGGATGCCAACGCCTCTGCAGGCCTCAAAGCGTGTGCACTCGGTGGTCTTCATCGGTGACGACGAGGACAATACCCCCGTCGAGCACAAGGTCACGATCATCATCAAGCAAAAGGATTCCGGTACGGTCGACGTTGACCCCACTTCGGACACGTGCCTGGCCGAGGACACGATCACCCACAGCGCGCTCAAAGCCCAGCGCACCCACAAGGGCTATGCCGTCGACGCCACGCTGAGCGCAGCGGGCGCGGCCAGATATACGAGCGTCTATATGTACTGGACCCTCGACGACGCGCTCAACGGCGGCGACGCGCGCTACCATGCCGAGGAGATGGCAAAAGACGGCGCGCTCTACCGTGCAGTCATACCCAACCAGTTGCTCGAGCCGGGCACCGCCAAGACCATCTTCTACAGCATCTGCGCCTATGACGACGACGCCGATGACGACGACGAACTCGCGGTGATCTGCGCCCCGACAAGCGTCTCCTACAGCTTCATCGCCTACTCGCCCGATGAGAATGACTGCATCGACGACGTCACGCGCAATGATTCGCCGGCCAACGCGGCCGCGATCAGCCGCGAGCGCTGGAATCATTTTAGGGCCTGCTCGGCGCGCGATGATTACCACAAAATCGAGGTCCAGGGCGGCGAAAAGGTCGACGTCTACGTGCTCTTCTCCAAGGGAAGCGAGCTCACCCCGAGCCTCAAAAACGCCCAGCAGCAAGATGTCGCGATGAAACGCTCGGCTTGTACCGGCTACGCCTGGGCGCGCATCGAGATCGCCGAAGGTCAGCCCGCCCAGAGCTATGTTTTGCGTGTGGGCGGCAATGATCAGGCCTACCAGGTCACGGCCTTTGCCGAAGGTGTACAGGGCTGCGCCGGTCAGCAGTACGAGCCCAACAACACGCCCGCACAGGCCACCCTGGTCTCGCCCGGTTACACGGCTTTTGATGACATGGCCATCTGTGAGCCGCTGGACAAGGACATCTTCACTTTTGAGCTGGTCAAAGGCGACTCGGTCTGGGCCGAGTTGTGGTTCAGCCACGCCAAGGGCGATCTCGACATGACCTTGTATGGGCCTTCTCAGCTAGCCCAGGTGCTCGGCGAGGGCAGCGGCGTTGCGCAGGGCTGGTCGAACGATGACAACGAGGAGTTGTTGTACTCGGCTACCGAATCGGGATTTCATTATCTGATGATCGAGACCGCTGACACAGCCAACGGCTACGAACTCGACATTGAGACCGCCTGTGGTGACCGAGACCGCTATGCGGGCAACCACACGCGCGCGCTGGCCTCGCCCATTGGACTCGACGAGCACAGAGACCTCAAGCTTTGTCCTGGCCAGCCCGACTGGTTCTTGCGCCAGGGCTTCACGGGCACGACCATTTTGGGCGAGCTTACCGTGCAGCACGGGCGCGCCTCGGACGTCAAACTCGAGGTCTACAACGATGCTAATGTACGCGTCGCCCAGGCCAGCGAGCGAAACGGGCGACTGGAACTCGAGTTCGAGCCGGCGGCAAACGCCTCGTATTTTTACAAGGTCGAGTCGACGCGCAGCTCGATCTACTCGCTGACGCTCTATCAGTTTTGAGCATAAAGACCGCTCGCCCAAAATGATTGGTAATTGCTCCGAGATTTCTGCTAATTTGGACGCCTGCGCGCTGCCTGGCACCTGACACTTTGATGGATGGATTGAAACGATGAAACCCTCGAATACTCTCTTGATTTGCATTGGCGCGTTGACGCTCACGCTGGGCGTTGCCTGCGACGACTCTCAATCCTACAACAACTCGCCACACACAATCCCAGACACCCGCGCGCCGGACACGAGCTCCGACACGCACCCGTCCGATACGACCACGAACCCGGGCGCTGCGGTCACCTACCACCGCGACATCGCGCCGCTTTTGGCCATGCACTGCAACGAGTGCCACGTGCCCAACTCCACCGCGCCCTTTGCCTTTGGCAGCTTCGCCGAGGTCCAACCGCTCGCGCTCTTCATCGCGGCCGCGGTTGAGGCCGGCACGATGCCGCCCTGGCCGCCGCTGGAGGGTTGTCAGGAGTTCAAGCACGAGCGACGCCTGAGCAGCGAGGAGATCGCCTTGATGCGCGCCTGGGCCGACGACGGCGCACCCGAGGGTGATCCAGCCGATGCCGTTGTCGTGGTACTGCCCGAGCGCATTGATCTGGGGCAACCGGACTACGTCTTCGACACCGGCGTCGAATACAAGCCGCAGCCGCCCGAGGCCAACAGCATCGACGACTACCGCTGCTTCGTCGTCGATCCAGGCCTCGAGGCCGACGTCTTCGTCAACGGCTACGAGACCCTGCCCGGCAACCCCGCGCTCGTGCATCATGCGATAATCTACGAGGCTCCGCAGAGCCAAGCGGCCAAGCTTGCTGATCTCGAGGCGCTCGACGATCGCCCTGGCTACACCTGCTTTGGCGGCCCGCGCGTCAGCGACGTGCGTATGCTCAGCGGCTGGGCACCGGGCAGCGCGCCGCTCAAGTTCCCCGCAAACCACGGTATCCGCCTTCGCAAGGGCTCAAAGCTCGTCTTGCAGGTCCACTACAACACGCTCAACGACAAGCAAGGCACCGACCGCACCAAGATCAACCTGCATTACACCAAGGCTGCCAGCCCCTCGGAGCTTGCGATCATTCCACTGGCCCAGGGCAACCTCTTCGTCGCCGCCGGCGACAAGGAGGGATTTGCCACCGTCAACGGCCCGGCGCTGCCGCTCAACGTCTCGCTCTATGGCATCTCGGCGCACATGCACATGCTCGGCAGCAGCATCGACATCAAGGCCAGCGCCAACGATCGCGAGATGTGCCTGCTCGACATCCCGCGCTGGGACTTCAACTGGCAGGGATTCTACCTCTACAAGGAGCCGATCACCGTGCCGCGCAACTGGATCACCACGCTCAACTGCCACTACGACAACTCACCGCAAAACCAGTCACCCGGCCGCGAGCCCCATGACTTGCGCTGGGGCGATGGCACCTTCGACGAGATGTGTCTGGCCTACTTCATCATCCTGGTACCGCCGGGCATCTCGCTGTGATCGCCTCGAATCAATCCAGAAAGTAGGCCATCGCCGCACGGCCAAGCGCATAGGTGCCGGCCGTGGTCAGGCTCACCGAGGCCAGCGGTCCGGCCACCGGAACCAGGCGCACGGTGCTTCGCACCACCTGGCGTACGGCGAACCCTGCACCCAGGTTGAGGCTGGCCGCAACGGCGAACTCGCCGGCGCTCTTGAAGGTCATCTCGCGCCCGCTCAAGTAGGCGATGCTGCCGATCATGAGCAGTTGGATGCCGGTTATCGGAACGATGTCCGCCAGTGGAATGGGCAGCGCGGCGATCGTGCCGGTGAGCGAGGAGCAGGCATCGACGATGCCCGAGGCGATCGCGTGCTTGGCGCTCAGGCGCGACGATACCGTGGCAAGCTCAAAGCGCGAGTGAAGCGGCGAGGCGGCCACCAGAGCCTGGACCAGCTCGCTGGGCAGGCTCAGTGAGCAAACGCTCAGCCGCTCGCCAA